>CAZRYF010000048.1:0-14597 GCA_964604165.1 uncultured Enterobacterales bacterium
CGCTTCTCTCCGAAAGCAGCGAGCGCCTCTTTGTGTTCGCTCGACATCCAGACATCGCCGAAGAGATCCGCCTCGATCCCAGAAGCCGCCACCGGGTCCACTCCACGGGACCGTTGAAGCAGCGACTTGGTGGCGCGAACCGAGGTGGGGGAGGCCCGACGCAACTGGTCGGCCAGGTCCTGCGCTGCGGCCAGGCCCTGTCCCGTGGGGGCCTCCCGGTTGGCCAGCCCCATGGCCAGCGCCTCGTCTGGACCGACCCGGGGACAGGTGGTCAACAAGTCAAAGGCCCGTCCGTAGCCCACAAGCTCCAATAGGCGCGCCCCGCCCCCCCAGCCGGTCATCACCCCCACCTGCACCTGCTTGAAGCAGAAAAAGGCGTGGGCCTCCATGATGCGCAGATCCGCCGCCAGGGCAATCTCCGTGCCTCCTCCGAACGCGTACCCGTTGAGCACCGCGATGACCGGAACCGGCAATGCCGAGAGACGGTGCAGGATGCCCTGCATGCGCCGGGACATGCCCTGGCCCTCTTCCGGGGTATCAAACGCGGACAGCCACTTGAGATCCCCCCCGGCGCAGAAGGCATCCTGTCCGGCCCCGGTGATCACCACCGCCACCAGGTCCTCCCGCGCGGCCAGCCCCCCCACCGCCGCATCCAGCGCGGTCATGAGGGCATCGTCAATGCAGTTCTTTACCTGGGGCCGGTGCAGGGTGAGCACCACCACGCCGGCATTGTCCTCAATCAGAAGGCTCGACATCGAATCACCAAAGTGTAAGGTGTTACCTATTACATAACAGGAGTCGCCATGACCACGCAGTTGCTTCCAACCACCATGGTGGGCTCTTATCCCAGGCCGGCCTGGTTTCGGGACCAGCTCATGGGCCGGGATGTGCTCGACGCCTTCAAGTGCATCCACCACAAAGAGGCCTTCGAGGACGCCGTGCGAACGGTCCTGGCCGACCAGGAGCAGGCCGGACTCGACATCCTGGCCGACGGCCAGATGTGGTTCGACGACTACGCCATGGGCATCGGCTCCTTTCTCTGGTACTGGCTCGAGCGAATCGGCGGGTTCTCCCCGGAGAAGGTCCCCCACCCGGCGGCTGCAAAGGCAAAGGGGCGGGACACCTGGGCCCTGGATGAGGCCGGCGGCGTGCGGGTCGTGGGCCCCATCGAGCGCGGGCCCATTCGCATGGCCACCCTGTACACCCTGGCCCAGAAGAACACGGACCGGCCCATCAAGGCCTGTGTTGGGGCGGGCCCGGTGCAGCTCTCCACACTGGCCCACTTCCACGGCGGACCGATCCAGGATCGGTACGCGCTCTCCTACGCCCTGGCGGAGGTCTTCAAGGAGGAGATCGCCGAGCTGATCGAGGCGGGATGCCGGCACATCCAGCTGGAGGACCTGGGCGCGTGGATGCCCAACCTCTCAGGGGAGCAGGACTTCCAGTGGGTGCTCGACGTGGTGACCCAGACGCTCTCGGACATCCCCGAGGGCGTCCACACCTCCTGGCACTTCTGCCTGGGGAACGCCTGGGGCAACAAGGTCGAGGGCATGACCGCCGGCGGCTACGAGTCGATTCTCCACCGGTATTTCGAAGCGCCCGTGGACCAGTACGTCCTGGACTTTGCCTGCCGGGACATGCGGGACGCGGCGCTCCTGGCGAACCTCCCGGAGAACAAGTCCGTGGCGGTCGGGGTGATCGATGTGCGCACCCTGGAAATCGAACCCCCACAGCAAGTCGCACAGCGTATTCGCGCCGTGCTGGAGCACGTGCCCGCCGAGCGGGTGTGGGTCACCACGGACTGCGGGATGAAGCAGCTCCCCCGGGTCTGTGCCGTGCAGAAGCTGCGCTCGCTGGTGGAGGGCGCCCGCAGGGTGCGGGCGGAGCTTGTCGGCAGAAGCTGACGTCCGAAGTCAGCTGCCAAGAGTGACAGACATCAGGTGAGGACCTCATCGTTTCCGTCTCCGAGAAGCCCCTGCCCCTGGGCGGTCGCCGTTCGCGGCAGGTCCGGAGGCGCTCCCCCAGACAGCGAGTAGGTCTGTGGACTGTCTCTCCCCACGCAGGCAAAAGCCTCCAGCGACTTTATGGGATCACAGTCTCCCACCTGGCCCCCCCCTGTGCTCGAGTCGACCTCGGTGCAGATCGACTCCTCCATTGAAAGGGGCCGCACCGAAAACCCGCGAATTTCGCAAGCCAACCCAGCGCCACAACATGCACCCTCCCCGTCGGAGACCCGACAGACATCGCCTGCCCACGCTACCATGCCTGTCCTAGGACGAGGAGAGGCCCATGAGGATTTGGTGGTTGGCCCTGTTCATGGTCGCGTGCCGTGACTCCGAGTACAAGCTCGACACCGGCGTGGTGAACGACACGGGCGACGGTGGGATGGAAACCGCTCTGGACACAGGCGATTCGGGCGACACAGGTGACGAGGAGACCGGGCTGGATGACACGGGCGACGCCCCCGTGGACGCCGATGGAGACGGGTTCCTGGAAACAGACGACTGCGACGACGCAGACCCGACCACCTTCCCGGGGGCAGAAGAAGTCTGCGACGGGGCCGACAACGACTGCGATGGGGAGGTGGATGAGGACCCGGTGGACGGCGACACCTGGTTCCTGGATTTTGACCAGGACGGCCACGGAGACCCCACGGTGTCGACCCAGGCCTGTGCCCAGCCTTCCGGCGCCGTGGCCGATGCCACCGACTGCGATGACTCGGCGGTCGCAATCCACCCGGGGGCCACGGAGATCTGTGACGGGGCGGACAACGACTGCGACGGGACCGTGGACGAGGACGACGCCACCGGGGCGCTGACCTGGTACGGAGACACAGACGGGGACGGGTACGGAGACACCGCCAACCGGGCCACCGCCTGCGTGCCGCCCACCGGCTACATCGCCGACGACACGGACTGTGACGACACGAGCGCCTCGGTCTACCCGGGTGCGCCGGAGTACTGCGATGGCACGGACCACGACTGCGACGGCGCGACATACGAGGAGGACTCGGTCGATGCCCCCACCTGGTACCTGGACTACGACGGGGACGGATACGGCGGCAGCTCCTCCACCCTCGCCTGCGCCGCCCCCACAAGCTACGGCAGCGACTCCAGCGACTGCGACGACCTGAACCCGGGGACCTTTCCCGGCGCCTACGAGCTGTGCGATGGAGACGACAACGACTGCGATGGAGACGTGGACGAGGCGGGCGCCATCGATGAACCCACCTGGTACGCCGACACAGACGGGGACGGGTATGGAGACCCCACAAACACAAGCGACGCCTGCAATCAGCCCCCTGGATTCGGCACGGACACGAGCGACTGCGACGACAGCGACGCCACCGTGTACCCGGGGGCTCCCGAGGCCTGCGACGGCACCGATCATGACTGCGACGGCGCGGTGAACGAGGACGACTCATCCGACGCCTCCACCTGGTACCTGGACTACGACGGGGACGGATACGGCGGGGCCATCACCACCCTGGCCTGCTCAGCCCCCAGCGGCTACGGCGCGGACAGCACCGATTGCAACGACGTAGATGCAGGGAGCTACCCCGGCGCCACCGAGACCTGCGATGCCACCGACAACGACTGCGACGGCGACATAGACGAGCTTCTGACGGGAAGCGGTGCCGCCTGCCCGGGCACCAGCTGCTTGAACGTCCTGGAGGACGGAACCCCCACGGGGTCCGGCGACTACTGGATCGACAACGGAAGCGGCGGGTACCAGGAGACCTGCGACTACGGCACCGTGGGCGGGGGCTGGAGCTACCGGGCAGACCTCACGGTCACCAACGCCACTGGAGACAACTTGTACGACCAGCAGGTGGAGCTCCTCCTGGACACCGCCCAGATGGTCGCCGACGGAAGGCTGCAGTCCAATGGCGCAGACCTGCGGATCTTCACCCAGGGCGGCCCCCTTCGGGACTACTGGTTTGACACCGCCACCTTTGACACCGCCACCACGAGCGTGTGGTTGGTGCTGCCCGAGGTGCCGGGCAACGGTACGGTGGACCTGACCCTTGCCTACGGAAACCCGGACACGGAACGCAAGTCCCTGGCCTGGCACTTCGATGAGTTCGAGGCCGACACCTCGGGGGACTACGACACCCACTACGATCCGAATTGGAACACGCCCAGCTTCACCTGGGACACAGCGAACGGGCTGCTTGGAACGGACAACACCAACATCGACTACTTCCTCCAGGTGCAGTCCCTGGCGGTGGATCCAGAGATCTACGTGGAGATTCAAGGATGGATCTACGACAACGACTCCATCGGCCCGATGATCCGCGAGTCGGACGGCAGCTTTGTCACCGCGGTGGCCTGCAATGACTACGACGGAGCAGGACACCGCAGCGGCCAGGAGGCCATTGTCTACCACTCCACGCCACCGTCCAACCACTACCAGGGAGGCTACGTGGCGGCCTTGGGGAACCTGCTGGATGCAGCGGAACCGAACCGGATCGGGCTCTACCATGATGGGGCCGAGTCCCACTACTACCTCAATGGCACCTGGCGCGGCTCCGCCGCAAGAGCCACCCCCGCAGCTGGCGCGGGCCTTTCCACCTTTGCGTCGTCAGGATCCCCCGGCGCCGAGTACGAGTACCTCTGGGTGGGGCCCACCCCGATTGACTTCAACCCCCACGAGCGGGGTTCGGTGGCGACAACCACAGCCGGGGCGGAGGGCCCCTTCTAGCCGCCAAAAACAGGCACGCGGCTGTGCCAGGTGATCCGCCAGTCGCCCTCTTCCAGGGCGAGGTCCAGCTCAAACTGCAGAGCATCTGCTTCTTCCGGCAGAGACAACAAGCCCGCGGACTCCCCAAAGGCCGCCACAAAGCTGGCGCGGGCTCTCTCTTTAGCCACCTCCACTTGAATGGGGCCCAGAACCACCCCCAACCTCCCGTCTCGGGCGAATTCCCGAAACAGGAGGCCGAAGAGCAGCTGCTTGTCCAGGCCGTCCTGGTCCCTGTACCTTTCCGAGATTCCCTCCATGGCGTCGCCCAGCCGGCGCTCCTCGCACGCCTCGGCCGTGCGACGAATCACCGTGCGCACCGCTTCCTCGGGGGTGGGCTCCGTCCCGCAAAGAACCAGGGGCAGCAGCATCGCCAACACCAGGGCTGAGACCAGGGCCAGGAGGATCCGGGTATTCATCTCCTGAGCTTACCCGCCTCCAGGGCAGAAGAAGCACCCCCAACGCCAGGGGCAGGGAAACCCCGAAGACCAATTTCACCAGGGAGTCAAACCATTCCATGGAACCAGTCTCACCTGCGTGGGCGCCAGAAAATGACCGGGCATCGAAGAAACTGGGAGGCCACGACCAGGGGACGCACAGGTGTCACCGATCGTGGACGTAACGTCATCAACCCTCGACACTGCTCCTCTTCTCCCCCCTCAAGAGACGCAGTCGAAGGGAATTCCACGCTGGCACGCCCTCTGCACTCCCAGGAGGCATCCCCAAGCAAGGACCTCGGTCATGCCCCGCACTCTCGCACCTCTCTTTCTGCTGTTCACCGCCTGCAACATCCCTTTTTCTGACGAAAAGGACCCGATCGACACCCACGACACCGGCGACACCCATGACACCGACTCGTCCCTGCCTGCGCCCTCCCTGTGGCTCCAGTTCGACGACTCCCCCGGCTGGCTGGAAGACTCCACGGGAGAAGGAGAGGTGTCCATTGCCGCTGGCACTCCCCAGGCCGTAGATGGCCTCACAGGGGGCGGCCTGGAGTTTCGGTTGGATCGGGCGGACGAGCTGTCTGTGGAGGATGTGACGATTCCTTCGGACTGCGCCTGGACACTGGCCACGTGGTTTCACGTGGGCGACCAGGAGAGATGGGATGACGCCCGGGTGCTCCTTGGCGCGACTGCGGACATGCAGCACTTCACCGTGAACGCCTTTCACCCGGTGGTCAACGGCGCCGGAGGAGAGACCCGCTCCGACATCGATTTCCGAACCCTCTCCCCCGGCTGGCACCACCTGGGGGTAATTGTCGACTGCAACGATCGCACCTCCATTGCCTTGAACGGCACCATCGAGGACACCCTCTCGGTGGCCCTCCGGCTGCCCATCACCCGCATTGGCAACAGCAGCTTCGGAAGCGACTGGCAGGAGAGCTGGGGGGGCGTGATCGACGACTTCCGCCTGTACAACGAGGCCCTGACCGAAGATCAACTCGGGGAGATTCTCAACGACTTGTAGTTGCAGGCAGCACACTCACCAGGCGAAACCCGACACTGCTGGAGCGGAAGTAGGGCGGCAACCCCCGGCGCCCTGCACATCGAAGCTCGTCCATGTCATCGTTCCACCCGCCTCCGCGCACCACGACCTGTCCTTCTGAAAAGGCCGAGGCGGTCCACTCTCGCACGCCACCGGCCATGTCCATGCAGCCGTAGACCGAACAATCCACCGGGTACTGCCCGACGGGCCAGAGTGTCGGTGCTCCTGTACGGGAGCGCCGCATGTGGGCAAAGGTGGGGTCAAAGGCGGGCCCCCAGGGAAACGCGCGACCGTCCACGCCCCGGGCCGCCTTTTCCCACTCTTCTTCTGTGGGCAGACGGCACTGGCGGTCCAGCTTCGAGGAGAGCCAGGCCGAATAGGCGATGGCATCCTCGATGTTTACCGCCACCACAGGCCAGCTGGGATTCCAGTCCGCCGGGAGAGCCCATGCGCCCGCTCGCTTTGTCCAGTACGGGCGAAAGTCTCCGTACAGGCCTGCTTCTCCCGGCACGTGGGGGGCCGCATCTTCCCCAAGGCTGTTCAGAAAGGTGAGGTAGTCCCCCGACCGCACGCAGGTGCGCATCACAAGGCAACCCCGCACCGTGGGACTGCAGGCCTCGAGCGCCTCCTTGGCCAAGGGGTCCCCCCCGGATCGAAAGGTCCGCAGGGGTCCCCGCCCCCCCGCTTTCCAGATCACCTGGCGCGCAATGGGGTCGCCGCCCATGTGGAACGCCCCCGCCGGCATGTAGATCCATCCATCCCCCACCGCTTCCTGGCGCTGCAGAAGGAGCTCCCCCTTGTGGTGCTCTCTCCGACGCAAGGACACCGGGTAGCGACAGTCCTGAAAGCCGGGCGCCGTGACCGTCAACAGCCAGGAGCCGGGCTCCAGGGGAAACCGGTCCAGGGGCAGGTCGGTCTCCTGAACCAGAAAGGTCTCCAACCGACGGTCCCGCTCTTTGAATCCCTCGATGCGCACCCGGCCGGCCAGACCACCACAAGAAAGCGAGACGGAGCCCCCACCCTCCAGCAGCCGAGCATAGCGTCCATCATCAAACTTTCGCACCCACTCCAGGGCAACCCGGGTCTCCCCCTCGGCCGCTCCAGCCTCCAGCTGCCGAAACCGAAGCCACCAAAGTTCTGCGAGCAGCCCCCGGGCCTCCTGGTTCTCCGGCGCGAGGGTCCAGGCCCGCAGCGCCCCCTCCACCGCGCTCACCCAGGCGGTTTCCTGCTGCACCATCAAGGTCTTCAGCCGATCCTCAGCATCCCAGAGAGGCCTCTTCTGGGCTGAGGGCGCTGCGTCCAGGATCTTGGTGCGTTGGACCGCCACCACCCGCATCTCGTCCTGAAATCCCTCGGAGAGGTCCCGGTACTCGTCCAGAAGCATTTGACTGTGGGCCACCAACGCTCGGGACTCCTCCATGCGGCGAGCCCGCTCGGAGCGGCCGGTCAACACCGCGTTGAGGCGGCCTTCGACCTCCTGCGACGACGGCCGCCCGGAGGGGTCAGCCCCCAGACAGGAAACCAGCAAGGCCCCCAGCTCTGGTGCAACCCCCTCCCCCAGTGGAGGCAGCGGCGCGTCTCTCCACCTGGCGATGGCCTCTCCCAGGGCCTCGTCCGTCTCGAGGCGTCGCAGAGGTCCACCGCAAAGCAGCTCCCAGGCCACCGCCCCCCAGGAGAAGACATCCGAGGCGGGCGTGGGAGATCCCCCCCGCAACAACTCCGGCGCCGCGTAGCCCGGATGGCCCGTGAAGCTTCCCTCCACGCCCCAGACGCCACCCCAGTCCATGACATAGGCCTCCCCCAGCGACCCCACCGCCACGTTTCGCGGGTGCAGATCCCCGTGGCGCACCCCGATGTCGTGGGCACGCACCAGGGTGCGAACGATCGCGTGGAGGAGCGCCCCCTTCTGCTCCTGGGTCAGGGAGGCTGAATCCACATCGGCGAGCGTCTGCTCAGGCGCCAATTGGAACACCACGCAGACCCGCCCACCGGACTCCACCACCCGGTGTACCGGCAGCACGCCCGGACACTCCAAGGCGGCTGTGACCTGTGCCTCCCGCCGAATGGACTCCCGGGCGGCTTCCCCGCCGTCCGGCCGGCTCACCTTCACCGCCACCGTCCGGCAGAGGGTGGCGTCCTCCGCCCGGTAGACCCAGCCTGTCCCGCCGCGTCCCAGCACCTCCAGGGGCTTCAAGTCCATCCCCACCGGAAAGTCAGGAGAGTCGGCATCTCGCACATCCAGGTGCCCAAGACCGGGCACCATAGACTCGATCAGCTTTTCAAATTCACTCATTGCTCGACTCCCAGCGCTGGAGCAGGCGGTGCAGCCACTGGCGAGAAACCCCCAGCATCTTGGCCGCCTGGGAGCGGTTTCCGTCACAAGCAGCCAGCGCCGCCCGCACACGTTGTTGTTGAAAGCGATCCGTGGCTTCGGCCAGGCCAGTGGGTTCCGTTTCGCCGCCCCCCGATAGACCCCGGGCTGGGAAGTGGTGCGGCAGAAGCTCGGTGCCCCCCGCGCCCACACAGTGGGCCAGAGCCCCGCGAATGGCGTTCTCCAGCTCTCGCACGTTTCCTGGCCAGGGGCGGGCAGCCAACAACGCGAGGGTGGAGGGGCTGAAGGCCACGGCGGGGGCCCGGGGAAGGGATGCAAGTGCGCGTTTCAGGAGATGCTCTGCCAGCGCCGGCACATCCTCCAGCCTCTCTCGCAAGGGAGGTACCCGGAGCACGCAAGCGGCAAGGCGGTAGTAGAGGTCCTCCCGAAAGTCTCCTCGATCCGAGTCGAGCTTGCGATGAGTCGCCGCCACGATGCGGCCCTTGAACTGCAGAGCGTGATCGCCCCCCACCTTCTCATAGGTCCCTTCCTGCAAGAGGCGCAGCAGCTTCACCTGGAGACGCGGCTCCAGCTCCCCCACCTCGTCCAGAAAAAGCGTCCCTCGCCGGGCCCGGAAGACCAGCCCGTCTTTGGAGGCGTTGGCCCCCGTAAAGGCCCCTCGTTCGTGTCCAAACAGCATGCTCTCCGCCAGATCTCCAGGGATTGCGCCGCAATTGACCGCCACGAACTCTCCTCCGCGAAAGCTCGAGAGGTCATGCACCGCCCGGGCCACAACTTCTTTGCCGGTGCCGGTCTCCCCGAGAATCAACACGGGCCATGGCATGGCTGCAAAGGCCTGGAGGCTTCGGGCCAGCTCCCCCATGTTGGGCGCCTGCCCCACGAGACCTGGAATCTCGGGGCGCGGCACAGTCGGGGGGGGGGGCACCGGCGCCACGAAGTGGGCCGCCAGGGAACACAGTGCCGTGAGACGGGCACGGGTCCCTGGTCCAAACCTCCCAGGTTCCTTCGGATCATGCAGGTAGAGCGCCCCCTGTCTGCCAATGGGCACGCAAGCCACACTGCGAAGCCCATAGGCCTGCACACTTTCAGCGGAGGCAAAGCGAGCATCCGACTGGGCATCATCCGTCCAGGCTGGCCGGCCGCTCCGGACCACCTCCACCAGGATCGTGGAGGAGAATTCCGTGGGGGATGGCACCGTAGATCCGTCCCCCGCCACCGCGGAGTAGCTCACCTCATTTCCCTCCAGGTCTCCATCCCAAATCACGGCCCAGACCCCCGGCACCTGGGACAGGGAGCGGGCCTGTTCCACGACCACGTTCAAGCGGGCGGATGGGCCCGAGGCAGCCAGGAGGTCCGGCACCAGACCCTGGGCCCAGACCATGGCATCCCCTGCCAGGAGCAGCCGGGCGAACGTCAACTCTAGTTCCCGGGCGACGGCAGCATCGAGGGCCGCGACCTTTTCGATGGCCGGGGGCAATGGGGTGGTCATGATGCCTCCCGGGGCCTGAGTTTCGACCAGGGTCGATCAAAGCGAAGAGGGCCAAGAGTCCGCCAACCCACCAGCAGTGCTGCCATGTAGACCACGAGAATCCCCACCGCCAGCCAGACCGCGGAGGGGAAACCCCCGGGCCAGGCCCCGACGGGGATCGGCAGCACCACCAGGAGCAACGGAACGCTGAATACCAGGGCACCCACCGCCCCCAACACAGCACTCGCCGGGGCGGGCCCCTCCAGGCGGGGGTCAATCTGTCGAAGAAGCGCCAGCCCCATGGGCAGCGTCCCGGTGGCCATTCCAAAGAGCACCACCGCGTGTTCAAAGGGCGCCTCGGGAAACGCTCGCCTGGCCAACCACAAGGTGGCCAAGAGGGTCACGCCGCCGCCCACCGTTGTGATCAGGAGAATCGGCAGCAGGTTGGCTCGCAGCACGCCGATCTGCACTGCTCCCAGGGCGGCACAGGTCACAAAATCCACCATCACAGCGGACATGCGGCCCAGCAGCCCATCGTGCAGGGGCAGCCCCGAGCCGGAACCCAACCGCGTCACCGCCACCCGAAGCCCCAACGCGAGCCCCACCCCGATGAGGAAATGAAAGCCCCAGATCATGGCAGCCAGCTGTGGCTTGGCGGCAAGGACCTGGGCCAAGCCCGCGACAATCGCAAACGTAGCCAGGTACACCCCACCTACGTACACGAGGTGCAGGGTCAACGGTGCCACCGCCCCCCCTTCCGGATCGGGCAGAGGCTGGCTGCCCTGGGCGGGTTCCGCTCCGTGCACCACGGTGCCGGAGTGGCCTGCATCCTCCAGGAGTCCGTGCCGCCGGCCCCACGCCACAAGAGGCACCCCCGCCACCACCGCCCACAAGAAACCAATGGCTGCCACGATCAAGCCAATCTGGGATCCGTCCACCAGCCCCGAGGCCTCCCAGGCACTTCCCATGGACAGAGCCTGGCCCGGTCCCTGGTTGAAACCCAGGGGCAGCAGCAGACCAAAGCCAGGATGCAGCGGGCTCCCCTGGGCCGCCGAGATTCCCAGCACCAGGAGCAGCCCCAGGAACCCCTGCAGGACGGCCAGGAAGGGAATGGCAAAGGCCATGGATTGACCGCCGCCGCCAGCGCGTCCCGCCGGGGGCCGCTGAAGGCCCACGGTAATGAAGATCAACGCCAGGCCGTGGTACACGCCTGATTCAAGGACGGCCGTGTCAATGGACACCCAGCCAAGTCCCCCCGGGCCCACCCCGAGCGCGATCACGCCCGCCACAATGCAATCCGGAATGCCCAGGCGCTGCAACGCATCGACACGACTCCGCAAGAAGGTCGCCCCTCCCAGGCACGCCAGCACGAACAAGACCGCCCCCGCCACACCACTGCTCCAAAACGACATCAAGCCTCCCCGATTCCGGCCATTTAACCACAGGACCGCAGAGATGTGTCACCCACAGTTTACACACGCCTGCCGTACCTGTAGCCAGGTGAGGACACTCTAGGCGCTGACGCAAGGTGACTTTCGTAATTTCAAATATTTGAAGGAGTGGAACGAACCATGCAATGTCCGCACGAGACCCAAGGAGCGTCTCATGTGGTTCTTCCCAAGCAGCAGAGTCCAATCCCATTTCGACGGCAAGACTGTCTGGATCACAGGCGCATCGTCTGGAATAGGCGCTGCCCTCTGCCGCGAGCTGGCCTCCCGTGGAGCACATCTGGTCTTGTCCGCTCGGCGGACAGACAGACTCGACCAGGTGAGAACCGACTGCGCCCACCCGGAGCGTCACCGAGTCGTGCCGCTGGATCTGGCCGACCCGGCACGCCTGGATGCAGCGGCCCGGAACGTCCTGAATAGCGGGCCGGTAGACATCCTGGTCCACGGCGCAGGAATAAGTCAGCGCTCCCTCGCATTGGGCACGAAGCTGCGAGTTGTGCGGCAACTCCTGGAGGTCAACACCCTGGGCACGGTGGCCCTGAATGGGGCGGTTGTGCCTTCCATGGCAAAGAATGGTGGCGGCCAAGTCGTAGTGATCACAAGCGTCCTGGGCAGAATTGGCATTCCGATGCGCTCGGGCTACGCGGCCTCCAAGCACGCTCTGCACGGGTATTTCGAATGCCTGCGGGCAGAGGTCCACAAAGAGAACGTTTCGGTCACCCTGATCAGTCCCGGATTTGTGGCCACGGAGATCAGCCTGCACGCGCTGACGGCAGACGGCCAACCCCACGGAATGCATTCCCAGGAGCAACTGGAGGGAATGGCGCCAGATCTCTTCGCCGGGGAGATGGCCAGGGCAATTGCAAAACGCCGCCCCGAGGCCCTCATTGGAGGCACCGAGACCTGGGGAGTCCCTCTCTTTCGTTGGCTTCCAGGCCTCTTTCGCCTGTTGAGCCGTCGACGTGCATGTTGAGATGTCCCCCATCGTTTACACACGCCACGCAGACCGTCACCGACTGATGACTCCCACCACCAACAACACCCTCCAGATCCAATAATTTCATGTGTTTATGGATGTGGCACACCACTTGCCCTTCTTACAACCGTACCCAAACAAGGAGCAACCCAATGCAACTCCGAAACATCACCGTCGCCCTTTCCCTCCTCACCACCCTGTTCGCAGGCAGCGCTGCGCAGGCACAGACCGTCCAGGAGTCGGACTCCCCTGACAGCTCCGGTCCCTACTCGGAAGTTGCCGTCATGGAACACTCCCACGGCTTCCGCATGGGGTACGGCTTCATCAACGTCAAGGCCGATGAAACAGAGACCCTGACCACCCCCAGCCTGTTTGTGCTGGGCTACGAGGTGAACCAGCGCCTGATCGGCGGGGAAGCCGTCGACATCATCTTTGCTGAGGTGCTGGCAGTCTCCGGGATGAACCAGGGACTCTTCATTCCCACGGGGAATTTCTTGATTGGCGCCGAGTTCAACCAGACCTTTCGGGCCAGCGCAGGCATGCACGTGTCCCCCCTGTCCACCACCGGCGACCTGGTCCATATGATCGCCTCCATGGGCTACTCCGTAGATGCAGGGCGCTTCAATCTGCCCATCGACATCGCCTGGATTCCCGACACCGACCCAGATCGCAACCACTGGCGCGGCTTCGCCACGGTGGGCGTCAACTGGTAGCAAGGGTCTGAAATACACCGACCCCCTGGGCGGCGTGGGTGGCGAAAGCTTGGGTCCGGGAATCCCCCCGGGGTTCCCGAATCGCCACCTCGCCGCCCTTCTTCTTTGCCCATCCCACTGGTTTCACATGGTTTTTTTTCTGTTGGAATGCTCGCCACTCCGAAAAAACCGGTTACACGCCGCTTGCCCGAGGGATCCAGCGTAGGTTGGCTCTTTGAACCAGGGCATTTTGAGTAAGAGAAAGAGATAGAGAAAAATGGGAAACAAGTTGTTTGTCGGCTCGCTTGCATGGGCCACCAACGATGACAGCCTCAAGGCTGCCTTCGAGTCTTTTGGAAACGTCGTGGAGGCCAAGGTCATCCTCGAGCGCGATACCGGCCGCTCCCGCGGTTTTGGTTTCGTGACCTTTGAGGACGATGCGTCCGCGCAGGAGGCCATCTCCAGCATGGACGGCCAGAACCTTGACGGGCGCACCATCCGTGTCAACGAGGCGCAAGAGAAGCGTCCCCGTGGCGGCGGCGGCGGCGGTGGCGGCGGTGGCGGTGGTTACCGCGGCGGCGGCGGCGGCGGTGGCTACCGTGGCGGTGGCGGCGGCGATCGCTGGTAACAGCGGTTTCCCGGATGCATCCTCGCATCCACCACAGAGATGAACCCTGGACCTGGGTGGCCAAGCCACCCGGCGTCCCGGCATTCACGCCCCATGGGAATCCCCATGGGGCGTGCGTGCTTCGGTGGCTGCTGGAGAGGGCACCCTGGCGATCCGGGGGGTTCCCCGAAGGCTTTGCCGGGGGCATCGCCCACCGATTGGATGTGTCTACCTCTGGGGTCTTGTTGGTGGCCGATAACGCGGACTCCCTCGCGGCATTGCGAGCCTCCTTTTCTGGATCTCGACTCACGAAGACCTACCGGTTTCTCGCCAAACACACACCCGCGTGGTCCGAACACCACGTGACCACCCCCATCGCCCACCACAAGACCAAGCGCCGGTCCATGGTTGTGCAGCGGGGCAAGAACACACCCCACCGGGGAAAATGGTACCCCGCGGACACCCGGTTCGCGCAGATCGACGGCCCCCTTTGGGAGGCCACCATCACCACCGGTGTGATGCACCAGATCCGCGTCCACGCGGCGAGCGTGGGATTGGCGTTGTGGGGCGACGCCTTGTACGGCGGTGGCAGACTGCCGGAGGGCATCGCACCGGGGGGCGTGCAATTCGCCCTGCACCACGAAAGCACTTCGGGTCCCGTTGAGAACTATCCACCCCTGCAAGCCCCGCCCCTGCCGGTGCCCAGCTGGTGGCAGCCACTTGCCGACAAGGCCGCCTCGCGGAAGCCCACCTCGCCTGGGGCGGCATAACCAGCGGGTCGCAGTCTGCGACAAGGGTCCCCACTCGGGGGAGCGGTCCAAGCGGCCGACAGCCCCAGCCAAGCCGGTC
>CAZRYF010000048.1:14697-41148 GCA_964604165.1 uncultured Enterobacterales bacterium
CGCCGACATGGCATCGTCATTTCAAGGGCTCGCGGGCCCGACCGGCGCCGGCTGCCGCCAAGCCCCCGCCGGGAGCGCTCCATCCAGGAAGGATGCCCCCGGGTCCCCACTCGGGGGAGCGGTCCAAGCGGCCGACAGCCCCAGCCAAGCCGGTCGGGTTTGCGAGCCCGCCGACATGGCATCGTCATTTCAAGGGCTCGCGGGCCCGACCGGCGCCGGCTGCGGCCAAGGCCGCGCAGCGACCGCTCCCCCGAGTGGGGACCCTACTAATACCGGTAGGACATGAAGTCTGCGAGGGCGCCGGCCACCACTTGGGCCGCCTCCAGGTGCCACTCCCGAAAAGAAGTCTTCGGATTCAACAGCTCCAGGGCGCCATAGGTCTGTCCGCTGCCGTCTCGGATGGCCACAGCCAACATGGACCCGGTGGTGTAGCCCGTGGCCTGGTCCATGCTCTTGTCGTGGCGCTCGTCCTTGCCGGCATCACCGACCAGGAGCCCCACCCCATACTGATGCACAAAGCCTGCAATTCCAGAGTCGCAGGGAATCATGCGGCCTCGAAGCTCTTCAGACTTGGGACCCTGCACCGCCTCAAAACGCATTTCAGTGTCGTTCGGACCTGCGTAGAGAACCGCCGCCGACTCACAGGAGATGCGGTTGCGCAGAATGGCGATTGCGTGGGTGCTGGCCATGCCCACGTCTGCAGCGGACGCAATGTCGAAGCAAGCATCAAAAAGCTCGTCCACAAGGTCTTCCGGGCGGTCCGCCTCGGCCACTGCCGGGGGAGGAGGCACCGTGGCTGCTGAACGCTGGCCATCGCCCGCACCCCCACCCGACGGTGCTTGCGCTGCTGCACCCGCCGAGTGTTCGTAAGCCCCATGACCCATGCCTACGTCGCTGACACTCTCCAAAGGCGTCAACCGAAAACGACTGCCGCTGACCGGGTCCTTGACCTGGACCACCCCATCGCCCCCCACATCCACCACCAGGCGCCCGAGAACCGACTGGTCCAGCCCGAAGTCGCCGAGGTGACCGCCAAGGGCCTCGAGCCAGTTGTTTCCGGGAACGCGAATTGTCTCATCACCGCGGGTGATTTCGAACAGCATGTGTGCCTCCGTGGACGATTACTCTATAGCAAACCGTCACAGAAGGCACGCGGACAGTGGAGCATGCGATTTGGCGGATGGATTAGGGCATAATGGAGCGCCTACCGAGGTGCTGTTCATGCGCATTGCCCTGCTCTCGCCAAAGGGCCCGCTGTATCGACACCGGGGTGGCATTTTCAAGCGATCCCTGCGCTACGCCCCCCTCACGCTGACCCACCTTGCGGCGCTTGTCCCCGACGATCTCAACGCGGAAGTCACAATCTTCGACGAGGGCATCGAGGACATCCCAGAAGACCTGGATGTGGACCTTGTAGGCATGACGGTGATCACGGGCTGCGCAAAGCGAGCCTACGCACTGGCAGCCCCCTTGAGAGAGCGGGGGATCCCCGTGGTCCTGGGAGGGCCCCACGTCACCCTGGCCCCGGAAGATGCAGCCCCCCATGGAGACACCCTGGTGGTGGGGTATGCGGAGCAGACCTGGCCCAAGCTCCTGCGAGACTTCGCCAACAACGATCTGGCCGAACGGTACGACCAGGGGCCCCGCCTGGACCTCTCCGGCCTGCCGGTCCCGCGCCTCGATCTCGTGCGAAAGGGCAGCTACTCCACCCTTCACACCTATGAAGCCACCCGGGGCTGCATTCACGACTGTGATTTCTGCGTGGTGCCCGCCGCCTGGGGGCGAACGCCCATCCAGCGCCCGGTAGAGGACGTGGTAGAGGAGATTCGCGTCCGGGGAAGCCGTCGCCTGATATTCTTGGACCTGAACCTCATTGCAGACAGGTCCTACGCAGCCCGTCTCTTCGAGGCGCTGATTCCACTCAATGTCGGCTGGTTCGGTCTCTCGACGACGCTGCTGACCCGCGACACTGACCTGCTCTCCCTGGCCGCACGAAGTGGCTGCAGCGGCGTGCTCATCGGGCTGGAATCCATCTCAGAGGCCGCCCTGACCGAGAGCCGCAAGCCCTTCAACAATCCAGAGAACTACCACGACCTGGTACGGGCCCTCCACGACCACAACATCGCATTGATGGGTACTTTTGTGTTCGGCTTGGACGACGATACCCCCACTGTCTTTGAGAACACCGCAAAATTCGCAATCGATGCCTGCGTGGATCTCCCGCGGTATGCCATCGTGACCCCCTTTCCCGGCACCGCTCTCTACCACCGCCTGGAGAGCGAGGACCGCATCCTCACCCGGGACTGGGACTTGTACGACGGGCAGCACGTTGTCTTTCAACCGAAGGGCATGACCGTAGAGCAGCTGCAAGCTGGCCACGAGGCCGCCTGGAAGAAGACCTATTCCTGGGCCGCGATCACCAAGAGACTCTGCGGCTCCCGTACGCGCCCCTTCGTAGCAATCGCCTCCAACCTGGGCTACCGCTTTTACGCTCAACACCTGGACACCCACTACAACTGCGACTGGTTCCCCGGCCAGGGAATCCAACGGAAGACCGCATGAGTCGACCCTTTCGCCTGACCTTGATTCATCCCTGCATCGGCCGCCGGCCGGGGGAAATATACATCAAGACCTGGCAAATGGAGCCCCTTCCCCCCGCCTTGATCGCAGGCCTCACTCCGTCGGATGTGGAGGTGAAATTCTACGACGATCGTTTGGAGAAGATCCCTTTCGATGAGCGCACGGATCTCGTGGCTCTGTCCATTGAGACCTACACCGCAAAGCGCAGCTACCAGATCGCCTCAGAGTACAGGCGCCGGGGGATCCCTGTGGTCATGGGGGGCTTTCATGCATCCCTGCTTCCGGGCGAGGTGGAACAATACGCCGAATCCGTCATTGTGGGGGAGGCTGAGGACATCTGGTCCGAGCTGATTGACGACTACCGGCACGGCACCCCCAAGAAGCGCTACACCGCAGGGTCTCGCCCCTCCCTGGAGCGAGCCACCCCAGACCGCAGCATCTTTGAGAACAAACGGTATCTCCCAATCGGGCTGGTGGAGGTGGGTCGAGGCTGTCACTTCAAATGCGAGTTCTGCGCGGTACAAACGGTCTTCAGCCGCACCCAGACCCGGCGACCCAACGAGACAGTCTTGGCCGAACTGAAGCGCCTGAAGGAGTCTGGAAGACGCAAACTCTTTTTCTTTGTGGACGACAACATCACCTCGAACCGGGCCGAGGCCAAGGCCTTTTTTCGAGATCTGGCCCCCCTGGGCATTCGCTGGGTCAGCCAGTCCAGCATCGATGCAGCCCACGACGAGGAGTTCCTGGACTTGGCCATCGCGAGCGGCTGCGAGGGGGTGCTGATCGGATTCGAGAGCCTGAACCCGAACAACTTGTTGGCCATGGACAAGGGGTTCAACTCCGCAAAGGGAGGGTTCACCACAGCCTTGGAGAAGCTTCGAAGGAAGAAGATGCGGCTCTACGTGACATTCGTTTTTGGCTACGACCACGACACCACGGAGTCCTTTGATGAGTCCGTCGCGTTTGCAAAGGACCACGGCTTCTACATCACCGCCTTCAACCACCTCACCCCATTCCCTGGCACCCCCCTCTACGATCGCCTCCAACAGGAAGGCCGCCTTCTCTACGACTCCTGGTGGCTGGATCCCGACTACTCCTACAACAAGATACCCTTCCAGCCAACAAACATGAGCCCGGAAGAGCTTCAGAGGGGCTGCGTGGGGGCCCGGGCTGAGTTCTACTCCTGGCCCAGCATCTTCAGCCGCTCCATGGACCCGGTGAACCGGGAGAACTTCTTTATGTGGCGAAACTTCTTTCTGATCAACCAGATGCACCGTGGGGAGGTGAGCCAACGGGACGGCTATCCCTTGGGGGATGCTGCCTGGCAGGGAACGATTCTGACCGCATGACGGTCTTGTCCCCATGTATGCCAGCCTTGACCCCGTGCCCGCCCCCCTCCCCAGCAAGGACCTGCGGTACGAGGTGGCCACGGAAGGGGACGACGAGCAGCTGCGCAGGGTGCTTCGGGAGAACCCCATGGAGGGCTCCATCGAGCTCACGCTGGAGAGGGAACCCAGCTTTCACCATGCTGCCGCTGTAGAAGGAGACAGCCCCAAATCCATCCTCTGCCGAGAAGCCCCCACGGGCCGGGTGGTGGGAGTAGGCAGTCTGGCCACGAGACCCGCCTGGGTGAACGGTGCCCCCTTCCGCCTGGGATACCTCTCACAGCTCCGCCTGGAGGAGCGTTACCGACGCCGACCCAAACTGGTGAGAAAAGGGTACGAGTTCTTGCGACAGAACCTGCACTCGCCGGAGACGCCCCTGTACATCAGCACCGTGTTCGAGGAGAACACCGTCGCTCGACGCTTTCTCGCTGCCGGACTGCCCGGCCTGCCCACATACAGGGAGTGGGACACCCTGTGCACGCTGGCCATGCCCGTCCGAAAGAGGCGCCGCCCTCGCATACCGGGTGGGGTGGAAATCCGCCCGGGAACCGAGTCGGACCTCCCAGACATTCACCGCTGCCTGAACGCCATGGGGAAAGGCCACCAGTTCATGCCTCTCTGGACAGTGGCCGACCTCCAGTCCAACGAGAGAACCCGCAACCTGAAAGCGGAGGACTTTCAGCTGGCCTTTCGCGGAGGGGTTCTCATCGGCTGCCTGGCCACCTGGGATCAGAGCCCCTTCAAGCAAACCGTGGTCCAGCAGTACCGCGGCGCTCTCGGGACCTGGCGCGGCCTCCTCAACCGCCTGGGGGCATGGACACCCTACCCCCACCTCCCAGCCCCCGGGGAGACCATGCGTCACGCGACGTTGTCGCACATGGCCTTCGAAGATCCGGAGGTCGCCGTAGCCCTGGTGGACGCCGCCACCAACGACGCCGTGGACCGCTCCCTGCACTCCCTGACCGCCGGATTCTCACAGCAGCACGCCGCCCTTCCGCTGCTTCGCACGACCCACCGAAACCTGGAGATGCGTTCCATTCTCTACGTGGTCCATTGGGACGATGGCGAAGAGGCTGCGAACGCCCTAGACCATCGAGTGCCCCACCTGGAGATTGCCACCCTGTGAATCCTCTGCCCCGAATCATCGACCTGGCTCGCATCACCTCTACGCTGCTTCCGCGCCAGGAGGTGAACGACTTGCGCGTCCGGCAGATGTTGAGCTTGTTCAAGGCGCACTTTGACGGCGTGCAGGACACTGTATTTCGAGAAGACCTGGACGAGAAGACCCACGTTCTCCTCCTGGAGGACCCGGCAGGGGTTGTGGGCTTCACCACTCTGCGCCTCTACGCCACCGTCTTTCGAGGCGACCCAATTTCTGTGTTGTTTTCTGGAGACACCATTGTGGCCTCAGAGGCACGAAAGAGCCCACTTCTCTCCAGCAGCTGGATCGGCGCGGTGGAGGCCATTCGCGCCACGTGCCCGGAGGGACAACCCTTTTATTGGTTTCTGATCTGCTCCGGTTTCCGCACCTACCGGTTCTTGCCCTTGTTCTTTAAGGAGTTCTACCCCCGGCACGATGAGGAGACCCCGGCGGCCCACCAGGAGCTGATGCATCAATTGGCTTCCGAGCGTTATGGCGCCGACTACGAAAGAGAGACAGGAGTGGTGCGACTGCCGGGCCGACAAACCCCGCTCCGGGCCGGAGAGGGCACCATCCCGGAGTCCCGCCGAAAGAACCCTCATGTTGCATTTTTTGAGTTCAGAAACCCCCGCCACGAGGAGGGCGAGGAGCTGGTGTGCATCACCCGCCCTATGCCGGACAACCTGACCCGAGCTGGCGAGCGCATGATCGTGGCCGCAATGAAGCCATGAGCATCCTTCACCGGGCAGCCCAGGGAGCCTGGTGGGCGTCCTGTGCGCCGGGGTGGAACCGCTTTCGCAAGGCTCTCGCCACCCCCGCCGTCTTCCAAGAGCGCCTGCTTCAGCAGCTGTGCTACGAGAACCGTGACACCGGTTTCGGGAAGGCCCATGGGTTCGACTCCATTCGTTCCCTGCCACAGTACCGCGCCCAGGTGCCCACCCGCTCCTGGGAAGAGCTGACCCCTTGGCTTGAACGCACCTTCTCGGGCGAGCCCGGGGTGCTTACCCCGGACACCCCGGGAGGGAAGATTACCCTGTTTGAGCCCTCCAGTGGCAGCGCATCCGCCACCAAGTGGGTGCCCTGCAACCGCAAGCTCTTGCGGGAGTTTCAGGCGGCGATCGCCCCCTGGATATTTGACTTGTTCCGCCAAACCCCCGGACTCTTGTCCGGCCCGGCCTATTGGTCCGTAAGCCCGGCCAACACAGAGACCCTGCGAACCCCCGGAGGAACCCCCATCGGATTCGACGAGGACTCCGCCTACCTCGGGGGAGCCGGCCGCGCCCTGGTCAAGCGGATCCTGTGCGTGCCGGCCGAGGTCAAGGCGATCTCAGATCTGCAGGACTTTCGCTACGCCACGCTGCTGCACCTGCTTGCGGCCGGAGACCTGCGCATGGTGTCCGTTTGGAGCCCGTCCTTTCTGACCCTGCTCCTGGAGGATCTTCCTCTCCGATGGGAGGCCCTGCTTCGGGATCTTGAACAGGGGACCCTCACAGCACCGAGCGGGGCTCCAGTGGCCGTGCCCCCCCCGCAGAAGTCTGCGCACCGCGCAGCACGACTTGCAGAGACGGGCCCCCACGACCTGGAATCCGCCTGGCCCGGGCTCCAGCTTCTCTCCTGCTGGACGGATGCCTCCGCCGGCAGGGTTCTTCCGGCCTTGAGGGCCATCCTTCCACGGGTGCCAATCCAACCCAAGGGGCTGCTCGCCACCGAAGCATTTATCAGCCTGCCGTTTGCCGGCGCCCACCCACTTGCAATCACCTCCCACGTGTTGGAATTCGAAACGGACGACGGAAAAGTGGTGGGTCCTGAAGACCTGGAGAATGGCCAGGAAGCCGCGGTGGTGGTGTCCACCTCAGGCGGTCTTTACCGGTACCGCCTGGGGGACCGGGTTCGGGTGGATGGCTTCGTGGGCGCGACCCCCTCGATACGGTTTCTGGGCAAAGTGGACAAGACCTCGGACCTCTGCGGAGAAAAGCTGCACGAGGCCTTTGTGGACAGCACCTTGTCGGACCTCTGGAAGGAGTTGTCAGTCTCCCCAAGGTTCGCCATGCTCGCTCCAGATGAGAACGAGTCGCGCCGCGGGTACACCCTTTTTGTGGAGTCTGACTCTCTGCCGGAGAACCTGGCCGACGACCTGGAGCAGCGCCTCCGACAGAGCTTCCACTACGACCACTGCCTGCACCTGGGCCAGCTGGGGGCCGTGCGCATCTTCCAAATTCGTCACAGTGCCTGGAAGGACTTCTACGATGGTTGCCAGGCCCGAGGCCAGAGACCTGGCGATGTGAAGCCATCGGCGCTGGATGTCCACAGCGGCTGGGAGTTGCGATTTCAGGGCACAATGGTCCAGGAGGCAGTGTGAACACCCCCATTCCCGCGCGGCTCAATGTGGCGCTGGTGCTCGGCTATGCAGCCAGCTCATTGGGGCTCCTTGTGGTCGCAAGCCGTACATGGCCACCTCAATTCGCTGGAAGCATCGTCCCGTTTGTCCTGGCCATGGCCGGGTTTTCCTTGATCTTCAACACGGGATTCGGGCTGGTTCACGAGGCCGAACACTTTGCCCTTCACCCCCATCGCCGGGTCAACGAGGGGTTGGGATGGCTGCTCGGGGCGCTCTTTCCCGGATCCTTCTCGCTTCTTCGTTCGGCCCACCTCGTGCACCACGGAAGCAACCGAAACGACCGGGAGCTCATTGAGTACGTCAAGCCCGGTGAAAGCAAGAACCTGAAGACGCTTCACTACTACCTGTGCCTCTTCGGGGTGTTCTGGGTGGGCACGCCGGCCTTGTCCCTGGCCCTGTGTGCAGTCCCGGGGAGGGCGTTTGGCCCCCGGGGAGAGGAGCCATCCAGCGGCAGCGCTGCCGGATTCCTTGCCTTCTTGGAGGACCTCTCGCCCCAGAGAGTGCGCATGGAGGTCGCCGCCGTTGTCGTCTTTTGGGGGCTTGCGGCCTGGGCGCTCCAACTGTCTCTGGCCCCCACCCTGGCCATGTATGCCCTCGCCGGCTGCTTCTGGTCCAGCCAGCAGTTCATCTACCATGTGGGCACCCCGCGGCACCTGGTGGAAGGCACGCGCAACCTGAAGATGGCCCGCCCCCTTGCGTGGGTCTACCTGCATTACAACCACCACCTGACCCACCACCGACACCCCCATGTGCCCTGGATCTGGGTGCCGACCCTCACAGAATCTCCCCCCACCCGACCCTACTTTCGACACTGGATTTCCCTCTTTCTGACCCCCCCCACCTCCATCGACAGGGCCTGGCCCAGGGAGTTCCAGGCGAAAGGGCCCCTTCCTGCCTCCCCGGAACGTTCTACGGACCAGTCAGTTAGGAGGAATGCCTTGTGAGGAACCCACAATGCCCATGAATCGATACCCGGGTGCCGCACTGATCACAGGTGCATCCTCCGGCTTGGGTGAGGTATTTGCCCACAGATTTGCAGCCACTGGCAAGGATGTCATCTTGGTGGCCCGCCGGGAAGAACGGCTCCAGCAACTGTCGGCGAAGCTGGAGGCTGCTCACTCCATTCGCGCCCTGGTGGTGGTGGAGGACCTGGCCCGAGAAGGGGCAGCGCAGAGGATTCGGGATTCGGTGGACGCAGAAGGGCTCCCCGTGGGACTCCTGGTCAACAACGCGGGCTTTGGACGGTTTGAGCCCTTTGAATCCACAGCGATGGACCAGAACGCGAACATGGTCCGAGTGAACTGCGTGGCGCCTGTGGAGCTGACCCAACTCTTCGTCCCTGACATGCTCGAGGCGGGGGGCGGCTGCGTGGTCTTTACCGCCAGTACGGCCGGGTTTGTGCCGACCCCCTGGATGGCAGTCTACGGCGCCACAAAGAGCTTCAACCTGTTCCTGGCGGAAGCCCTTTGGGCCGAGTACCGAGGCCGGGGCATAGACGTGTTGGCGGTCTGCCCCGGGGTCACGACCACCGGTTTTCAAGAGGTGGCCGATGTGGACGGCAACCCGCCGGGCGTCATGGTTGCCACCGCAGAAGAGGTCGTGGACGCCACCCTGGCCCGCCTTCACAAGGGTCCGAGCTTCGTCCACGGGTGGGCGAACCTGCCGACCGTCTTTCTGTCCCGGTTCTTTCCCCGCGGCTTGGTGGCCCGGGCGTCCAGCATGGCAATTCGCGGGGTCAGCGACAAGCTCAAGAACCTCCCCTTGGCCGGTTCTCCAAACCGATGACCGGGCTGCTGTTTCTCTGGACCACCGCCTGGGCAGGCTCCACCGCTGGGCTCGGCGTCCCGGTCATGGGTGGAGCGCTCTCCAGCCCCATCACACCGGGCGCGGCGGGGCTCGCTCTCAATCCCGCGGCGGCTCTCTCGGAAGACTTCCAAGTGCTGCTGGACGCGGGCATGGTGATCTACAACTACGGCTTTACCCTCTATGAGCCCCAGGGTGGCGGGGGGCCAGACTCCACCCACGACAGCGCCACCTTTCCGGTTCCATACATCGCTGTTTCGGCGCCTCTGTCTTCCAAGGTAGGGGTGGGCCTGTCGGCCAAGGTTCCCCACGGGAGAAGTGGTTCAGGAGATCCAGACGCAGCCAGCCGCTTTCACACGGTCTCCGGCCAGATGATGCTCGCGGAGTTGGAAGCCGCCGCGAGCCTCCAGGTCTTTGACTCCCTGAAGTTGGGCGCCGGTATTCGACTCGGGCGGGTACGCTACTCCTCCTTCAAGTCCATGGACACAGGCGCGACCATGTACGGACTCATGGGTGAGGACGCAGAGGAGCTGATCGGCGATCCGTTCTGGGAAGGCACCAAGGAGGTCACCGACGGTACCGGCAGCCCAACCTCCTTCAGCGTCGGCCTGATGTCGGACTTCCCGAAGGGCTTTCGCGTGGCAGCGGGCTACCGGTCGGCACCCCGGGCACGAATCTCAGGCACCCTGACCATGGTGCCCTCCCAAGACCTTGAGATGGCGATGACCGGAGAGCTCGACGGGGTCTTTGCGTTTCCCCCCGAGGCGTTCCTGTCGGTCCTTGCGCCCGTGGGTTCGATACGCACCGGCGTGGACCTGGGCTGGATCGGCTGGAGTGAGAGCTCTCAAACCAGGATGCTCATCGATGACCCGGTCCTGGTGTCGGAGGATCCGGCAGTGTCCGCTTTGATGTCCCTGTACGGCCTGGACGACCCGACGCTCATTGGTGACCTCCAGAGCGTGGGCAAGAGCGGCATGAAGGACATTTTCACCGGAGGGGCCTGGGTGGGAGGCGATCTTCGAGATGGCCTGGTGGGCCAGGTGGGGGTGTGGCTCTCTCCGCCCGCGGTGATGGATGAGTACGCTGCCCCCGGAAACGCCGACTACTGGGTGGCCGACATTCGCGGCACCCTCTCCTACGAGCTCCTGAACTGGGTCACGGTGGCAGGGACCGGTGACTGGCTGCGATCCCAGGAGCGGGAAATCACCAATTCAGGCCTCTCTCCCACGAATACAGACCCGAACGGACCCGGCGCACTGCCCTCTGGAAACGGCAGCTACTACCTGAATATGTACCGGCTCGGAATGAGTTTTCTGTTCACAATCTGAGGCTCCGTTCACTTTCCGGTGGCGACCGCTCCGTGGCTGAGGTAGTTTCGCGGCGCCTCTGGCACCCGAGGAACCCAGGATGGTCCCCCTCTTTTTGATGTCCATGACGGCCTCTGCGCTCCCGGTGGAGGGGGGCGTTCAACTTGCGATCTTCGAAGAGGGTGCGGACTTCATCCAGGACTTGGTGGAGGGCCAGGAATTTGACGTGGCCCTGGACGAGGTCGGCACCGACTACAGCTGCTTCGACATGCTGGGAGTGCGTGACTTCAACCTGAACATCCCGATTCAGGGATTTGATCTGTCCTTCGATGATCGAAAGGCCAGCGTCCGGGTGACCTTCGACACCCTTCGCGGCGAGGACATGGAGCTCTTTGGCGAGGACGAGCAATGGTGGGACCTCTGCCCCAGCTTTTCCACCGAGTTCTACTACTTGGAGATCACCGACCTGGTCTTTGAGATCGGCCTGTCCCCCTCCGTCCAAGACGGAAACCTGGTGATGGAGGTCACAGGGAATCCCCTGGTGAGCGGCAACCTGGACACGGACATCAACAACGTGCCCGACACCCTGATCCTGGCAGCCATCGAAGGCATGATCTGGGACACCATCGAGGAAAAGGCAACCGAGCTGATCCCCTCCCTGGTGGCCAGCTACTGGGACAAGGACATGCTCTCGGGCAGTGTGTTCGACTTTGACCTGGCAGCCGTGTTGGACGATGCCCAGGTGACCCGGCAGTCTCTCCAGATGGGGGCTACGCTCCACGCCTCCTGGACCGGCGACTCCGGTTGCAGTCCAGCGGGCTCAGCCAGTGCACACGGGCGCCGCCCCGACCTCTCCTTCGGAACCGGCAACGGCGCGGACCTTGGAATCGGCATCACGGAAAACCAGCTGAACCAGCTCTTCCGGGAAGCTTGGGCCGACGGCTTCCTGTGCTTTCCCCAGGACCGAATGGACCTGGTCTACGACGCCATCAGCGGCCTCATTGACCCGGACATCGGAGGCATTGCTCCCTCCGCCGTCTTCAACCACACCCCCATCATCACGCTGGAGGACGGAAAAGCGACGGCCTCCTTTCCGGGGCTGGAGTTGGAGATCCGAGGGGAGGTGGACGGAGAAGAGATCGAAATCCTCGGCCTCGTGGCGGATCTGAACGCCAACCTCGAGCTGGGACTCCAGCCCGAATTGACCGCTCTGACCCTGACTCTCCACGATTTGAACCTGGATTTTGACGAGTTTCGGGCCGAGCACCTGTTGAGTGACAACGAGGACGCAGCCGAGCACTTCAAGAGCTTTCTGCGGGGCTGGGTGGCCGACTGGGTGGCCGAACAGGTCCAGGGTATGGCGCTGTTCGCCACGCAATTCCACTTCATGGGCACCTACATTCGTGTGGACGACATCTCTTATGAAACCGGCGGGATGAAGATCCTGATCAAGCTCTACGACGAGAACGACCCAGAGGTGGACAAGATCCCCCCGGACTCTGGCGTGACTCTGCTCTTCACGGACCCGGCCACCGAAACAGCCTCCATCCAGCTCTCGGGCACCGACGACCGAACCGCTCCGTTAGCGTGGGCCATCCAGGTCGACGGCGAGGGCTGGTCCAGCTGGCAGCTGGAAGACACCGCGCTGCTGGAGGACCTCTCCCTTGGAGACCACACGGTGGAGGTCATGGCCCGGGACAACTGGCTCAACGTGGACGCCACACCCGCAAGTGTTGAGGTCAGCATGGGGGACCCATTCGGAGAGGTCGAGGGCGAGGGCAAGGGCTGCGGTTGTGCCAGTCATGCCCCGGGCAAGCCCGGTGGGCTGGCGGCGTTCCTGGTACTGCTCGCCGGACTGGTTCGTCTGCGGAGAGAACCCACCTCAGCGTAGGTCAAGCGCCCCCACCGCAAACGCCCGGGGCACCACACCCGTGGCCGCGGTCAGCGGAGCCGGGTCCACGATGTCATGGGTGGTGAACGCTGCCAACAGCTCCGGGTCGAAACCGCCGGTGCACCGAGCTGCGAGACCAAACAACGGAGACGGCACCATCAGCCTCTGCACCTGGGTCCCGAGCGCTTCAGCCAGGGTGTCCACGAGGTGATCCATGCGGAGCGCACGAGGGCCGCCAGCATCAAAGGAGCGACGCTCCGACAGCCCTCCATCCAACAGCGCCAGGGCGGCTGCGTTGAAGTCCCCCACATGAACCGGCTGGCGCAGGGTCGCCCCGTCACCGATGACCGGCACCACCGGCAGGCGCCGCACCCAGTCCGCGAGGCGATGAAAGCTCTCCTTGTGGCGCGGCGTATGGGATGAGAGCTTGGGTCCGTAGGGAGCACAGGGCCTCAAGACCGCGAATGGAAGTCCGCTGTCGGCCAACCGCGCCTCGTCTTCCCTGCGGCTCCGTGCATAGGCGGTATCTGCGGACCAGTGCACCATGGTGCTCGACGCGTAGAGGACCGGTCTTCCCAGGGCCAGGACCACGTCCATCATTTGTCGATTGGTCTCCTCCACGGAGCTGCCCATCACCTTGCAAGCCAGGTGCACCACAGCATCGGGTTCCAGAGACCGCAGACGGTCCAGGGCCTTTGGGTGGCGAAGGTCACAGCGGCGCGGGCTCACGCCGTACAGGTTCAGCGGGGTCTGGTGGTGCACGCCCAGCACTCGGTGGAACACCGCTGCATCCCGGCAGAAGTGCGCCCCCACAAAGCTCGAAGCCCCGGTCACCAACAGCCGCAACACTGGCCTCCCGGCAAGAGTGTAGCGCAGCCCCCCCATTGCGCCCCCCGGGCGCAGCCTGACCGAGCGGGATAGACGCCGGCGATGCTCCAGATCCTCTCAGATGTCATTCGCGACTACGACGGCTTCGTCGAGCTGCGATACCACGCCAAAACCCACCAAAGCCTGCGGGTGGCCCAGGGCCGCCTGGAGAGCAGCACCGTCCGCCACCGCAACGGAGTGGGCGTGCGGGTGCTGGAGGGCGGGACCTGGGGCTTTGCCTCCACGGGCGAGTGCTCCCCCAGCGCGATTCGCACCGCTGTGGAGCAGGCGCGGGTCGGTGCCAGGGCCAGCGCGGCCTGCCGCAAGGTCCGCATCGACAGCTTGCCGGCGGTCACGCTGGCCCGGGGAGAGTTTGCTTCCCCCGGCGTGGAGGACGTCCTGGCCCGCACCCTGGAGGAAAAGGTGGCCCTGGCCCTGGAGATTGAAGCCCGTGCGCGGGGTGCCTCCCAGCACGTGCCCAGCGCCACCTGCAGCTACAACGAGATCTACGAGAGAAAGTCCATTGTCACCACCGATGGGGCTGCAGCCAGTTTTCAGCTGGTGCGCCCGGAATTTCGGGTCAGCGTGGTGGCGGAGCGAAGCGGAGAGCGAAGCAGCGCCATGGAGTCCATTGGGGTCACCGGCGGGTGGGATTGTCTGTTTCGGGCCTCCCCAGAGGCCATGGCCGACAAAGCTGTGGGCGATGCAGTCGACCTCTTGAGCGCCCGGCACCCGGAGGGCGGTCGCAGCACGGTCATTCTCTCCCCTTCCATCGTGGGGCTTTTGGTCCACGAGGCCGTAGGACACACCGTAGAGGCGGACTTCGTCCTCTCTGGATCCGTGGCCGCCGGCAAGCTGGGCACCCGGGTGGCCAGCGACCTGGTGACCCTGTGTGACTCGGGGCGGAGTGCATACGCAGATGGCGCTGGGGGCACCATTCCCGTGGATGACGAAGGCGTGCCCGCGGAGGAGACCGTCATCATCGACCAGGGCATGCTGTCCAGCTACCTGCACAACCGCGAGACAGCCGCCCACTTTGGGGTGGCTCCCACCGGAAACGCCCGGGCCTGGGAATACTCGGACGAGCCCCTGGTCCGCATGCGGAACACCTACATCCGCCCCGGAGAGTCGAGCCTGGAAGAACTCATCGCCACCACCGAAGACGGCTATCTGCTGGACGGTCCCCGAAACGGCCAGGCGGATGCAACTGGAGAATTCATGTTTGGGGTACAAAAGGCCCACCGCATCAAGAAGGGCAAGCTCGGAGAGTTGGTGCGGGGCGTCACCCTGACCGGCAAGGCTTTTGACGTTCTTCAGACTGTCGATGGAGTGACCCGGGAATTCCAGTGGGACCTGGGAAGCGGCCACTGCGGCAAGGGCCAGCCCGCCAAGGTGGATGCCGGCGGCCCCTACATTCGCTGCCAAGCCGTGCTTGGCGGACACCAGGCATAGAGGAGATTTCAGTGACCACGAACCACACCGATCTCTTGTCCCTCTGCGAGCAGGGCGTCGATGCCGCGCTGGCAGCCGGCGCGGACGAGGCCGAGGTCTACGCCAGTTCCACCTCTGAAACCACGGTGGGCTTGGAAAAGAACGACCTGCACCAGGTCCGGTGCGTGAGCGAGACCACCTTCGGACTGCGGGTGATTCGAGAAGGCTCCATCGGATTCGCTACCTCCAACCAGCCCGACTCTCTCTCCGCGGCCGCGCAAGAAGCCGTCGCCCTGGCGAAGGTGGCCCCACCGGACTCGCTGAATGGTCTGCCGGGTCCGGCAACCCTGGCGCCAGCGGCGTCAGCGGTGGACCCAGCGCTGTTGGAGTTGGATGCAGGAAAGCTGGCCCCCATGGCCATGACCCTTCTCAGAGAAGCCCTGGGACGGGATGCCCGCTTGACCATCGACACTGGCGCTGTCTCAGTGGAAGAAAACCATAGGGCCATCGTGTCCTCCAAGGGTGTGCGGGCGGCCTTTCACGATGCTGCTGCCGGTGGATACCTTTTTGGAATGTGCGTGGAGGGGGACGCCGTGGGGAGCTTTTCCTACGATGGGGACCAGGTACGGCGGGCAGACAGCTTGCGAGAAGCTCTGTCGGTTGCGTTTGCCCGGTTCGTGGACAAGTGTGCAGGCGCCCTGCATCCCACCGAAGGAGAGAGTTTTCGAGGCAGCATCGTGTTGCCGCCGGAGACGGTCCACGAATTCCTTTTGGGCAACCTATTGGGGGCCATGAACGCAAACGCCGTGCGCACCGGCCAGAGCCCTCTGGGGGACCGTCTGGGCGACGCCGTGGCACACCCGTCGTTCTCCCTGACGGAAGCAGGCACCGGCTTACCCGGTTTTGCGCTGTCTCCCTTTGATCGAGAAGGACAACCCCGCCAGGCCACACCCTTGATCTCAAACGGTGTACTCACGGATTTCCTGTACAACGCCTACGAAGCCCGTGCCGCAGAACGCGACTCCAACGGGCACGCGGCGGGCGGTCCCACGTCTCAGCCGTCGGTGGGAGCTGCATGCTTGGCCGTGGCGCCGGGCGTGGACACCATCGCCGGGCTTCAGTCCCTGGACCAGGGTGTCGTGGTCACCCGCTTTTCAGGCAGCACAAACGCGGCCACCGGGGACTTCTCCGGCGTGGTGAAGGGAGGCTTTCTTATTCGAGACGGGGAACAGAGTCCGATCGATGAGACCACCCTCGCCGGCAACCTCTACGACTGCCTCAAGTCCATCTCTGGCATCAGCCAGGAGACCCGCAGAATCCAGGGCACCACGGAGGTACCCTGGATTCGAATCGACGACGTGTCGATCACCGCGGGATAAACCCGAAGGCCATCAGGCCGCAGCCACCTTCTGCAGGCGGGCCAAGGAAGCATCAATGGCATCCAGGACCGTCTTTCGGTTCTTGGATTCCACCTCGATGCGCCGCACCTTGACCAGGTCGAGCCAGTCCAGATCTGCCAGGGCCTTGCCCACTTGCCGCACGTTCAGGGTGCTGTAGTCCTCCACCGGGGAGGCGGTGATGTCCTCCAGGCGCTGGCGCACGAGCCGGTCCAGCGGACCAGCCGCTTTTTGCACAGCATCGGGCAGCTCGTCCATCTGCGCCAAGAGGTCAATGGCCTGGTCCAAAGCGTTTGTTTCAAGGTTCCAGATCTTCTCCTGGCCTTCTCCGCGGACGCGAGTGGCCTGGGCCCTTGCCTGGGAAAGAAGCTTCTTGCGCTCCTTTACGAGGCGATTCCGCTCCTGGGTCACCTTTCCTGAGAGCTTCTCACTTTCGGCGACCAGGCGCTCACGCTGAGTGGAGACCTGCTCCTTGAGCTTGTCGCGCTCGGTCTCGAGCTGGTTCTGGAGGGACTTCAATTGGTCGAGCCACTTGTCCTTCATGGGAACTCCTTTTTCGACGGGCGTTTCTACGTCGAGCCGAACTGAATGGTCATTCATTGCTGCCGGCGGCCACGATCTATGCACCGATCGATCGAGGGTCAAGACCCGCGGAAAAACTATTTCACACTTCCCTATCCGGGGTACCATCCCGGGAGGATTCTGCCATGTCCAAAGACGCTGCCCCTGCGCTTTCATCTGGCCGCTACCGGCTCGTGGAAGTGCTGGGGGTCGGCGGGATGGCCACGGTATACCGGGGATATGACGCCGATCTGGACGTGTACCGCGCGATCAAGGTGCTCGCCCCCGAGCTGGCAGCCCACACCAAGGTGCGAGAGCGATTTCAGCGGGAAGCCCGCACCATGGCCAAGCTGGCCCACCCACACATCGTGATGGTGCTGGACGTGGGGAAGGATGGCGACCGGGTCTACATGGTCATGGAAGAGGTCCGGGGGGGGAGCCTGCGTGACCGCCTCGATGCCCTGGGCCCCCTGGCACCGCGTCTTGCGAGCGGGGTGATGCAGCAAGTGCTTCAAGCCCTGGCGGTGGCCCACGAGCGAGGAATTGTGCACCGGGACATCAAACCCGGAAACATCCTGCTCACGGAGCACGGGGATGCCAAGGTGACGGACTTTGGCATCGCCCAACTCAAGGGAAAAGACATCCAGCTCACCCGAGCCGGCTCCATGATGGGGACTCTGGCGTTCATGGCACCGGAACAACGCTCCGATGCTTCCACGGTGGATGCCCGGGCGGACCTCTACGCCCTGGGGGCCACCCTCTACACCCTGGTGACGGGCAAGGAGTCTTTTGACCTTTTTGCGGCGGAGCTGGAGGCCAAGTTGTTCATGGACTTCCCGCCCGGACTGTTTGAGGTCACGCGAAAGTCCTCCCGATACGAACCCGAAGATCGCTACCAGAGCGCTGCGGAGATGCTGGAGGCCTTGCGGGGGGCCCATGAACATCTGCACAAGGTGGACTCAGGTGAGCTGCCCCTGGGGGCGCCAATTCCAGGCCTTCGTGGGGGCGGCTCCGTGGACTCGCCCACCCTCTCCCCAATCTCCATGGGATCCAGCAGCAACCCGTCCCAGCCGGAGGCGACCATTGACTATGCCTCTTTCGATGAGACCGGGGCCCGCATGGTCCCGGAACGAATCCAGGCAGAGCGTTCAGAGGAGACAGAAGAAGAGGAGAACACCTGGGCCTTTGAAATCCCCCCGCACCTTCAAGGGAAAGAAGCTTCAGACCCAGGCGAAGCAGCTGTTGGAGCTGCAGAAGCGCTGGAGGAGATTCATGAGGAGACAGAGAGCTGGTCCGATGGGGCCGGCACCGAAGGGTTCGAACAAGTGATTGCCCCACCGGAGCCGCCCCCGCCTCCCCCCGCACGCCCAACAACCATCCCGCCCACGGCTCCTTCTCCCTGGGGCACGAGCCCTGACACCTTGCTTCCCCAGGGGGAGCGCCCCCATCCGACCGCACCGGCTTCCACCGCCAAGGTCTCCACCAAGGTCCTGGTAGGGCTGGCGGTGGGGGCGTTGCTTCTGGGGCTCCTTGCCATGGGGGTGCTCGCGAGCCAAAGCAAGCCAAAGGCAACGGAGACGTCGGTTTTGTCTGCATCGGTCACCGCAACCGGCCAGGCGCCGGCAGCAACGACCGAAGACGCGGTGCGCTCGCCAGAGGCAAAACCTCCTGCCGTAGCGCCCAGGAAGACACCCGCTGCCCAAACGACCAGGCCCAAACCTCAGCCAAAGACCTCGGTGTCGGAAGAGCCCCCAACGCCCCGGGTCGTCCCGAAAAAGAGGACGCGAAACACAAAACCCGCTTCATCCTCGGGAGGCTGCACCAAGGGTTCCAGCCAGGCGATCTTCCTGAACACCCTCCCGTTCAGCAGAATCACCATTGACGGAAAACTGCAGGGCAACACACCCTGGAAGGGAATGTGCAGCGGCGGAACCCACACGGTGGCCTTTCAGACCCGGGACGGAAGAACCAAGGCCCACAAGTTCACGGTGCGGGAAGGAAAAAAGGTCAACTACTGCTGGGACTTCAAGCTCGGGGCCTCCTGCCGGCATTGACTATCCCGGATATTTCACCAGCCGTTCTACCCTACGGTCCCTCGCCGTTCGGCGAGGGCTTTCGCCGGCTTCCGCTACGCTCCAGCTGGCGGCCCCGAATGCGTGCGGCGGCGGCTCTTGTCGCGGCCCCCAGACCGACCTCAGAGTCACACGAGCAACAGCGCTTTTCTGCACATGTTCTATGGGCGCGGCTTCACTGGAGACCCCACGGAGTGGCTCATGACGCTCAACGAATGGCTCCACCCAGAACCAAAGACGACACAACCCACACCTTGCAGTCTACGACAGGGAACGGGTGGCCCGGATCGGCCAGGAGGAGGGGGGGATGTCCCATCTCCACCAGGAATGGGCCGATTCAGGGTGCGGCGGTCATCCCCCTTGCGGCACCTTGGCGGCTTCGGCGGCGAGGGCCTTGAGCTGCTTGCGCATCGGGGATTCCACCACCTCGGCAGGCAGGTTCGGGTCTTCCCGCGCCGCCATGATGTACTGGTACACGCTGGAAAGCTGGTGGTGCACGTAGTCGATGCGCACCTTGGTCTCGTTCAACGCGTAGCGTGTACCGCCCAGGACCTCATTGGCCCGAGAGAAGGGGTAGACCTGTCCCTCGTCGTACTGCATCTGCAGGGCAAAACGCATGGTCTGGCGTGTGCGCTCCTCGAAGAAAGGAGCGTCCGAAGGGCGGTGGCGAAGCGCCAGCTGGTACGCAGCCGCGGTTCCCTCCGCATAGCAGAACGCCTGCATCGCCGGCAGCTCGTGCGGCATCTTGTAGAAGCCGCCGACGTAGTCCGGCCAGGGCGACCGCTCCAGGTCCCACTGGTAGGTCTCCAGCATCCACCGACCGACGGCCAGCCCGAAGTCCGCGGACACCGTGTCCCCGCTCACCCGGTGGTAGGCATTGGCCGCCATGACGCTCCACGGACCAAACTGCACCAGCTCCAGGCGGATGTTCGGGTGGTAGACCTCAAAAGGCCACGTGGCGTCGTCCCGCTTCTGGGTGACCCGCTCCTCCCACCAGGGCATGTAGTAGGCGAAGAACTTGGGCAGAGGGGCCAGCCATTTCTCATCGCCGGTGTACTCATACAGCATCACCAGCGCCAGTGCGGCCTCCCCGGGCACGATGTCGTTCACGTTGTTGGCGTAGGGGTGGTCATCCGGCACGTAATAGGGGTCGAACTTCCCGCTCTCCTCCTGCATGAAGAGGGTGAAGTTCCCAAACCGGACCATGAGATCGTCCCACTTCTTGTCCCCCGTGGCCCGGGCCAGGTCAATCATGCCCATCAAGCCCACCACCACGCTGCCCAGCTTGCGGTTGTTGTTGTACTCGATGAAGCTCATGTCCCCTTCATCGACCCGCCACTGCAGCGTCCAGTCCAGGGCCCGCTCAGCCCCTTCCAGGAAATCCGTGCGGCTCTTGTCCATTTCCCAGGCCTGCACCATGTTCCAGGTGGCCAGGGTGTGCCGGACGAGGTTGTATTCATTGGAGTAGCGATTCTCCGATGGCCAGAACTTGTAGGTCACCTGTCCGTTCTCTTGCAGGTTCGCCAGATACCAGTCCCCGGACATCACCACAGAGTTCTCAAGGGCCGGCAAATCCACCGCCTCCATGGGCACATAGGGGGTACCCCGCAGGTGCGGCATGGTTCCCTTGCCGGGCCAGCTCACGAAAGACACCGTCCGAATCTTGTCCAGGGTGTTCCCCTCTTCCCGCCACGGCCGCGTCGAGTCCAACCGTCCAATTGTCGCAGCCATGCGCAGGAGCCTGTCCGGATCCCGGTAGGCCCGCGTATAGGAGACCGACCCCGGAAGCACCCCCACCTTTCGGTCCTTGACCTGGGTAATGATTCCCCCGTCGATCCCCATCTCCCACAAGGCGAGCAGGTCCTGGCCCTCGAAGGCCGTGATTCGGGCCCGGTCCACCACCCGGTGCAGCTCCAGAACAAGCTCATCCACCACGTCCTCGACCCGATCCAAGCCGTACCACTCAGCCTTTCGGCGGTACTCCTTTTCCAGGTCCCGGGCCAGCTCCGCGACGCACTCCCGGTAGGTCTCCCGGTAACAGAGCCCCACGGCGAGCTCTCGCCCCCCCGGCCTCCGCGCCACCAGGATGAGGTTCCACTTCTTGCCATCCTCGGCCTTCGGCTCCGGAAGGGCCAACGCCGTTTCCCCTTTTACCAGGCGACGAATCTGCCGAATCGTGTGGTGCGCCAAGGGCAGGGAGAACGAATAGGGCACATCCAACACCCGGTACATCAAGAGCCGTTCGTCCACGCCAATCAACGTGAACCACTGGCGAAAGTCATCGTGGTACAGGCGCGAGAGCACCGCGCCATTGCGATCGATGGACGGAGTGACCGCCCGGTGCAAGAGCAGGTAGCGCACCTTTCGAGCCCGAAGGGAGCTCGCCACAGCCTCCCCATCACGCCCCCACCAGAGGGACTCGTTCTCCGCGGTGACCAGCGGCTCCAGGGTCAATCCCTCCAACCCGCTCACCTTGTCCGGGGCGTCCACGAGAATCGGGCCCTTGGCGGTGACGAGGCTCTGCATCAGGGAGTCATGGGGCCTTGGCGTCTTTACGGCGCTCAGCGCCTTCTCCAGGCGCTCCGACGCATCTTCCCCCCGAACATGCACCCCTTGGGAACCCAGGGGCACCGAGTCCCCCTGACAGGCGCACAACCAAAGCAGAAAAAGAACGCGCATGGGGTCTCCCGGGGCGCCCCCAATCACCCGTTCCGTTCCCCGTCGCAAGCCGCCGAAAGGGTTAGCATCCCTGGGAAGAATGGGAAGGACAGGCCCGTGCCCAGCTACATCACCCCCCAGGGCTACCGAAAGCTGGTGGCGGAATTCGACCGCCTGCTCAAGGAGGAGCGGCCCATGGTGACCCGCGAGGTGGCCTATGCCGCATCGCTGGGGGACCGGTCCGAGAACGCCGAGTACATCTACGGCAAGAAGCGACTTCGAGCCATTGACAAGCGACTGGGCTACCTGAAGCGGCGCCTGGACGGCATTGAGGTCGTGGACCCGGCCCAGATGAGCGGCACCACGGTGCGCTTCGGGGCCACCGTGACTGTGGAGGACGAGGCAGGCCAGAGCCAGGTGTACAAGATCGTCGGAGAAGACGAGGTGGATGTAGACGCTGGGCACTTGTCCTATAAGTCCCCCATCGGCCAGGCCCTTGTGGGCAAGGAAGAAGGAGATGCCGTGCGGGTGAAGACTCCCCGGGGGTTGCGGGAGCTTGCCATTCTCACGGTGAAATGGCTCCCAGGGGAGGCGACGTGAAGGCTCTGGTCACCGGAGGCGCCAAGCGGGTGGGCAGAGCCATCAGCGAGGCGCTGGCTGGCGCGGGATTTGATGTGGCCATCCACTGCCACCGCTCCACGGAAGAAGCCGCCCGTTTGGGGGTGGAGCTCCGGGCACGCGGAGTCGACGCCATCACCGTGGCCGGCAACCTGGCAACGGAGGAAGGATGCGCTGCAGTGGTCAGCGCTGTGGACGAGACCTGGGGGGGGGTCGATGTACTGGTGCACAACGCCGCTTCGTACCAGGAGACCGCTTTGGGGGAGATCACCGCAGCAGCCTTCGATGCAGCCATGGCCTTGAATTGTCGGGCAGCCCTCCTCTTGGCCCAGGGGCTCGCCAAAGGCTTGCGGGCCAGCGCCCTACCCGGTGGCGGCCTCATTCTGCACATCACGGACATCGCCGCCCAGCAGCCCGAACCCGGCTTTGCCGCCTATTGCGTCTCCAAGGCCGCACTGAACCAGCTGACCCGGTCCCTGGCTTTGGAGCTGGCCCCGGACATCCGTGTGAACGCCATCGCCCCGGGCACGGTGCTCCCCCCGGAAGCACTCGGTGAGTCCGCCTCCGAAGCCATTCGAGGAACCATCCCCCAAGGACGCTTTGGCACCCCCACAGACGTCGCTGGCCTTGCGGTGTTTCTGGCCACCGGCGCCCCCCACGTGACCGGGCAGATCTGGAGCGTTGATGGCGGTCGCAGCATCGCCGGCGCGTTGACCCGGGGGCGATCATGACCCGCATCTGCCTGGACGGCCTGGAGGTCGACTGCACCATTGGCGTCCATGTTCCGGAACGTCACAAAACCCAACCGGTCACCGTGCACGTCGAGGTCCACCTGGACACAAGCGCCGCCGCAAGCGAAGACGCGCTCTTTCGCACCCGGGACTACGGCGCCCTGTCCGATGAAATCACCTTCATTCTTCAATCCGGGCGCTTCCACCTGCTCGAATCCGCGGCCCAGGTGCTCTTGCGCTGGCTGCTGCTTCCCCCGACGAGAGACTCCCCGGTTCCCGCTATCGAGCTTGCAAGGGTGCGCCTGGCCAAGCCCGATGCCCTTCCCGGGGGAGCGGTGGCGGTGGTCCAGGTAGAGGGAGAGGCTGCGAATGAGCAGTGGAGGCACGAGGAGAAGCCCTGGGGACGCGTGGACATTGTCCAGGAGACCCGGCGGGCCGGTTTGTACCGCTTGACCCTCCTCCCCGGTGGCGAGCTGCCCACCCACCACCACCTGCGCATGCGGGAGTCGGAGTTGGTCCTGGATTCCGGTCTCGTGGGGTGGAAGGATGGTGGGGCTCCCAGGCGCCTTCCCGTGGGGCTTGTACTTTCTTGGAGCAAAGAGCAGAGCCACGGGTACCGCAACGAGGGGACCACCCCTGCCAGCTTGCTGTGCCTGGATGCCCCTCCCTTTGACCCAAGCGACGAGATTCTCCATCCATGAGCCTGCCCACCCGTATTCTTGTGACAGGCGGAGGCACCGGTCTCGGAAAGGCCATCGCCGCAGCTTGCGCCCAGGCGGGAGCACAGGTGGTGATCTGCGGTCGCCGGGAGAAGCTGCTTGCTGCGACGGCAAAGACCATCGGAGCGGTCCCCCTCCCCCTGGACATTCTGGAGACCCTGCCAGAAGACCTGGGACCCTTTGATGGCCTGGTCCATGCCGCGGGAGCGCGAGTGCATGCTTCCGTGGACCACTGGGATCCCTCGGACGCTCAAGATCTGTGGGACCTGCACGTGGGAGCCCTCGCCCGCCTCGCGGCCCGGCTCACCCCGGGCGCCCAGGGCGGAAGCATCCTCGCCCTCTCCTCCACCCTGGCCCTGTCTCCCGTAGAGGGATCTGCGATCTACAGCACCACCAAAGCAGCACAGCTCGCCCTGGTGCGCTCTCTTGCGCTGGAGGGGGCCGGTAGAGGGGTTCGCGCGAATTCCCTGGTGTTGGGGGTCGTGCCCACAGACATGACAAGGACCGCGCCTGCGGGCACCGAAGACTTGCGCCTTGAAACCCTCGCCCGCCTGCATCCTTTGGGGTTGGGCACACCAGAAAACGTGGCTTCCGCCGCCCTGTCCCTTCTCTCCAACCGGTGGGTTACCGGTGCGGAGCTTCTTGCGGATGGGGGATTGCACCTGAACTCGGGGCCGTAGGGTCGGTCGCCGGCGCCCCCTGCCGCAAAGGCCCCAGCTCGTCGGAGCGCAAAAGGGCCGGGTCCAACAAGTGGGTCGGGCACACATTGGCCAGGGCCGCCATCATGTTTCCCTTGACCTTCGGGTTCTCCTGGGAGAGTCGCGCCAGCAGCGCCTTCATTTCCTGTCGCTTCAGGTTCTCCTGGGTCCCGCAGAGGTCGCAGGGGATGATGGGGAAGGCCATGTCCTTGGCGTAGGCCGCGATGTCCTCTTCCGCGCAGTAAATCAGCGGCCGAATGACTGTGTTCCGGCCATCATCGCTGTACAGCTTGGGGGGCATGCCTTTCAGTTGCCCGGAATAAAAGAGATTCAAGAGCACCGTCTCAATCACATCGTCCCGGTGGTGCCCCATGGCGATCTTGGTGGCCGACAGCTCCTCCGCTGCCGCATACAGAATCCCCCGCCGCAAGCGCGAACACAGGGAACACTGGGTCTTTCCCGGGGCGATCTTCTCCTGCACCACCGAGTAGGTGTCCTGGACCAGCATTCGGTACTCAAAACCGTACTCTGAAAAGTGGTCCTCCAAGACATGCCCCGGAAACCCCGGGTGGCCCTGGTCCAGGTTCACCGCCACGAGGGAGAACCCGAAGGGTACGGTCTTCTGCATTCCGCGCAGCAGATGAAGCAGCCCGTAGGAGTCCTTGCCCCCAGATACAGCCACCATGACCCGGTCGCCGGGCTCCACGAGGGCAAACTCCTTGTTGGCGCGGGCCAGCTGTCGACGCAGTCTGCGAACCGGTTCCATGGGGCCCTGGCTATCGGGTTAGAAGGCCGCCGTCGTGTCAGAGACCCCCCCCCCACCCGAAGACGAGCTCCCCGAGGGGTGCCTCGCGCAATTCCAGTCCGCGGGTCTCGCCATGTACGCGCTGCTGGTGCTGGCCATTGCTGGGGCGGGGCTTGTGTGCGGCATTGGATCCATGGTCTCCATGGTCCGAGGGGCCTCTTCCCCTCGCCCGGGCCTGGTCTCCGGCGCGGATGTGGACTCCTGGAGACTTTCAGAGCTGCGACGACTTGACCTTATGGATTCCAAGAGCCCTTCGCTCTACTACGACAGCTCACTCGGGGACGACGGCTCCACCGGGTGCCTTGTGACAGGCAGCCAGCTGTTGTCCTGGAGCGAGGGAGGGGCGACCCACACCACCTTGGAGCTTGCCGGTTCGTCAGTGGACCTGGCGCCCCAGGCCGGCGGGTTCCAGGTGGTGGTGAGCCACCAGAACCAGTCCGCCACGTGCGCCTTCCGACCTGGTGAGGACGCACAGCGATTCTTCGACATGCTTCGGGCGGAGGCACGTCGCTAATGCCTCCCATTTCGCTTCAACTGCGGGTAGAGACCGGAGACACGGCCGCTGCCACGGGGGTCTTCGAAACCTACGCTACCGCTCCCCGGGTAGCCAAAGCCCTCGGGATTCTCCTGGCCGGAATCGGGGCGGGTGCCGCCCTGGTGGTGGTGCCCGTGCTGCACCTCATCACGACCTGGGCTCTGCCACTGGCAGGGCTCCTCGGGTGCCTTCACATCTGGCGCACCCACGCCCGGGTACACTCGATTGCGGGTCCCTGTCCCGGATGCCACAAGGCCTTGCAGCTGGAAGGGGGGCGCGCTGAATTCCCCTTGCGGCTGGACTGTCCCGCCTGTCATCGACCCCTCTTCATCGACCCGGTGGAGGCCTGATGTCCAGGGGCCGAGATAAGCACCAGGCCCGACTGTCTGCTGTCGCACGCCTGGGACGAAACCTCTCTCGCCGAGCCCGGAACCGGTGTGAACTCTGCGGGGAAGGCGGCTCCCTGAAGGTGGTGGAGGTGGAACCTGTGTTGGCAGAGCCGGACGAGGCGCGGGCCATCCTGATCTGCCCCCGGTGCGAAGGCGCCCTGGGGAAAAAGCCCCCCGACCCCCTCTCCCTGCGCTTCTTGGAGACCGCGATTTGGGCGGAGGTTCCGCCTGTCCAGATCGCCGCGGTGCGGCTGGTTCGCCGCCTGGCAGCGGACGGCGCCCCCTGGGCGGCAGATGCCCTGGAGGGCCTGTACCTGGACGAGAAGATCGAAGCGCTTCTGGGCTAGGAGGCTGTAGGGCGTAGAAGCTGCGTTTGTAGCCCTCGCCACCAAGGGGGTTCGCCAGATCCGGGGGGGTATAAAGTGACTCTCCCCGATTTTGGCGATGATGTGGCCTTGGAGTTCG
>CAZRYF010000049.1:0-25976 GCA_964604165.1 uncultured Enterobacterales bacterium
CGTTTTTCTCACGAACAACTGGATGTCTACCGATTGGCCCTGGAGATTGCCCGTTGGTTTCCTTCGGTGCAGGTTCCCCGTGGCAGGGCCTCTCTCAAGGAACAAGGGTGCCGGGCGGCGGATTCGGTGGTGCTGAACATCGCCGAAGGGCGGGCCCGGGGTGGTGGGGCGGGAAAGAACCACTACCGGATTGCCCTGGGAAGTGCCGCGGAGGTTTGCGCAGTGCTGGACCTGGTTCAACCCTCCAACATATCTGAAGCCCAACAAAAGCTCCGTCGAATCGGTGCGATGCTCTCCCGAATGTCCAGGTAGAAGGCACCCGGGGCCAATTGTTGGACCCTTCAGCTCCCCACGGGGGGTGGCTGGGGGCGCCGGAACACCCAGCGGGTGGCGCTGCTCTGTCCCTCGTCAAAGGCGTAGTTTCCTCTTGTGAAGTCCTTCAGGCCCTCCGGGGACTCCAGGCGCTCCTGGAGGAGGTACCGGGCCATGGACCCCCGGGCCTTTTTGGCCATGAAGGAAATGGTGCGGGACTTGCCTCTCTTCTCTTCCAGGAACACGGGGGTGATCACCGCCCCTGGTAGCCCCTTGGGGTTCACGGCGTTGAAGTACTCCTTGGAAGCCAGGTTGATCACTGTGTGGTCCGCCTGCCCTGCCAATCGGCGGTGCAGCTCGGCGGTGATGTGCTCCTTCCAGAATGCCACCAGGTTCTTTCCCCGGGGGTTGGTGAGGCGCGTTCCCATTTCCAATCGATAAGGCTGCATGAGATCCAGGGGGCGCAGCAGTCCATACATTCCAGACAGGATGCCCAGGTGGTCCTGGCCCCATGCGAGGTCCTCGGGACTCAGTGTGCCCGCGTCCAGGCCCAGGTAGGTATCCCCGGCGAAGCACAGGGCGGCCGGGTGGGCGTTTTCCGATGTAAATGGCAGGGACATGCACTGAAATCGCTCATGGTTCAGCTGTGCGAGGGCCTCGGAGATGCCCATCAGTTGCTGCAGATCCGCTTTGGTGAGGCGCCGGGTCGTGTCCAACAAGAGCCTCGTGTCGTCCAACAAGGCCGGCTGGGTTGCCCTGATGGCGTCCTGTGGTGTGTCCAGGGTCAGCTTCTTCGCTGGGGAGAGCAGGGCAATCATGGGGCCTCCGTCTCTGAATTAACCGCCGCTGCGGCCTCTGTGATCACCTTGGCGAGGGCGTGGGGGTCATCGTGGTGCAGGGCATGCCCCCCTGTGAGGGTGATCCGGTTTACCAGTTGGGGCAGGGCAGCCTCCCGGGCGGGAAGATCCTCCGATTGGTACCAGCTGGATTCCCCGACAACGAGGGTGGTGGGCACGGCAATTTGTGTGAGCACCTGCAGGTATCGATCTTGTAGAAAGGCTGTCGAGAATCGGACCCGATGCAGTGGGTCCCAACTCCAACGCCAACCTCCTTCTGCCTCTACGAGGGTGCGCTCCGCCAGGCCACGGCCCACCGTGGGGTCCATGCCCGGGTTGAACTTTTTCATGCGGTCCAAGGCCTCGTCGATGGACGCAAAAACCGGGTGATCTGGCCGGTCCCCCATTTGATCCAGGTGGAGGCGCAGGCGCTTGATGTCGTCGGGCAAGGGCTCCCCCACGGGGCCGAGTCCCTCCACCACCACCAGGGCATCCATCTGCGCCGGGCGAACCCCAGCGAACAAGCTGGCTGCTGTGCCCCCCATGGAGTGCCCCACCAAGACCCGGGGGCGCTGCCCAAGCGCGGTGAGAATACCCTCGATGTCCACGAGGTAGTCCGTGAAGTGGTACGTTCCGCCGGCTCCCACGTGGCCCGAACGGCCATGCCCCCTGGCGTCCGGGGCCACAAAGTGAAAGCCGCTCTCGGCAACAGCTTCCCCAACGACACCCCATGCTGCGCCCTGGTCAAGGAATCCATGGAGACAAAGAATGAGTGGATCTTCTGGTTGCCCCCAGCTGCACAAACAAAGGGGGAGGCGGTGGACCTCGACAAAGCGCTCCCGCACGCGGGTGCCTAGGGCTCGAACCGGTAGCCGGTGCCGTGCACCGTCAAGATGTGCCGCGGATCCGACGGCTCCAATTCCACTTTCTTGCGCAGCTTCAGGATCTGGTTGTCCACGGTCCGGGTGGAGGTGCCGGAGGCGTAACCCCAGACCTCTTGCAGGAGCTCGTCTCGGGAGATGTCCCGTCCCTGGTTGGCGATCAGGTACTCCAACACCCCAGCCTCGTGGGTCGTGAGGCGCGACTCGTCCCCGTCGATCCAGACAATCCGCTTGCGCAGGTCCACGCGAATGGAGCCGAATTCACAGGTGCCGGTCTCTGCAGGTGCGCTGGCCGGGGCCGCCACATTGCGCAGGCGGGCCTTGACCCGGGCCATAAGCTCCCGCAGGGAGAACGGCTTGGCGACATAGTCGTCTGCCCCAAGCTCCAACCCGAGCACCTTGTCCAGCTCCTCGCCCCTGGCTGTGAGCAGAATGACCTGCACCGCTGGGTTCTGGCCCTTCAGGCGCCGAAGCACCTCCAGGCCATCCATTCCAGGCAGCATGATGTCCAGCAGCACCAGGACAGGTGGGTTGGATTGCGCCGCCAAGACGGCATCTTCCCCGTTGTCAAAGTGTGAGACCTCGAGCTGCTCTCGCCGAAGAGCCCCCACGAGACCCATGGCGATGGTCTCGTCATCTTCCACCACGTAGACGCTGATCTGGGTCAAGACTTCTTCCTGAAGGAACGAGGCAGCGGCAGACCTATCTTGAAACAGGCGCCTCCGTCGACACCGTCGACGCATTCAATGGTCCCTTTGTGCTCGGTGACCGCTTGTTTGGCGAAGTCCAATCCCAGTCCATGTCCCCCAGCCTTTCCACGGCCGTCTCCCTCCACCCGGGCAAACCGGTGAAAGACTTCAAGGCGGCGGGCCACGGGCACCCCCAGGCCGTTGTCGGCGACCTGGATGCGGGCCAGGTTGCGCCAGTGGGTCAGCTGCAACCAGACCCGGGACTGCTTCTTGGCGGGATCCCGAAATTTCAACGCGTTGTCCAGCAAGCAGGCCACCGCATCCCGGAGCGCCTTGTCGTCACCCTGAAAGGAAGGGATCTCCTGTAGCTCCGAGTGGAAGATGATGCCTGCATCTTCAAAACGAGGCCCCCAGGTCTCCGAAAGGTCCCTCAACATTCGGTGCAGGAGCACCTCCCCCCGTCCCATGGGCCGATCCACCCGGGCCACCTGGAGGATCTCCTCTACCCGGAGGTTCAGGCGGTCGGTCTCCGAGATGATGCGCTGTGCATGGCGCTTTGTGTCTGCAGCGGAACCCAGAGATCCCATCTCCAGGGTCTCCGCCATCAGGCGAATGCCCGCAAGGGGCGTCTTGAGCTCATGGGTCACGCGGGTCACGAATTCCTGTTGTCGCCTAAGGAGATCCTGCTCGCGCTTGTCAGCGGTGAGGCGGGCGGCCAACGCGATGGCACCCAGGAGCACGGCGATGAAGATGGGCAGCATCTGCCATAGAAGGACCCACTGCTGCTCCGCTCGGCGCTTGAACAAGAGTCCTTCCTGGCAACCCAGTCGCAGGTGGGGAAGGACCTCCAGAAAGGGCACCTCCACGACCACGGGCTCGCTGGTGCGGCTTCCGGCAACCCGCTGGTTCAGAATGGCGTGCCGCACCAGGAGGTAGCGCTCCGCATCGCCCGCCCGGCGAAGCAGATCCTTCAGGATTGTGCGCTGGTCCAGCTGCACCGCTGCCTGCCTAGAGGTGCCGGGAATGTCCACCGCCGCGAGCATGTAGTCCGGCTCACCGGGGCGACCGTAGAAGAAGGCTGGCACCTGCCCGAGAATAGGCAGGTCCTGGGAAAGTCCGGTCTGGACCAGGTGGTGGGCGGCGCCTCGCCTCTCAAGTCTTGCGACCTGCTCACGGGCCTGGGCCCGGGTCTGTACATGATCGGGTGCGGTGGCCTCCAGGGCGGACAGGACTTCGTCTTGGAGAAAGGGAAGGACCTCTCCGGCATCGCTACCGTCCAACGAGAGAAAAGCCTGCTCCACTGTATCCACCAGCAGCGAGACGGCGTGTTCCGGGTCTCCTTCCATGTCTGCCCGCGCCGTGATCAGCGTGGCCCGTGCCTGGGTGAGGAAGGTGGTCGCGCCGGATGCCGCTTCCGGCGCGTGGAGGCGGCTCCCGGCGATGGGATCCCAGAGATAGAACGCTTCGAAGGAGGCGGAGGATGCCCTCAAAGCCTGTTCCCTTTCCAGGAGGATCCGCGGGTCCAGGGAGGTCGGGGTCTCTCCAAGCTCAGCAAGCCATTCTCGGGCTTGTAGCGATACGTCCAGGTCGATGTCACGCACCAGCCGCAGAAGCTCGCCCTCGATTCGGTCACGCTCTTCGGCATCCATGCGGGAGTGAATGCGCCACGCTTGTGCCACCCCAATGCCGGCCAACAGAACCAACGCCGCCACCAACCCCCAGGAGGAGGCGATGCGCATGACATTGGGGGTGGGAAATCGGGCCATTGGACGGCCAATGGTACCCTGTTCAGGAGGTCGGAGAGGAACACCGACCAGGAGGGCACCTGTCGGAATGCGTTGGACCTGGCTGTCGTGGATGTTGTGGTTGGGTTCTGCGGCTGCGCTGGCCACGGCCGGCGTGGAGACTCCGGGTGCGAAGACTCCCGCCTCTTCTGCGCCCGAGGCGGGGCCGCAGGCGGTGGATTCCCTGGAAGCCACCCTCGCAGAAATGGACCTCACCGCGAAGCTCTCCCAGATGATCATGAGCTACCCACCGCTCGATGGCGAGGCGCCGGTGCAGGTGGGATCGGTGATTCTTCTGGGGCACTCCTTCAAGAGCGAGGACTCGGTCAAGCGCCGGGTGGCCTCGCTGCAGTCCCGGGCCAAGGTGCCGCTCTTTGTGGCTGCCGATGTGGAGGGAGGGCGCCTGAACCGATTGAAGTTCATGCAAGGCCTGGAGAAGATGCCGTCCGCACAGGATCTTGGTGCATTGGATGCTGCTGCGGCCCAGGAGTGGGGACGAAAGATCGGTACCGGCATGGCCGAGCTGGGGTTGAACTGCAATCTCGCGCCGGTGCTGGATGTGGCCGGCAAGGGAATGATGCACGAGGCGGGTCGGACGTTTGGAAACGAACCGGACCATGTGGCGCGAATTGGCGCCGCCTACGCCAAGGGGCTTGGAGAGGCCGGTGTGGTGGCCGTGGGGAAGCACTACCCCGGCTACGGGGAGTTGGATGAAAACAGCGATCACGCGCTGGTCATCGCCCATCGCAGCGCAGACAAGGTGGCTTGGCATTCGGATGCATTCGTGCAGGTGGGTGATGCACTGATCGGGGTGATGATGGCCAATGTGGGGTACAGCTCCTACGGTGGGGTGCCTGCCATTCTGTCTGGGGAGTTGGTGTCCATGGCCCATGACCGGGGCTGGCTGACGATCACGGATGACCTGGCCATTGAACCGTTGGCCGACTCCGTGGGCGGCAAGCCAGAGGAAGTGGTGCGCCGGGCCTTTCTCGCGGGAAACGATATCCTGCTGACCACGGCGCCCCTGGACTGGGAGTATGCCTTGGACTACCTCGGCGTCTTGAAGAGCTTGGTGGAGGAGCAGCCGGACCTCTTGCCACGGGTGGACGAGAGCGTGCGGCGAATTCTCCGGGCCAAGCAGAAAGCCGGGCTGTTTTAGGCCGGGATTGGCGGAGTCAGGTCGCCCCTGCCTGGGTGACCTTGTTCCGGCCGTTGTTCTTGGAGTGGTACAGCGCCTTGTCCGCTCGCTCAAGCCACTGGGTGGCGGTTTCGCCTTCTATGTACTCAGCGACCCCAATGGAGGCGGTCACCCGCAGGTCTGTGGCGGTGCGGTTCCAGTCGTGGCCACCAATGGAGCGGCGGAGTCGCTCCGCGACCTCCATGGCGGTGCGAATCGCGGCACCGGGAAGGAAAATCAAGAACTCCTCGCCACCGTAGCGCACGCAAGGGTCGGAGTCTCGAATGCCCAACATCAAGAGTCGGGCGATGGCCTGAAGAACCTCGTCGCCGATGCCGTGTCCAAACGTGTCATTCACTCGCTTGAAGTGGTCTGCATCCACAAACATGACTGACATGGGCACGGCGGCCCGCACACAGCGCTCCATGAGCGTGGGCAGCTCCGCATCCATGAAGTGGCGGGTCATCAGTCCGGTGAGAGGGTCCCGGTTGGCGGACTTCAGGCGCTCCTGAATGCGTGCGAGGTGCGCAAGCTCGTCGAGTCCCAGCATGTCCAGGCGCAAGGACACCGCCCCGAGCTCCAGGTGGTCTCCGGGGCGTAGGAGCCCCCGTTGGGTGGCGCGGGTGTTCACGCTGGTGCCGTTGGTTGAGCCCAGGTCCTGGACCATGATCTGGCCGTTGCTGTCACTGTTCAGGCGGGCATGGTAGCGAGATACCGAAGCGTCGATCAGGGTCAGTCCACAGTTTTCATCTCGTCCCACCAGGAGCTCTTCTCCCGGGGCGATCGATGCAAACCGGAGCATGTCAGGCCCGGCCACCACCCGAATCGTGGGCACGGTCATACGCTTCACGCGGCTCTCTCGCGGAAGCGTGAGCTTCATGGTGGTCTCTGAGAGATCGTCGAGATCCAGGAGACCATCGCCGGGTATGTCGTCGTTGCCTGCCACGCCTAAGGTTCCCACCGGACCCGCCCCCCGTCAAGGCGCGGGTGTTCGTCGCCGAATGTGGAATTCCACTCGGCGATTGGCAGCGCGGCTTTCGTCGCTGGTTCCCACCACCAGCGGCTCAGACTCACCGTAGCCGTACGCTTCCAGTCTGGGGCCTTCGACCCCTACCTGGACAAGGTAGTGGCGCACGGCCTGGGCACGAAGAAGGGACAGCTCCAGGTTGTACTCGTCGTCTCCCTGGTCATCCGTGTGTCCCTCGACTGCCACCAACTCCAATTCCGGATGGTCCATGAGCAACAAGGCGACTTCGTCCAGCAGCGGAAAGGACTCTCTTCGGATCTCGGAGGAGTCGAGTTCAAAGTAGATCTTCTCAAAGATCCTCACCTGGTCTCCCACGATCTTCACCCGCCCTTCCTGCAGGACGACCTCCACCACGGCCTTGTCCGCGTCGTCAAGATCCAGGGCCCGCTCCGCGACCCGGTATCCCTCCGCCCAGACCACCAGCTCATGGGCGCCGCGGGCCAGCTCAAAGGTGGTGTGTCCATCGGGGTTGCCCTGGAGAATTCGTTCTTCGGCTCCGAGGATTCGAATCCGGGCCGCCACGGGGAGCCCGTCCTCGTTCTTCACCACCAGGCGCACTGGTACCGGGCCGGTGGGCACCACGGCGAGGACTGCCGCGCCTCGACTGGTGCGGTTCGGATGCCACCCCAGAGACACAATCCCCCGCCAGTCCGGTGCGCCTACCCCTTGGCTGAGACCGGTGCCGAGACCCGCGTGGAGCAGCAGTGTGTCGTCCAGATCCATGTGCACGCCTCCAAGGATTTCGGTGGGGGCACGGCCTGTGGCCTTGGATCCGAGAATCGCATCGCCGGTGATCTCTCCCGACACCGAGAGGGCTTCTGTGGCATCCCAGGCAGCTCCCGCGGCCCAGGGAACTTTAGGTCCCCACACGAGGTCACCCAGCTGCACGCTGGAGCCGGTGCGGGCGCCTGCCCGGGCTGCGAGATGGAGGGGCCCCTCGTTCCAGGCCAACTGCAGGTGGGCGCCGCCTCCGATGCCTTGCTCTCCCAACCAGTTGTCTTCAGCGCCTGTGGGAAGGGACAGGTCGGCCCCGGCCACCAGGTGGAGCGCGTCACGCTTCCACACCTCAGCGTCCGCCAAGAGGCGGGTGTCGCCGATCAGGCGGAAGCCCTCTACGCCAAATCCAGAAGACACGAGATGCAGAGGTAGATCTGCGCCCAGGCGAAAGGGGCCCAGCTGTGTCCAGCCCAAGAGGTTGGCCGTGCCCACGGAGCCAAGCACCGGGGTCTCGGTGCCGTCCTCGTGGCGGTAGACCAGGGGGTCGTCCGCGTAGTTGAAGTGAAAGGCGGCACCGGGTTGGTCTGCCTGGAAGGGGGCGAGGGTCCAGAAGTGCTCTGCCCCCGGCGATGCCTCGAATCGTTGTGCGTCGAGAGGTTCGGCGGCGGTCCCGGCCAGAGCTGCACCAGGCAACAGCCAGGAAAGGGCAGCCCAACCACGGCGGCGTCGGCGAAGCCCCGCCAGAAGGACCAGGCCGAAGGGCCAAAGGGAAGGGGATCCCGGCGCCTGGCTGCACGCACCCCCGGTGAACTTCCCACCGGTGAACAGACCGTAGTCATCCCCATCTTCGCCCAGGGGCGGGTTGTCGCAGGCGTCGTCGTCATCGGTGTCGAGGAAGTCCGGGATACCGTCGCAGTCGTCGTCACCGGGTTCATCTTCATCAGGGACGCCATCGTCGTCCGAGTCATCGTCCTGGTAGTTTGGCACGCCGTCCTCATCGAGGTCGGCTTGTCCCTCTTCTGAGTCGGGGATCCCGTCCCCGTCTGAGTCCGGGTCGCAGAAGTCTGGGGTCCCGTCTCCATCTGTGTCCACCAGGCCCTCGATCAAATCCGGGATTCCATCATTGTCCCGGTCTGTGCTCGGACCTCCGAGATCGCATTGGTCCTCAATGGCGTCAGCAATGCCGTCGGCGTCGGCGTCGACATCATCGGATGGATCGTTTGGATCGGTCTCCCAGCTGTCCAGGTTCCCGTTTGAGTTTCGATCTTCGTCGCCGTCGACAAGGCCACCGTTGTCGCTGTCAGGGGTGCGCGCTCCGGTAACTGTGGAGGTGTCCTCGTCGGCTGAAAAACAACCGGCGCTTGTGTCCGTGTCGTCCAAAGGAGCCGAAACGCCCAATTCCAACCCGTCTGGAAGCCCGTCGTTGTCGTGATCGCACGCGGTTGGATCCGTGCCATGGAGGTACACCTCGTCATAGTCGGACACCCCATCGTTATCGGAGTCGGTGTCGTCCGGGTCTGAACCCAAGAGGATCTCTTCGGGGGTGGTCAGGCCGTCTTGGTCTCCATCAATGGTAGTGAAATCGGTCCAGGCATCGGCCAAGGCGCCTGTTGGGGAGGCCAGGTCGTCGTCCAGCACATAGGACACGTACTCATTGTTGGTGAGCAGCGCGAAGCGGAATTCCGTGGTGTCTCCCACGCTGAACCGGTCCAGGAGGAAGGAGCGTTTCACCGCCAGGTGGATCCTGTAGTCCGGGGAGTTGTTGAGGGAGGTTGTGGCGGGGACGATCTCCCAGGACCAGTCCGCCGGGTCATTTGCGGTGGTGTCCAGGTCGAGCTCGGCGCTTGTGCCTGGGAGGTTTCCAGGGTTGTGGAGCACGGTGAGGTTGGGAGAAGGTCCAGCCAACTCCACCACCTCGTCGACCGTCGCCGGGTCAGAGTCCAACTCCAGTGCAAAAGCCCAGCTCCCAGGGTCCAGTTCAGTCGATGGGGAGGATGCGGCCACCGGGTCGTCGTCTATGCGCATGGCCAGGTAGATCCAGTCAGCGTCGGCCTGCCAGAGGCCGGCTGCTCCCTGGGCATCCCCCACAATGTCCATGTGGGGGGCGGAGGCATCGCTGGTTGCATCGATCAACGAGCTACCGCCCTGGCTCATGTCCGCCCAGTCGGTGGGAAAGGTTTGGGCATTCGCGGTGGGAAGCAGGGAAAGGAGGGCGGGAAGAAGCATGGCGGGACCCGGGGGCAGGAGGAGGGCTCTGTTCCGTTAGCATGCGGGGAAAAGCATGGACAGGTCAAGAGTGGGTTCGAGGGCGATCCGTGGCGACAGCGGTTAGGGGGACACTATGGAAAACCCGGGCATTCCTGCGGCCACCGTGGCGGTTCTAAGAGATGGCGATGCGGGCCTGGAGGTCTTTCTCGTCAAGCGCTCCGCAAAGATGGCCTTCATGCCCGATGCCCATGTCTTTCCCGGGGGGCGGGTCGATCCGGACGATGCCTCTGTGGCCATGGTGGGGGGAGAGGAGGACTGCGAGCGAATGAAGGCTCCCGGGGCCGCGGCCTACCAGGCGGCAGCCATTCGGGAGACCTACGAGGAAGCGGGTATTTTGTTGGCGGATGGCCAGCCGTGCGAGGAAACCCGGGCGGCGCTCCAAGAGCACCGGGAGAGCCTGGGAGGTGCTGCGGAGCGATTGGGTTGGACCTTGCGCACCGGGCGTCTGGTGTATTGGTCCTGGTGGATCACACCCCCAGAAGAGGCACGCCGGTTCGATACGCGGTTCTTTGTTGCGCTGGTGGATCGAGAGACCGAGGGGTCCCACGATCAGCAGGAGACGGTCGAGTCCGCCTGGTGGACACCCCAGGAGGCGCTGGACAGTTTTGTCCGGGGGGAGATCCTCCTGGCGCCGCCCACGGCACGCACCCTCCAGGAGCTGGTGCCCTTTGCGCTGGGTGAAGAGGTGCTTGCAGCGGGTCGAGCCCGCCGGACGCCGCCTATTCAGCCCAAGCTCCACATGGATCCAGACGGCACCCTTGTGGTGGTCTTGCCGGGGGATCCGGAGTTTCCAGCGGAGGAGTCGGTAGAGGGGCCGACCCGCATGCACTTGCGGTACGCCCAGCCCTGGTTGGACAAGGGGTAAGCTCTCTTGGTGAATTGGAGTCTCCTCCTTTTGGGTGGCGCGGCTGTGGCGGCCCCCGCTCGCGGGCCGTTGTCAAAGCCGCCGGTGACAGAGTGGTCACCGGGGAGGGCCCATGACCGGGTGGTCGTGAAGGTCGCGGAGGGAGTGCCCGGCACGCCGGTGTTGGAGGGCACCCAGGCGCGGCCTTTGTTCCAGCGCTCGCCGGCGAAGCTCCAGGAAGACAAGGCGAGGTACACGCCGGAAGGAGCCAGCCTGGATCGCTACTTCCTGGTGGAGACCCTTCCCGGGGCGGGACCGTCTGTCGCCGATCAGTTCAACGAGGAGGTTTGGGTCGAGCTTGCCTACCTGGCCTTTGCTCCGCAGCCCCCGCCCGGAGACCTGGCCCCCACCACGCCGGACTTCACCGAGGCCCAGGGCTGGTTGGGTTGGGCTCCTTCCGGGTTTGGCTTTTTTGAGGGGGACCTCTGGCCCGGGGGAGACGGATCCAACGTGACCATCGTGGACATCGAGTACTCCTGGACCCCGGATCACGAGGACCTGGATGCCGTGGATCCGGCGATGGCCTGGGGATGGGACAGCCATGACTACGCCTTTCATGGCACGGGGGTGCTGGGCATTCTGGTGGGAGGGGACAACGGCTATGGCGTGCGGGGGGGCGCACCGGGGGCCGAGGCTCTGGTGGTGTCTCCATTCTCTGCGCAGGACCAGTACTCGGTGGCAGCGGCGATCGATGGGGCTGCCGCGCTTTTGGATGAAGGAGACGTGATCCTGATTGAGCAGCAGGCCTACGATCACGGGAACTATGCACCGGTGGAGATTGATGCCGCGGTGTTCGATGCCATCGTGTTGGCCACAGCGCGAGGGATTGTGGTGGTGGAGCCCACCGGAAACGGCGCCCATGACCTGGATTCAGCGGTGTGGTCCAACAAGTTCAACCCGGACCGACGCGATTCGGGGGCGATTCTGGTGGGAGGCGGGGCGAGCCCGAACACCAGCTACGACGCCAGGACCTGGTTTCCCGGGGGTTCCTGCTACGGGGAGCGGGTGAATGTGCAGGGGTGGTTCGACTCCATCGTGTCTACCATGAATGCGGACTACGGTGGTACCTACGCAAATCTGTGGCTTCCTTCGACGTCCGAGCATCCGTCGGGGGACCCAAGGCAGGGCTACACGTCCACCTTTGGTGGAACGTCCGGTGCATCCCCACAGGTGGCAGCGGCCGCGGCCGTTGTGAACTCCGTGGCCATTGAGGTGCGGGGAGAGGCGCTGGCGCCGGAGGATCTTCGGGCGCTGATGGTCAGCACGGGCACTCCGCAGCCGTCGGATGATCCCTTTCCCATTGGACCCCAGCCGGACGTGCGGCGAATGATTCGGTACGGCGTGCTGCCGTGATGGCCGCTAAGTCTTGCTTGCGGACTGTAGTTTCACCCGGGCACCCCAGGGAACGTTGACCGAGCAGGTCATTCCCTCGGTCCCTACCGATGCGACCCGTCCCCGCAGGGCAAGGATCTGTCCGTCGGGCAGGGTCAGGCGAAAGGACATGGACTGCTGGGTTTCCAGGCGGGAGCCGGTCATGGGAAGCTCGATGGAGCCGGTCTTCAATCCGTCGTTCCATGATTTTGCAAGGGCTACCCGATCTGCCCACTGGAGCGTGATCTTCTCGCCGGTATAAGCCCAGGAGAGGCCGTCTCTTTCTCCCTGGAGTACTCCGTTGGTGGCGGGGGGGGGGGCGCCAGGATCGGGGACCTCCTGGAGGGTGGCTCTCTCGGGAGTGGGGGCAGGGGGAGGGGCCGGTGTGGAAGCGGGACGAGGGCGGTTTGTCGAAGCTGTGGTCCCGGGGTCGGTGTCTTCGTTCTCCAGAAAGCTCGCCTTCAGCGCATCGCGAATGGACTGGCGACCACCGACTCGTTGCCCGCCGGTCGCGGTGAAGGAGCGACTTCGAGAGCGCCCCATGCGCTGGTCGATGCGATTCAGGGCCGATCGGGTCTCCTCCTCGCTGGCAGCCGGTCGGCTGTGCTGGTGTCTCAATATCGACTCCAGCCAGGCGGAGGGTTGGGCGCCCACACCTCCTTCGGTGAGATCCGCCAGCCAATTGTTCAGGCGATCCGAGTCCGCCTCGGGCATGTCCATGATCTGCGCCACGCACCCGTACTCGCCGTTTTCGTCGATCTCATAGGTGCGCACAATGAGTACTTCCGCCAGCACTGCGGCGTACTTCCCGGAGAGCTCCATCCTCAACTCAGCGCGGTCTCCAGGATTGAATTCGGCGTCGGTGGCGAAAGCAATGCGGTCCGCCTGGATCCAGCGGGCGGTTCCGAAGTGGAGACCGCTGAACGTCTTGAGGGCGACGTTCGCCTGGATATTTTGGCGCATGGGCAGGATTCTCGCGAGGGCATGGCGGTTTTGCATGATCTGACCGGTGCTGCAACCGCAAAGCAACGGAATCTTAACAGATAAGGCGCGTCGCGGCGGGCGCGGACTTGCGCCTTCCTGACAAGAGGATCGGATCTGGCCCCGTGCAGGTTGAGGGGGCAACCCCCGCGGCATGGGATAGATTGGGCCCTCGCGGCGGGCGTTGCTGTCCTGGTGGAGGCCCCGGTCTTCAAAACCGGTCGAGGCGGGTCGAGAGGCCGCGCCTGGTGGGTTCGATTCCCATCGCCCGCCGCCAATTTGGCGGGCGATGGGAATCGAAAGGTCATTTTCGCCGACCGAAGAGGGAGGAGGAGGGGGCGCAAAGCCCCCGGCCGGAACTGGCCCGGCTCGTAGGAGTGCAGCCCGCTAGTTCTGGCCGCTAATTCTGACTAGTTCTGGGGACACAATACTAAACTCTGCGCCTGGAGAATTCCGCGGCAGCTACCGGAGAAGAGGGAAGCTCCTTCGAGTTAAGTATTCTGTCCCCAGAATGAGTAGTCCAGAATGAGTACAGAATGAGTAATAGAGTGTCGTCCTGTGTTCCTGGGAGAGGGTACATTGTTGAGCAGACCCAAGGGAGCTAGATGAAATTCAGGGCCACGCTTCTCTGTTCCGTGGCCTTGCTGGCACTTGGCTGTGATCAAGGTGGCTCGTCGCTCGATACCTCTGAGCTCGCTCTGGAGTGTCCATCGGACTTTCTCGCAGAGTACGAGACCGAGCAACTCGACGATTCGTGGGACGAGCTCCTGTTGAAAGCAGAATCCCATCACCTCACGGTGGAAGCTGATTTTGATCGGATGGATGTTCCGAGCATCTGCCTGGAGTACAAAGACCAATTTGATGCCGAGGAGGCAGCCTTGGAAGCGACAAGGGCGCTTGTGGAGGAGGCGATAGCAGAGGCCAAGGCAGCCGAAGAGGATGCGGCAGACGATGCGGTTCTGGCTGCAGGCGCCAGCCGGGTCGACCGAAGCATTCGCTGGGTGACCTACGAATTCGCAGAGGGGGAGCTGGGGGATGGGGCCAGGTTGTCAATTGAACCAGGTTGGATGACTTATACGATGCTTCACGCAACAGAGGGCAATTGGTTTGCGGGCCCTGTGCGCCACTGGTCGCCCTTTCCGATCAATCTCGACAAGTCATGCGTGAAGTTGACGGGTACACAGATAGTCGTTGATATCCCGGTTTCCTCCGAGGAGGCCTTCGCGCACTATTCCTGGAGAATTTCCATCGCGTATCCGCAGTAGCGGTCAGGCAGTCAGGCAGTAGGGGTCAAGTCTTGATTCTTTGACTCAGGCAGCCAGCCTCACGCTTTGGCGTCCGAGTCCCTGATTTCCGAATACGAGGTCGAGCCCGCGAGGGTGTTTGGGTAGTGGCAGGGGAAGGCACCAGCGAGACGCCGCAGCAAGCAATTCGAGGCGGCCAGTTGGAGCGTAGCGGAAGCCGGCGAAAGCCCTCGCCGAACGGCGAGGAACCGTAGGGTAGAACGGCTGGTGAAATATCCAGGATAGGAGGCTGTAGTGCATTGCTCCCGTCGACTGGCTTGCCCACGCAATTCCAGACACTTCCGCTCGTCGGTCACATGTCCAGACATGTTCCCTCCTCCCGTAAGCACCTGTAATCACATGTGCGGAGCCATTCTCGGTCCGCAATGCGCTACAGCCTCCTACTAGGACCCGATCAACCGCCGCCCCAACTCGACCATCCAGGCACCGGTTTGGCCCTGGTCCAGCTCGGCGGCAGTCTTCGCGGACAGGAGACGCTGGACCTCTTCGGTGGGGTTGGGAACCTCCGCGAAGATCTCCCGCAGGACCGCGTGCTCTGGGCTGACGCCGGTTTGTTCCTGCCAGGATCTGGCCCTCTTCTCGAAGGCCTCGTCGCCGGAGAACGGCTGCTCCACGTCATTGGAGGGGCCCAGGGCGTTGATGGCCTGGAGGACACTCTTCTTTCGGTCGCCGTAGTGCATGGCTGCCAGCTCTTCCGGAAGGATCGGTCGACCCAGGTAGATGTCCTGGGTGCCCATACCCACGGGGAACTCGATGCGCTTGTCCAGGGGCCGACGAGGAAGGGCCCCCACGAAACGCACGGGCACGACCGGGGCGTTGACCTTCATGGCCATGTCCAGAAAGGCGCCGCTCATCTTCTGTACCGGCGTGGTGCAGTCCAAAGAGCGGGTTCCCTCCACGTGGACCATCACGCTCCGGCCCGGGCCGGTCATTTCTGCAGCCAACTCCCCCAGGATGCGCGGCAAGCTTGCTTTGTCCTCCCGGTCGAAGAAGGCGATGACCTTGGGGTCTCTTACCTCTGGGTACTGGAAGCAGTGGGCAATGAGCTCGCCCAGCCAGGTGGTGCGGTGTTCGGCCTTTGCCAGGGTCACCGCGGGGACCTCTCCTATGGCCGAGGCAATGACCGAGAACAACAGGGACTCCACCCCCACCTGGTGGTTGGCCAGGTACAGAACGCTGCGGCCCTTCTGTGCTGCGAATGCGGAGGGGTCTGTTAGCACCACGCGCCCCACGAAGCGCCGAATCAAGCCGTAGTAGAGGTCCTCCACCGGCCAGGGGCCCCGGTTAAACCAGCGGGACCAGAAGTCCCGGACACAGGACAAGTCGAACGTGCCCAGGCCGTCGCCCGTGACCTGCACGCCTTCTTCACTGAGGCGCGTCTCCAGGTCAAAGTGGTGCAGTGGCAGCCCCGCCGGCAGAATCGCCGGGTGAAGCTCGTGGGCCCGGGCGATGTGTTCCTTGCGGGCGATGGCATCCACCTCCTGGCTGCCGAAGGTGCCCAGAACGGTGCCCGGAAGCCAGTCAATGGCGTCTACCTCGGGCTGGGTCAGGTTGGTGACCCCGTCTTCCTGCTGGCTCAAGTGCAGCCCCGAAACGTAGAGGTGGTCCCGAAGAAAGGCAATGCGCTCCGCGGGATCTGCGCTTCCAATGGTTCCCTTTGGAAAGCAGGACTCCACGAGTCGGAAGGTGCACCACACCCCTTTCGGGCCGATGAGCTGCACGGTGAAGGCTGGGAAGTCGGTGTTGCCAAGGAGGCCATCGGGCCGCACCTCGCAACGAACTGTGCCGGTCTTGGGCGTCGCGCCAAAGAACTGCATCTCGGTGATGAGCGCCGGGTAGGCGACCTTGTCCCCGTCCAGGCGGTCGTCCCACAGGTCCAGGTGGTCGTGGGGAATGCCGTGGGTGGCGCCGTCCAGGAGAGCCGGATTCAGTCGGCCCGTGGGCAAACCGGAGGTGGCACGCAAGACAGACGAGGCACCCTCGGGGGTGCGCACGAGAGACTGGAGAACGTGGAAGGCAGGGCCGTGAAACAGCTCTCCTTTGGCATAGGGCAGGGGGCTCTCTTCCCCGACCAGGACCGGGAGTGCAGCGGGTCGGTCCGCGTACTCTCCGGTGGTGACCTTTGCGTGGGCCACCTCGGTCTCTGTGCCGTCGTCCTCGACGCGGAACAGGGTGACTTGCTCCCCTTGACGTCGGGTGCACAGGGTGCGCTCCCCATCGAAATCAAGCCAACCCAGGACGCGCACATCCCGCAGGGAGGTGATGGGGTCCGCGGTGCAGGCCCCCTGGGCGAGCAGGTCGACCATGGACATCATGGGCAGGGCGGGGACGGTCCAGGTGGGGCAGTGGTCGGAAAGCCAGGTGTCCTCCTTCGGGTCCAGAACACGCAGAGCCGGGCCGGGGGTGCCGCCTGAAACAATGCGCATGCCCAGGTTCTCCGCCTCGTAGATGCGCTTGCCGTCGACCCACAGAGACGCCTTGGCCAGGGCGAGAACAGCGCCTTTTTCCCGGCGCACCTCGGTGATCTCCAGGGTGCTGGAGATGAGCTTGTTTGTAGGCACCACCTGACCTCGGTATTTCCAGGCCATTTCCTCTCCAAGACCCAAGGTCTCAAAGCGGGGGTTGTCGATGCCCTCGTCCAGGCCATTCTCCAGCATGGTCCACTGCAGCAGCTGAATCATGGCCTCGATGCCCAAGGAGCCCGGCTGCACTGGATCCTGGAAGAAGTGGGCCTTGAAGAACCACTCCCCGGGGTTCACGTCCTTCTCCCCCCGGGCACATCCCAGACCCGCGGCACCCCCGGTAGGGTCGAAATAATTGATTCGGTCGAGCATCAGCAGCATGGGCTCGGCGAGTGTGGGTCGGCCCGGCTCCCAGTAGCCCTCTGGGCGGTCGGTCAGATCGATGATCTCCGTGGATGGTGCCTTGATCTGGGCGAGGTCGCTGTCGGTGATTGGCAGACCCACCTGGTTGGCAAGGGCGGACTCAGGAAAGAACCCAAACACCGTGTCCAGGGAGTACACAAGGACTTCATCAATGGAACACTCCACCTCAAATCCCACGATGATCATCGAGGCCACCGACGAGGTCTTCGTGCTCTTGACCTTCGTGAGAAGGGTGCCGTGGTCCGGCAACACATCTACATGCAAAGTGCCGGTGCCATCCAGGTTGCGAAAGCAAAGCTCGATGTCGGTGGTGAGGGCACAGCCCATGGCCGAGGCCAGCCAGCCGCAGGGCTGCAGGGCCGCCTCAAGCAACACAGCAAATGGCATGGCACGGCAGCCGTTCTCGTCGAAATACCAGGCGTTCGGGTCGATATCAAACTCAACATCGACCTCCATTCCATCCCCCATGGCGCCGACCTCGCCCTCCACCCGCATGACCCGGGAGAGGAAGTGGTAGGGCGGGTTCGGAAGCCTGGCGACCCGGCCGGGCGCATCAAATCGCTTGTAAATGGGACCAAAGGCCTCGGAAGGGGCACCGTTGGCACAAGCCAGCAGCGAGCGGTAGTCAAAAGAAAACTCCCCGGTCTTGGCGACGGGCTTGGGCTCTTCGTAGCCTTCCAAGAGGGGGCTGCCCTCGTTCAGAGGCCAGTCTGGAATCAACTGCAGTGCGACTCGGCGGGCGTGAAAAGCTTTCAGGCCATCGACCGTGCACAAGAGGTCCGCGTAGAGGGTTGGGACCGGGCCGTCATGGACCTCCTCCACGAACAGCTCGTAGGTCAGCTTTCTGGATGTGGGGGTGACTTGCCCACGGCAGCTCAATTGGAAGGACTCGCCCGGCACGGGCTCAAACCGCCACCCATCCCGCTGAATCGTGTAGCCCAGCCCCGCCAGGTAGAAGCCCATGAGCTGCAAGCAGCCCTCGAACATCAAGGTGCCCGGCATGCAGGGATCGTTCTTGAAGTGGCCATCAAAGAACCAGGTGTCCGGGGTTATGTCCAACGTGGACTTGGCGTAGCCCCGGCCCCAGGGACCGCCGCTGGAATTGAGTCCGGTGACGTCGCCCAGGAGCAGCATCGGGCCGTTCTGAATGCGGGGGGTGCGGGTGTGGGGCTTGCACATCTCAAAGCCCTCCCCGAAGCACTGCCAGGGTCGGCCATCCGCATAGGCCCGCACGTCCTCGACGGTGAAGTCCGTCTTGGCGGAAAGCAGGTGCGGTGCATCCAGGCGCGGGTGGGCCACGATCTCCTGTTCCTCGGGGGTCCAGAGGCAGCCGTCGGAGTCGGCGAGCTCGGCATCGGTAAAGAAGCCCGCCTGTCCCTTTCGCACGGAGAGGCGCACCTCGCCGTCGACGCGGCAGTCCGAGTGGAAGAACATCAGTCGCACCTCGCCCTGGGTGGCGTGGCCATCCATGTGGATGTCGTACTTGAGCAGCTCTCCAGTCTTGGGGAGACCCCCGTGGTAGGTCAACTCGCAGCCGAGCAGGCGGTAGATGCGCTCGCCCCGGTTGGTGAAGTCCACCCCCAGGTAGGAAATCAGCATCAGGTCGGCCTGGCCTGACTCAATCATGATGCCGGCAGGCATGTGGCCCTGGTGCATGAACCAGCGGTCGGCCTCGACATCTGACTCGCTCCAGATGGTGCCTTTGCCCATGGAGCCGGCGACGGCATCCAGTCCAGTGATTCGGTCTGCGAGCAGCAGCGGCGGCTCGGGCATTCGGACCTGCCGGTAGAAGTTGTCCTGGACCTCAAACATCTCGCCGAATATTTCGCTGATCTTGCCGCTGGAGTCGATCTTCAGCTGGTCAAAGTCAAAGGTCGGCCCGGTGGGCTCTGGGGCCTTGTTCGGGGCGGGGGCGTCGAGCTTTGGGGAGGGGGCAGCGGTGCACTTTGATGCGACAGGAGAAGCCTTGGGCGTCGGGGCGGGCGACAGGGCTGATTGCGACGGCTGGACCTCGGCCGGGACGGGTTCGGGTCTCACGGCGACGGGCGCATGGACGGGAACCGCATGGACGGGAACCACGGGGGCGGGAACAGTCGCCTCGAAGACGGGCGCCGCGGAAGCGGTCCCTGCCGCAGCACCCGCAGCACCCGCAGCACCCAGAAGCACCGCCATGGACTGCTCTTGGAGGGCCACAAATCGCTCGTACATCTCGACCTGCATGGAGATCTGTTGCTGCTCACTCTGGCCCAAAGCAACCACTTGGCTGCGCAGAGCCTCCAGGCGGGGGTCCAGGGTCGATTCCGCGGGCGCCGCGGTGGCCATGGGGGCCGCCGAAGGAGGCGTCGGCACGGAAAGGGGGGCGGGGGCTGAAGGGGGCGTCGGCACGGAAAGCGGCGTCGGCACGGAGAGCGGCGCCGTGACCGGCACATCGCTCATGGTGGGCCGCAGCTTCGGTGCGGGAGGCATGTGTTGCATGGAAGGCTCCAGCGCTTCTTCTCTTTTCGTCGGAAGGGGCAGGTTGGAAATCGGGGTTCGGTGGACTGCAAAGTCCAAGGTTGGGCCGTGGGGTGGCTCGGCGGGCGTGAGCCTGTCCAGCAAGTCATTGATCTTCATGTCGACCCCCGCAGCCCACAGGGCGCCCAGTGCATCCACCAGGGGCTCCAGCCCCTTTCCCTTGCGATCAAGGCAGACCACCACCGCCTCTCTTTCTCCCAGAATGTCCCGGATCCACCGGGTGCAGCTCCCCTGGGGGCCGTGTTCCACGAAGATTCGCACGCCGTCCTGCCAGGCAGACTCAATCACCGACCGGAAATCAAGGGTCTGGCGGGCCTGTCCCAGAATGGCTTCCGCGCAGGACTCCTCCGAGGGCAGGTAGCTTCCCCCGTGTCCCCCGGAGTAGATGCGCAGGTTGTCCCGGGGGGTGACAGATCGCCGGTGCAGGGACAGCCACGGCTCTCGCACGGCGTCCAGGAGGGGCACGTGTACGGTGAGGTCGTAGTGCAGGCGCAGGCACCTGGGGCGTCCGATGGCCTCGATGATGGCCGCGCATCCCTTCGCATCTCCTGCAACGATGCAGTCCTCGTCTGTGTGAATCACGGACAAGTAGACGCGCTCCTGCTGGTCTACCAGGGCCTGGACCTCGGACACGGGGGCCAGCACGGTCCAGGTCTCCCAGCTTGCGGGAGCCCCCCAGGCGTTCTTGAGCACGTTCAGATCCCCTCCGATTTCCTCCGTAAACAACCGACCCGCGGTGGCATCCTGGATCATGACGTCCATGTCGGTCCAGGTGCCTGTCGCAAAAAGTGAGTTGCTCTCTCCAGAGGAGTAGCCGATGACTGCATCCGGACTGAGACCCAGGTGTTTCTGGGAGAGCAGGCCGTGGAGTTGACAGAGGGCCGAGGAGGACCACAGCTTTTGGAGGGCCGGGGTGTCCTCCTGTGTGGTCCAGGGCGTGGCCAGGGCCCGGGCGGCCTCTCCCGAGAGCTTCTGCAGGTCTTCTCCCAGGGACGGAAGCGCCTGGAGAAGCGCTCTTCCCATGTTGGGGTAGGCGGAGCCAGCCCCTGAAAAGACAAGCGCGAGTTCCCCCTGGACCGGCTGCGCCCGAAAGTGGATGCCGGGAAGGGCCGGCGTGTGGCCTTGGATGTGGCCCCTTGCCAGATCCTTCCTCTCGGCCAGCTGCGCCGCGCTTGTCGCAAGAATCACGAGACGACAAGGGCCCTCCCCGTCTTCTTGTCCTGCCTCCAAATCGGCCAGCAGCGCCTGCTTGTCCGTAGCCGCAAAGGCATGGAGTTGTGGCACGGGGAGCGCGGGGGATGGGGCGTCGTGGGCCGCCAGTGAGAAGCGGTAGCGTCCCCCCACCTGGACGCGGCGGGTCTCTCTGTCCGGTCCGCTCCACGGTTGACCGCTTGTGTCGGAACGGTGGCTGGCGCACAAAGCTACCGCACAAAGATCGCGCAGGTCTCCGGCCGCCCAGCTCTGCCCGAGCCATGGGTCCAGGTCGACTCTCTCGAGGGGCTCCGTCTCGGCCGCAACCTCCTGCAAGAGAGCTACCACCCGGTCCCCATCTCGCTCTGCATCCGCCAGGCGCTTGAGCACCAACACCACCGCGGCATCCCCGGGGGCCCGATCCTCCCCCGTGACCTCTTGCACGGCCCGGGTGTGGACCTCTTGGCAGCTCACATCCACCGCCCCCACCAGGGCCGCGTCCAGCTCGCCCTTCACCAGGGAACGCGCTGCCAGTGACAGTCCCGCCAGGCCCGAGTCTTCTCCTGCGGAAACCGAGAAGCTGGCACCCCCCAGATCAAATTGGCTGTTGAGTCGGTTGGCGGGGATGTTTGGCATGGTGCCCAGCACGCCTGTCGAGGTCAGGGTGGGAATGATCCCGTTTTCGGTCTCCGCCAACCATGCATCGTGCTCTTCCGGGGGCAACCCGGCCTCCCGGAGTCGTTGTGCTTGTCGCCAGCGAAGTCCATAGCGGCAGACTTCCACATCCGGTTCCATGCCCACGAAGACCCCGGTGCGCGTACCTGGCATGACTTGTACCTGCTCCACGGCCTCCCGGGCGGCCCCCAGCAGCAGAAGCTGCTGGGGCAGGGCGTCCTGCAGGTCTTTGGGGGGGAAACGGTTTCCCGGAAGATTCAGCGTGATGCGCTCCGTTCGGGCTGCCATTTTCTGGTCTTTCTGGGGCACCACGAGGGACTCGCCCGCGAGGAGGCTGCGAACCAGCGATTCGCTGTTCGAGGCACTTCCCACCACGGTCCCCACCCCGACAATCGCCAAGGTCTCTGGCGCCGAGGTGCCAGCGGGGTCGGTTGTCGGAATGCTCTCGTGGTCCTCGCTGACCAGCAGGTGGGCATTGTTTCCTCCAAACCCAAAAGCGCTCACCGCGGCAATTCGGGGACCCGCGCACGTCCATGGCTCGGCCTTCGCCAGGATGCGGAGGGGGCTGTTGGCCAAGACAGGGTGGGGCTCCTGGGTGTGCAGCGTGGGGGGGCGCTGGCCGTGGCGCAGGGCTTCAAGCACCTTGATCAACCCGGCGGTCCCCGCCGTGGTGATGCCGTGTCCCATGTTCGACTTGAGGGAGCCAATCGGGAGGTCCGCACAGTCGGCGTAGGCCAGGGAGGTGCTTCGAATCTCCGTGGCGTCTCCCACCGAGGTGCCCGTGGCGTGGCACTCGAGGAGCGACACCTCCTGGGGCTGAATCCCTGAGATGGAGAGGGCCGCTTCCTGGGCCCGACGCTGGCCTTCTTCGGCGGGGGCCAGGAAACCTCGTCCACGGCCGTCATTGGAGAGACCAATGCCACGAATCACGCCGTGGATGGTGTCTTGGTCTCTCCGGGCATCGGCCAGGCGCTTGAGGGCGACAAATGCGGCGCCCTCAGCGGGGACGAGGCCATCTGCCTGGGCGTGGAAGGGGCGGCTGGTTCCGGTGCGGCTCATGGCTCCCAGGGCCGTGAACCCCATATGGATAAACAAGTCGTCGGCGCAATTCACTCCTCCGGCGAGGGCCAGGTCGACTTGCCCGTCCTGCAGCTGGTTGCAGGCCACCTTGATGGCGTAGAGGGAGCTGGCGCACGCGGTGTCGAGACAGAGCACAAGCGGTCCGAGCCCGAGGGCCTCGCCCACCAGGTCCGCTGCCCCGCCCGCCATGAAGCGGTTGCGCGCATCCGGCAGGTCCGCTTCCTTTTGCCAGACGGCCTCGGCGTAGCGGCTCATCCCAGCGGAGGGAAAACCCAGGTTGCCAAAGACTGCGCTGACCCGCCCACGATCCACGCTTCCACAGCGGTCATCTCCTGCATCCGCAAGGGCCTCGCGGGCACAGTGAAGCGTCCACAGAAAGAGGGGGTCAAGACCCTCCAGCGTCTGTGCGTCGACGGCGAACCCCTCTGGATTCCAGAGAGAGTCGAAGCCCTGCACATACCCGCCGCGATCCGACCAGGTGCGGTTGGCGGCATCCTCGTCCGGACGGCACAACACATCTTCTGGAGCGGTCCGCCAGCGCCCCTGGGGCACGGGGGTGATCAGGTCGCGTCCTTCGGACACAGCCGTCCACAGAGCCTCGGGGCTGTTGGCACCGGGCAGGACGCAGGAACGTCCCACGATCGCAATGGGCGAAAAGCGCATGGCCGTGCCCTACCTGGCTCCCTTGGGTGCCGGTCGCAGGATGAACTCTACGTCCTGGAACTCGGCAAAGAGGGCGCCGGATTCATCCCTGAAGTGCACATTTGCCCGTCCTCGGCTGGTGCCCGACGGCTCGCACTGGGCGACACACTGAATGGCTCCCTCGGGGGGAGCGCATGCGTGGACAAGGGCTTTGCCGATACTCATGGGCAGCGCTGCACCCCCCATGTGGTCCCGAGCCCACAACAGCAGCATCTGGAGTCCTCCATCGAGGGCAGCCACATCTGTGTTCCAGGACTCCCAGCCCCAACGGGCCTTCTCTACGCCGTTGAGCGTGCCCGCGATGCCGGCACTCCCCGCGCCGTGGAGATCCTGGATGACCTGGAATTCGTCCGTGTGAAAGAGCACGTCTCCGTAGATGGGGGCCCCGCTCCAGTCATCCAGGGAGGGCTCGACCACCTGGCCTGCGGGGGTGCGATCCTCCACCATCTGGGCTTGTGCACGGTAGTGCAGTGTGCCATCCGGGCTGCTCAACTCCAGGGCCAGCAGGGCCCCATGGCCATTGCTCAGGAGGGAGCAGGACAACAGGAACCGGTCTCCCTGGCCCTTGAAGTCCTGGAGCAGAATCCCCTTGAGGACGCAGTGATCGTTGATGGACTGCACCTTCAGATCCGGGCGGAAGGCCCTGGCAATTCGGCTGAACCACTCCAGGGCCAGCACCATGGGTACAACCACCTCCCCGTCAATGGCGTGGCCGGCCAGGTAGCTGTGGGTCTCCTGGTTGATCTTCACTTCCAAGGTGAGCTTGCGGGCGTCGGCACCCACCACCAGCAGGGCCTCGGGGCGGGGCTCGCCGCCCAGGACCAGCTCCACCTGCTCGGCCTGGGAACCACAGAGCTCATCCGCCAGCATCTGTGCACCTACCTCCAGGGGAATCATGGGCACGCCGAGCCGCGCGAAGTGCTCCTTGAGCTGCGGGTTGACCATGCCGCCTTCCCAGGGTCCCCAACCCAGGGACTTCACCAGCACGTTGCCGCCCCGGGTGCGGGACTCGGCCCAGGCGACCTTGTTGAGGATCTCGTTGGACAGGGCGTAGGTGGACTGCCCGTTGTTTCCGCACCGGGCGGACACGGAGCTGAACATGCAGAGGACCTTCAAGGGGTCGGCAAAGAGACACCCCAGCAGGGTTCGAAGACCCTCGACTTTGGTGTTGAAGATGCGATCAAACTGGGCGTCGGTCTGGTCCACGATCAAGCGGTCCGCCAAGACGCCCGCGCCGTGCACCAGCCCGGTGATGGGGCCCCAGTCGGACCGGGTCTCCTCGAGCATTGCGGTGAGCGCCGCGGCATCGGTGACGTCCACCGAACGATAGCGGGCGGTGCCGCCGGCGGCGTGCACTGCCTCCAGGGTGGCGCGAATCTCCCGGCTGCCGAGAACTGCGCGAACCCGGGCTGAGAGTTCCGCCGGTGTCAGGGACACCCCGTCGCTCTTGGCCTCTGCAAGCAAGGACCGCTTGAGGCCGACATCGTCGGTGATACCGGCACAGCAGGCGGGTTCCTCTGCAAGGGCGCTTCGACCCAGCAGCACAAAGCGGCTTCCGCACTCGGCGGCCCACCGGATGACGCAGGCCGAGGTGACGCCCCGGGCTCCACCGGAGACCAGGATTACGTCGTTCTTGCCCACGGGGGATGTGCCCCGTTGGACCTCGCAGGACACGGAGCGGGGGGTGAGGCGCTCGCCTGTGGCCGGGAGGCCCACTTCGATCTCTCCCCCACCGAGGAGCAGCTCATCGGCCAAGGCGGTGGCCAGCACGGTGTCCGTTCGACCGCCTCGTTCCAGGTCGATTGCCTTCAAGGAGGCAGTGGGCCACTCCTGGCTGGCGGTCTTGATCAGCGCGGGCAAGCCGCTCATCCAGGCGCGTTCGGGGGCAAAGTCTGTGGTTCCAAAAGCGCCGCCGGTGTCCTGTACGGTGACGAAGAGTCCACCTCTTTCGGTCATTTTTGCGGCGATGCTCCGGGCCACTGAGTACCCCTCTCGCTGAGTGGCGATGGCGGCATCGGCGTCTGCCACCGCCCGCAGGCCCCCCAGGAAGATGACGGCGCTGGCGTCAGCACCCACCGTGTCCGTGGCGCGGGCCTGGACCCCGCGGCTGCTCAATTCGGCCACCAAGGCCTCGGCAACACCGCCCCCCTCAGAGGTGATAAGCACCTCGGAGGAGCCCAAAAGACCGGGCTGGGCCAGCCCCACCGGGGGGCTGGGCACCATTTTGAGGGTGTATCGGCCCAGCTCGGGGGCGGGTGTCGCAGGTACCGCGTGCTCGGTGGAAGGGCTGGGCTCCGCCGCGCCGGGCGTGGGGGGAGGTCCTCCCATGAGTCCCTGCATGTACTCGACGATCTGGCCGAGGGTCTTGAGGGTGCTCATGTGGGAAGCGTCCACGTCTGGCATGCCCGGTGCCTGCTCCTGCACGGCCGCCAGGATCTCCACGCGCTTGATGGAGTCAATGCCCAAGTCCCCCTCCAGGTCCATTTCCAGCTCGAGCATCTCGGCGGGGTAGCCGGTCTTCTCCGAGACGACGGTGAGCATCAGGGCGTGCAGGTCGATGCCGGGGTTGGCTGCTGCAGGAGCGGAGGCCGCGGGTGCGGGGGCGGCCGATGTTGATGCCTCGCCCATGAGTCCCTGCATGTACTCGACGATCTGGCCGAGGGTCTTGAGGGTGCTCA
>CAZRYF010000049.1:26076-39459 GCA_964604165.1 uncultured Enterobacterales bacterium
GCCGGTCTTCTCCGAGACGACGGTGAGCATCAGGGCGTGCAGGTCGATGCCGGGGGCAGGGGGCGCGGCAGCGATGGGGGCGGCAGGTGCGGCTGCGATGGGGGCCGGAGCTGGGGTCACCACCGGCTCCGGTGCCACCGCTGCAACAGGTGCAGGAGCAGGCGCTGAAGGAGCAGGCGCTGCAGCCATTGCTGGAACGGGAAGGGCCGGCGCAAGGGCGGCAGCTGGCTGGAACGTGGGCGCCACAAGCTGTGGGGTCCCCATGGGCTGTCCCGCGAGGCCGGCGAGGGCAGCGATAGAGGTTTCCATGGACCGCGCGTAGGCGCCGTAGCTCTGGGCCATGGCTTGCTGAAGGGCTGTGTGCGCCGCGGTGTTCTGGCGCTGAGCCTCTTGCCATGCGTCCAGCCAACCGGCGGGAAGGGAGTTGTTCTTGGGTGTCGTCATGGGGGTCTCCGGCAGCACGGCGGGCAAAGGCTGAAAAGAAGCAGGGGAAGAGGAAACAGGGAGGGGCGCGGAAGGTGCGGGGTTGGTCTGGACGACCGGCGCCACTGGGACCGGGCTGGGCGCCGGTGGCACCTCAGGCTTCCTTAGGTTGGGTCCAGGCACCGCCACGGCGCCTCCCTCCGGCGGGTAGATTTTCCCGTGGTTGGCGCCACTTAGGGGAATGGCCAGCTTGGGCTGACTTCGTGCGGATGTGTCATCCGGTTCTCCGTAGCCCTTCCAAAGTCCTGAAAGGTCCAGCGTCACCCCGGCTGCCACCAGGAGGGAGAGGCCGCGTTGAAGCGTCTCCACACCGTCTCGTCCCCGGCGATCCAGGGCGATGGCCCGGTGGGCTTGTCCCTCCAGGGTGCGGCCGACGAGCCCGGTCAGCACAGCGCCCGGACCCACCTCAATAAATGTATGGATCCCACCTTGGGCCATGTTGTTGACAAGGTCCACGAATCGGACCTGGCGGCCGACTTGCTGGGCGAGGCGAGTGCGCCGCTCTTTGGCGCTCCCGGCGTAGGGCTGGGCCACCTCGCCCGACCAGACCGGCAGCTTGGGTTCAGCGAAGGAGATGTCGGTGAGAAAGGCGCCGAGGGGGGCGGCGCTTTCCGCCACGAGGGGGGAGTGGAAGGCCGTGCTGACCTGCAGGCGGCGAAAGGCAAGGCTCGTCTCTTCCAGTGCGGCTTCGGCAGCATCGATTCCGTCGAAGGAGCCGGAGATGACGACCTCCCTGGGGGAGTTGTGGTTCGCAACCACCACGTCCGCACGACCCAGACCGTTCAGCACCGCCTCGACCTGGTCGAACGATGCAGACACCGCGCTCATGGCCCCGGGGGTGTCGCTGGCTGCCGCCATGAGCTCCCCGCGTTTGCGGGCCACCTGCAGGAGCTCCTCTTCGGTCATGACACCGGCTGCGTGCAGCGCGGTCACCTCGCCGAAGCTGTGGCCGGCCACGGTGTCGGCCTGGATGCCCAGATCGTTCAGGAGGGAAAGCAAGGACAAGCTGGTCGTGCCGATGGCTGGTTGGGCCCACTCGGTGGCTCGCAGGGTGGCGCTGTCGGTCTTGCGTTCCTCTTCGTTGAACCGGGGAATGGGAAAGACCACGTCTTCCAGTCGCCGGTTCGGGTCCAAAGACTGATCCGCAGCCCGGTCCCAGGGACCCCGTGCGCTGTCAAAGGCCATGGCGACGGATCCCCCCATGCCCAGGTACTGGCTGCCCTGGCCCGGGAACAGGAAGGCGACGCCGCCAGGGTGCTGCCCAACGCCAAAGGCGCTCCCGTCCGGGTGCTCAAACGCGGCTTCGGGGGACTTTTCAATGGTTTCCGCCAGGCGGGTAAGCTTCTCCTTCAGCTCGTCTTCCGACCGGGCCAAGAGCCCCAGCCGGGCTCCGGCGCTTGGGTCAAAGATCTGGGCACGCTCCCAGGCGATGCGCTGCAGCATTCCGACGGGCAGCTCCTGCGCGGCCAGGGCGCGTGCCTCCTGGGCGACGGCAGCGCCGTCGGCTCCGGACAGGGCCACCAGCTCGTGGGAGAGGGTCCGCAGGCGGGAGGCTGATGTGCCGACTCCGGTGTACTCCTGCAGGGCGATGTGGAAGTTGGATCCACCAAATCCAAAGGAGCTGACCCCGGCCCGGCGCGGGTGCTCGCTGCTGCGAATCCAGGGCCGCACCTCGGTGTTGATGTGGAAGGCCGAGTTCTCCAGGTCCAGCTTGGGGTTGGGCTGGTCCACCTTGATGGTGGGGGGCAGGACCTTGTGGTGCAGGGCCATGACAGCCTTGAACAGCCCGGCGGCGCCCGCGGCGGCCTTGGTGTGTCCAATCTGTGATTTCACCGAGCCCAAGGAGCACCACTGCTTCTTGTCTTGCGCCTCTGCGTTGAAGACGAGGGACAGCCCACCGAACTCTGCGGCATCGCCGGCCGTGGTGCCGGTGCCATGAGCCTCGACCATCTCGACGGTCTCGGGGCCGTAGCCTGCGATTTCATAGGCCCGGGTGATCGCCTTGGCCTGCCCCTCGGGAATGGGGGCGTACACGCTCTTGGAGCGGCCATCAGAGCTGGTTCCCACGCCGGTGATGATTGCGTAGATCTGGTCCCCATCCCGCTCCGCATCGTCCAGCCGCTTGAGGGCCACCATGCCGATTCCCTCGCCCAGCATCGTGCCGTCTGCCTGGTCCGAAAAGGGGCGGCAGTCTCCACTGGCGCTCAACGCTGGGGTCTTGCTGAAGCACATGAACATGAAGATGTCGTTCAGGGTGTCCACCCCGCCGGTGATCACCAGGTCCGAGTCCCCGAGGTACAGTTCGTTGACCGCCATGCTCAGGGCGGAGAAGGTGGAGGCGCAGGCGGCATCGGTAACGCAGTTGGTACCGCCCAGGTCCAGGCGGTTGGCGATGCGGCCGGCCACGACGTTTCCAAGGAGGCCCGGGAAGCTGCTCTCTTGCCAGGGAACGTAATGGTCGGAGATGCGCTGGCAGACGGCCTGCACATCAGCTTCAGAGAGCCCGTGCTCCCGAAGAGACTTCTGCCAGATGGGGCGCTGCAGGCGGCTGACCATGGTGCCGAGAAGCTCCTGGGCGCTCGTTACCCCCAGAATGACGGACATGCGCGATCGGTCCATTTCCTGGAATTGGTCTCCGGCGGCATCCTGCAGGACCTGTTGGGCGACGATGAGGGCCAGGAGTTGACTGGTGTCAGTGGCCTCGATGATGCTTGGAGGCACGCCCCAGCTCATGGCATCAAAGTCGATGTCTCCCAGGAAGCCGCCGCGGCGGGCATAGGTCTTGTCGGGCGCGGAAGGATCCGGATCGTAGTAGTCCTCCGGGAGCCAGTGGGTGTCGGGCACGTCGGTGATGAGGTCCGAGCCGGCCAGGATGTCAGTCCAGAAACCGGCGGCCGTCGTGGAGCCTGGAAAGAGCGCAGAGGCTCCGACCACGGCGATGGGGGGACGGCGGTTGTTGTCAGTCATGTCAGCTCACCAGTGGGTGTGAAATCAAGAAGAGTCTAAAAGTCTCAAGCCAGGGGGCGCGGTCGGTAGTCAAAGGCCTCTGCCGGCACCGGAACGCCATAGCTGCGAAGTTGTTGGGAGCGGGTGACCACAGCGGCCCCCTCCATCAAGTTTCGGGCTACCTGGACGACGCTTCGTGCTTCAGGGGCCGCCAGGAAGCTGTCCTTCGTCCAGCGGTTGAAGGCGCCCATGGCTGGACCACACCAGATCTGGTAGTCCGTGCGCCGGCTGGAATCCCCAGCGATGGCCCAGCGGCTGCTCAACCCAAGGTAGGCACGAAAGACCAGGGCCATCTTGTGGTGCGGGTCCTCATCGGCCCGCGTGACCTCGAGGGGGTCCCGCTCCAGCCAGAACTGGCGAGTGCTCTCCCAGGCCTCCTCGAACGTGGCTCTCAGGATCTGCTTCTCCACCTTGGCCCGTTCTTCGGCGGGAACGGCATCCAGGGAGGGATAGGCCCGGTACAGCTCATAGAGCTTGCGAGCACGCACAGCAAACATGGTGCCCCGGCGCAGCACCTGGACCTCCACCCCCAACTCAAACATGTCGGCGGCGGGGGCCATGATCACGTCGGCGATGTCTGCCTCGGCGAGCATTCTGCGCCCTTCTTCATCGAGGCCGGACTCGTGGCAAGCCTGGTTGATGGAGCCGGTCAGGACAAAGGCAGCGCCCATGGAGAAGGCGGCGGCCACAGCGGTTGGAGAGCCAATGCCCCCTGCAGCGCCGCAGCGAATGGGTCGGCTGTAGCCTCGCTCTTTCGCGATCTCGTCCCGCAGGGCTAGGATGCTGGGAAAAAGCGTTCCCAAGGTGCGGTTGTCCGTGTGCCCCCCGGAGTCGGACTCTACGATGATGTCTTCTGCCAGGGGCACTTGCGCACCCAGTCGAGCCTCTTCCGCAGTCAACTGTCCCCGAGCCACCAGGCCGTCGAGGAGTGCCTGCGGGGCGGGCTCAAGGAAGTGACGGGCGACCTCTGGACGGGAGATCTTGGCGAACACATGGCGGGTGCGGAGAATCGCGCCCGTCTCGTCCTGGCGAATCCCGCTCACCGCGAAGCGGACGATGGCCGGGGTCAGAGACATGTAGGCGGCCGCAGAGACTCGCTGAACTCCTTCGCGGATGTAGAGGTCGGCAATGGCCTCCTCGATGGCGGGTTCCGCTGGGGAGTGGATGAGGTTGCATCCCCAAGGTGCTGCATCGCCCAGCTCGGCCTTGAGCAGCTTGACGGCAGCTTCGACCCGGACAGGGGACAGTCCGGCCGCGCCGAAGAACCCAAGAAAGCCAGCCCGTGCCATGGCGATGACGATGTCTGTGGTAGCGATCCCGTTGGCCATGGCCCCTGACACATAGGGAAACCGCACGCCGTGTACCTCGCCAAAGCTCCGGTCCCCGAGCCACTCGGGGTAGAGGGGGGGAAGCACGGCGAGAAGCGGCCAGTGGGGGACCCCATTTGCCTGGCCGTTTGCGATGGTTTCGCCTCCCATGGCCACGCCCAGAGCTGCGGTTTCCGGGTCTTGGACCAGGAAGGCGGGCTCTCGCACCCGCTCCACGCAGCGGGCCAGGTCGCTCCCTCCAAAGGTCGGTTGGGTCTGGTGGCTCTGCCACAGCCCGTAGGCACTCATCATCGAAGACATGGCGTTCGATCTCGCTTTTTCTGGCGTGGGCACTTAGTAGCAAATGCCACCGAGTGGCAGGTGCGTTGCCGGTATACTCCCGATAGGGGGCGGCTGCCACCACAAAAGAGACGATGCCACCTGAATCTTCCGAATCCAGCCTGCGTGCACGAAAGAAGGCAGCAGCGCGTGCAAACGTGCTGGAGGTGGCCCATCGACTTTTCCACAAGAACGGTTTTGATGGCACCACCCTGGAGCAGATCTGCGACAAGGCCTTGATCAGCAAGCGCACGTTCTTTCGGTACTTCCGGGACAAGGAGTCCCTGGTGTTCCCCAACCGGGATGAGCGGCTCGAGGTCTTTGTGGCCTTTCTAGCGGCCCACCGGGATGCGGAGAATCCTTTTGACAGCTTGCGGCTCGCCACGCGAATCTTCGGCGTTGAGTACAAGAAGCACCAGCGAAACCTGCGGGATCAGCAGATTCTGATCCACTCCTCCCAGGCTCTGCTTGCCCGGGAGCGGGAGATTGACAAGGACTGGCAGACCGCCATTGCCAACGCCTTTTCAGCGCGTGCCGGCAACAGCCCGGAGAGTGACCTGTGGGCCCGGGTGCTGGCTGGGGCGATCATGGGGGTGGTGCGGTCCACCATGAACTATTGGTTTGAGCACGACTGCAAGGACGACCTGACCCAGCTGGGGAATGATGCTCTGAACTACCTGGAGCGAGGTTTCCCACACCGAGCCGAGTAACGTCAGCCGGCCTTCAGTAGGTGTCGTTGCCCGTGGTCATGACGGCGTTGATGGACTTGGTGGCCGTGTAGCTGGACTTTGTCGTGTCCCCGTCCACATCGCAGACGCCGGTGACCTTGAAGTCCCCCGCGGGGCTGGAGCTGCTGGAGGCGGTGGTCGCCACCGAGTACTGACCCCGGACTTTTCCGTCCGGTGCCCAACCGAGGATTTGAAACGCGTTGTTTCCGCCTCCCCAGTCTCGGGGCTTTTTTCCAGGGGTAGAGGTGGGGTGGGCTGTCACCACCAGGTAGGCGTTTTGCTCGGCCTCGATGGCTCGCTCGGCATCCTTGATGCCTCGCACAAGCACCGGAACCTCTGCCCGCTTGGAGCGGTACTGCATTTCAACGAAATTGGGTATTGCAATCGCCGCGAGAATTCCGATGATCGCGACCACGATCATCAATTCCACAAGGGTAAAGCCGCGTTTCATTGTTTCTACTGTACCAATGAAGTCGGTGTTAACCCAATAGGAAGTGGGCCCGTCTTGACACCGAACCCTTCGCAACGGCCTGGAATCCCCAAATGATGCGGCTTCTCTTTGCTTTTTCAACGGTTGTCTTGTTGACCTCTTGTGAGGACTTTGGCCTCTCGGAGAAGCCGATGGTGGACACCTCCCAGGAAGAGGATCGGGAGGACCAGTACTCTTTTGGTTGTTCGGATGGGGCGGACAACGATGAAGACGGGATGTATGACTGTGACGATCCGGACTGCGTGAATTCGCCGGCTTGCAACGAGGCGGACGCCGATGCCGATGCCGATGCGGACGCCGATGCCGATGCGGACGCCGACGCCGATGCCGACGCCGACGCAGATGTGGACCCTGCCGATCAAGACAACGATGGAGATGGCTACACCGAAAACCAGGGAGACTGTGACGACGCGGACAACACCGTGAGTCCTGGCCGCTCGGAGGTTCCCTACGACGGAAAAGACAACGACTGCAACGCATCGACGCCGGACGATGACCTCGACGCGGACGGGTACCCCAACGACAGCGACTGCGATGACACGGACCCGAACCGTTTCCCGGGGAACTCCGAGATTGATGGAGACGGTATCGACCAGGACTGCGATGGAATCGACGGCGGCATGCTCTGTGATGACACCTGCACCTATGCCCAGGACAACGTTTGCGACGATGGAGGCACAGGATCCAACTTCAGCGTTTGCACCTTTGGTACAGACTGTTCCGACTGCGGAGCCCGAGACCCTTGCGCCAACACCTGCACCCCCTGGAATACAACGGCCTACATGAACGACGGAGCTTGCGACGACGGCAGCACTGGATCGACGTCATCGTTGTGCGATGTGGGCACGGACTGCGGAGACTGCGGGTCGCGTCCGTAGCACTCGAAGAAGATTCCAGGCGCGATTGGCTGCTCCACCTCTGTGGGTCTTTCGCCCTGCACCCATCGGTAGCGCTTGTGGGGATGCACCTCGCTTGTGTCCTCTGACCCATCGGGCCAGGGAATGGTGGCCTTTGAGGAGCACACGGCTCCGACTCCCAGGGTCAGCGTCGCCTCGTTCTGCATGCCGAAGTGACCGTGTCCACCATCGACGTACCTGTAGATGGAGCCGTCGGGGGTCTCCAGGGTCACCCGCGCCCCCAGCCCCATTCGGTTCGAGTCGTTGCCTTCCAGCTGCAGCTGAACCCATCCCCCGTCCTGGCCCACCAGGTTTTCAAAGATGCGCACCTGCTAAATCGATTCGCACTCCCCGGTGTCGCCGCACCGGCTGCGGGAGTGGCCAGAGTCTGACCCGGTCGGTTTCCGGCGGACTCACTCCGCAATGCAAAAAGGTTCGAGATCTCCGTGACCTCCAGGTCGGTCACCGCGATGCGGACTCCAGAGACCCCCGTGATTCCCCAGTCTTCGGTCACGTCTCAAAAGGCAGAGGTGCCGGGCGACCAGGTCTCTACCGGGTGCCAGCTTCCCGGCTTCGGATCGTCCTTGCAGCCGCCGAGGCCCAAGAGTGGAATCGAGAAGATGAGTTGACACGGCGAGGAGGTCGCAAAGGCCATGAAGGTCAACATAGCAGCTTGCCTGTTGCCGGATACATTGGTCGAAAGTGAGGTCCCATGAATCCTCTTCTCCTGGTTGGTTTCCTGTTCTCTTTCACGGGCTGTTTGAAGTCCGACGAACCAGTCAAGGAGACCGCCGACTCCGCCACTGAACCCACCTGGTGCGACACTCTGGGATTGGAGGCCCGGGACTTTGTTGAGGCGGAAGATAGCGGCGCTCTCTACTCGGTGGCGGCCGACTTCACTGTGGACACCCTGGAAGGGGCCTGGACCTTCTCGGAGAACCACACGGGCTGCGAGTCCATTCTCGTGATCCAGGACACCCCCCGGCAGACCCAGGGTTGGCCAAGGGACCTTTGGAGCCGGGACATTGATGACTTCTTCGAGTTGCTCCCCGAGAACGCCCGGGTGCTTTTTGTCTCGGTGCTGCCCAAGTCGGAAGATCGCACCGCTGTGCTGGAGCAGATGCGTTCGGATGTGGATGATGCGCTGGCGGAAATGGGGGAGACCGGCGCCGTCTTCGCAGATCGGATGCACTACGTGACGGAACAAGCTCGCAGGATCGACGGTTGGTTGGGCGAGGTCTTGCACGCACCCGGTTGGGGGGTGGGCATCGACCGGTTCCAGCGCATCCGGTACATCGGCTCGTACGCCGACAGTTCGCGCTATGACTCAGACATGGGCTGGTTCGCACCGAACCTCTCCATGGCCGCCAACGAAGCCCGCTACTACAACTTTGAGGCGGAACGAGAGACTGCCCTGGAACAGGACGGCGCGAGGGTGGTGCCCGTGTTCACGGGTGAGCGGGTGGCAGGCAATGTGTACGTGGACGTGGATCTCCCAGCGGAGTCGGACCTCGCTGCTTTCGACACCCTCCAACTGGATCTGTACATGGGCTGCGAGGGGGAAGGGGAGTACGGGGACTGCCCCGCCTGGGACTACATGGCCTATCTCTACCGGTGCAGCGTGGAGGCCGTCGAAAACACCCAGGCCGCCACCCCCTGTCAACCCCATGTGCCCGCATCGGAGGGGGTAGAGGAGATTCCCGCCGAAACCCTGGAGTGCAGCTGCAACGCGCCGGGAGGCGTCGTGGAGCCCGCGACTCAGACCTGCAACACAGAGGGTACTGGTTTTGAGGACTGCGCTTGCGCCTGTGACACAGAAATCGGCCGTTGGATCACCACCTACCACCGGGAGGGGCGCTGGGTGCACGATGTCTCGGCCGTCCTGCCCTACGTGGATGACGGGGGCGCCCAGCGCTACCGGTTCAACACCACGGGTCCCTACGAGCTGAAGATGGACATGCGCTTCTCCAGCAGCACCAAGGAGGCCCGGCCCCAGGAGGTGCTGCCGCTCTTCACCGGTGGCACCATCAACCCGGACTACAACACAAACCACCCTCCGGTGACCGTGTCGATTCCCTCGGACGCCACCAAGGTGGAGCTTGCGACGGTCATCTCGGGTCACGGAATGAATGATCCGGGCAACTGTGCGGAGTTCTGCAACATCACCCACCACTTCAACATTGACGGCCAGGGGGAGATTGAGCGCTCCTTCCCGGAGGCGGGAGGCACCCTGGACTGCATGGATCAGGTCGATAGGGGCACTGTTCCCAACCAGTACGGGACCTGGTGGTATGGACGCAACGGTTGGTGTCCCGGCAAGGATGTGCCAACGGTGTCCACGGACATCACGGACTGGGTCACCCCCGGGTCGGACGCCACCATTTCCTACGAGGCGCTGTTCAACGGCAGCGACTACACGGGCAGCGCCACCATTCTCATGCGTTCGTATGCTGTGTTTTCGAGGTAGCTGTCATGGCTCGACTTTTTGTGACTCCCGGGGTGTTGTGGGCCTGCCTCTTCGGGATGCCGGCCCAGGGTGCAGTAACCATGAACGGGACCGTGTGGGAGTTCCATTACGGTGACTGCGGCACGTGGGTGGACCCGGTAAGCTCCGAGGGGATTCTGTTCTTCGATCCCTACCTGGCAGGCACCACCTACGGGTGGAATGAGTACACCTGGTCCGCCCAGGCCTCGTCCCAGCTGACCCTGGAGTGGGAGACCCCGGGAACGTCCCATTTTTACAGCGCCAACGATGGCACCGGCGCATGTGACTGGGTGGTCAATGCTGAGGCGGCGACCGGGTCGGACGCCATCCATCACTTCACCGCCGGTGACCTGGAAGTCCGCCGCTACGAGTACCTGCGTCATTGGGCCATGATCAGTGACAACACGACCGGGGTAGAACTGGACTCCTTGGTGGGCGTGCTTGTGAGCTACGAGATCTGGAACACCGGCACGGAGGACCTGACCAACTTGCGGTTCCTGGTAGGAGTGGACCCGGAGATGGAGGTGGGGGTCGATGGCACCCACGCCACCACAAACGACGTGGAAGACGCGAACGGTGTTGGCTACAACGACTGGGTCTCCTCCACAGGGGGAACCTCGGACTTTACGCTTGGATTCGCGGCCTGTTCAGTGGATGCGACTCTTGGCTTTGCCTCCCCCACGGACGATGCGGATGTCTCCTTGTCCGATCCCGACCTGGGAAGCACTGATGAGGCAATGCACCTGGTCTTTCAGCAGGCCAGCGTGCCCGCCGGACAGTCGGTTTCCCTGACTTTTCTGCTTGGGGTGGGGACCACTTCGGCGGACACCCGGACCTACACGACCCAGGGGGTCGCAGGGCTTTTGGGCGCGGACTATTGCGCCGAATGTGACCAGGACGGCGACGGGTTCTTGAGCGGCACATGCGGAGGAAGCGACTGCGGTGACACGGACGTGGCGCGGAATCCGGGGGTAGCAGAAACCTGGTATGACGGGGTGGACTCAGACTGCGACGGATCCTCAGATGACGACGCGGACGGCGACGGTTTTGATGCGACGATCCAAGGCGGGACGGACTGTGATGACAGCGACAGTTCGGTTCATCCCATGGCTGCTGAGGTCTGGTACGACGGGATGGACTCAGACTGTGATGGGGCCTCGGACTTCGACGTGGATGGGGATGGGGAGGAAAGCGACAGCCACGGGGGGTCGGACTGTGATGATTCAGACCCGGCTGTCAATGCTGCCGCCACGGAGACCTGGTACGACGGGGTGGACGCGGACTGTGATGGAGCCTCGGATTACGACGCGGATGGAGATGGAGAAGACCACGATGCCTTTGGTGGAGGGGACTGCGACGACGGGAATCCGGCTGTTTCTTCCACAGCCGTGGACACCCCCAACGACGGCATTGACCAGGATTGCGACGGCTTTGATGCGGGCGATGACTCGGATGGAGACGGTCTGACAGATGCCGAGGAGGCACTCTTCGGTACGGATCCGGGCGACCCGGACTCAGATGACGATGGCTTGGAGGACGGCCAGGAAGTGGCGCTGGGGACGGATCCCCTGGAGGAAGACACCGACGGTGACGGCCTCTCGGATGGGGACGAGGTGAACCTTCTGGGCACTGATCCCCAGGCCACGGACTCTGATGGGGACGGCCTGAGTGACGGGGACGAGCAAGCTGTCTACAGCACGGATCCAACCGATCCAGACACGGATGGAGACGGTCTCTCCGATGGGGACGAGGTGCTCCTCCACGGTACGGATCCCCTGGACACTGACACCGACAATGACAGCCTGGAGGACGGAGAGGAGGTCCTCACCGCCGGCACCGATCCCCTCGATATGGACACGGATGGGGATGGACTGACCGATGGACAAGAAGTGGAAGGAACCTCCACGGACCCCCTGGTTGCAGACACGGATGGAGGTGGTGTGTCCGATGGGGACGAGATCGACCAGCGAACGGATCCCCTGGATCCGACGGACGACTATCCCCCGGAGGAACCGGGACCTTTGGACACCGAGGACACAGGGAACGACGATGCCATGGGACCGGTGGGGCTGGGGAAGGGTGGGTGCGGCTGTGCCAGCGCAGGGTCTCCCGATCCGGGTTGGATGGTCCTGGGCGGACTGGTTCTGGGGGTCCTTCGTCGCCGAAGACGTGGATGACTAAGGACACCCGTTGGGGCCAGCTGTGCTGGCCCAGTTCACCTCCAGCGTGGCGTAGTAGGTTCCTGAGAAAGCGCTGAATGAAAAATTGTTCGGGTTGGACTGGGTGCCATCTGCAATGCTGAACGTGCTGGGGGAGCTGCTGGTTGCGGAGATCGTGTTGGAGACAAAGCCCATGCTGTAGGTGATGTCTGTCGTGTAGATACCGGACGCATCGGGTCCGGTCACGGTGCCGCTTGTGATGGAGAGGGTCGGGGTGCCCATGGAGGCAAACAAGGGTCCGAAAGCTCCTTGCCAGGCGCAAGTACCGGATCCGTTGACGTCGTAGTTCGCATGGGTGCTGTTGTACTGCATGCCAAGCGCCAGGTCGGCATTTGCTTGATCCAGGAGGCCTCCATCACAGGTGTCAGATCCCATGCTGGCCTCGGTGGCCGAGAGGAGAAAGCCGCCATCCCAGCACCCTTCAGGCGGAGAGGTCCCTGAGGCTGGGCAGGCGCCGACCCCAGAACAGTCCGAGTCGTCGCAGTCGGTGAAGCCGTCCTGGTCCTCGTCGACGCCGTCCGAGCAATTCGTCTCGGAGTTCGGCACATAACAGGCGGAGTCCGCGGCACAGTCCGGGTCGGCGCAGTCGGTGTCGCCGTCCTGGTCATCGTCCAGGCCGTCGGTACAGTCGGTCTCAAAGTTGGTCCCCATGCAGTCCGGGCTCGTGGAACAGTCCGGGTCGAGGCAGTCGGTCCATCCGTCTGCATCGTCATCGACTCCGTCGGCGCAGTTCAGCTCCTGCTGGGACACCATGCAAGCGGGGTTGCCCATGCAATCGGTGTCGTCACAGTCGGTGTAGCCGTCTGCGTCTTCGTCGATTCCGTCGGTGCAGTCTGTTTCGTTGCTCGGGGTGGCGCAGGCGGGGTCCGTGGCGCAGTCGGCGTCGTTGCAGTCGGTGAAGCCGTCGCCGTCATTGTCGTTTGAGTCCGTACAATCAGACTCGGTCTGTCCGTTGGCTTGGCAGGGTCCAGCGCTGGCGCAGTCCGTGTCGTCACAGTCGGTGAAGCTGTCTTGGTCATCATCCAGTCCGTTGGAGCAGTCCGTTTCTGTGGTCGGGGCCAAGCAAGCGGTGTTGTTGGCGCAGTCCGGGTCGTCACAATCGACAAGCTGGTCTCCGTCGTCGTCGACGCCATTGCTGCAGTCGAGCTCCGTGGCGGTTGCCATGCACGCTGGATCCGTCGAGCAGTCAGCGTCCATGCAGTCGATCATCGTGTCCCCGTCATCGTCGAGGCCGTTCTCGCAGTCGGACTCCCCGGAGGAAGTGGAGCAAGCCTCATCGTCGTCGCAGCCGTCGTCGTCGCAATCGATGAAACCGTCCAGGTCGTCATCCACCTCGTTGTCGCAGTCCCCTTCAAATGTGCCTTCTGGATCGGCATCGGCGTCGGCGTCGGCGTCGGCGTCGGCGTCGGCGTCGGCGTCGGCATCGGCGT
>CAZRYF010000050.1:0-37923 GCA_964604165.1 uncultured Enterobacterales bacterium
GGTCGGCGTGCTTCAGCACGCCGTCGCCCGCGGGCCCCCGTCAAAACCCGCCTCGCTGGTGCACTACGGGCCCTCGCAACGAAGCCGGGTGAAATACCCGGGCTAACGAATACGCACCATGCACTCAGTGGGAAGAACGTGCTCGTTTCGAGCGGGCACCAGCCGGGAGAGCGCCTGGGCAGCCACAACCTCCGCCCCCCGCTCCTCCAACAAAGCTCGAAAGAGCTCCAAGGTGTCCCCGGACCGAACCGTATACACGCTGAACATCGCCACCCGAACCTCTTCCAGGTCACCCAGGGACTCCACAAACCGCCGCATGGACGGGCTCACCCCGCCTCCCCGCAGCCCAAGCCCCGGCACTGGAATGCCCAGGACCAGTCCATCAAAGGAAGTGGCATCCACATCCTCTTGAGACCCCAGGGAAACCTCCTCCACCAGAAACGCCCGATCCTCCAGCAGTCTCTTCATTCTGGGTGCAATTGCCCTGCAATGACCAAAAGAGGGATCACACGCCAGCAGCAGTCTCAGAGGAGCAAAGGACACAGGCCCGCGTAACGAGAGGTCATAAGTGGGTCAATGCGTCTCTCTTGGCCCGGATCGCACCTTGACCGTGCAGAGAGACCCACGGTACAGACAAACTGCACAGGAGTACCTATGTCTCGCTGGCTCGTCGCCCAGGGCGACCGTCAATTCGCCGCCCGTGACCTGGAAGAGCTCAAAGGCCTCGCTTCGTCCGGCTCCCTCAAGGGTTCCGACATGGTGCAGCCCCCAGGAGCCACCGACTGGCTCTATGCAGCCGAAATCCCCGAACTGAAGACCGTACTTGGCAGCGGCTCCAGCAACGACGATGGGGATCTGGACTACAAGTCCCGAGGGCTGGGCAAGCTGCCCCTCTACATCGTTCTGGCCGCCATCGCGGGCGGTGGCGGTTGGTTCGCCATGCAGAAGTACGAGATGGTGGAGAACTCTGCGGGAAGCTCTATCCTGGGGAAAGGCGGAATCGCGCTTACGCAGATGCTGGTGATTGGAGATGCTGCAGCGGTCTATGACAAGCCCGACGGCTCGACTCTGACCACCCTCACCAAGGACGACAAGGTGGAGCTGGTGGCCAAGAGAGGCGACTGGTACAAGGTGGCCACCGCTGCGGGCATGGAAGGGTACATGAAGGTTGACACGGTCCTCCCCGGCTACCAGCTGGCGGATGAGGAGACCCGTCTCGACTATGACCCGATGTACAACCCGGACCAGTACGTCACCGTGAACAACACGGGCTGGATTCGCCTGGATCCGAACAACCCGGAGAACACCACCCTCGCCATGCTGGTCACCAACCAGTCCAGGTTCGACATGACCGGCATGGTGGTCCTGGCCACACTGAAGGACAAGAACGAACGGGAGCTTCAGGTGGAGGAAATTCGCGTGGAAGGGAAGATCCCCGCCAAGGGCGACGCCTGGGTCGGCACGCTGATTCCCCCAGCCATGGACCGGGATGAGGTTGATCCCCGCATCATGACCAACCATATGGCCGAGGACTTTCTCAAAGAAGACGAGTTCAAGGGGTGGCAATTCCGGGAGAGCCTGACCATGAAGGTGGCCTCCCTGGATGCAGTTTCCGGTCGGCTGGACCTGACCGAACTGACCGCGATTCCCGCGGAAGCCCCCCAGGAGTAGGGCCTCGCGCCCCCTGCTTCTCTCCCACCACACGGCAGAAAACGCCGAGCGGTGTTGGATCGCGGGTTCGGTTCCGGTTTGTCGCCGCTGTTCTGCCCTCTGGCCGGTGGCCGGCGTCACGATCGTCCTGGGAATCGCAGGGAGCTTCCCCACCGCCACAGTGCTGGAGCTTATCGCCTGGCTTCTTCCGGCCCTCCTGGAGTACACCGCCGTGCAGACCGGTCGCCTCCCCTACCACCCGGGCCGCACATGGATTTTTGGCGGGCTGATGGGCCTCGGCGCCGGCCGGCTGCTGCACCGATACCTCCTGGATCCTACGGACCCATGGTTCTGGCTTTTGGCGACTTTTTGCGGGGCCGTGGGTCTGGCTTCCAACCTCCTCAAATCCAGCAAGAGGTGAAGTTCTCAAGCTGGACACCTTTCCAGATGCCTCGCCTCTTCCCCAAGCTCAAGCGCCGATCCAGCCCCCGTCTACCAATCCAGGTCGAAGAAGTCCGAGGAGTCATAGGTCGCGTGGTAGTAGTAGCCCCAGCGATCCGGAAAGTGGTCGCAGAAGCTCCCGGTGTCCACCCCACACCAACCGCTTCCGAGCCCAATCCGAAGGCTGGTGGCAGCCAGCTGCATATCCGCGACGGGCCATGAGATCTTGACCCGCCGGGCGTCAATCGACTCCACCGTGGGGGCGGGAAGAGAAATGAAGCCTCCCTGGTACCCCTGCAGCTGTGCAATTCCCCCCGAGAGCACCATGCGGAGGTAGTCATAGGCCCCTCCAGAGGTGGGCATCCAAGCTTCCAGAAAGGCCGTTGACGGGTCAAAATCCTCGGCAGACTCCACCATGATCTCCAGGGTCGTGCCATCCGTACGATAGAAGCCGTTGAGCACATCGAAGTCGTACCCGTAGTGGTCGCCCACTGGATCGTCTGTCGCGGAAAAAGAAATCCAGGGCCGCTGTCCCACCACAAGCTCCAACGCCACCGCGTAGTCTTGGGTGCCATCCGTGAGATTCAGGGACAAGTCCAGCACGTCGCCGGCGTTGGCAGAGGCGTCCAGGGACACGTCAAAGGAACCGGTGCGGGTCACCCCCGCGGAGAGTGTACCTAGCAGCTCCGAGTCGGCCGAGGTGCTGACCACTCCAGACGACCCGGCCCCCACGACCAAGCTGCCCGACACGGTGCCAAAGGTCGCCAATCCCCCGATGTTTCGCAGGTCCACCTCCAGCTCGCCGGATTCTCCGGGCTCCAGAAGTCCATCCCCGTCACCGCCAACGTCATCCACCACAATGGCGACCGCCTTGAGCACAGGCCAGGGGACCTCCACCGACAGGGGCAGGCTCCAGTTGCCAATCACGGACGTGCCAGCGCTGTTGTACTCCACCACATCCAGGGACAGGTCTACCGCCGTGGAGTCCGTGTGGTCCGCACTCACATCAAAAAGGAAGGTTGCGGGAACCTGCACGGCCGTGTTGCCCGACCAGGCCGGATCCGCCAGGGTCACCGGACCCGGATTCTGAATCGTCACGTGGGGGCTGGTGGAGGAAAAGGTCGCCTCCACCCGCCCATCTGAATCCGCTCCCTCGTTGTAGACCACCATGTCCACCGAAATGTCGGTCGCTCCCGGCGATGCAGAGGAAGGGCTCACCACCTGCTGCACGATGATCGGAGAGGGCGGATCCGGTGCGTACACCACCCCTGAGCCGGGGCCGTACCAGTTCGGAAGGTTCATGGCCGTGGTAGGCAGGCCCGCGAACTCAATCTCAAAAAGGTCCACATAGGCGTCCGCATCGGAGGTCACCCGAGCGAACCAGCGGTCGGCTCCAGGGCCCGGGGGCATGGAGTCCCGCTTGTCGGTCAGGTCAAACACCAACTCGGTGGTCCCCGCCAGCTCGTAGGAAGCGTGCACCGCCTCCTCCCAGGCCGGCGACTCTGGATCTCCCACCCCAAGCCGCACCTGGATGTTCCCATCTGCCAGCGTCGTGACATGGAGCCGTCCCTCGGAAGCCAATCCCACCAGGATCTCTTCTTCGACGGACCACGAATCGTCGTCACCGGTGACGTTCACCTGGATCGCCAGGGTGCTGTGGTCCGGGAAGTCACTGTCGACGACCACGTCAAACACCACGTCCTCCTGGGTCTCCACACCGCTGGGCACCTGCTGGGCCAAGCTCGATGTTGCCCCGCCGTCTGGCAAGGAGAGCGCCACATCCAGGGTCCCACAGGGGACCCCGACGCGGTTGGTGAGCGTGGCGGTGATCGGTACCGAGTCCCCCGGGGCCAAGGTGTCCTCCGGCCAGGACAGGGTCAGATCCAGGTCGCATGTGAGGTCCTGCACCTGCACATCGTCCAAATACCAATCCCCCGCGTGGCTCCCCTGGTAGCGCCAGGCCAGGAAGACCATGGATTCGCCCCCCCACGCACTCAAATCCACCACCGGCGCCCTCTCCCACTCTGACCCGGAGATCGGGGAGAGATCAGCGACTTGCTCATAGTCACCCTCTGCCGGGTCCCGATCCCCGGTGCTGATCCACAAGGACGCAGTGAGATCCGAGATCGACGTTCCGTACTCCTGCCATCCCACCTGGACCGCGTCGGTTCCCGAAAAGTCCAAGGCTGGCGTCAACAGCCAGTCGTCCATTTCCCCAGCCCCCTCCAAGCCCCGCTGGTGCACCACCGAGTGGTCCCCGGACACGGAATGCACATCCGTGATGCGCCAAGGGTACCCCCCAAACTCGTGCCAGACGTTGACCCACCCAAGACTGAAAAGGGAGTCCGCCTCGAAATCCTCCACAAAAGGAAGAGGCAGTCCCGCATCGACCACCGTCAGTGAAAACGGATCGTCTGCCCCTGCGAGGGGCAGATAGGAGCTGGCCTTTACGGGACCAAGATCCTCACCACGAAAGTAGTACTCGAGGCCCGGAGCTCCCACCTCTTCCCCAGAGAGAGCCACGGTCCACTCTTCGACGCCCACCTGGCCCGCCATGGGACGGTTGTTCCAGTAGTCAGCACCCGCCGTGCGAAAAAAGATGGACACGCCCCCCACGCCATCATCGTCGTCAGCCTCCACGGCAAAGGTGATCTCCGCACCCGAGGAAAAACTGTCCTCGAACTCCACGTGCACCATGGAAGGTCCATCGAGCCCGTCGCTGGTGTCCGCGGTGTCGTCCTTTCCATTGCAGGCGGGGAGAGTCAAGAGACCTGCGACCCACCAAACTCCGTGGTTCATGGACGTCCCTCCATGGCGGGGCTGGTCGCAAGATTCGGGTGAATCACCGGAGGGGGTGCCCCCTCGCCCGCATCGGACTCGAATTCCTCGTACAGCTGGCAGTAGGTGAAGCACTGGTAGAACTGCACGTTGCCGTTGATGTCAGAGAAGGGGTAGCAGTTGAAGCCCGACGGGCAGTCAATGTCCGACTCACAGGTCACGCCACAGTACCCGTAGCCAGTGCAGTAGTTGCCGTTGCCGCCGCAGTCGAAGTCGTCGTTGCACGGGTGGCAGTAGTAGCCCCCCGCCTCATAACAGTCCCCCGTGTGGGGATTGCAGAACTCCTTGAAGGCGCAATCACGTCGGGTGTCTTCACAGGCGGCCTGTTCACAGACCGCAGCATCCACGTCGCACGTGTCTCCCGGATAGCAGTCCCCGCCTTCTTCACAGCCCTCCACACAGCGGCCGCCGGTACAGAACTGCTCCATCCCACATTGATCAGACGTGGAACAGGAAATGACCTTGCAAGCCCCTTCCACGCAGACCGAACCAAAATCACAGGCCTCCTCGTTGGAGCACTCGGGAGCGCCTCCACCGGAACAAGCCATCCACAACAGCCACAACAGCTTCATTCTTCGGTCTCCTCAGACTCGTCGGATGACACTTCTTCCGTCGCGCCCACCGCGAGCACTGTGTACCGCGCCTGGATGTACCACTGGGACGGCGGCATCTGGCTCTCTTCAAACCGAATGACGTTTCGATCCGAGAGATACACGTAGTCCGTATCCTTCTCGAGCTCACGCTCAAAGGACTCCTGGTCCGCATCACTGTACAAAGACACGGTGAGGGTGTTCTCATCCGGTCGCCCGGAAAGTTCGAACTCCACGGAGAGCCCCGAGAGGACCAACCCCAGCTGCTCGGCAATGGGCGAGAAGTCTTCATCGCAGATGGATTCCACCACCCCTTCCGTGCGGCTTGCCAAGTGCAGGTACCGAATGCCGTAGGCCGCCGCTCCATGCGTGGAGGCACAGGAGGGCTGCCCGGGGAATTCCGGCTCCTCGCTGCCCACAATGGCGGAGATCTTGAACAGGTCGTGGTCCCGGTAGGCCGCCTCGCCCTTCACCTCGGTGAGATCCCGCAGGTAGACATCCGCGCCGAGGGGAGAGTTGTCGTCCTCGTCGGAGAGGAAGATGACCGAGAGGTTGGCGTCCTCGCGCACCAGCCCGTCCGTAGTGGTGGACAAAAGAGGCTCGCTCAACGCGAGGCGAGCGGCTTCGAGACCCATCTCGATGCCCGACCCGGTGATTCCCACGGCCACCATCTCGGAGAAGATCTCATTGGCCCCTTCCGTTTCGGGCGTGAGAATGTAGGTCTGGTTGTTCAGCGTGAAGTCGGTCCCCAGCGCAGCCTGGGCGAGCACGCCACCGTTCTCCGCGACATCGGAGGAGCGGGCCGCCACAAAGTAGCCACCTGTGGCCACTGTGATGCCGTCCGGAACGGTGTACCGGTTTCGCCCGGTGTCCTGGAGCATGCATCCGGAGAGATCCAGGGTGTCCGCGCTGACATTCTTCAGCTCAATCCACTCCCCAAGTTCATCCGCCACTGCCGAGGGATCAGCCAGGAACTCCGTGATGACGATGTCCCCGACCACCGGCTCCCGGGCCGACGTGGCCGTATCCGTGCCGGAGTCCGTGCCGGAGTCTGCCTCTTCCGGGTGGCTGGGCTCAGGAGGTTCCCCCCCACCCTCACAGGCCGTATTGTCTGCACCCGGGGTCCCCTTGTCCCCGTCGCCAAACTCCACGGAACTAACGCACCAATAATCCACCGCATCGTTGTAGGACGGGTGGTTTCTCTCCGGATCCAACGCCAGGGAGGCCCCGGCCTCAATCGGCCAGTCCCGGTCATACGCCACCCGGTCAATTTCTCGTCCGAGCGAATCCAGGAAGAGAACCTCGTCATCCCCTCCCACCAGGCGGCCCTGGTACTTTTCATCCAGGGTGTCAGTGGTGATCACGCCGATCTGGTAGTCGACATCGACCCCCTGAAAGAACTGAATGAAGGCATCAAAGTTCGTGGCCAGCTTGTCCTGTTCCTCCCACATGGAGCAGGAGTTGTCCACCACCAAGAGCACATCCACTGTGTTTCGGCGGCTCTGCTGAAACACATCCGTCTGCTGCTGGGTGTAGAAATCGTACTCGGTGCAGCCTCCCACCCCGAGGACCACCCCGCAAAGAACCAGGTGCTTGTACATTACTCCTCTCCTCCCGAGGCGGCGCCCAACCCCTCAGCTACAGCCAGCATCATGCGATCCGCGAGATCCGGGTTCTGAGCGTTCCAGTGGAAGGTCGAAAAAATGACCTGTCCCCCCCCTTGCGACATGGAGAACAACAGGGGCACATCCGTGGCCACGCCGATGCCTTCCGATGCGGAAACCCGGTACTCAATGTCGCCGGTCAAGAGCACATCGACGCCTTCTCCCACCGCTTCAATGACCGTCCAGTTGCTGTAGTTGTAGGAGAGAGTGACCTCATCCGAATCCAACTTCGCCTCCAAAAAGCTGTCCACCACCTTGGCCTGCACATCCCCGAGGGCCCCCACCTGGGCTGCATCTGCAGCACCGGTGTCCTGCTGGTAGAACTGGACTTCCTCGGGCCAGATGGTCTCTACCAGATCATAGGTCCAATCGGACAGAAACAAGAGGCCCCCTCGCTCCACGAAGCGTTGGACGTTGTCCAGGGCAATCGAGTCGCTCACCAGGGAGTCGTCCGGGTCGATTCCGTTGTACTGCCAGGCACCCCACCCCCGGGCACCTGAGTTCAGGAAGACCGCGTCATACAGAAAGAGATCCGGGTCATCCTCGGTGATGCCACCAAACAGCTTTTCCTGCTCCATGGCAGTGACATCCGGGTCAACCTCGTGGTCATAGGATGCGCAACAGATGAACCCTTCGTACTCCTGGAATCCCACCTCCATGCGGTTCAGATTCTCCGCCATGTTGTCGAAGTCCCCGCTCACCACCGCAATCTCTCGAATGGGGCGCTTGTTGATTGTGTTTTCGGTGCAGTTGCCCCCCCCCAACACCAGAGACATGGGCACGAGGCAAACGAGGAAACCCGGCGTGATGAAGTGGCGTTTCATGGTGTCTCTCTACTCCAGGACCAAAGCAGCTTGCAGGTAGATGTAGGACTTGGCCTGGTTCTCCTGGTAGCGGGACTCCTGCAGCCCAAAGGGTCGCCCCTCAATGAAGCTGTAGGCGGTGAAGTACACAGGGCCCACATCCAGCTGGGACAGCTCCCCCGCAGTGTAGGTGTGGACGCCATCGTCCCAGGGAATGGAGCCGGCAAAGCCGCCCTCTCCCGTGGCCACAAGGGTGCCCGAGATGGAGCTGGAAAAGATGGCTGTGGGGTAGGTCTGGGCCGGAGACCAGGTATAGGTGAGATCCTCGGCGCGGTTCTGGGTGAAATTCCCGCAGAACTCCGGCGTCAGCAGGTGCCAATCCGCAGGAACAGTTGGCTGTACCTCCGTGACGATCTCTTCAGGGAGCCCTTCCGGGTCGCCCTGCAGGTGCAGGTCGTAGATCTCGTTGGGCACATAATCGGCCATGGTCAGACCTTCTCCCGCGTACCAGACCGAGGCTGTGGTCGGGTCCACCTGCTTGACCAGGGTGACCACGTTGGAAGCAGACTCCAGCCAGACATAATCACCGGCCGACACCGTGGTCGGAGACGGACAATCCACCTCCTCCGCCGGGGGAGGCACAGCAAACACGCCGTTGATGTCGTAGGGCTGTGGGCCATCTCCTGGGGGCGGGGACGAGCCGCAAGGCGGGTCCAGTGGAATCACAAAACTCGCCGACGCGCTGACCCGCTCCACCAGGCTGCAGTCCTGGTTGTCGATGCCCCGAACCACCGTAAAGGACAGGCCCACCACCACGTCCTCCAGGTTGACGTTGCCGCCCACCACCTCAAACGCATCAGCAATCAGCACTCCTTCAGAGGCCGTGGTGATCTTCACATCCCTGCTTCCGAGGGTGGCTGCGTTGGAAAGGGACATGCGGCCCCAAAGGTTCTCCGCATCCAACACGGTGATCATGTCCACGGCAATGTCGTTGGTCTCGCCGCCGCGGTCGAAAAAGGTCAACTCAGTCACGTCTTGGACAAAGTCCGTGGACCGGCCGAAGATGGTGAACTCCACTGTGGTGCCCTGGGCGGCCTCCCCCGGCTCAAAGATCGCACCCACGCCCACGCGATCCACCACGAAGGCGTCATGCGTGGTGACGATCTTCGGTCCATCCTCGGTGTAGACGTCCCGCGCCCCCGGCGCCGCCTCGGAACCAATTGCAATGCTTGCCATGGCCACCGTCTCCGAAAAGACCGTGAACTCCATGATGTCGATGCCTTCTCCAAAAGAAACCCATGTGCGTCCAGACAGCCACTGGGTGTTCTTGCCCTCGATCTGCACTTCCAGGGTCTCGCCAATTTTTCCGTTGGCCGGAGACACGGTGAAGGAGGACTGCACCACCCGAAAGGCATCCGTGAGGGTCACCTCGCCCGTCTCCATCGTCAGGAGCACGTCCCTCAGACCGGTCTCTGCATCCTCCGCGATGTCGATGTCGACGAGGGTGGTCCAGCTGTCGGTCACGGTGACGCTGTTGACCGTAATTCCCTCTCCGAAATCCACTTCGGTCGAATCCTGGCGGAACCGGCTCTGGTTGGCGCGAATCGAAACCCTGGCCGAAGTGCCCAGACCTGCTTCCGGAGGTGTGAGCGTAAAGGCTGCTTCCACCTCCACAGCTGAGTCCTCGTTGACTCCCTTGTCACTGGGGCAGCCCCCCAGCAGGACGCCCAGAAGGAGCACAGAAGACAGGGCAAAAAGAGATCGCGCGAACATGTTGCCTCCGGTGCCACCGCAGAAACGAGGCGCGTGAAATATAGCCGTCCCCACAACCCTCCGGCAACGCAGGTTTTTCTTATCTTTCCGCTTGTTTTCGAATGGAAAGGCCCTCACCCCCCAAGGGAAGCCACTGCAACCCGCCCAAACGGCATCAATGCAGAGGGAAGAAGCCCGAAAGCAAGGATGGCAAATACGGCGATCATCACCACCACGCGTGCGGCCCGGCTGTCATGAAGCGGAGCCCCGGCGCCGGGCTGCATGGTCATGACCACAATGGGACGCAGGTAGTAGTACACGCCGATCGCGCCGGAAAGGGCGCCAATCACCGCCAGCCAGACAAAGCCCCCGTCGATGGCAGCCATGAAGAGCTGGAACTTGCCCACAAAGCCCACGGTGGGGGGAATACCCGCCAGGGACAGCAGGCACAGAGCCAGCGCAGCGGCGAGAAAGGGGTGTCGTTGGCCGAGGCCCGCCAGGTCGGAGAGGTCCGTATGTTCTTCGTCTTCCCGGCTCAACAGACCTAGAATGGCAAACGCGCCCACGGTCATGACCAGGTACCCGGCCAGGTAGAACAGGAGCGAGGAGGCCGCAAAAGGAAAGCCGGGTCCCTTGGCCGAAACAAGCGCCATGAGCGCAAACCCCGCGTGCCCAATGGACGAATAGGCCAGAATGCGCTTGAGGTCGGTCTGCACAAGCGCGGCCACATTCCCGAGCACCATGGTCAGGGCCGAGAGCCCCCACAGCACCGGCACCCAGTCCGCCTTTACGCTGAAGAAGGCCACCAAGAGCACCCGACCAAAAGCCGCGAAAGACGCCGCCTTGACCGCCGACGCCATGAACGAGGTCACCGGCACCGGGGCCCCCTGGTACACGTCTGGGGTCCACATGTGAAAAGGCACAGCCGCCACCTTGAACCCAAAGCCCACCAACACCAGCGCCATGCCTGTGGAAAAGAGAGCCCCTCCTGCCCCGTGCTCCAGGGCCACAGCGATGCGCCCCAGGTGGGTGGTGCCCGTGGCGCCGTACACCAACGCGATGCCATAAAGCAGCAGCGCCGAGGAGAAGGCGCCGAGAATGAAGTACTTGAACCCACTCTCCACCGAGCGGGGGTCATCCCGGCGGATGCTGGCCAGCACATAGATGGCGATGGACATGATCTCCAGGGCCACAAACAGCATCACCAGGTCGTTGCCCATGGCCAAAAGCATCATGCCCAGCAAGCAGAAGAGAAGCAGGCTGTAGTACTCCCCCACGTGCACACCGATGCGCTCCAGGTAATCCGGCGAGGCCAGGACCACCCCCAGCGTCCCCATGCACAGGAGCACGTTGAAGAAGTTGCCCCAGGCGTCAAACCGGATCATGCCGTAGAAGCCCTCTGCGACAGCCTGGGTGGGGCTCAAAATCAACAGGCCCAAAGCCAGAAAGAGCGTGACCCCAGCAAAGCCCGCCAGGAGCCAGCGGTCCTTGGGCCGCACAATCGCTTCCACCAACAAGATGCCCATGGCCCCAACGAACACTGCCAACAAGGGCGCCATGCGGAACAGATCCGTCGCGAGCCCCACCGGTGCAGTCCAATCTTGCCCGGTCATGGTCCCTCCCCAAGCAACATCACCAGACTCGTCGGCTCCATACGAGACTGCATCATCTCGAGAATCCGATCCACGCTGGGCTCCAGCACGGCGAGGAAGGGCCCGGGCAGCACGCCCATGACCACGATCAACACCAGAATGGGCGCGAGATAAGCCCACTCCCGCCAGGTGAGATCGGAGAGGCCCTTGTTCTCCTCATTTTCCAGGGGTCCAAACAACACCCGCTGCACCATCCAAAGCATGTAGACCGCCCCGAGCACCACCCCCGTGGCCGCCGCAGCGGTCATCCACGGACTGCGCTCAAAGCTCCCGAGCAACACCAGAAACTCCCCCACAAAGCCGTTCAAGCCCGGCAGACCGATGGACGAGAACGTGACCAGCATAAACACAAAGGAGTAGGCCGGCATGACGGAGGCAATTCCTCCATAGTCGGAGATCGCTCGGGTGTGGCGCCGCTCGTACAGCACCCCCACGAGCAGAAACAAGGCGCCGGTGGAGAGCCCGTGGCTCAACATCTGGTAGATGCCGCCGGTCCAGCCCAGGGTGTTGAAAGCAAAGAGCCCCAACATCACAAAGCCCAGGTGGCTGACCGAGGAATAGGCCACGAGCTTCTTCACGTCGTCTTGCACCATGGCCACCAGGGCGCCGTACACAATCCCGATCACCGAGAGCCCGATCAGACAGGGCAGGTAGGCCACCGTGGCATCCGGGAAGAGGGGCATGGCAAAGCGGACAAAGCCATAGGTACCCATCTTCAAGAGCACCCCAGCCAGGATCACCGATCCCCCCGTGGGCGCCTGCACGTGGGCATCCGGCAGCCAGGTGTGCAGGGGAAACATGGGGACCTTGATGGCGAACGCCAGGGCAAAGGCCCCAAAGAGCCACATCTGGGCCGAGCGTGGGATCGCCAGTCCGTAGTAGTCCGTGAGCAGGGCCGAATACTGTCCCTGTGTTTCCAGGTGCAGGCGGTAGAGCCAGATCAGGGCCACCAGCATCAAAAGAGAGCCGACCATGGTGTACAGAAAGAACTTGATCGTGGCGTAGATGCGGTTCTTGCCTCCCCAGATTCCGATCAGGAAGTACATGGGGATCAACATCAGCTCCCAGAACACGTAGAACAAGAACGTGTCCATGGCCGCGAAGGTGCCGATCATGGCGCCCTCGAGCACCAGCATCCACCCCAAGTAGGCGCCGATGCTCTTGTCCACAGCGGGGGTGGCGCTGACAATGATGACGGGACCCAGAAAGGTGGTGAGCAAGATCAGCAGCAGGCTGATGCCATCAATGCCCACGGCGTAGCTGACCCCAAACTCCGGAATCCAGCGAACCTGCTCCACAAACTGGAAGGCCACGCCGCTCGGGTCGTAGCCCACCCAGAGCCCGAGAGAGAGCACAAAGGTCGCCAGGGAGGCCACCAGTGCCAGGGCCTTGGCCTCCTTCTCCCCCACAAGAAAGCAGAGCACGCCCACGAGGAGCGGCATCAGGATCAGGATCGAAAGCAGGTGGCTCAAGGTTCAACCGAGGGCGTAAAACAGCACGATGACCGCGCTGCCAAGGGCGATGGAGAGGGCATAGGCCTGGGTCTGGCCTACGTGGATCCGACGGGAGTAGAGCCCCCCGAGTCCCTGGAAGAATTGGGCGACTCCGTTGACAAGGCCGTCAATGACCTTGACGTCCACCACCGCCCACAAGATCCTGCGGGAGACCCGATGAATGGGCTTCAGCAAGGCCGCCTCGTAGAGCTCGTCCACATACCAGAGGTTGCGGGAGCCGTTCACGACCCTTTCAGGCAAGACCAGGCCCTTGCCGCCCTTGCCGTAGATCGACCAGGCAAAGGCCACAGACGCCGCGATGGCCGCGAGGGTGATGCCCATCAGGGGAAACTCGAGTCCCCCCTCCGCTGCGGGGGCCAGGGCGTGGTGAGCGGCCTCCAGGCTGGGCTCCAGAAAGTGGTGCAGCTTGCCCGCCCCCGGCATCCAGTGGGGCAGGTTGAAGGCCCCTCCCACCACCGAGAGCACCGCCAGGACCACCAAAGGAACGGTGATGACCGCCGGGGACTCGTGGGGATCGCCGTGGTCCCCGTGTCCGTGTTCGCCGTGCTCCTCTGTGTGACCGCTCCCCCGGTAGGCCCCGAAGAAGGTCATGAAGTACAGGCGAGACATGTAGAACGCGGTGAGAATCGCAGTCACAAAGCCCACCGCCCACAAAACCGTGGGCAAGGGAAAACCCTCTCCAAACAGCGGCACCTGAGCCGCCGGCGTGGAGAAGGTCAGCCACAGGATCTCATCCTTGGAAAAGAACCCCGAGAACCCCGGGAAGCCGATGATGGCCAGGTACGCCGCCGTAAAGGTCCAAAACGTGACGGGCATGTACTTGCGCAGCCCCCCCATGTTCCGCATGTCCTGCTCGTGGTGCAGGGCGTGGATAATGGAGCCCGCCCCCAAAAAGAGCAGCGCCTTGAAGAAGGCGTGGGTCATCACGTGAAAGAAAGCCGCAGAATACGCGCCCACACCGGCCGCGAGCACCATGTACCCCAGCTGGGAGACCGTGGAATAGGCCAGGACCTTCTTGATGTCGTACTGGGAGACGGCGATGGTCGCGGCCACCAGGGCGGTCATCGCGCCCACCAGGGCCACCACCCCCATGGCCACCGGCGCCAGGACAAACAGGAAGTTCAAGCGGCACAGCATGTACACGCCGGCCGTCACCATGGTGGCCGCGTGAATCAGGGCCGAGACCGGCGTGGGGCCGGCCATGGCGTCGGGAAGCCAGACATAGAGGGGAATCTGAGCGCTCTTGCCCGTGGCGCCCCCGAAGAACAACAGGCAGACCCCCGTGGCCACCGCTCCGCCGACACCCCCCACCAGACCCGGGTGGTCATGCAGCACGTGGGCCAGCTCGGAGAAGTTGATGGTGGCGTGCTCGCCCAGGGACCAGAACAGCCAGAAGAGCCCCAGAACAAAGCAGAAGTCTCCCACCCGGTTGACCACGAACGCCTTCTTCCCAGCAATGGCGTTGGCCGTGTCCGAGAACCAGAAGCCAATCAAGAGATAGGAGCAGGCCCCCACACCTTCCCATCCCACGAACATCAGGAGGAAGTTGTCCCCCATAATGAGCAGCAGCATGGAGAAGAGAAACAAGTTCAGGTAGCAGAAGTACCGCCAGACAGATCCCTTGTCCGCCGCGTCGTCCATGTACCCGATGGAGTAGACGTGGATCAGGAAGCCCACGCCGGTGACCACGCACATCATGGTGGCCGAGAGCGGGTCGGCAAGAAAGCCCACATCCGCTTGGAAGGAGCCCGTCGAGATCCAGGTATAGACCGTGTGCTGCAGACCGGCGCCGCCCCCATGCGCTCCATCCCCATGGTGGCCCAGCAGCTCGAACAGGGTCAGAAAGGACAGGATCGCGGAACCAGCCACCGCCGCCGAGGCAATCGAGCCAGTGACCACCCGGGACACCCGCGCACGAAGCAGCCCGTTCACCACCGCCCCGATCAAGGGCAGCGCAGGCACCAGCGGCAAGAGCGAGGAGTTCATCAGCCCTTCAACAGGTCCAGATCGTCCATGTGGACGCTCAGTCGGTTTCGATACAGGAGAATCACAAGCGCCAGCCCCACCGCAGCCTCCGCTGCCGCCACCGCCATGACCAGAATCGCAAAGACGTGGCCATCCACCGCCCCCGTGGACCGGGAGAAGCCCACAAAGGCCAGGTTCACCGCGTTCAGCATCAGCTCCACGCTCATGAAGACAATGAGCAGGTTGCGGCGGGTCAAGACCCCCACCACCCCGAGCACAAACAGAATGCCGCTCACGACGAGCACTGGAAAGAGGCCAACGGTTTCCACTACAGGTCCCTCTTGGAGAGGACAACCGCGCCGACCACGCCGACGGTCAAGAGCGCACTCACCGCTTCAAAGGGCAGCAGAAAACGGCCACTGAAAATGGCCCGACCCACCGCCTTGATCGTCCCGTAGTCCGGGGCGGCATCCACCGCGGCGATCATGCCCGTCTCCCCCACCGCCGAGGCAGCAATCACGAGCCCGCCCCCCAAGAGCGCCGCCACCACAAACCCGAACACCACACGCGGGGAGAAATCCCCCCAGGGCACCGCCACCTCGTCCCGAAGGTTCAGCAGCATGATCACAAAGATGAACAAGACCATGATCGCGCCGGCATAGACCAGCACCTGGATCACCGCCACGAAGTGGGCGCCGAGAATGGCGTAGATCGCCGCCAGGCAGAAGAACGACGACACCAGCGCCACCGCACTGGAGATCGGGTTGCGCAGCGTCACCACCAGCACCCCCGCCAGGATGGCGAGGGCGGAGAAGGCGTAGAAAAGCGCGGCTTCGAGCATTGGAAAACTACTTGTCGCTCACAACGCGCTCAATGTCTGCGCGGAAGCCCAGAGGCGCGTGCTCTGGGTTCTCCCGATACCACTCTTCCGCGGATGCCTTGTCGCCATCCATCAGGTCCTGCATGTAGCTCTTGCTGTGCACCATGTCCTGGCGGGTGTAGGCGCTGATGTCGTAAATGCGCGTGTCCATGCGGATCGCGTCTTTCGGACAGGCCTCCACGCAGAAGCCGCAGTAGATGCAGCGAAGCATGTCGATCTCAAACCGGAGCGGCACCTTCTCGATGGGATCGTCCGGATCCTCCCCGGCCACGATGTTGATGCACGAGGCTGGACAGGCGGTGGGACAGCACATGCAAGCGACACACTTGAGCTTGCCGTCCGGGCGTGTGGTCAGACGATGGGCCCCCCGGTACCGCTCGCTCATGGGCTTGCGCACCTCCGGGTACTGGACCGTCTCGATTCCCTCCGGGTCCCGCAGGTTCTTGATCACGTGGCGAATGGTGATGCCCATGCCCTTCAGCACCTCCGTGAGATAGGAGGACTGGCCCGTCTTGAGCTTGCGCGGGGTGGGGGTCGACATCAGAACCACACTCCAAGGGAGGTGCCCACCACCATCACCGTGCCCGCTGCCAACACGTTGCCCATGGAAATGGGGAGCATGCGCTTCCAACCCAGGTTCATGAGCTGGTCATACCGAAAGCGAGGCAAGGTCCAGCGCACCCAGATCATGATCCAGCAGCCGATGAGCACCTTGGCGATGAGGCAGTTGAGCTGCACAAAGGTGGCGACGATCTCCGGCCCCAGCGCGGTCTGGCCCACCAGGCCCGAGGCCCCGAGCGCCAACACCCCAAAATGGGCCAGGGAGACAGCACACCAGAGAGCGGTAAAGACCTTGGGCTCTTTCAGGCGTCGATCACCTGCGGAGAGCGCAGCGTAGAACCGCGTGCCGTGGCGGGCCCAGGCCAGCTTCGCAAAGAAGAGAAACGCCACACCGCCCCCGCCACCCAGCACCATGAGCACGGTGTCCACATGCTCCCGAAGCATCTCCCCGGTCACAAAGGGCACGTTGTACCCCCCAAAGAACAGGGAGGCCGCCACCGCCGAGCCCACAATCATGTTGCCGTACTCGGCCATGAAGAACAGGGCAAAGCGCAGGCTGGAGTACTCGGTGTGGTAGCCGCTCACGAGCTCGGCTTCCGCTTCGGGGAGGTCAAAGGGCAGCCGGTTGGTCTCCGCAAAGATGGCCACCCAGAAGATCACAAACGCAAGGAGCCCGGTGCCCCAGCCGCGAAACACCCCCCAATTCCAGATGGGTCCGGCCTGCTGGGCCACGATGCCCTCGTGGACCATCTCTCCGGCCTCCATGCTGGCGGACCCCATGGCGACAGTTCCGAAGATCATGAGAATGACCACCAGGGAGAGTCCCATGGCCAGCTCGTAGCTCACCATCTGGGCGGAGCTGCGCAGCCCCCCGAGCAGGCTGTACTTGTTGTTGGAAGACCAGCCCGCCAGCATGACGCCGTAGACCCCAAGAGAGGTCAGGGCCAGGATGTAGAGCATGCCCGCGTTGATGTCGGCCACCTGGAGGTTGACCACGCCCCAGGGAAGGGCCAGATGGTCCCCCCAGGGAATGACCAGAAATGTGGACAAGGCGATGGTCATGGAGATGACCGGCGCCAGCCGCCAAAGGGGCTTCACCACGTGATCGGGCACCACGTCTTCCTTGAAGATCAGCTTGACCACGTCCGAGAGGGTGTGGACCAGGCCCGCCGCCCGAATGCCCAGGATCTCCGCCCGGTTGGGCCCGGGTCGGTCCTGGATAAACGCCGCCCCCTTTCGCTCGGCCCAGATTAGCAGCGGCACGATGTTCATAATGAACACCACGGCGAAGACGCACTTCAGCAGAATGGCGAGGGGGTGGGTGTCGAGAGAGGTCACTTGCCCACCGGTGAAGAAACAGGTGCTTCCACAAAAGGATCTGCGCCCCCCACAGCGAGAGGCAGGCCGAGATCCCCAAGAGCCCCATGGGACATGCCCTGCAATCCCGTATATTTGGATGCCATCTCCTCGAACACAGCCGAAGCCGTCGAGGCGGCCACAGAGCCGCCTGCTGCCCGGGCCAGGCGATCCACGCCTTCGTGGCCCGGGAGGCTGTCGCCCGCGGGAAGCGGTCCCCGGGACATGCGCTGCACCCGGCCGCCTGCGTTCACGGCGGTGCCGGCTTGTTCCACCAGGGAAGCAAGGGGCAGGACCACGTGGGCAGCCCGGGAGGTGGCGTGGGCCTGGTCACCGAGGAAGACCAGGGTCTCGGGGACGTCTGCGCCCATGCGAGAGAGGGCATCGTCGCGAATCACCACCAGGGCGCTGATCTCCCCGCTGGCCAGGGCGGCCGACAGGGCAGCGCCATCGCCGGCAGCATCCCCCGCCACCAGGGCAGCACCCCGGCGGTTGAGGGACTTGTCCGGGTGGATCAGGAACGTATCGGAGCCGCTAAGGGAGTCGGGATCGTTGCCCTCCAGGACAAAGAGCCGGGCGCCTGGGTAGCGCTGGCGGGCCAACTCCGCAGCGACGTGGTTTTCTTCCAGCGTGGCGGTGGTGCCGAGCACCACCCCGATCTTCTTGTCTGCAAGGCGCTCGGTGGCAGCCGCCGTGGCGTCGTCCCAGCTGGCCCGGCGCCCATCGACCCGGGGGGCGAGAATCCGGCTGGCAGCAGCATGCTTCCGATAGGTCATGCGGCCCGCATCGCAGATCCAGGAGGCGTTCACCTCCGGGTTGCGGCGCGGCAAGTACCGAAAGACCTCGTTCTGCTGGTGGCAGACCCGGATGTTGCAGCCGGTCGCACAACCATCGCAGACCGATGCGGACTCTTTGAGGTACCAGACCCGCTTCTCAAAGCGAAAATCCTTGTTCGTGAGGGCCCCCACCGGGCAGATGTCCGCCAGGTTGCCCTGGTATTCATGGGACAGGGTTTCCCCGGGAAACATTCCAATCTGCGTGTGATCCGTGCGCTGGAAGAGCCGCAGGTCTCCGGTGCCCGTGACCTCGTCCCCAAACCGCACGCAGCGAGTGCACGCCACACAGCGCTCGGCATCGAGCATGATGTGCTCGCCAATGTCCACCCGCTTGGGCTTGGAGATCTTCGGATCGGCCAGGCGCGAGTCATGTTGACCGTGGTCCATGTAGTAGTCCTGCAAGCGGCACTCGCCGGACTGGTCACAGATGGGGCAGTCCAGGGGGTGGTTCTTCAACAAGAACTCCATCACCGACTTGCGCATCTGCTGGACCTGCTCGGTGTCCGTGCGGATCGCCAGCCCATCCCGGGCCTGCATGTTGCACGCGATGTCCGGTCCCCGACCGCCCTCCTCCACGTCCACCAGGCACATGCGGCAGTTGCCCGCCACCGTGAGATCCGGGTGGTAGCAGTAGTGGGGAATCTCCTCCCCAGCCAGGGCGGCCGCCTCGATCATGTTGGTTCCTTCCGGAACCTCCACCTCAACGCCATTGATCTTGACGGTCGGCATCAGACGACTCCCTCTTCCATCACGCCCTCGGGCATGGGTAGCGGCGCAGCGAGGGAAGAAACAGCTGCATCGATTCGGCCCATGAACTCCGGGCGGAACTTGGCCAGGAAGCTCTGCACGGGCATCGCCGCCGAGGCCCCGAAGAAGCAGATCGTGCGGGAGTGGATGTTGTTGGCGAGGTCGAGCAAGGTCTCGAGATCGCTCTCGGTACAGACCCCGGTGCAGAGCCGTTCCAGCACCCGGTACATCCAGCCGACCCCCTCGCGGCAGGGGGTGCACTGGCCGCAGGACTCGTGGGCGTAGAACCGAAGAAGGTTCGTCAGGGCCCGGACCATGTCGGTGGTGTCGTCCAGGACGATCATGCCCCCGCTGCCCAGGTAGCTGCCGCCCACCTCCTGGATCGACTCGTAGTCCATGGTGCATTTCATGGCTTCTTCCGCTGTCAGCACCGGCACCGAAGAGCCCCCGGGAATGATCGCCTTCAGGGTGCGCCCGGGCAAGAGCCCACCGCAGTGCTCCTCGAGCAGAGTCTTCATGGGCAGGCCCAGGCTGACCTCGTACACCCCCGGGCGCTGGATGTGGCCCGAGCAGCTGAAGAGCTTGGTGCCCGGGGACTTCTCGGTCCCGAACTTGCGGTAGCCATCGGCCCCGTGGGTGAGGATGTAGGGCACCGCGGAGAGGGTCTCCACGTTGTTCACAATGGTGGGGCTGCGCCAGGCGCCCTCGACCGCGGGGAACGGCGGCTTGAGCTTGGGCTGGCCCCGCTCCCCTTCCAGTGAAGACAAGAGCGCCGTCTCCTCCCCGCAGATGTAGGCCCCCGCTCCCAGGTGGGTGTGCAGCTCAAAGTCAAAGCCGCTGCCCAGGATGTTCTTGCCCAACAGGCCCGCTTCCCGGGCTTCGCGAATTGCGGCATCCACCCTCCCCTGCACCTCGCGGAACTCACCGCGCAGGTAGATGTAGGCGGTGTGGCAGCCGGTGGCGAAGGCCGCGATGGCCATGCCCTCGATCAGCATGTGGGGGTCGTTCCACATGCAGAAGCGGTCCTTGAAGGTGCCCGGCTCGGACTCATCGGCGTTGCAGATCAGGTAAACGGGCTTGCCGCCCCGCTTCTCCTCCGGGGGCACAAAACTCCACTTGCGGCCCGCCGGAAAGCCCGCGCCACCCCGTCCGCGCAGCCCCGAGTCGATCACCACCTGAGTGATGTCCGCCGGGGCCATCTTGAGAGCCTTCTCCAGCGCGGCGTAGTGCCCCTGTGCCCGCGCCACCTGCAGGGTGTGCGAGGAATCCAGGTCCCAGATCCGGCTCAGGACGTTTGGCTGTAGGTCCATTGATCCATCTCGGTGCGGGGAAGAGGGGTTCCCTGGGCCAGGGCGTCGAGAAAAGCGTCGATCTTCTCGTGGCTGTTCAGGAGCTCGTGGTAGTCGGTGCCCACCTGGCACATGGGGGCCGACCCGCAGGCCGCGAGGCACTCCACCCGCTCCAGGGTGAACTTGCCGTCCGCGGTGGTCTCTCCGACCTCGATTCCAAGCTTCTCCCGGATGCGGTCGATCAGCATCTCAGATCCACCCAGCTCGCAAGAGAGGGTGTGGCAGACCTGGATCAGGTGCTCCCCGGTCGGCTTCTTCTTGAACATGGTGTAGAAGGTCGCCACCGAAAGCACGTGGGAGGGCGGCAACTCCAGGGTCTTCGCCACCAGGCGAATCACGTTCAAGGACAGCCAGCCCCAGTGGTCCTGAGCCATCCACAAGACCGGCATAACCGCCGCCTTCTTCTCCGGATAGCGGGCGATGATCTCCCGGATCTCGGCGGTCTGCGCATCGCTCCAGGCCACGTCCGCGTGGCTCTCTTCTTCAGCGGGAAAGGGAAAGTGTGCCATCAGCGATCCAGCTCCCCGGCGATGACGTTGATCGAGCCCAGGGTGGCCGCCACATCGGAGAGCAGCCCCCCGTTCGCCATCTTGGGAAAGGCCGAGTAGTTCGCCAGGCAAGGGGGGCGGACGCGCACGCGCCACGCGACGGGTGAACCGTCCGAGACGATGTAGAAGCCCAGCTCGCCGTTGCCCCCCTCCGTCGCGGAGTAGACCTCGCCTCGGGGAGGCGAGATGCCGTGCATCACCAGCTTGAAGTGGTTGATGAGGGCCTCCATGGAGTTGTAGACCCGGTCCTTCTCCGGCAGGGCCACCAGGTGGTCCTCGACCATCCAGGCCCCCCCGGGGAGGCCTTTGGCCGCCTGCAGGATGATGCGGCGAGACTGTTCAATCTCGTCGAAACGCAGCATGATGCGGTCGAAGGTGTCGCCGTCTTCCGCCGTGGGAATCTCAAAGTCGTACTGCTCGTAGCCCCAGTACGGCTGGGCACGGCGCACATCCAGGCCGATACCGGTTGCCCGCAGGCAGGGGCCGGTCATGCCGTGGGAGAGGGCGTCTTTCTGGGAGATGATGCCCACGCCTTGTGTGCGCTCCTGGAAGATCCGGTTGTTGGCCACGAGGCCCTTCACATCGGCGAGCACCTCGTCCAGGTCCCGCATGACGCCTGTGAGCTTGGCGAGCCAACCGTCCGGCAGGTCCATGCTGACCCCGCCGATGCGCGGGTAGTTGACCATCATGCGGGCGCCGCACAGATCCTCGAACAGATCGTTGATCTTCTCCCGGTAGCCGTACATGTACCAGAAGTTGGTCAACGCTCCCAGGTCGACCAGGTTCGTGGCGATGCACACGCAGTGGTCGATGATCCGGGCCATCTCGCTGGTGATGACACGAATGGCCTGGGCCCGGGCGGGCACATCGATGTCCAGCAGGGTCTCCACCGCGTGGCACCAGGCGTTGGAGTTGTGGACCGGCCCCATGTAGTTGAGGCGCTCCGCAAACGGAATCACGTACTGGTAGAAGCAATTCTCGGACTGCTTCTCAAAGCCCCGGTGCAGGTAGCCGATCTCGCAACCGGTGCGCTGAATGGTCTCGCCGTCCATCTCCACCTGGATCCGAAGGGTCCCATGGGTGATCGGGTGAGAAGGCCCGATGTTCAGGATCAGCTTCTCGGTGATCAGATCTGAGTGGCTCATGCCCAGTCCGGGTCTTCGGTGAGAATCATCTCCACCGGGCGAGAGAGCGTCTGGCGACGGTTGATCGGGTAGTCCTTGCGCAGGGCGTGGCCCTCGAAGTCCTCGTGGCACAGGATGCGCCTAAGGTTCGGGTGGCCCATGAAGTTCAGCCCGAACAAATCGAAGACCTCGCGCTCCATCCAGTTGGCGACCCCCCACAAAGTCCAAACGCTGGGCAGGGAGACTGTTTCGTCTGTGACAGCGACCTTGACGCGAAAGCGGTGGTTCCTCTCGAGGCTGTAGAGCTGGTAGGCCACCTCGTAACGCCACTTGCGGTCGTCGTAGCCCAGGTAGTCGACCCCGCCGATGTCCATGAGCATGTTGAAGGCAAGATCAGCCTCGTCCCGCAGGAACACCAGCATGTCCACCAAGGTGTCCGGATGGATGGTCACGCTGGCCTGGCCCCGGAAGTCGTCGGAGGCAAGAATGTGCTGACCGAAGTGCTCACAGATGCGGGCGGAAAGGGCGGCGGTGTCCATGAGGCTACTCGGCCCCCCTGGAAGTCGCCGCATAGTCAGCCGAGGTCTCCCGGGTGATCTTCTCTTGCAGCTTGTGGATCGCTCCGATCACGTTCTCGGGCCGCGGGGGACAGCCCGCCACGTAGATGTCCACGGGCACCAACTCGTCGATGCCCTGAACCACGGTGTAGTTGTCGTAGAAGCCCCCCGACGAAGCGCAGGCCCCCATGGAGATGACCCACTTGGGCTCGGGCATCTGGTCGTAGATCTGCTTTAAAACCGGGGCCATCTTCTGGGTGATGGTGCCCATGACCAGCATCAGGTCCGCCTGGCGGGGGCTGAAGCGCACGACCTCAGCGCCAAAGCGGGACACGTCAAACTGGGGACCCACCACCCCCATGAACTCGATGGCGCAGCAGGCGGTGCCGAAAGGCATGGGCCAGAGGGCGTACTTTCGGCCCCAGTTCACCACCGCGTCCACGGTGGTGGTGAAAAAGGGCAGGGCCGGCGCGTTGGGCTGCATGTTCAGTCCCAGTCCAGGGCGCCCCGGCGCAGGACATAGACCCAGCCGAGAAACAGAATCAACAGGAAGAAGGCCATCTCACCCAAGATGAAGAGGCCCGCGCCGGCATCGACGTAGTCCCGGAAGACCACGGCCCACGGGTAGACAAAGACCGCCTCCAGGTCAAACAGGATGAAGAGAACCGCCACCAGGTAGAACTTCACGCTGAACCGCTGGTGGGCCCCCCCCACAGGCGGCATGCCGCACTCGTACACAGAAGACTTCGTGGCGCTGGGACGGTGCGGGCCAAAGGTCTTCGAAAGCCAGACAAAGACCAGCGAGAAGACCACAGCGATCATCAACGAGACGAGGACGGGAAGATACGCACCAGCCACGGATTCGCGCCCCCTTGATTGACGGCAAACCTAATGTCTTGCCGGGGAGTAGGTCAAGCGGCAGCCTTTGGGGAGGCTGCCCGCTTCTGACATGGATGTCAGGGTCTCCTTTCCATGAAAAACCGTGCGCACCAGGGTTTCCATGAAATTCAGACACTTGGGGAGTTGGCATGGGGAATGCACTCCCTTTGGGCGGCTGGTCAAGCAGTCCAGTCGGCACCCCGAATCCCTCGCGGGTGTTCCTCCAGAAACGACAAAACCGTCGCGAGGCGGTGACGTAAAGCCACGGATCTCCACGAGACAGCCGGGCTGCCAACGGAGTCAATCATGACAACCCTGAAAAACAACAAGAAGCCCCTCTCTCTCTCCATTGCCATCGCCCTGGCCGGTCTGGTCGGCTGCGGCCCCGCGGTGTACGAGCTCGAGCCCGAAGAGCTGGAAGCGCGGCTAACCGACGCGCTTGTGGAAGCACAAGGCGAGGTCGAGTCCGAACGCGAGGAAGGACACGACGAGAACTGGCCGGACGCGGAAGCGACCGTGGAAGACCAGGAGATCAACGAGGACGAGGTCGACGAGGACGAAGAACGGGAGATCGAGCCTTGCGAGGTCGAGATTGTCGACGGCCTGGTGGCTGCCCCTGGCGAGACCCTCGAGATCCAGTGGGATGCCCACCGGGTGATGTCGTCCCAGGTGTACGTGTCAGCGCACAGCGGCTGGGGCGAGGTCTACTACCTCTCCACCATCGCCCCCAACAATGGGAGCTTCCTGTGGGAGCTTCCCTTCGACCTGGACCCGGCCGTCGACGACTACACGGTGTACGTGGAGTCCGCCGACGACGATGAACGGACAATGGAGTGCTGGGACTATGCGGACCTGTTCGTGGTGCCGGCGGATGTGCCAGAAGACGACCCGATCTCCATTGAGCCCAACCCGAGCCCTGCGCCTGCGGACCTGGTGGGGGCGGTGCTGGAGATGGCAGCCCACGAGGCGTGCACGGTCAAGGGCGTCCTGATGGGCCACTTCACCGACGGCCAGGGCATGGCCAACAGCACCTTTCACGGAAAGGGGCTCAACGAAGAGGGTCTTCGCGGCGTCTTGCGCGGGCAATGCTCGGATGCCCTCGCCGGTGAGGGCCACTGCAAGGGCATGTACAAGGGCACAGAGGGCGAGACGGGCCACCTGCGGACCCGGTTCGCGACCCTCGGGCGCAACGACGTCGGCGCAGTCGGCACCTTCCGGGGCGGCTGGAAGGGCAACCAGGACGACGCCACCGACCAAGTCGCGCCCAAGCACGGACACATGGCCGGTGTGTGGCAGGAGTCTGCGGAACACCAGAAGGGCATGTTCCTGGGCTTCTGGAGCGCCTGCTCCGAGTAAACCCCCGACAAGACAACTTGGGAGGCGGGTCTTTGGGCCCGCCTCCCTTGGCTTCGAGATCCCCTGGCGGGTTAGGCCGAACCCATGGTTGTCATGGGACTGGATGAAGCGGGCCGGGGCTCGGTGCTGGGGCCGATGGTGGTGGGGGCTTTCGCGGTGGACGTGGAGCGAACCCCACAAGTGAAGGCAGCCGGGGCCACGGACTCCAAGAAGCTCAGCCGCAAGAGACGGGAAGGGATGATTGACGCCTTGGCCGCCCTAGGCACCGGGGAGGTGCGGGAGATCTCGGCGGTGGCCATCGATGGGGGGAACCTGAACCAGCTGGAAGAGCGGGTCTTCGCCGAGCTGATTCGCGCCCACCGGCCGGAGGTGGTGATTATCGACGCCCCCTGCCACCCGGCGGGGATTCCAGCGTTCAAGACCCGACTGCGGGCCCAACTGGACCATGCGCCCAAGCTAATCGTCGAGCCCAAGGCCGACCTGAACCATGTGCCTTGTGGGGCGGCGAGCATCTTCGCGAAGGTCCACCGGGACCGGTGCATCGATGCCTTGGGAGCGCTGGGCACAGTGGGTTCCGGGTATCCGTCTGATCCCAAGACCCGGGCCTGGCTCTCGGGCCTGTTTGAGCGGGGCGAGCCGTGGCCTGCATGTGTGCGCACCCGGTGGGGGACGGTGCGGGACCTGTCAAAGGGGAGGACGCCCTGATGGGCCCCGGGCTCGGACTCTCGATCCCCCTGTTCAATGAAGAGGAGGTGGCCGAGGACTTCATCCGCTCGGTGCACAAGGCCCTCACCGGGGCGCTGATCCCCCACAAGCTCCTCCTGGTAGACAACGGCTCCACCGATGGCACCGGTGCGCTCGTGAACCGCTTGTCCGTGGAGCTTCGGGCCTGCACCGCGCTGCACCTGGCGGAGAACGCTGGCTACGGTGGCGGCATCCTGGCGGGGCTGGCGCAGCTGAACACGCCGATTGTCGGGTGGATGTGGGGAGACGGACAGGTGGACGCGGACGCGCTGGTCGCCTGCTACAAGGCGCTGGTCGACGGCCCCCACGACCTGGCCAAGGTGCACCGGGTCGCCCGAGGCGACGGCCTGCAGCGCAAGCTGGTGAGCAGCGTCTACAACCGGTGGATGCAGCAGAAGGGATCGGGCGTGTGCGACGCCAACGGCTGCCCGAAGCTCATGACCCGGGAGGCGCTCGAGGCTCTGGCCCCCACCGCGACGGACTGGTTCCTGGATGCGGAAGTCGTGCTGAAGGCCGCCCGCCGCGGCTGGACCTGGGCCAGCGTGGAGGCGGTGATGCACCCCCGGGCAGGGGGCTTCTCCAAGGTGGGCCACGCCACTCTTCTGGAATTCGTGGATCGCCTCCTCGCCTGGCGGTAGCCCCCGGAATCGGCCCATTCCGGGGGGAGATACTCCCCCCCCATCCTGGCCGATCCCGCGGCGCCTCATCGTCGACTCCCTGGGTCCCGGGCGCGTGGTAGCCTGCGCTCTGCTCCGGAGGCACCATGGCCCGTTTTCCCATCCCCCTCGTTCTTCCCCTTGTTTTCGTGCTCAACGGCTGCCGGGACGAAGAACCCAAGACCGACTCCCAGCCGGACACCGGTACCCCGGTGACCCCTGAGGAGACCGACCTCGACACGGGCACCCCGGTGGATCTGGACGGCGACTCCTGGACCGGGAATGAGGACTGCAACGACCACGACGACACGATCTACCCGGGGGCCGACGAGCTGTGTGATGGGGTGGACAACGACTGCGACGGCAGCATTGACGAGGGCACCCCTGCCGATGCCGCCACCTGGTACCTGGATGCAGACGGCGATGGTTGGGGGGTGTTCGACGACACCCGGAGCGCCTGCGCAGCCCCTCACGGGTACGTGGCAAACGACGGCGACTGCGACGACGCCAACCCCAGCTGGCACCCGGGGGCTGCCGAGGCCGACTGCGCCGACCCGAACGACTACAACTGCGACGGCTCGGTGGGCTATGCCGACGCCGATGCCGACGGCTTTCCCGCCTGCGAGGACTGCGACGATGACAGCGCCGCCACGAACGACGACGCCGAGGAGCTGTGTGACGACACGGACAACGACTGCGACGGCGACATCGACGAAAACGCCACCGACGCCCCCACCTGGTACGGAGATGCGGACGGCGACGGATACGGCGGCAGCCAATTCACGCTGGTTTCCTGCGACATGCAGGAAGGCTACGTGGCGACCTCCGATGACTGCGACGACGTGGATGCGGCCACCTACCCCGGGGCGGCCGAGACCTGCGATCTCGCCGACAACGACTGCGACGGCACCGTGGACGAGGGGGTCGAGTCCACGTGGTACGCCGACGGAGACCAAGACGGCTACGGCGACGCGACCCAGCCCTCGAGCGCCTGCAGCGCCCCCGCTGGCTATGTCTCCAATGGCGATGACTGCAACGACGCCAGCGCCTCCACCAGCCCGGCCGGCCTGGAGGTCTGCGATGGCGCCGACAACAACTGCGATGGCCAGACCGACGAGGCCGGCGCCCTGGGCGAGAGCACCTGGTACGCCGATGGGGACTCCGACGGGTATGGCGATCCAGCTTCGGCAACCATCTCCTGCGACTTGCCAAGCGGCCACGTAGCCGACGCAACCGACTGCAACGACGCGGACAACGCGGTGAACCCCGGGGCCACCGAGATCTGCGATTCCATTGACAATGACTGCAGCGGCGCCATCGACGGCGCCGACGCCGCAGACGCCACCACCTGGTATGTAGACTCCGACAGCGACGGCTATGGAAGCACCTCCTCCTCCCAAATCGCCTGCACCCAGCCCGCCGCTCACGCCGCCACAAGCGACGACTGCGATGACCTGGACGGAGCCATTCACCCGGGCGCCAGCGAGGTGTGTGACGGCACGGACAACGACTGCGACGGGGACACGGACGATGACGACAGCAGCCTGGACACCACGACCCAGTCCACCTTGTATGCCGACGCAGACACAGACGGGTACGGAGACGCCAGCGCCAGCATCAACACCTGCAGCCAGCCCACCAATTATGTATCAGACGCCACCGACTGCGCCGATGGTGACTCCGCCATCCACCCCGGCGCCACCGAGTCCTGTGACGGGGCGGACAACAACTGCAACGGAACCACCGATGAGGGAGTGACCGGCACCGACGCCGCCTGCCCCGCCGAGAGCTGCAAGGTGCTCCTGGACGACGGACTCGCCACCGCCGACGGCGTGTACTGGATTGACCCGGACGGCGACGGCGGCGTACAGACTTATTGCGACATGACCACCTACGGCGGCGGCTGGACCCTGGTTTCCCGCATGACCAACGGCTGCAACACCTACAGCCGCAACGCGGTGGGCACCGTTTCCTCGCCGACCCAGACCTCCTGCGCCAAGCTCTCGGACACCGACATCAACGCTCTCCGCTCCACCACAAACAACGGCAGCGTGTTCTGGGGCTGGCACGACAATGCCCAGTACGCCCTTTCCAGTCCCCGGTTCCTGATGATCGCTGCGGGGGAGTTCAACGCCCAGGACACCAATCCCAGCCTGTACCAGCAGTGCTCCTGCTCCCCCACGGGCCCGTTTGGCCCGCAGTATGACTACCACCCGACCATGGCCGGGGTGTACACCCACAACGGGGGCTGGCGGTGCCACACCTCCGACAGCAGCAACGGCTGCAACAGCACCAACAGCAACGGCAGCGACCTCTTCCTCTACCAACACGCGCTGCAACAGCCCGGCACCTTTCCCGCCGACAGCCACGGCGTGTCTGGAGGAAGCAACGGATACCTGTTCTTCCGCTGATCGGCCGACCCGCCCCCCCTACTTCTCCTGCGCTCCATACTTCTCCTGCATAAAGTCCCAGCCGCCCTGCACGAGCTCCCGCAAGACGTCCAGATCCACGTCCTCGAGGTTCTTGATGTTCAAACAAGACTTGCCGTGTTTGAATTTCCCCAAACGCACCAACAGGTCTTCGGCCAGGGCGAAGCCGGGCATGACATAGACGCTGGTGTACTGCTTGCGCGGGGAGAAGCCGGTGCGCATCCACTCGCCGCTTCGACCGCTGGCGTAGACATAGGTGTACCGCCCGAACCCCACGATGGCCTTGCCCCACATGCGGGCGGGCTCACCGGTGATTTCTTGCATCAACTTCAGCACCGCCTGGGCATCGGCCTTGCGCACAGTGTGCTCAATGCTGTCGAGGAACGCGGCGACGCTGGCGTCGTTCTCCTGGGTTTTGAGTGTCGCCATGCGACCCCCTCCTATCGAATGAACAAGATGCTCGGCACGCTGGACGAGCCGCTGTAGGAGGAGAACGGGGTGTTGTCAACGTTCTCCCGAAAGAGCCACTCGCCGCAGCCAGTGATGTCATCGGGCAGATAGTGGTAGCAGTCGATGCCGCCGGTGGGGGCGGAGCAGCCCCGACCGCTGGTGCTCGCGCTGGAGAACGACGGGCTGGCCAGAGGCAAAGGGTTGGAGTTGGTCGAGGCCTCCGCCACCCCCGAGGTGAAACCCTCCGCCGCCGTGCCTGCCGTGTAGTAGACCCCCTGGAAGGCATCGAAGCTCGCGTTGGTGCTTGAAATCTTCTGTCGGGTCAACACCCAGCCGCCGGCGCACTTCCCCACCAGGGAGAGATAGGTCCCATCCCCGCTGTGAAACAGGTCGTTAATCACGGTGCTGCTGTAGTGGGTCGGGCCGTTGCCTGCGCCGCTGCCCGAGGGGCGGGGGGTGGAAAAAGAGTCCTTGACCTCGTCCACCAACAGTCCGCCGGCGTTGGAGTGCATGTTGTAGCCGGACTGGTCCCCCCAGGCGCCCACCAGGGTCCAGCCGCCCCCATCGGTGGTCATGTCGCAGTAGGCCTCAAATGCGTTGGAGGTGTCCCCGTCCTGGTCCGGGTCAATCCAGTACTCGCCCGTGGTGAGGCTCGAATCCCGGGAGAGGAGGTCGAAGCAAGAATCCCCGGCGCAGGTAGCGTCCGCCCCCGCCCCGGCGTCCCCCACTCCGTCGCAGTCATCGTCCACCCCGTTGCAGGCCTCGCTCGCACCCGGGTTTACCGTGCCTGCACCATCGTCACAGTCGCCTCCGGTCGCCACGTACCCGGACGGTTGGCTGCAGGCGGTGGTGGCCTCGGCGTCGCTGCCGTAGCCGTCGCTGTCGCTGTCCGCGTACCAGGTGCCCGCGTCTGACGCGTCATCTTCGTCGGTCACCCCATCGCAGTCATTGTCCACGGCGTCGCAATCCTCCGTGGCTGCGGGGCTGATGGTGCCGTCCGCGTCGTTGCAGTCGTCCCTGTTGGCCACAAAGCCAGAGGGTGCATCGCAGGCGGTCTGGGAAGAGGCGCTGTCTCCATACCCGTCGCTGTCGGTGTCCGCGTACCAGGTGGACTCATCCAGGGCGTTTTCGTCCACAGCGGCGTCACAGTCGTTGTCTACGCTGTCGCACAATTCATAGGCAGCCGGGCTGACCTGGGCGCTGTTGTCGTCGCAGTCGTCCCCGTTGGCCACGTAACCAATCGGGGTGCTGCAGCTCTCGGTGGTGGTGCTGGAATCCCCGAACCCATCGCTGTCGCCGTCAGCGTAGAAGGTGGTCTGCACGCCCTCGTCGGTCTCCTGGTCGCAGTCGTTGTCCGCCCCATCACAGATCTCAACGGCACCCGGGAAGCTGGTCGCATCCAGGTCATCGCAATCATCGGAGCTGGCTACGTAGCCCTGGGGGGCGCTGCATTCCTGGGCGGTGAACTGGCTGCCTCCGTAGCCGTCACCATCGGCATCGCCGTACCAGGTGGCGGCGTCGGCAATGGCCGAGTCGTCTGCATCCACCAGGCCGTTGCAGTTGTTGTCTTGCCCGTCGCAGACTTCCACCGCGCTGTCGTTCACCGCAGCAGAGGCATCATCGCAGTCCTCACAGGCGGGGAACCCGTCCGAGTCGGCGTCGGCGTACCCCACCGAGCCATCGCAGTTGTAGTCGTTGGGGTCGGTGCAGTCAGCCTCCAGGGCGCCGGGGTTGTACTGGGGGTCCGCATCGTCACAGTCTCCTGCGTGGAGGGAGTAGCCGGCGGGGGCATCGCAGGCGGTGGCGGTGATGGAGGTGGTGCCAAACCCATCGCCGTCGCTGTCCAGGTACCAGGTGCTCGCATCGGTGGCGTCGTCTTCGTCCAGGGTGCCGTCGCAGTCGTTGTCAGCGCCGTCGCAGACCTCCTCGGCCCCCGGGTGGGAGCTCATGTCCCAGTCGTTGCAGTCGGCGTTGTTGTCCACGTAGCCGCTGGGGGCCTCGCAGGCGGTGGCCTCAAACTGGGTGCCTCCGTAGCCATCCAAGTCTGCATCGGCGTACCAGGTGCTGGCGCCGGACAAGGTCGGATCGTTGTCATCCACCCGCCCGTCGCAGTCGTTGTCTTGCCCATCGCAGACCTCCTGTGCCCCCGGGAAAATGGAAGCGTCGGCGTCGTTGCAGTCCTCGGCCGCCACGTGCCCATCCCCATCGGCATCCACCGGTGGCGTGCCGCTGTCCTCGGTGCCGCTGTCCTCGGTGCCGCTGTCCTCGGTGCCGCTGTCCTCGGTGCCGCTGTCCTCGGGGCCCGTGTCGGTCTGCCCGGGTGCGGTGTCATCGACCTTGTCCTTTCGGCAGGCGGGGGTGAGGGCGAGCAGGGTGATCAAAAAGAAGTGCGTTGCGGACAGGCGCATGGGGTCTCCGAAATCAGGCAAGCACCCTAACCCCACGAGATCACCTGCGAGGAGGTTAGGAAAGAAGACTCTGGCGATTCCCGCCCTGTACCAGGCTGTGTTTGTTCCCATGCAGATTGACCCCAACAAGGCGCTGATCGGCCGGGTCCTGGAGGGCCGGTACGAGCTGGTGGAGTTCATCGCACAGGGGGGGATGGGCCGGGTCTTCAAGGCCAGGCAGTTGGCCTTGGACCGCATGGTGGCGGTCAAGCTGCTCTTGGCCGAGGGCGACTCCGACCCGGAATTCCGTCGGCGGTTCTTCCTGGAGGCCTCCCTCTGCGCTCGGCTCAGCCAGCCCCACATCATCCGGGTGTTCGACTACGGCCAGGACCCGGAGGCCGGCTATTATATCGTCATGGAGCACCTCCAGGGCCAGAGCCTGGGTCAGGTGCTCGCAGAGTCCGCTCCCCTTTCTCCACCCCGGGCCATCTCCATCGCCAAGCAGATCTGCGCCGGGCTGGTGGAAGCCCACGGCCAGGGCCTGGTTCACAGGGACCTCAAGCCCTCCAACCTGTTCGTCACCCCAGATGATCTCCTGGGGGACTTCGTGAAAATCCTCGATTTCGGGGTCATCCACCAGGTCGGTGAGACGTCCCAGATGACCGAACCAGAAACCACCCTGGGCTCCCCGCTGTTCATGTCCCCTGAGCAGATTGAGGGTCACCCCCTCGATGGACGCTCCGACCTGTACTCCCTGGGTATTGTCCTCTACGGCATGTTGACGGGCACCCTTCCCTTTCGGGGAGAGTCGTCCATGCAGGTGCTCTTCAAGCACATGTACGAGGCGGCGTTGCCAGTGTCCGAGGTGCACCCGGACGGCGAGATATCGCCAGACCTGGAGGCCGTGGTTGCCAAGGCCCTGAAAAAGGCCCCGGACCAGCGCTTTTCCTCGGCAAAAAAGATGCTGAGGGCGCTTCAACGGTGTGAGGGAGAGCAGCCAGGGAGCAGGCCGACGCTGACGAAGCAAGACGAGGACGCCACAGAGACCATGAACACCGCACAGCTGTCTGGACTGCTGCGTCCGGGCATGCCGACGGAGACCAGCACCCTGCCGGTACAGGTGCGTCGCCTGGTGCGCCTGGACCTGACCGGTTTTACCGCCTTTATCGATCTCAACTGCCCTTTCTGCTACGCCCTTCACGCGCGGATCTCCCGCTGGGGTCTGTCCCATAAAATCAACTGGTGCCTTGTGGAGCACGCCTCGCACGCGCTGGACGGACCCTTCTCTCTGGACCAGGAGCAGCTTCTCTCCACAGAGGTTCTGGAGGTGCGCCATAGAGCCCCGGAGGTCGCGCTGTCACTCCCTCCCCAGCGCTGCGACTCCCGGGTGGCAAATCGACTGCTCGTGGCGGTGGAGAAGCACCACCCCGATCAGGTCCACAACGTCCGATCCGCCCTGTACCGGGCGCTCTGGCGCAAGGGAGAGGACATCGGCGATGCCCGGGTGCTTCGCACCGTGTTGGAGGCCCACGGGCTGTCGGCCCGGCTGCTGGAGTCCTGCGGAGTCGACACCGCCCAGAACCAACGGTGGCAGGCGGACTGGGAGCAGGCAGACTTTGACCAGGGCATTCCCGTGCTCACAGGTCCCGGGGAGGGACAGGTTCTCATTGGACTCCCCGATCCACAGACACTGGTGGAGTTTCTCTTGGGGAAGCGTTCGAGAATCGTGGACAGCTCGGTCTGCACCTACCAGAAGCGTCCTTCGCTGCTGGTGGTGGGTCGGTTGAACCACCTCTGGCCACTCTTGGCGGATGTGAGGGAGTGCTGCGAGATCTTGCAGGCGCCGAGCCTGGCTGTGGCCGACTCACAGCTTCACATGGATGCCGTGCCGGACCTTGTGATCGCGGAGAAGGAACACCTGGCAGGCCAGGAGATGGAGAAGCTCGCCCAGGTTGCGCAACACCGGTCCGTGCCCTGGCTGGTGGCGACCCGAGACCACGACCCGACAGCCGAGCTGCAGGCCCTTTCCCTCGGCGCCAAAGAGTTTCTTTGCATCGACGGGGACTGCCAGGTGGCCCGAGCACGCCTGGGGCGCCTCCTACAAGACCGGTTCAGCCTGGCCCGGGTGGAAAGCGAGAGCCGCACCGATCCCCTGACCCGTCTCGCGAGCCGAAAACACCTGCTGGAGCGCCTGGAGGAGACGTGGGCGCTGGCCGCCCGAACCGGAGCGGAGACCTCGGTGATCCTGCTTCAACTCAACCATTGGAAGGCCTTCAACCGCGCCCAGAGCTACCAGGTCGGGGACAAGGTGCTGGTGCAGGTTGCCGAGTTGTTGCGACAGACCGTCCGTCGCCCAGAGGACCTGATCGCGCGTTTTGGAAGCCACGAGTTCACGGTGCTCCTGCCGGAGACGACGCGTTCCACGGCGAGGGAGCTTGGAGGAAAGATCCAGCAGGCCCTGGCACAGGCGAGAATCGTGAACCACGCTGCGGAGGGAGGCCGGTTCCTGACCGCGAGTCTGGGCGTTGCGACCCTCCCATCGAATGCCAGCACCACGATTCACCACCTGTATGACAATGCGGCACGGGCGATGGAGGGGGGAGATTAGGCGCCGCGCGGTAGGGGGTAGCGAGCGGGTGCGGGCGGGGTCGGGTGGGGCGCGCGGGGTCCGGCGCGCGGGTGGGGTCAAGTCTTGATTCTTTGACTTTGACTCAGGCGGCCAGCCCCAAGCAGCGGCGGACCCGGTCCCTGATCTCCGCTTACGCGCTCGAGTCTGCCAAGGACCCGGCCGAGGACGGCATCCACCCGTGCCCAGCGGATGAGGCGCTTCAGTAGGGGGACAGTTCTGGTAGGTTTGCAGGGCTGGAGGCTGCATGCGACTCACTCCCCTTCTCCTCTGTTCTCTCTTCTTGGCCGGCTGCCGCAGCAAGGACGCCGTGGACACGGGCAGCGCTCCCTTGGACACCGCGCCGGCGGAAGAGACCGCCCCTCCCGAGGACACCGCTCCCCCGGAAGACACCACAGACACGGGCCCCACCGACAGCGACGGGGACGGGGCCTACGACCACGAGGACTGCGCACCGGAAGACCCGGCGGTGTTTCCCGGCGCCGAGGAGACCTGCGACGGGGTGGACAACAACTGCGACGGGGAGGTGGATGAAGCCGAGTCGGTCGATGCGGCGACCTGGTTTTCCGATACGGATGGCGACGGGTACGGCGACCCATTGAGCGCCCAGGTTGCGTGCGAGGCGCCGGTGGGCACAGTGGCTCTGGGCACCGACTGCAACGATGGGGACCCCCGGTACCACCCGGGGGCGGCGGAGGATGACTGCACGGATCCCGCAGACTACAACTGCGATGGCGCCGTGGGCTTCTCCGACGTGGACGGCGATGGGTTTGCCGCCTGTGTCGACTGCGACGACCTGTTGGCGGAGGTGAACGAGGATGCACCCGAGGTCTGCGACGGAGTGGACAACAACTGCGATGGAGTGGTGGATGAAGACAGCGCCACGGACGCAGCGACCTGGCACGCGGATGCCGATGGGGATGGACACGGTGGGAGCCAGTTCGAGTCCACCGCCTGCAGCGCCCCGGCCGGGTACGTGGCCAGCGCAGACGACTGTGATGACCTGGATCCGACGAGCTACCCGGGGGCCGCTGAGGTCTGCGATGGCGCGGACAACAACTGCGAGGGCGCCGTGGACGAGGGGGTGGAGACCTCGTTCTTTGCCGACAGTGACAGCGACGGCTACGGCGACCCCGCGGTGGTGGCCACAGGTTGCAGCGCACCCGTGGGGTTCGTGGCCAACAGCGGGGACTGCAACGACACGACGGCCCAGACCAGCCCCGCGGCCTACGAGGTCTGCGACGGCAGCGACAACGACTGCGACGGTTCGGTCGACGAGAACGCCCTGGACGAGTCGGACTGGTACGCGGACACAGACGGCGACGGATACGGCGACAGCGCCAGCGTGGCCAGCGGTTGCACGGCCCCGAGCGGGCACGTCTCCAACACCGACGACTGCGACGACGCCAATGGTTCCGTACACCCGGCGGCCACGGAGGTGTGTGACTCGGTGGACAACGACTGCGACGGGGACGTGGACGACGCGGACACCGACCTGGACCCAAGCAACCTCGGGAGCTTCTTCGAGGACGCAGACGCAGACGGGTACGGCAATCCCGCCGTCACCAGCCAGCGGTGTGAGGCCTTGAGCGGGTGGACCACAGACGCCAGCGACTGCGACGACACGGACCCAAGCTCCTGGCTGTGCAGCACCTGCCAGGAGGCCCTGGACAGCGGCGTGCAGACGACGTCAGGCACCACCTCCCTGGACCTGTACGGTGACGGCACCGCCCAGAGCGTCTTGTGCGACCAGTCCACCCAGGGTGGCGGCTGGACCCGGTGCGCGTGGATCGACTACGTGGCGGACACCTCGACCGTGTCCCGTGACGGCGCTGGCGCCGTGATCGCATCCGAGTCCACGGACAGCTACCTGGGCGCCGGGGGCACCCAGGCCATCAAGAGCGCGTGCTTCGACCTGGTGGACGAGGTGGGCTTTGGCGTGACCCACGCGGTGGGGGGCACCGAGGGCGGTCCCTACGACTACGCCTATTGGGGCACGGTGCACGCCCCCGTTTCCGGCAGCCAGTCTTTCGCATTTGTTGCAACAGGCGGCGACACCTACACCTGCGACGGCGCAGACGAGATCGACATCACCTGGCTTTCCTATCCGGACGGCCTCCCGCGCTGGTTCCTCTTCGGGGCGGACAACGGCAGCATCCAGGCGTGCCAGGTCAACGGCACCTACAGCGGCTCCACCTTTGGGTTGTGGTCCAGCTACGCCTCCAACACGGTCGGTGACACCTGGCTGGAGCTGTCCGACAGCCATTTTGACCGCCTGGGCGAGCGCCTTCCGAGCGGATCAACCAAGTCCGATGGCGTCATCGAGTTCTGGGTGCGGTGATCGAGAGCGCGGCTCGATTCATTGCAAGAATGAGGAGAAAACCCCTCAACGCCCAACGAGCATGTCCACCAAGCGAGCCCTGTCGGTGGCGTCGATCTTCTGAAAGTGCATCCACTCCAGGTGTTGGCCGGGGGGGGTGCCCAGCACGTCGATGCCCCACATGGGGGCGATGTCATTGGGGACAGCGGCGTAGCGAAAGTCAGAGAGCACGCCCTCAAAGCGGGGATCCTCCACCAGGTAGCCGGCGGAAAACGTCGCGAACCTGCTGATGTCCCCGCTTCGCACGTCGTCCACGCCATGTGTCGCAACAAATGCTTCCGTGTCGGCAGCCGGAATGCTGCTGCCCTCGTAGATGCGCAGATCCCCCCACCAGGGCACCCGAATCGCATCGACAAAATAGGTGCCGTCGTGCTCATAAAAGGCGCGAAACAAGATGTGGTTGCCCAGGGACGGCTTGACCTCGGCGTGCACGGGCGTGTGACCCCGCCTGGCGATGAGATCGCCCTGTACCGCCTCGGCCCGGTGGAGCTGCCAGGTGCCCAGCCCCAGATAGAGCAGGCCGTAGGCGAGAAACGCCCAGGAAATGCGAGCAAGCCGCTTTCGAGCCGCCCAGACCACCCCGACGAGAAGGGGCAGGGTAAAGAGCGGATCGACAATGGAGATGACATGCCAGGCGACCCGCTCCTGGCTGAAAGGCCAGAACAGGTAGGTGCCGTAGCTGGTGCAGGCGTCAAGCAGGCCGTGGGTCCCCCACCCCAGCGTCGCGGGCAGCACCAGTTCGCGGAAGCTGGCGCGGCCGCGGGAGAGCTTTGCGCACAGCGCGGCAGTGAGGATTCCGCCCACGGGGACAAAGGCCAACGCATGCGTGAAGTGCCGGTGGTACTCCAAGGACAGGAGCGGGTCGCTGCTGCTGCGAATCAGCACGTCGCTGTCCGGCAGAAAGCCCCCGGCCGCACCGGCGAGCGTGGCGGCCAAGAAGCGCTTGGGCTTGGCAGCGGCCTGGGCAGCGGCAGCGCCGAGGGTGGCTTGGGTGAGGGGGTCCATGTGTTGTTTCTAATGCGACCCGAGGAAGGCAGTCGCCGTTCGGAAGGAAGCAACACAACTGCGCGGCCGGACCACGTACTGCCAGCGTCGGGTGGTCCTTCCAGGGCTATTCCACAGGCAGCACAGGCTGGAAGGGACAGATGGGGCTCTCCTTCCACCAGGTGCGGGTGGCGGTCTCTTGGTT
>CAZRYF010000051.1:0-37873 GCA_964604165.1 uncultured Enterobacterales bacterium
CAACCCCTGAACCGTCTCGGCGGCGACCTCTGCTACGCCCTACAGCCTCCTAGCCCAACACGCCGGCGACGATCCCCACGCATCCGGCCACGCCCTCGCTCTCTGTGTCCACACGCTGATCCGCGAGGGCGTACAGTGCCTCTCTACGCTGCAGGATGGCTTGTAGTTCACCCAGGGCATCCTCTCGGCCCGCCATGGGGCGGGTGTCGCCCTGGGCTGCCACCCGGCGCAAGTGCTCCTCGGGACTCGCTGCCAACCACACCACGCGGGTGTGCTCTCTGAGGAGTTCGTAGGCCACCCGGTCCAGCACCAGGGAGCCCCCCACCTCCAACACACAAGCACCCGGTTGGGCCAACACCGCCTCCAGCGCCTCCAGGGAGAGGGCCCGGTACCGCTCGACCCCGTGGTACTCGAAAACCTCCCCGAGGGACATCCCAGCCCGCTCCTCGACCCGGCGGTTCAGCTCCACAAACAAGCATCCGGCCTTCCGGGCGACCGCCCGACCCACCGTGGTCTTGCCCGCCCCACGAAGCCCCACCAGGGCGATCTTCTCCTTTTGCCCTCTCCCCAGGGCCAGCACCAGGCGGTCCTGTTCCTGGGGAGAGTGCCCCCGGGCAGTGCTTGCAATCCGATCCACCGCATCTTCCACCGGCCCCATTCCAGCCAACAAACTCACCAGAGAGCACTCCAGTGCGGTGGCCAGCCCCGCAAGCTTCTGAAGGGAAACGTTGGCCTCCCCAGCCTCCAACTGCACGAGAAACCGAGAGGAAATGCCTGCATTGGCAGCGAGCGCTCTCTGGCTCCACCCTCGCTCCTGGCGGGCGGCTCGCACCCGTTCGCCCAGCGATGACAACAAAGAACCGCCCATATGTGCATTATATTGCATCCTAAACACGTTGCAAGTGGGCTATTTCGCACTATATTGCTAACCCTCCACACCCAAGGAGTCTTGGCATGGCCCACTCTGGACCCGAACAAATGGTCACATTCGACACGACCCCGTATGAATGGAGCCACTGGAAGCTGGACATCGACGGCTCCATCGCCACGCTGGCCCTGAACATTCAGGAGCACTCGCCCTACCGCCCGGGCTACGAGCTGAAGCTCAACAGCTACGACCTCGGTGTCGACATCCAGCTGGACGACATCATCCAGCGCCTTCGGTTTGAGCACCCCGCCGTGCGGGCGGTGGTCCTTACCAGCGCCCTGGACCGGGTGTTTTGCAGTGGCGCCAACATCCGAATGCTGGCCTCCTCCAGCCACCCGTTCAAGGTCAACTTCTGCAAATTCACCAACGAGACCCGCTGCTCCATTGAAGATGCAAGCGAGCACTCAAACCAGACCTGGCTCTGCGCCATCAACGGCGCCTGCGCCGGGGGCGGCTACGAGGTCGCCATGGCCTGCGACGCCATCTACCTGGTGGACGATGGCAACTCGGCGGTTTCCCTCCCCGAGGTGCCGCTTCTGGGCGTGCTCCCGGGCACGGGCGGTTTGACCCGCCTGACAGACAAGCGAAAGGTCCGACGGGACGTGGCGGACATCTTCTGCACCAAGGCCGAGGGCTTCAAGGCCCGGGATGCCGTGCGCGGCCGGCTGGTCGATGGCGCCTTTCCCCGGAGCAAGTGGGTCGATGGCATTGCAGGAAAGGCAGCCGAAGCTGTAGAGCGTGCAGGAGGCCCCGGGAACGAGTCGGGTATCCAGCTCTCGGCCATCCAACCCGAGGCCACGGACACGGGGCTGGCCTTCCGGCACGTGACCCTCGACGTGGACAAGTCCGAGCGCGTGGCCACACTTACGCTCAACGCACCGGACACGGCGCCCCCCACCACCCACGACGCCCTGCATGCCCTAGGTTCGGATGCCTGGGCCCTCCGCGCCTGGCGCGAATTCGACCGGGCGCTGTTGGAGCTGCGCTTCAACCACCCGGAGATCGGCTTGATTCTCCTCAAGACCCGGGGGGGCGCGGCCCAGGTCATGGCCTGGGACGACTCCCTCTCCAAGCTGCGGTCCGACGGCTCCTGGTTGGCCCGGGAAGTCCAACTCTTCCAGGCCCGGACCCTGCGCCGCCTGGACAACATGGCCCGATCCCTCTTTGCCCTGATCGACACCGACTCGTGCTTTTCCGGCAGCTTCTTTGAGCTCACCCTGGCGGCGGATCGCTCCTACATGTTCCTGGACGAGGACGAGGAGAACACGGTCCAGGTCACCGGCGCTTCCGATGGGCGCTTTCCCATGTCCAGCGGCGCATCGCGCCTCACCGTGCGCTACCTCGGTGCGCCGCAGCGGGTGGAGGAGGTGCTTGGCAACGGCAGCCCAATCGGTGCGGAGGACGCAGAAGAAATGGGTCTCGTGACCGCCGCCCCCGACGACATCGACTGGGACGATGAAATCCGCATCGCCATCGAAGAGCGCGTCTCCCTCTCTCCTGATGCCCTCACCGGCATGGAGCAGAACCTGCGCTTCGGCGGCCTCGAGAGCTGTGACACCAAGATCTTCGGCCGGCTTTCTGCCTGGCAGAACTGGATCTTCCAGCGCCCCAACGCCGTCGGCGAGACAGGCGCCCTGACCTTGTACGGGCACCCGGAACAGCCCGTCTTCGACTTCCGCCGCACCTGAAACCACCCTCGGAGCCCTGCATGTCCTCCATCAACTACGACGACCTCATTCCCAACAATGTGGACCTCTCCAGCGACCGCCGCCTGAAGCGGGCCCTGGAGAAGTGGCACCCGGCCTACCTGGAGTGGTGGAACTCCGTGGGGCCTCAAGTCTTCAAGAACAACGAGATCTACCTGCGCACGGCCACTTCCACGGAACCCGGTGGCTGGGCCCAATTTGGTCACGTGCGCATGCCCGAGTACCGTTGGGGGATTTTTCTGGCCGACCGGGAGACCGACCGCACCATTCCCGCGGGGGATCACGCGGGCAAGCCCGTGTGGCAGGAAGTGCCCGGGGAATACCGCAACGCCCTCAAGCGAATCATTGTGGTCCAGGCGGACACCGAGCCGGCCAGCGTCGAGCAGCAGCGCTGGCTCGCGGACACCGCCCCCTCACTGATTGACTGCCGCAACCTCTTCCAGGTGAACGTGGAAGAAGGCCGCCACCTGTGGGCCATGGTCTACCTGCTCCAAGCCTATTTCGGCCGAGACGGTCGGGACGAGGCCGATGACTTGTTGGCCCGTCGATCCGGGGACGAGGACAAGCCCCGCATCCTGGATGCCTTCAACCAGCCCTGCGAGGACTGGCTGACCTTCTTCAACTTCACCATGTTCACGGACCGGGACGGCAAGTACCAGCTGGGCTCCCTGGCCGAGAGCGCCTTTGATCCCATGTCCCGCACCTGCCGCTTTATGCTCACGGAGGAGGCCCATCACCTGTCGGTGGGAGAGACCGGTCTCGAGCGCATTATCCGCCGGGCGGCACAGCTGATGAAAGCCGACCCGAACGAAGATGTCCGCGCCCAGGGAGGCATTGACTTGCCGACCATCCAGAAGTGGATCAACCACTGGTACAGCTACAGCCTGGATCTCTTCGGGGCCGAGGTCTCCACCAACGCCGCGGACTACTTTGCCAGCGGACTCAAGGGGCGCTGGAAGGAGTCCAAGGACTACGAAGATCACAACTGTCTTCATGCCTCGCGGACCATTCCCCACGTGCGAGACGGCAAGATGGAGGACGTGGAGGTGCCCTTGCGCAACGCCATGAACGAGGAGCTTAGAGACAGCTATGCCGAGGACTGCCACCGGGTGCTCCGCCGCTGGAACAAGGCCCTCGTGGAAGAGGGGATCGACCACGAGATGACCCTGCCAAGCACGCGCTTCTACCGGCGCCAGGGACTCTACGTAGACGACCACTTCGACCCAGGCGGAAACCTCATCGACAAAGCAACCTTCGAGGCAAAGCAAGGGGACTGGCTCCCCACCGATGCGGATCGCGCCTACGTCAAGAGCCTTATGAAGCCGGTGACCGAACCCGGAAAGATGGCGAACTGGCTCGCTTCCCCCCGCCGGGGCATCCACGGCAAGCCCGTGGAGTTCGAGTACGTTCGCACGGATTGAGGCCGACGCTGGGCTATAGGGAATGACATGCTTGTTTCCCTGCTTTTCTTCGCCTGCAACCAAGATCCCGTCCCCACCCCGCTCGACCTGGCGGAGGCCCTCGGCCCCGACGAGGTCCGCGCTGGAAAGATCCTCGACGAGGCTGCCCTCTTTGGCGGAATCTCCGCGGAAGGACAGTGCGGCGACTTCAAGCTGTACAACGACCGGGTGCGCTTCATCCTCCAGGGAGACCGCCCCGGGGACTACTACATCACCGGCGGCGGATCGATCGTGGACGCAGACCAGGTACGCCCGGAGGCCCAGCCCGGCAGGGACGTGGTGGATGAGTGGGTACCCATGATGGGGATCGGCCGCGTGCAGTCCGCCGAGACCATCAAAGTCATGAATGATGGCTCCGGGGGGAAGCGAGCCCACATTCGCGTGTCCGGGCCCGAAACCGGGCTGTCGCTCCTGGAAGGGGCCCTTGGCACCACCAACCTGATTCCGGATCTGGGGCTGTGGATCCGCACCGACTACATCCTGGAGCCCGGCACGCCCTTGGTAGAGGTCACCACCCGACTCACAGACGCAGACGAGGACGCGGAGTTGGCCATGGGGGATCTGTTGATCGCATCCCTGGATGCTGCAAGCCCCTGGAGCCCCGGGAGCGGATTGGAGTCCATGAACGACGCTGAATTTCCCTGGTCCGGCTTTGCAGGCAAGCAAAACGAAGTGGCCCTTGCAGTCTTTTCCGCGCCCGGCGAGACCCTCCGATCCGATGCAGCCGCCACGGTCCTGAAGGGGCTGACCCGCGCCTCCTTGGGCCAAGGCCCTCTGTTGAACGTGGAGAAGGACGCCCCCGTTTCCTGGACCCGGTATTATGGCGTTGGGCGGGATTTTTGCGAGCTGACCGACGCATGGCTTGCCTTGGGCGATGAGGAGACCCGCACGGTCGAGGGGGTCGTGGAAGCCGCCGACGGCCCCGTGGCAGGTGCACGGGTCAATGTGCTCGTGGACGGCTCTCCCTTCACGCTGTGCTTCACCGATGCCGAGGGCGGCTTTTCGGCCCAGGTCCCAGAGGATGCGGAGGTGACCTTTCTCGCAGAAGGCCGCGGTCCCGGCATCTTTGTGGATCTTCCCGACGGACATGGCCCCTACACCCCCTACGCCGGCCGCCCAGTGCGGGAATACGCTCTCTCCACCCTGGCGTCCGGGGCCCCAAACATCGACCTGGCACAAGGCCGGGGCGCCGGGACCTCCGACTCACCCCTCTTCCTGGGGGAGCCTGGGGGCGTGGTGCTGCAGACCGAAGACGGGCTTCCCTTCACCGCCTTTCTCCAGCGGAACGACGCGGAGCCTTCCGTGGACGCTCGCCTGGTGACAGGCCGCCCCTCCGGGGGAACGGTCTCCGCCTGGGCGCTGGATGGAAGCGTCACGCTGGCAGTGGAACCCGGAAGCTACTCCCTGGTGGCCCACCGGGGCATCCGCTACGAGACACACGAGTCCACACTGGAGGTGTCCGCCGGGGAGGAGGTCACCGTGGAGATCGAGCTGGTGGCCGCCTATGAGTTGGACGGCTGGCTGGTGGCCGACCCACACACCCACGGAGCCCCGTCCAACGACGGCGGCATTCCCATGGAGCACCGCCTGGCCGTTGCAGCCGGCGGCGGCATCCAGGTCCACTTTGGAACCGACCACGACCACGTGGCTGACTATCGCCCCCTGCTGGAGCCCATGGGTCTCGAAGATGTGCTGGCTTCGGTCCTGGCCGACGAGGCCAGCCCTCTCGTGGGTCACATCAACACCTACCCCCTGGAAGCCGTGCCAAACGCCTCAAACGGGGGGGCCTGGCTTTGGTGGGAAGAAATTCTCTCCACCACCCAGGACATCGTGGACCACCTGCGGGTGCGCCATGAAGGCGTGGTGCTCCAGATGAACCACCCCACGGACAGCGGCGTCGCCTCGGCCGCAGGGTGGAGCCCTGGAACCATTGCCAAGCCCGAGCGCTGGAGCAACGACTTCGACGCCATCGAGGTGCTCAACGCCGGCGCCCACGACGACTACACCCTGCTCTTCCACGACCTGACATCCCGGGGACTGCGCATGGCCCCGATGGGGGTCAGTGACTCCCACACCTACACCGGAGGCCAGCCGGGCCTGAACGTGACCTTCCTCGGGGCCGGCACCTCCGACCCCGCTGAGTTCAGCAGCGAGGCGCTCCGGGAGGCCATGAAGAGCAGACGCACCGTGGTCAGCATGGGCCCCTGGCTCGACCTCTCCATTGATCCCGGCAGCGAGGTGGAGGGACCCCAGATCCTGGAGGTCTCCGTACATTCCCCCTCCTGGATCCAGGTGGACGAGCTGCGGCTCCTTGAAAACGGCGTGGTGGTGGAGACCGTCTCCGCCCCCTTTGATGCTTCGGTCTCCTTTTCACTTTCTCCAAGCGCGGATGCCTACTACGTGGTGGAGGCGGAGGGAGCGACAGATCTATCGCCCGTGTGGCCGGGCAAGCGCCCCTGGGCCATGACCAGCCCCATCTTCCTGGACACGGACGGGGATGGCTGGACCGCGCCGCTTTCCCCGCTGTAGGAAGCTCCGTATCGAACGACCTTGAGGTAGAATCCCCGGTGAACCCCGGGGATCCGAATGCCGGAGCAGATGACCAACACCATCGCGCTCAAGCACGCAAACGGCGTGAGCTTTGGCACGGTGGACTGGTTCCGTGACGACCGGTTCCAGTGCCAGGTGGCCGCGAAGATCGCCCCCGGGACTGTTGTGGAGATGCGCATGGAGCTCGGCGGTTGGAAGCACACGATCTACGCCGTGGTGCAGGTGGCCGGCGTGGTGCCCGCCCCCAAAGGAGAAGCCCCGCGGTATGGACTGCGCATCGTGGAGATGGGAGACGATGATCGTGTCCGAATGGAGGCCTGGCAGAGTGAGCAAAACATGGGAGGCACCACCGCCGACCCCATGGCCCGGGTGTCCGACGATCTGGAAGACTTGTTTACGGTCAAGGAGGGCGCTGCCTCCACCGAGGAGACCCGGGTGGTCCTGGAGCGCTACGAGGCGAGACGGCGCCGCATGTCCCGGGACGCGGAAGATCCGGACCCTTTTGGGTTGGGAACAGAGAGCGAGCCCCTCGACGCCAACCCACCCAGCCCATTGGCCGCGGGAAAGGGTACCGGCTCCCTCTCATCCGGTGCAGCACCAGGATGGCTCGAACAGATGGAGCGTCAAGCCGCCCAGAAGGCAGGGAGGGCGTACGAGCCGAGACAGGAAGAAGGGGCCCAACATGAAATCGTGACCAGCACCCGCGCCAGCGGACAGCGCCTTGCGAAGGGGGCAGCCCCGTCCTGGCTCGCTGCAATGGAGCGGCAAGCCGCGGAGAGAACCCACCGTGACTGGGAGCAACGACCCGAGCTGCCCGAGCCAACGCAGCGGGTGGTGGCAGCCCCCGCGCCCACAGTGACGCCGGCACAAAGGACTGCACAACCGGCAGATCTTCCCCAGCAACCACTTCAAGCCCCGGCGACGGGGTTCCCCTCAGAAGCTGCGCCAGCGCCAACAACCCAGCACCCTGGCGACCCCTCCTGGACCGTCAAAGGAGACCAGCTGGAGGTTCAGTGGACCACTCCGAGCGCACTTCAAAAGAACTGGGAGGGCGGACTTTCCAAGGGCACCCTCACCTTGCCCGAGGGCCTTCTTCCACCCGACAACCCCCGCATCCGGCTTCGCCTCACCCTGCCCGACGGCCAACTGCTGGTCATACGCGCCAGCTTCACCCCCCCTTCCACGGCCTCCTTCCAGATGACAATACCCCTTCGTCACAAGCTCAAGACAGCCCTGGGCGGTTAGGCTTCCTCTTGGAGGCTCACCATGCGCACGTTTTTGGCTCTTCTCTTTCAGGCAGCCCTGGCCGGCCCCACCGACTTGCCAGAGGTCAACATCGCCACCCTTGCGACCGCCCTCGAAAAGGAACCGCCCCCCCTGGTGCTAGACGTGCGCACCCCAGATGAATTCACAGCAGGTCATGTCCCTGGGGCCCGAAACATTCCCCTCGGCGATCTCTCCAAGCACCTGGGAGACCTGGAGGCATCCAAGGCAGCCCCCATCTACGTCATCTGCAGATCGGGTAGTCGATCCGCCAAAGCTACAGCGCTTCTCCTTAAGGCGGGATTCAAGGCCCCGGTAAACGTGGCGGGAGGCACCCTGGCCTGGCAGGCTGCAGGCCATCCCGTCGAGCAGTGAGGCAGCCCGGCCTCAGCGTGGTCACCCTTGAGGTCAACGGTGAGCCCCGAAAACTTCTCGTCGCATCAAACCAGACACTCCTGGATGCTCTGCGGGCAACCCTTGGCCTGACCGGCACCAAGACCGGCTGCGACATGGGGGACTGCGGTGCCTGCACCGTGCTGGTGGACGGCGTGCCCCTGCTGTCCTGCATCACCCTGGCCGCTGGAATGGAGGGCTGCTCAGTAGAAACGGTGGAGGGCACCGCCCCCTCTCCCATTCACCTTGCGTTCGACGACCAGGTGGCTGCCCAGTGCGGGTACTGCACCCCCGGGTTTGTCATGGCCCTGACCGCCTTGTTTCGGGACCACCCCCGGGCCAGTGAGGAAGAGATTCGCCACTGCTTGGGCGCGAACATCTGCCGGTGTACGGGCTACACCAAGATTCTCGCCGCTGCGCTTCAGGCGCAGGCGCTTTTGCTGGAGGAGACCCGGTGAGCGGTCCCAAGCTGGACGGCCTGGAGAAGATCCGGGGAGCGGCACAGTTCACCGACGATCTGACCCGCCCCCACATGCTTCACGGCTCCTTTCTGCGGTCTCCCCACCCCCACGCCCGTATTCTCTCCATCGACACCCGGGCCGCCCGGGCCATGGAGGGGGTCTCGGCGGTGCTCACAGGGGAAGACCTACCCACCCGGTATGGCGTTCTGCCGGTGGCCCAGGACGAGACGGCCCTGGCTGTGGAGAAGGTTCGGTTTGTGGGAGAGGAGGTCGCTGCAGTGGCAGCCGTTGATCGCCCCACAGCCCTTGCAGCGGCGCAAGCCATCACCGTGGTCTACGAGGTGCTTCCTCCCGTGTTCACGGCCGGCGCGGCAAGCGAGAAGGGCGCACCGCTTCTTCACGCCGATCGACGAAAGAAGACCAACATCCTGCGTCGGGTTCAGCGCTCTTATGGCGACGTGGAGGCGGGAATCTCCAGTGCACACGTCCTCTCCAGTGGACGCTACCACTACCCGGGCTCCACCCATGTCCCCCTGGAACCCCATGTGGCCCTGGCGGAGCCCGATGGTCACGGACGGGTCACCCTGACGTCGGCAACGCAGATTCCCCACCACCTCCACAAGGCCCTTGCCCGCGTCCTGCAGATGCGGCTCCAGGACTTGCGGGTGGTGAAACCCCACGTGGGGGCGGGCTACGGCGGAAAGTCGGACCCCTTCTCCCACGAGATCTGCGCGGTGGCCCTGGCCCGTGCGACCGGGCGCCCGGTGAAGTTCCTCCTGAACCGAGAAGAGGTCTTCTATGCCCACCGGGGCCGACACCCCGCAGACATGGAGATCACCCTCGCAGCCACAAGGGACGGGGAGATCACCACCTGTGACTTCAAGGCCGTCTCCTGTGGCGGCGCCTACGCGTCTTATGGAGTGGTGACCGCCTACTACTTTGGGGTTTTCCTTCCTCTGCCCTACCGCCTGCAGAATCTGCGCTTTGACACGCGCAGACTCTACACGAACCACCCTCCCTGCGGACCCAAGCGAGGCCATGGGGCCATCCAGCCCCGCTTCGCCCTGGAGGTCCAGGTAGACCGCCTGGCAAACGCACTGGGAATGCGCCCGGATCACCTGCGCCTCAAGAATCTCGCCCCCCCGGACAGCGAAACCTGCAATGGGCTCACCATCACCTCCAACGCCGTGGAGGGGTGCATCAAGCAAGCCACCTCCGCTGCTGGATACGGGGAGAAGCACGGACGCTTGCCCCCGGGTCGAGGGGTCGGCCTCGCCACGAGCGCCTACATGTGCGGAGCCGGGCACCCCATTCACAACAACAAGCTCCCCCATTCGGCCGTCCAGCTTCTGGTGGATCGTTCCGGCCGGGTCAGCGTGTTCTCCGGCACCGCGGACATCGGCCAGGGCTCCAACCACATGCTCGCCGCCATGGTAACCGGCGAGCTTGGCATCCCCCTGTGGGACTGCACCGTGCTGGAGGCCGACACGGATCTCACCCCGGTGGATCTCGGGGCCTACAGCTCCCGGGTCACCTTCATGGCCGGAAATGCCGCCCTGGAGGCAGCCCGCTCCCTGAAGGCAGACATCGCCCAGTCCGTGGCGGAGTCCCTGGGGGGAGAAGCGGCGGATGTGATCTTTGAGGACCAGCGGGTGTTTCTCGCAGGACGGAAAGCGGAAGGTGTGTCTTTTGTAGAGGCGGTCGCCCTGGCAGAATCCACCCACGGGACCCTGGCTGCCACAGGCAGCTACACCCCGCCCACACAAGGTTCCCGTTTTCGCCGGGAGTCAGTGGGTCCGTCCCCTGCCTATTCCTTCACCGCCCAGGTGGCCGAGGTGGAGGTGGACCTGGAGACCGGGAGCGTTCGGGTGACGGACATCTGGTGTGCCCATGACTGCGGAAAGGCACTGCATCGGGGCATCGTCGAGGGACAGATCGAGGGTTCGGTCTACATGGGAGTGGGGGAAGCCCTCCTGGAGTCGCATCTCTTTCACGCGTCGGGGCTTCACCGAAACCCATCGATCCTGGAGTACAAGATCCCCACAGTGCATGAGACCCCGCGGATTCACTCGATCCTCGTGGAGTCAAGGGACCCGGCCGGCCCCCATGGCGCAAAGGAAGTCGGGGAAGGACCGCAGCTTCCCACGGTGCCTGCCATCGCGAACGCGATCTTCGATGCCTGCGGGATCTGGCTGGAGGAGGCGCCCTTTTCACCGGACCGGGTCCTTCGGGCCCTGGAACAGAAAGAGCGGGAGGCTTAGACGATGTCTGAAATGCTCCCCCTGCCGGCGTTTCACCTGCACCAACCCGCCACGCTGGAGGCCGCCACCCGCTTGCTTGCGGACACCCAAGGCGCACGCCTGGTCAGTGGGGGAACAGACCTCTTGCCATCCATGAAGGGGGGGCTCTTCTCCCCACCCCATCTGGTCAGCACCCGTCGAATTGAAGGGTTCTCCGACATTCATGGACTGGACAGCGGACTGTCCATTGGGGCGGGCGCAACCCTGCGCGAGCTGGCGGCCCACCCTCGCATTCGAGAAGACTACCCGGCCCTTGTTGCTGCCGCCCAGACCGTGGCCACCCCCACAGTGCAAGCCATGGCCACCCTGGGAGGAAACCTGGCGTTGAACACTCGCTGCCTCTGGTACAACCAGTCCTCCTTCTGGCGCGGGGCCTTGGGGGGGTGCCTGAAATGCGACGGCGAGGTCTGCCACGTGGCTCCCCAGGGGGCCGGTTGCTATGCCGCCCACTCCGCAGACACAGTGCCGATTCTCATGCTGCTTGAGGCCCAGGTGGAGCTGGTGTCTACGACCGGCACGCGCCAGATCCCCCTGAACGACTTGTACCTGGACGACGGTGTGCGCTGGCTGTCCCTTGATCCCGGCGAGATCATGACCCGAATCCTCCTCCCCCCCCCACCCAGAGCCCACCTCATCCACCGAAAACTCCGAGCCCGCGGCGCCATCGACTACCCGCTGCTTCTCACCGCCACGCGGGTCGACCTGGACAATGCAGGCACCCCCACCGGCGGCCGGGTCGTCCTTTCGGCGCTGGGCCCGAGCCCCGTGGAGGTCCCCGGAGTCGGCCCGCTCCTCGCGGCCGGGGATCACGCCGAAGTCGCCGAAGCAGCGTGGAAGGCTGCCTCTCCGCTTTCCACCCACACCGCGCCGTCCACGTGGCGAAAGAAGATGGTCCGGGTCGAGGTACTGCGGTCCCTATCCACCTCTCGAAGTTGAGGTTTTTCCTCCCGACCCCTCTTGAACCGTGATATCAAATCCGACCGTAGGGGTGGACATCTCGCTTCCTCCTTCCCGTGAGAGCCATGCTCCTTCTTACAATCGTGCAGATTCTGCTCGTCGGTTCCGCTCTTGCAGCCGACGGTTCCCCGAACGCCGAGGCGCCTGAGTCTGTCGATCGCCTGGCCCTCGCACCCGTCCAACCGGAGCGGGCACAAGCGCCAGCCAAGAAGGTGGAGTACCGGGTCGGCCCGAAGGACGTTCTGGCCATTCAAGTGTACGGAGAGCCCACCCTGACGGGGAGTTTTCCGATTGGGGAGAGTGGTGAGATTGACTTCCCCCTCCTCGGCGCTGTCCATGTCAGCGGAGTCGTGCTTTCAGAAGTCGGGGAGCGCTTGCGCTTGGAGCTTCGAGATGGATTCCTGGTGGACCCTAGAATCAACGTGATCGTTGAGACCTTCGCAAGCCGACCAGTGCAGGTTCTTGGCGCCGTCAAGAAGCCCGGCATCTACTACCTGGAGGGTGGCACCTCGGTCATAGAGATGATCTCCCAGGCCGGCGGAATTGAAAAACGACTGGGTGCGACAGAGGTACGCATTCTCCACGAAGGCCAAGAAGACCAGGCCATGATTCTGGACATGGAGTCACTCCTGGAGCGCGGACAGGGAAATGTCGAGCTTAGAACCGGCGACACGATCTACGTTCCCAAGGGACCCATGGTGTACGTGGATGGCGACGTGGAGAAGCCGGGCCCCGTCGCTTTTCGTCGGAACATGACAGCCTCCCAGGCCCTGGCGGAGGCCGGTGGCGCTTTGCAGACTGCCAACCTGAGAGATGCCTACATCCTCCGAGGCGGCCAACGCATCGCCCTCAACCTCAAGAAGATCCAGAAAGGCCGCCAACCGGACATCGTCCTGAAGCCAGGCGACCAGATCTTCCTCGAGACCTCGATGCTGTAGTCCCGTGGTCGGAAGCGCCGCGATTCAGCGCTCCAGCCACCGGCGGCTGAAGATCTCCTCCTCCAGCTCCACCGTGAACTGGAGGTCCTCGAAAGAGAGGGTGGTTCGGGTTCCTGCCTGGAGCTTGTCCTCCACGCGCATGGTCATCGGGTACCACCGGGTGCCGAACTGCTTCAGGTCCTCCATGGTCCACACCTTGAGCAGGGTGCCCGAGAGGGCATAGAGCTCCTGTCGCACGGGAATCATCTTCTCCAGGTCCACCTGGATGACCCTCCGGGGGTAGGAAACGGTCTCGGTCCTTGCATTCAACTCCATTGCCCAGCAAGCAGAGTCCCCACAGGGCACCTGTCCAGTGACCTTTGCGTCGTACACGCTCAGCCAGTCCGCAAATTCCAGCAGATCCTCATAGGAGATATCAGAGCCCATCATTCCCTGCCGGAGCATGTGTCCCGAGAGCTTCTGGACCTTTTCAATGGAAGGCATCCAGATCCAGATCTCTCCACCCTTCTTGAGCATCCTGGTACCGGCCTCCCTCGGGGGGGCCAGAAAGGAGGTGGCAGCTTCATCCACCCCTCGCCCCCAGGTCTCCAGGGTGTAGGCGCGGGTCCTGCGCGGGGTCTCCACCGTCATGGTGGCCTTTGTGTAGCGAGTCTCGAAGGTGAGGTTCTGGTCGATGGCTGTCAAGAGATCCGCGGCGCTCGGCGCGGGTGCGGCGACGGCGTAGGGGCCGAGAACCGAGAGAAGGGTGTACATCAAGAGGGTCGTCACTTGGAGCTCCGCATTGCGCTGACTGGGGTAATGGCTGCTGCCCGCAGCGAGGGGATCAACGCCCCTAGAATGGCGATGGCAATCCCAAGGACCAGGGAGACGAGCACAATTGAGGATGTGAGATCCCCGTGGATCGTGCTGGCGATGGGCATGCCCGCTTTGGCAGAGAGCTCGCTGCCCAGGTCCACCCCCACCTGTTCCAGGTACACGGCAGGCCCCAGGGCCAGCGCCAACCCGGTGACAGAACCCACCACGCCAATGCACGCCGCCTCCGCCACAAACAGCAGCACACAGCCGCCACGTTCCAGGCCGAGGGCCCGCATGACCCCCACCTCTGCGGTGCGCTCCACCACGGACAGGATCATGGTGTTCAACACCCCAAGAGCCGTCACAAAGACAATGATTCCCGCCAGGAAGCCAAAGACCTTGGTAGCGGTCTGGGAGAGGCTTGCGTAGGGTTCCCGGGCATTCCAAGCCTGCACGTCCAGCCCCTCCAGGCCGAGGGACTCCACCTCTTCCTGCAACGCTGCTGCATTCCAGAGTCCCCGCCCGAACACCAGCACCTCCAGGGCACCGTCAGGGATGTCCGTGAGCCAGCGGGCCCGCTCCAGGGACACGTAGGCCTGGCGATTTGCCAGTGCGTGTCCTCCATCCACAATTCCCCGCACCGTGAGCTTCAAAGGCGACATGGCGCCGTCCTGAGTCTGGCCCAGCACCACCAGTTCATCCCCCGGGGAAGCCCCGAGGTCCTGGGCAATCCAGCTTCCCAACAAGGCCTCCGCCCCTTCTCCCACCAGAAAGTCCCCCTCCAGCAATCGCTTATCCAAGCCCAGAACGTCCCGAAAGTAGCCCAGGGGTGCCCCCTCCACGAGGCCAAAGTCGTCGCCGATTTCTTCCCCCACAGTCATGGTCACGCCAGTACGAATGACAGGATAGGCTGCCAGCCCGCCCAGGGACTCGATGGCTTCCACCACCGGCACGGACTGCCCGATGTTCTCATACAGGGGCCGCACCGCTTCGCGCCGGGCGTACTCAGGGGTGACCAGCCGAACCTCCCCCGCCGAAGCTGCTGCATTTCCAAGCAGGTCCGAGAGCACGCCGTTGATCCACGAGAGCCCCAGGGTAAGAAGCCCAGTTCCCAGCATGACCGTCACCACCGTCAAGAGAGAGCGACGCCGGTTTCGAAGCACGTTTCGCAGGGCCAGGCGAAGAATCCAGGTCATCCGCGCTCCCGCACTGCCAACGCTGGCGCCAGCGAGGCCGCATGCCCCGCCGGCCAAAGACTGGACAGCACCGCCACCCCAATGCCAAAAACCGCCGCCCCCACAACAACCCACCAAGAAAAAGACGTGTACAGCGTGGTGCTCATACCGAGCTGCGCACCCGCATCCGGAAGTCCCGCCAGGGAGATGCCCACCGTCGAGAGATGGTGGTTGGCCCACCCCCCCAAGATGGCCCCGAGGGTCGCGGAAGCCGCGCCCATGAAGGCACCCTCCAAGAGAAAGAGGGCGCGAACAGAGCCCGGAGGCATGCCCATGGCCAGCAGAGTGCCCACCTCACGCACCCGCTCGTACACGGCCATGATGACCGTGTTCGCGATGCCCGTTGCCGCAATGCCCATGACCACGAGCACCAGAATGGAAATGGCCTTTCGACGCACCCGGTTGATGGAAAGGATGTCACCGGCCTCTTCCTCATAGGTCGTTGCCTTCCAGGGGATGTTCAGCCGATCTGCTGTGGCTTTTGCCTCTGCGCGACGCTCCAGCCGGATGGCCACATGAGACGGACCGGGCACACGAACGAATTCCTCTGCGAGCGGCATTGGCAGAAAGACCCGGCTGTTGTCCACCGCCAGGTTCTGGGTGGAGACGAGCCCCACCACCTCCAGGGACATCGCATTCTGGGCCCCTTGGGAGGTGCGTGCCTGCAGCATGACCGAGTCCCCCACCTCCAGGTCCATCACCGCGGCCAGCCCCGCCCCCACGACCACACCTCGCTCCGTGGGCCAGCCCCCCTTCAACTTCTGGGTTTCCCGGGAGAAGACCTGCTCCTCACGATGGGGGTCGTACCCCACACCCACCGCGCGGATGGAGTCCATGCCCCCGACAAGACGCAGATCAAACTCCACCCGTGGGGTCCAGTTCAGACCCTCCAGACGATCAAGAAGAGACTGGGGAAGAGGCTCCAGGTCATCGATTTCATGGGAGATGCCCTCTTGGGACACCCCGGGCCCCCGCAAGAGAACGTGCCCGCTCGCCGTGTTGATCTGGGCCCGGATCACGTTCTCATCCAGTCCCCCGACGAGTCCCGTGCCCAGAATAGAAACGGCCACCCCCGCCACGACCGGCGCAGCGGACAAGAGGCTGCGCCTCGGGTGCCGAAGGACATTCCGAAAGGCCAGGCGCACCAAAAAGATCACGTGTTCGGCTCCTGGATTCGCCCGTCCCGCAAACGCACCACCCGGGATGCCCGCTCAATGACCAGGGGATCATGGGTGGAAAACAGGAAGGTGACCCCCTTTCGCGAATTGAGGGCCTTCATCAGATCCAGCACCTCCCCCCCGGTGACCGAATCCAGGTTTGCCGTGGGCTCATCGGCAATTACGATCTCCGGGTCCTTGACCAGGGCCCGGGCGATGGCCACCCGCTGCTGCTGCCCACCGGACAGCTGGGCCGGGCGGCGATGGACCAGTTCACCGAGCCCCACATCCGCCAGGGCACGCTCGCAGCGGGGCCGATCCGGGTCCTGGCCAGAGAGCCGCAGGGCCATTTCCACGTTTTCCACCGCGGAGAGCACGGGAATCAGGTTGAAGGATTGAAAGACAAAACCGATCTTCTCGGCACGCAAGCGGGCCAGCTTCTTGGCACCAAGTGCGCTCAGATCCATGCCTCCCAGGGTGATTTGCCCAGTCGACGGTGTGTCCAAACAACCTACCAGGTTCAAGAGCGTGGTCTTGCCCGAGCCCGATGGCCCCGCCAGCGCCAGAAAGGAGCCAGCCTCAATCGCGAGGTCTACGTCGCGCAGAGCTTGAACTTCGGTCTCTCCAAGAGGGTAGGTCTTGCCCACCGACTTCAGCTCACAAATCGCCACCTTCGCCTCCCAATGTGCCCATCCATGCCCGGATTAATCGCCCGTTCATCCCCCAAATACACTTGCTTGAAGGGAGGTCCATAACGTGGAACCCAACGAGGGAGAACAGCATGGACCAGCCCCAAGGAATCTTCTACGACATCCGGGCCGCCGTTGAGATCACCCGCCAGGCCGTCGGCGCCCCCCGCGACGAGCTGCGCTGCCCGGTGGAGCGCGTTCTGGACCTGGAACGCATCGCCCGCGAGGAGAGTCTCTACTCCCTCGCCTGGGAACAATTTGAAGATCCCTTCGTGCAACGCATCGTGGAGCTGGCAGCAGACGGGGCCAGCGGCAAGAACATCCTTTGGAAGGCCACCCTGCGCCTCAACCACGACTCGCAAATTTCCGTGCGCGGCCTCCACATGCTCCAGAAGATCTCCCGGATGGAGACGGTCATCGGCCCCCTGCTGGTGCTGGCCGTGACCTGGATGCTGGCGAACGTCCTCTCTGCCACTCTCTCTCTCACCGCCGCAGGAACCCTGGGCACCGTGTTGATGCTGTCCACGGGCCCTCTGCTGGCCGGTGCCCTGGTGCTTGGCGGCGCCAGCCTGAGCCACCACTTCCTGAAGCGCGTCACGAACCACCAGAAGCAGATCTTGGAAGGTCGGCGACTGATGTTGATTGGCGTGGTGGGAATTGCAGACCACGTGGACATGCAGCGCCTGGTGGGCGCAATGCGTGACCTGCAATGGAATGTCAACGAGCGGCCCCGACGACCCATGACCAACACCCGCTCCAGCCGGCGGGAGACGGCCCGAATGATTCGCGAGGTCCAGGAGCAACTGGACCGCTGCGCCGCATGAGGCGCAAGCCGCCATGGAACGGTGCCCCTTGAAGACAGACGCTGCAGCTAACCCAACCTACGGAGACCCAACACAGCAACCACAGCCAAGAGCAGCGTAGAAGAGCCAGAAAGGGGGGATGTGGTGCAGCCGCATCCCCCCGGTTCGTTGGCCAGCTCGGAAGCCGAGGCCGTTTCGCCCGAATAGCCGGTGTCGCCGGTGTCTCCCGTGTCGCCGGTGTCTCCCGTGTCGCCGGTGTCTCCCGTGTCGCCGGTGTCGCCGGTGTCGCCGGTGTCGCCGGTGTCTCCCGTGTCTCCCGTGTCTCCCGTGTCGCCGGTGTCGCCGGTGTCGCCGGTGTCCGGCGTGTCAGCCTCATCCACGGTTCCATCACAGTCATTGTCAACCCCGTCTCCCGCCAACTCCGGGGCGCTGGGGCTGACGTCCGGGTCTACATCGTCACAGTCATCACCCCCTTGGGTGTCGCTGTCGTGCCCATCGCCATCCGCATCCGGGTCGCAGACGTCCCCGACCAGATCACCGTCCAGGTCTTCCTGGCCCGGGTTCTTGGTGTTGGGGCAATTGTCCGACGCATCGGCGACACCATCTTCATCCGTATCGGGCCCCCCCGCCCACGCGAGGCTGGGGAACACGGCAAGCCACAAGGGATTCATCTGCACAGCTCATCCTCCAGGCAAGACATAACCTTCAGCGGTCAGGTCCGGGCTGGACTGGAGCTTTTCCACGAGATAAGAGGGGGGTCGCCCCACACAGGGCATCTTCTGGAGCACCCATGGCCAAGCCTCCCACCATCGCCAGTCTCGTTCGTCTTGCCGGAAAGTCGGACGTTGCGTTTGTGAACACCGTCTGCGAAATGCTCGAGGAGCCTGATTTCGACCGACTCTACGAGTTCCTCACGCGCCTGAACATTCCACTGGCCGTGGAAGCCGCCGAAGAAGGAGAGAAGCGAGATCTCTCCACCCTGAAGATGCACGTGCCGGACTTCGCGACCGAGATTCACCTCTCGGCGGCCTTTGAGAAGTACTTTGAGCGCCACCTGCGCAAGATCAAGTGGTTTATTTCCCACCCAGAAGAGGACAGCATTGCCCCAGGCATTCGCATCTTCGGCTGCATGGCGGCCATGGCGGAGATTCGAATCCGCCGGGTGCTGATTCTCCTGGGCAAGCAGGAAGTGCTGACCCCGGAGGAGTGGGGAACCGCGCGAGAGCTGCTCAACCGCTCCTACCGACACTTCCGCGTGGCCACCTCCCTGGCCACGGAGAACTGGGTCGAGTCCCTGCTGGAGAACTGTGAACAAGAGAACGTTCGCGCCTCTCTCGCAGTACTTCCCGACCACATCAACGCCTACGCGGATCGCTTGTCCGTCCTGCGTGATGAAGTGGACGCCCGCCGCTCCGATTTGGCCGTGCAGCCCGAGGGTTATCCCCTGGTTCGCCCGCCGCGGTATTTTGGCGGCGACCTCTTGGACCAGACCTCCTGGAAGCACTACTGGGGAGACGTCGGCACGCTCGCCGACAACCTGCGCCAACACGTCAGCTTGTAGCCAACGGGCCTGTGCCCGATGAGGAGGCACCATGTCCGAACCTGTTGAGACCCGCGTCGAGAAGGACTCCCTCGGGGAGGTCTGCGTGCCTGGATGGGCCCTCTACGGAGCCCAGACCCAGCGAGCGGTCGAAAATTTCCCCATCTCCGGCCGGGGTTTTTCGAGCCACTTCATTCGGTGCCTGGGAATTGTCAAGAAGGCTTGCGCCCAGGCGAACCTGGAGCTGGATCTGCTGGATGCCGACCGCCACGCCGCCATCACCCAGGCGGCCCAGCAGGTGATGGACGGGGATCTGGACGAGCACTTTCCCATCGACATCTTCCAGACCGGCTCCGGCACATCGAGCAACATGAATGCCAACGAGGTGATCTCGAACCGGGCCATCGCGATCATGGGAGGTACCATTGGCACCAAGGACCCGGTGCATCCCAACGACCACGTGAACTGTGGGCAGTCCTCCAACGACGTCATTCCCACCACCATCCACGTGGCGGGCGCCACGGCGTTGCAGGATCACCTGGTCCCCGCCTTGGCTCGCCTCCACGCAGCGTTGGAGGAGAAGTCCACCGCCTTTGACCACATCGTGAAGTCAGGCCGCACCCACCTGATGGATGCCACCCCCATCCGACTTGGCCAGGAGTTCTCCGGCTATGCAGCCCAGGTGAAGAAGGGCATCCAACGGGCCGAGTCCGCGCGGGATGCCCTCCTGGAGCTGGCCCTTGGGGGCACCGCCGTCGGCACCGGGATCAACCGCCCGCCAGACTTTCCGGCAAAGGCCATTCACCACATCTCACTGGAGACCGGCCTCCCGTTCATCGAGGCCTCCAACCACTTTGAGGCCCAGGCCGCCCGGGATGACGTGGTGGAAGCCCACGGCCAGCTGAAGACCATCGCCGCGTCCCTGACCAAGATCGCAAACGACATTCGCTGGCTGGGCTCAGGCCCCCGCACAGGCTTCGGCGAGATCCGCTTGCCCGAGATTCAACCCGGTTCCTCCATCATGCCCGGCAAGGTCAACCCGGTCATGAGCGAGGCCCTCACCATGGTCTGCGCCCAAGTCATGGGCAATGATGTGGCCGTGAACATGGGGGGCGCCGGCGGAAATTTCGAGCTGAACGTCTACCTGCCCATGATGGCGGACAACCTCCTGGGATCCACCATGCTGCTGGCCGGGGCGGTCAACGCCTTCACCACCCGGTGCGTGGAAGGCATCGAAGCCAATGAAGAGGCCTGCCTAAGCAGCGTGGAGCGCAACCTCGCGATCTGCACCTCGTTGGCACCGGTCATCGGCTACGACAAGGCCGCCGGGCTCTCCAAGCTGGCGTTCAAGACCAACCGCAGCATCCGGGAGGTCGCGCTGGCGGAGGGTGAGCTCTCCGCCGAGGAGATCGACCGCCTGCTGGACTTCCGATCCATGACCGAGCCCACGGCGTAGGCAACGGGCAGCCGCGGCCCGCGCGAGGTGGACCCTACTCGCTGCCGCCGGACAAGAGCGATGACAGCTCGTCCATCGTGTCGCCGTAGCCCTGTCGCGGGGAGGAGTTCTTGATCAACGCCAGGTTCTCGTCCAGGAGCGTCACGTGGGGGAACGGGCCACCGTTGATGTGGGCGATCCAGCCATCGCCATAGGAGACCCCTTCATCCCCCTCAAACGCGGTGTCGTTCCCATCCTGGTTTGTGGTCAAGATGGGAATATTCTCGTGCCCGTATTCGCTGTCCCAACCCGTCACACCGTTTGCCCCGGTCGGGTTCAACGTCTGAAAGCTTTCATACATGACGGTCACCCAGAGGAGGTCGCCGCTCTCCACTGCCGTGGGAATCGGATCCCACGCGTCCAGAAAGCTGTCGTTCTCACCCTGGCTCATCCATTCCGCGTACTCAGCCGTGCTCCAATGCCCACCCAGCCACAGGGACATGCCCACGCAGGGCCCACAGTCCAACGCTGAGGTGTCCACCGCCACCATCTTGCCGTGTCCGGCGAAATCGTACAGGTCTACCTCGTCCCCAAACTGATCAAAGCCAATGAAGCGACCAATCGTTTCGCCGACTCGAATCCGCTCTCCGAGAGCCTCCCCTTCGATGGCGTCCTTTTCGGTATTGTAGGGCCAGCCCCCCTGGTAGATGACGTCGTTGTCATCGGTGGGATCGGTTCCGGCATGGTTCTCCTCGTAGTCGCTGTATCCATCCCCATCCGTGTCGTACTGGGTCCCATCCGTGCCCAGGTCACGCTCCTCCAGGTCTGAGAGCCCGTCGCCATCGGTGTCCGTCAGGGTCGGATCTGTGCCAAGCTCTTCTTCTTCCCTGTCCGTCAACCCATCCCCATCCGTGTCCGCGCCTCCACCCAAACCACCACAGCCAACAAGCAGGACAGGCAGAACCGCTGTCCCCAAAAAGAAAGTGAGGCGTCTTGCGTACATGGAATCTCCAGGTATGTGTGGGGTCGTGGTTTCCATACCACGCGCTTTTCACCGCTGCATCGCCAACGTGTCAAGGAATTCCCCACCTCAAAACTCTCCTGGAAACCCACGAAAAGGGCCAGAAACACCATGAAGTCCGCTCTCCTTCTCTTGTTGCCCCTTGTTCTGGCCGCCGATGCCAGCAAGCCCCATCCTCACCAGGGGGTGATTCCAGCCTTCCAGGGTGCTCCTCCGGCCACCGAGCTGACGAACCACGAGCTTGGGGAGTACCACGCAGGACGCGGCGTCCTGAAGCAGATGACCGCCGGCACCGGCGGCCAGGGAGTGGCCGTCTTCAAGGTCAACGCACCGGCCGAGGAGGTGTGGAGTGTGATCCTGGATCACGAAAAATACCCGGTCTGGATCGACGACCTGAAGAAAACGGACATCTACAAACGGGAAGAAGACCGGATCTACACCCACTTTCTCACCAGCGTCATGGGGGTGACGGTCGAGTGGTACATCCGCCACGTGGTGAACACCACAGACGGCTGGGTGACCTGGACCCTGGACTATGACCGCCTCTCGGATCTGGACGACTCGGTGGGGTTCTGGAGGGTGACCCCGGCCAGAAAGAACCCGAACATCTGCCGTGTCGAGTACTCGGTCAATCTAAGGCTTCAGGGCTGGGTGCCCGGCTTCCTCAAGAAGATCCTCGTGGATCAAGGCCTCGAGGATGCCACCCGCTGGGTCAAGGTACAGTCGGAAGCACGGTTCAACAGGAAAAAGTAGGACAGTCTTGCGACGGCGAAGCTTTCTCGGGCTCCTGGCAGCCACCGCTGCCTCTGGCTGGAAAACAGCCCAGGCCAGCCCCCGTCGACACGTGGTGGTGGTGGGCGGTGGTCCGGCAGGCCTCTCCGCAGCGCTGGTCCTTGCGAGCCGCGGCATCCGGGTCACCCTGTTGGAGAAGTCCGAGGGACTTGGAGGAAAGGCGCGAGGCACCGGCGACACACAGCGCCACGACGGCCCCGCCGCCTCCGTCCACGGATGTTGGCCGGGACATCTTCACCTGGCCCTGCTCCTGGACCAGCACAACCTCTCCCACGTGCTCCAGGATGCGCCCTCCCTTCCGGTCAACTTGCGCTGGCCCGGAGTCGATGTGCACGGCTCGGACCTGGCGGGTCGCCTGCGCCTGGCGCGAAAGTTCGTGGAGCGAGGCCACAGACTGGGCCACCCGATCCCCACCCTGGCCGTGCAGGAGGGGCAGAGGTTTCTGCGGGACCTCCGTCCGGCCTCCGCCTTGGAGGAATTGGACCGGTTGTCGGTGACCGACTGGCAGATACGAGGCGCCCCCCTCACCTTCTTTGGCGCGTTCTTCCAGGAAATGTCCAAAGCTCTCTGGTGGATGGATCCGGGGAAACTGGATGCAGCCACGTTTGCCCTTGGGGAAAAGTTCTACGGGGCCACAGGTCCGGTAAAGTGGCTGACCGGCAACCTGGAAGGCAGCATTTGGGCCCCTCTCGGAAGACGCCTGGAGCACCTGGGGGGCACGGTGCGCACCCGGGAGCCCGTGGAGAGCCTCCTCTTTCGCCAGGGCCGGGTGTGCGGGGTCCGCGTCGGAACCGAGCTTCCCGGCGCCACCATGACCGAACATCCAGGAGACTGGGTGGAAGTGGAGCGTCTAAGCCATCCCTCCCTGTTTGTGGGAGAGGTGGGCCCCGGGCAGTGGGTGGCTGTCTCCGGGCGATGTACCCACTGCGGCGGAGACCTGGTCCGGTCCGACGAAGACCTGTCCTGTCCTGCGGACGGCGCCCGCTTCGACCTCACGGGCCAACCCCTCTCGGGTCCGGCGCGGTTTCCTCTCCAACAGGTCCCCGTGGAGAAGGGAGATGACGGACTCTACGTGGAGGGAGAGGACCTGCGCTCCGAGATCGCAGCCGATGCCGTGGTGCTGGCCGTGCCAGCTCCCGCCGCCCGAGCGCTCGCCAGTCACCTGGTGCCCTCCCTGGAAGATGGCAGGAGCTGCAAGGCCACCATCGCGCGGTTCCACCTGGACACAGACGTGGCCCCGGAGTCCCAGCTCACCGCCACCTTCATCGGTCTGCCTCACGCTACCCGAGGCTTCCTCTTGCACCGCATGGAGGAAGGTGCCCGCCAGAAGGCGGAAACCGGCGGAGGCGCCGTGATCGAGCTGCACGCGCTGGGCGGTCTGGCCCGGGGGCGGAGCCACGACCAGGTGCTGGACCTCCTGGAGACGGATCTTCGGCGGGCCTGGCCCGAACTTTGGGCCGCAAAAGTCCTGGAGCGACGCCTGGCATTCAGCCACGACGTCACCTGGTATGCTCCGGGATGGGGCGCCAGGGCCACGCCGGTGCATCCAGGGGTCCCGGGCTTGCGGCTGTGCGGAGACCACGTGCGAATCAACCACGGCGCCCAGGGAATGGAGCGGGCCATCTTGAGCGGACGAATCGCAGCCAATGACCTGCTCGAGTCCTTTGGACTTCCCCCAGCGCCCATCCTCCATCGAGGATAGGAGGCGGCGATGAACGACCTCCTTCTCCGGGCGCTCAAGTCTGAACAAGTGGAGCGACCACCGGTGTGGTTCATGCGCCAGGCGGGCCGCTACTTGCCGGAGTACCACGCCGTCCGCAAGACCACGGACTTTCTGGGCCTATGCCGCACCCCGGAGCTGGCGGCGGAGGTCACCCTGCAGCCCCTTCGACGCTTCAACCTGGATGCCTCGATCGTCTTCAACGACATCCTGGTGCCCCCAGCCGCCATGGGCATGGATCTGGTCTTTGAGACCGGTACAGGGCCACGATTCCCCAGCCCCCTCCGCACCACCACGGACATTCAGGCTCTGCGCACCCCCTCCGTCACGCGGGACATGCCCCACGTGTTGGAGACAATCCGCCAGCTGGTGGCACAGATTGATGTCCCCCTCTTCGGCTTTGCTGGCGCCCCATTCACTCTGGCTGCCTACATGATCGAAGGGGGCGGCTCCCGGCACTTTACGCACCTCAAGTCCATGATGCTTCATGCACCTGAGGTGCTTGAGGGCCTGCTCGGCCACCTGGCAGACATCGTGGGGGAGTATCTGGCTGCACAAGCAGAGGCAGGGTGCTCGGCGGTGCAACTCTTTGACACCTGGGCCGGAGCGCTGTCCGTAGAAGACTGGAGGCGGTTTGCCTTGCCCTTCGCCCAGCGGGCCCTCTCAGCGGTCCACAGCACTCCTTGTTTGTACTACACGCAGAATGCCGCCCCTTTCCTTCCCTGGCTCAAGGAGACCGGCGCCGATGCGTTGGCCCTGGACTGGCGGGTGGACCTCACGCGAGCCAGGCAGCTGCTGGGTGACATCCCGATCATGGGAAACCTGGACCCGGTCGCGCTGTACGGCCCCCCCGAAGAGATCCAGCGCCGCTGCCGAGCCATCATCGAAAGGGCCGGCCCAAAGGGGCATGTCTTCAACCTGGGACACGGCATTCTCCCCACCACCCCGATAGAAGGGGTGGAAGCCATGGTGCAAGCGGTACACGGATGGAGCTGGTCACACCAGACGAATTGAGGACCTGGGATCGTTCCGGGCCCCGGTACACGAGCTTTCCGACGGTGCCCTTGTGGAAGGAGCTACCCGCCGGCGCGGTGGATGCAGCTCTAAGGGGCGTGCGCACCCCAGCGCAGCTCTACGTGCACATCCCCTTCTGCGCGGAGCAATGTACGTTTTGCGGCTGCAACATGGTCGTGGCGGGCCGCCGGGAGATCGGCGCAAAGTACCTCGCGGATCTGGCCAGCCAGATCGATCGCCTGCCCTTTCCTGCCGAGCCCCTTGAGGTACAGCGAATTCACTTGGGCGGCGGCACCCCCACCTGGTTGTCCCCCAAGGAAATGGGCGAGCTTCAAGCGATTCTTCTGCGGCGCTTTCAACCCATCACGGGCGCGGAGCTGTCCGTCGAGGCGGATCCCCAAATCACCACACCCGCCCACCTGGAGGCCTTGGACGAGCTGGGTTTCAACCGCCTCTCCTTAGGGGTCCAGTCCTTTGACCCGGTCGTCTTGAAGGCCGTGAACCGCCCCCAGTGGAGGAGCCGCATCGGAGACCTCATGGCCCGGGCACGCTCCCTTGGCTGGTGGGGGCTCAACCTCGACCTCATCTACGGCCTCCCCCACCAGACCACCGAGCGTTTCTCCCAGACTCTGGACTCGGCCATCGCGCTGAGACCGGACCGCTTCGCGGTCTTTGGTTACGCCCATGTGCCGTGGCTCAAGCCGCACATGAACAAGCTCAACGCCGAGGCCCTCCCCACCAGCGGGGAGCGAGCAGAGCTCTACTTGATGGCCCAGAAGAAGCTGAGCGACGCAGGCTACACCCCCCTGGGCCTGGACCACTTTGCCTTGCACGGTGACCAGCTGGCCGTCGCGGCTCGAGACCGTCGACTCCACCGGAATTTCATGGGCTACACCACCCTCTCCCAGGTGGACATGATCGGGCTGGGGATGTCCGCCATCTCAGAGGTCGCAGGCACCTACTGGCAGGACGAGGCCAAGCTCGCCCGCTGGCGCAACCGGGTGGCCCAGGGCGCTCCACTCGCTGAGAGGGGGTGGGTGTTGTCCTCTGAGGACCACCTGCGACGAGACGTCATCAATCGCCTCATGTGCAACCTGGAGATCTCCATTCCAGGTGTGGAAAAGGCCCACACCATCGAATTCATCCCCCACTTCAAGGCTGCGATCGAAGCCCTTCGGCCTCTGCAGGAGGCGGGGTTTGTCACGGTGGACGAGGACGCGATTCGAGTCACCGAGCGCGGCCGCGTGCTGGTTCGGAACGCAGCCATGGTTTTTGATCCCTACTTGGCACGAGACGAAACAAGCGGCCCTCGCTATTCCCGAACCGTATGACAAGCGCCCCTCCCCCCATGCCCCGACCCTTCGATGTAGACACGAGCGTTCTGGATCGCATCCGCCCCATGCAGCACCGAGACTGTTGCCCGGTGGCTGCGCTCCACGAACGGGCCATGGGCGACTCCCTCTGGGCCCGCCTTGGCACCCGGTTCCTGACCGAGCTCTACCGGGGGCTGGTGGACTCGCCCCACTTTCTCGGCTTCGTCTACGAAGAACGGAACCAGGAGGGTATCCCCACCGTGCGCGGCTTTATTGCCGGATCGACCGACACCTCCCGCATGATGCGAGAGGTCTTCTCGCGCCGTTGGTTTCTCCTGGGGCTTGCAGCTGCGCCTGGACTGGTTCGAGCCCCCGGACTGGTGCGTCACCTGGCAAGAACAGGTGGGTACAGTGCCGCCTCCGCCGGAGAAGACCACGTCACCGCTGAGTCCCTCTTCTGCAGCTTTGCCCCCGAACTCAGAGGAAAACGAATCTCGGGCCACATCAACAAGGTGCTCTTTGACGACCTGTTGGCCCGGGGGCACCGGGCCGTCAAAGTGACCACCGAAACCGACAACCGGGGAGCCAACCGGCAGCTCACCTCCTGGGGCTTTGAGCGCCGGGGCACCTTTCAGTTCTACGGAAAGGAGATGGTGCGCTACGTCTTGGACCTGGAGTCCAGCGAACGGGTCCAGGCCCACAGCCGCCACCCGGCTGTCTGACCCGGAGTCAGTCCTTCTCGTCCTGTCGCTTCTTCAGGGTGTCCAGAAACGCTGTCTGGGTGATCGCCCGGTGCTGCGCCGCCAGGAAGTGGCCGATGGCGTTCTCTGCGGTGGCAGCAAACGACTCGTTCAACAGTCGTCGGGTCAACTCGATGGCCACGGAGTGCTGGGGACCCAGGGCTTCAAGGGCCCATGCAAGCCCTGCGTCCAGATCCTCGTCGATTCGATCGATGATTCCCAACTCCAGCGCACGGCCAGCCCCCACCTGCTCCGCGGTGACCATCATGCGCTTGGCGTGGCCCAGCCCCACGTACTTGGCGAGGCGAAACGTGGCCATCCCCGGAAGAAAACCCAGGTGCACCTCCGGCAACTGGAAGCTGGCGGCGCTGGTTGCGATTCGCAGGTCGCACACCAGGGCCAGCTGAAACCCTCCCCCCACGGCCGGACCGTCCACCAAGGCCACAGTGCCCTTGGGCAGCCGCTCCAGGCGGGTACAGATCTTTTCCCACTTGTTGAATCCATGAATGTCCAGAGGTTGATCCGGCTGGAACTCTGAGAAGTCCACCCCTTCGCTGAACACCCCCCCACTTCCCCGCAGCACCACCACCTTCACCGTGGAGGTGTCTTCCAGGTGATCGCAGACCGCCGTGAGCTCTTTGATCATGCGGACATTGATGCGGTTTCCTGGGGCCCGATGAAGGGTCAGGGTGGCCACATCCCCGTGCTCTTCAAACACCAGGGTCTCGTAGGTCATCGCTTCCCCCAACGGATCAAGGCCGTCTCAATGGTGGAGCCCGGCCCCATCGTCATCACCACTCCATAATCTCCGCGTCGCACAACACCCTCCTCCAACAGGCGTCGGTAGCTGAAGAGCACCGACGCACTGGAGATGTTCCCATAGTCCCGAAGCACGCTCACCGTGTGGCGCACATCATGTTCCGTGATGCCGATGTTGTACTTGATGGCATCGATGACCTTCTTCCCACCGGAATGAACCAGCCAATGGCGAATGTCCCGCCGCTTGAGGCCAAACTCCTTCAGCAGCCTGCCCACGGGCTGCTCCGCATGGGCCCCCACAACATAGGGAATGTCCCGGTCCAGGAAAAAGCTCCACTTCCCCTCTTGGGTGTCCCAGTCAAAACGCATGGCACCGATGGCGGGGGGAATGATGTGGGAGTTGAAGCCCAGAATCTCCGGAGCAAGGCGCCCCGAATCCCCGGGGTCGGCGCGCAACAACACCGCCGCCGCCCCGTCCCCGAAGAGTGAGTTCACGATCGCGGTGCGCAGTGTCTCATCGAACACGTAAGCCGCCGAGTTCACTTCGATGCAGAGCATAAGCGCCCGCTTTCCCGGGTTTGCCATGCACCAACCAGTGACCGGGTTCAGCCCATTCAAGGCAGCGTTGCACCCCATTCCCACCACATCCACACGGGAGCAATCCACCCGAAAGCCCAGCTCTTTGATGAGAATGGCAGTGACCCCCGGACACAAGAATCCGCTGGAGGTGATGCACATGAGGTAGTCAATGTCGACGGGCGAGAGCCCCTCGGGCTCCAGGCAACGGGCGATGGCCCTGGCCCCCACCTCCACGACCCCGGTGCGGTGCTTTTGAATGAGCTCCCCCTGGGTCTCCACGGGAGGGCCGTCCGGGCCAGGGGGCGGAAGTGTCAGGTGTCGGGTGCGAATGTGGGAGGACTGAAAGAGCGAGCGAATCCGGGGGTCCTTGACCCGAAACAGATCAGGCATGGCCGCCTGCTCATAGACCTGCGGGGGATTCGCACATCCCACCGAGAGAATTCGAGGCCGCACCTCGCTCATTCATCCTCCTGCCAACTCGAGTATAGCCGCAGCAAGAGTTGGCGGTGGTATCCTGTGAACTCCCCCGCGCAAGACCCAGGATGTAACTTGGCTGTCGGCAACGAGAACCCGGAAACCACGGGTGCCCCGGAGGCGCAGGGGCTGACCAACGCCCCTGCGCCTCCGGACTCGGGCCCGGAAGCGCTCCCCGACGAGCTCCCCGACGATGCCGCCGATCTGACCGCCAAGGGCATCGCGCACCTTCTCTCACCTGGTACGCGCCACGATCTGTCCGACCAGGGGAACGCCGCCAGCCGCTCCCTGATGTCCCTCTCCCGGGCAGCCCGTGCGTTCTTGCTGTACGACCCATCCAACGAGGCAATCCGGGTGTTCCTCGAGGCCATTCAGACCAGCTTCATGAGCTATCTGGACACCTACGGACCCCTGATCTTGTCGGTGCGACCCTACGAGATCGCCGTGGAAGGAGAGGTGGTCTACAAAGAAGAAGAGCGCGAGCGCTCCTTGGCCTTCAAGCTCTTCCGGGATGGGGTGCGGCGCCTGACCGTTTTTGAGGACGTGGAGTGGAGTGATCTCCTGCGCCTGCTGGAGATCCTCTCCATTCGATACAGCGGCATTCGTTTGAACGAAGACGACATCGTCACCTTGCTCTGGAAGGCGAATTTCCAGCACATCGAGGTGGAGGCGGTCGAGGGGTTCGTGCCCGAAGAGGAGGACTTTGACGAGCAAGCTTTCTACGAGGCAGAAATCGCCAACGCCCCCGCCACGGGTGGCGGGGTGGTGCTGGACAAGGAGAAGAAGGATGGAGGGGGCGAAGGGGTGGAGGGTGCCCCACATCCGACAGGAGAAACCGAGAACCTGGAGACCCTGGACCCGGCTCTGATGGCCCAACAACAAGCCGATCTGCAGGCGGTTGAAGAGGAGCACGCCCCGATCATTGACACCGGCGCCACCCTTCCCGAGGAAATGAAGAAGGCCGTGGGGCGCTCCGTTTCAGACGAGGTAGCGAGCGCTCTTCCCGAAGGGGAGCTGGGCATCACGGTAGGGAATTCCGTCATCCCCAACGACATGGATCTCCCCTCACCCCAGCTGGCGGTGGTGGGAACCGTCTTGTACAAGGCCGTGGAGCCCGTGTTCATGGAGTCTCTCCTCGACGAGGACGGCTCCGGGGCGCTGCCCACCGACTGCTTGAATCTCGTGGACGAGCTGCTGGGGCTGGTGGAGAGTCCGAGCGAACCCATTGTGCTGGAGGAGGTCGCCCCTCTCTTGCACGAAGTGCGAGACTTCATGCTCACCGAGGGCCACCTCTCGAACCTCATGAAGCTGCTCCAGGGGGTTGCCGACTTTGCAGCCAACATGGAGGAAGATGAGCAGGCCCGGGCCCTTGTCAAGAGTTTCGCCAACGCCCATGCAATGGCCCGGCTGATTCGTTCTGTTCCAAGCAGCGTCAACGAACCGCCCGAGGAGTTCTACGATCTCCTTGAAAAGCTTCCTGGGGATCACTTGACCACGCTGATGGACCTGTTGGAGTCCGAGCGGGGGGCCTCGAGCCGACGCATCACCCGCCAGCTGATCGAGCACTTCATTCCCGGTCGCGAAGGATGGGTCACCAAGCGCCTGATCAGCCTGCACGGGGCCGTGGCCGCAGACCTTCTGCGCTGCCTCGCGAATGTCAACGAGGAAGCCGCCTGGGATGCCGTCATGGAATTCGTGACCGGTGAAGATGTGGACACCCAGCTCGAGTGCCTGCACGTGTTGTCACGCGCCGGCGCCAACGCACGCGCCAGGGCGTACCTGTTCCGGTTGATGGGCGCCAAAGAGGTCCAGGTACGAATCCGCTCCATCGGTATTCTTGCGAGCCAGGGAGATGCGGAGATCTTTCCGATGTTGGTCAAGCACCTGACCGGCGCCCGAACACCGGGTCTCGAAGAGTCCACCGCCGTTGGAGTCGCCATGGCCCAGGTAGGACCGGAGGAGAGTCTGGAGACCTTTGGGGCCTGGATCAAGCCAAAGGGATTTCTAAAGCGCCTCAAGCCCACACGGAAGAGCCAAGACCATGCGGCGATCTCAGGCCTTTCACTCCTGGACGATGACCATGCGGACGAACTGCTCAAACTCCTCGCCGCCAGGGTGGACGGGGACTCCCACCGTCTCTGCGTACAGGCCCGCATGAAGCGTCACCGCCGCGTCCGCGGACTGGAGGATTGATTCATGTCAGATGAAACCTCTGCACTCCACGGCGAAACCCCGGACTTCCAGGCCGCCCAGGACCAGCTGGCCAAGTCCCTGGACCGGGCCCACTCGGGTGAGGACAAGGCCCTGGCCACCCAGGTGCGAGAGAAGGGAGAGGTCCTGGCGAAGATGCTGAACAGCACCTTGCGCCTCACCAAGCTCCACGACTCCAGGAACGACGCCTTCAACACCCCCATCACCGAGCTGGAACGCATCATCCGGGAGCTCCTGGATCTCCTCGGGGCCGTCCACATGGTCATGGTGGGCGGCCAGGTCTACGTAAACGACATTCGCGTGCGGTTCGAGCCCACAGATGAAACGGGGGAGCGCCTGATCCAGGCCCTTCGCCCCCACGCCATCGGCGGCATCTCCCTTCACCAGGCCCCCAAGGACTCGGAGTTGCGACTCTTCATTCATCGGTCTGGATCCGAGCCTCCCGCAGAGGGGCACCCGAGGGCTCGCTTTCAGCAGTTCCTTGGGGAGAACGGAATGGACTACATCGAGCTGTCCCCCGTGTTCCGGTTCCGCGCCTACGGGGAAGGCGGCTCCGGCGAGGGCAGCAGCACCCAGGACTTCCAGACGGTCTACAACCGCTCCACCACCCTGGTGGCAGATGCATGGAAGAACCTCTGTGCGAGACGGCTGCCCAACCCTCTCCCCATGCGCCGCCTGGTCACGTCTCTGATTGACTCCACCCGAGACGAGGACAACCAGCAGCTGCTCACCGCTGTCCCCGGGGAAGAATCCGCATTTCACGTACAGCACACCCTCAACGTCGCCACCATGGCGGTGGTGCTCGGTCGAGAGCTGAAGCTCCCCAACGCCTCCCTCGCCGATCTCGGGGTGGCCGCCTTGTTTCACGATGTGGGCTACACCTCCGGGGAAGCCGGGCGCACCGTGTCCTTTGGCGCCCACTCCGTCCAGGGGGCACGGGTGCTTCTCAGGCAGCGCGGCTTTCACGAAGCCAAGATCCGTCGACTCTTGGTGAACCTCCAGCACCACTGGCGCTACGATCACACCCCCAAGCCCACGCTCTTCGCTCGCATCATCCACATCGCGGACGACTACGACACCTTCACCCGCACCCGACCCGATGGTCCCCTGATGACCCCCGTGGACACCTTGGCCCGCATGGTCGGTGCGGCGGGCACCCAGTACGATCCCGTCCTGCTTCAGCTGCTGGTAAACCGCCTGGGCAAGTATCCAGCGGGGACACTCCTGGAGCTGGAGGATGGGCGATGGGCCATGTCCAGCTCGGGCGTGCGCAGCCCGGAGACCTTTGATCGGCCTCTTTGCGTGGTGACAAGGCTTGCGGACGGTACCGAGCCGGAGGAGTCGACCCTGGTGGACCTGGCAGAAGAAGGCCGGGTGGCACGGGTGATCGGGCTCGGCGGATGATGGGGGTCAGTCTCGCTCCCTGTCTCCCCACTTCTTCTCGTAGAGCTGCGCCTCAGCTTTGCGCTCCATCTCCAAGCGGCTGGCCCTGTCGCCCTCTGCGTCCAGGATCTCCTTCGCCAACCTCAGCGCCCGGGGGTCTCTCTCCGAGAGGGAGTGGGCCCACGCCCGTGCCTCCTCCAGGGGACTCTCACTGACCCGGGAGACCACCCCCCACGCCATCGCCTCCTGTGCATCAAGCTCCCTGCCCCCGAGGATCATCTCCTTGGCCCGTCCTCGCCCCACCACCTGGGGAAGTCGGGTGCATCCCCCTGCGGAGGGAATGAGGCCCAAGGAGGTCTCGGGCAGGAAAAACCGGGCACGGGGCCCCGCCACGCGAAGGTCACAGGCCAGCGCCAGCTCAAATCCGCCGCCGGCTGCCGCCCCCTGCACTGCGGCGATGGACACAAACGGGGCCGTGGCCAGGCGCTCGAACAGCGACTGCGAGGCCATCTCCAAGGCATCGCCCGCGGTGGCGCCCTCCATTTCGTTGAGGTCGGCGCCTCCACAAAAAGCCCCGTCTCCAGTGCTTCCCACCACCACCAAAGGGGTGGTCACGTCAAACAGCGCTGCCTCCAGCTGGTGGAGCAATTCCGGGTCATAGGCATGGGCCTTTCTCGGCCGATCCAGGAGAATCACCGTGATTCCACCGTCGATTTGCACCTGCACAGCCATGCACGTCTCCTCTTGGACGATCATATCGCGGTACCCTGGAGGTCACAGAAGGTGTCTGCTTGAAGCCCCGCTCCCCGGAAGAAGGCATTCTGATCGATGCCACCCCGCACGCCTGTCCCTATCTACCGGATCGGATCGCGGTGCTGCCTACCCGGTGGTATCCGGAGCCCATCAAACCTTCGACCTTTGATGCGCTCCTGGCCCATTCAGATCGGCGGGTGGGGCAGACCCTCTACCGACCCAGTTGTCCCACCTGCAAAGCTTGCGTTGGCATTCGAATCCCCTTGGCAGACTTCACCCCTTCCAAGTCCCAGCGGAGAATCCTGAAGCAGAACGAGGACCTTCGCATCAGCGTGGGCCCACCGTCGGTGGACTCTCGACGCCTGACCCTTTTCAACCGACACAAGCTCGAGCGCGGGCTCGCCCAGGCACCCACCTCCATCGAACACTACGCAAACTGGTTGGCCCTAAGCTGCGTACAAACCATAGAAATCAACTACTGGGCAGAGGAGCGGCTGGTGGGAGTGGGTATCGTGGATCTCGGCGCGGTTTCCGCCAGCTCCGCGTACTTCTACTTTGACCCAGACGAGTCTCCACGCAGCCTCGGCACCTTTTCCGTCCTTCACGAAGCCCAATGGTTGAAGGAGCGAGGGCTGCGCTTCTACTACCTGGGCCTCTGGATCGAGGCGTGCCCGTCCATGGCCTACAAGAACCGCTTTCACCCCCACGAACTCCTTGTGGACGGGGAGTGGGTGCGCATCGAGGGGTAGCTACTCCTCGACGTCCTCGACGTCCTCGCCGCGGAACTTCTTGAGGTGGAACTCCACCCGCCGGTTCGCCTCTTTCTCCTCGTCCGTGTTGTTCGGGTACAGGGGACGGTCTTCTCCGTAGCCCACCCAGGAGAGCCGCTCCGGCTCCACACCCTGGCTCACGATGTACTCCACCACCGCCTTGGCCCGTCGCGCCGACAGATCCAGGTTGTGTTCGTTGTCGCCATCCGAGTCAGTGTGTCCCTGCACTTCCAGCTCAATGGAAGGGTACTCCACGAGCACACGGGCGGCGTCGTCCAGGAGCGGGAGTGAGGTCAACCGAAGCTTGGCGCGGTTCACCTCGAAGTGAATCCCGTGAATCACGCCCGTGAAGCGTTGCACCTCGGACGGCACGCCATCCGGGCAACCATCGGCATCTTCAAAGCCGTTGTAGGACTCGGCGTTGTCGGCGCACTCATCCTGGAAGTCCAGGATCCCATCGGCGTCGTTGTCCTTGTCGTCGCAGCCGTCCTCATCCTGAAAGCCGTCGATGTCCTCCGGATCGTTGGGGCAGCGGTCGTAGCGATCCTCGATGCCGTCGCCATCGTTGTCCCCTTCCGGGCAGCCGTCGGCGTCCTCGTTCCCATCCAGGTCCTCGGGCGTGTCCGGGCAGTCATCCTGCAAATCGAAGATGCCGTCCAGGTCATTGTCTGGCTCGGGACAACCATCCTTGTCCTGGAACTCGTCAAAGTCCTCGGGCTCGTGCATGCAGTTGTCGTACTCATCGAGAATGCCATCCTCGTCATTGTCCACGTCCGGGCAGCCGTCTTCATCCTCGAAACTGTCGTAGTCCTCTGGGTCGACAGGGCACCGGTCCTCCCGGTCAATCAGGCCATCGCCATCTGTGTCCCGCCAGAACCAGGCCGCCTTGAACATGAGGCTCCCCACCACCTCCCAGTCCGAGTAGAGGTCGGGAATGTCTCCGACCTGCTCGGCGGCACCGCCAAGGGTCATCTGATAGCGAAAGTCCGCACGCAGGCTCATGGGTCCCAACATCTCGATGATCAAGCCCGGCCCCACGGTGACGAGCCCATCAATGTCCGGGTTCTTCCAGTTGTCGACGGCCTTGCCGTCCACGTTGATGGGGACATCGCCTTCTTCCAGTCCGCGCTCAGGCGCGGTGACCATCTTGTAGATCATCCCCCCCCCCACCGAGAAAACTGGCTGTACCGGAGACTCAGGCGCCAGGTTCACGGAAAAGGTCATGCGCGGCGTGAACGCGTTGTAGAGGAAATTACCCAGGACATTGGTGGTCTGCCGCGTGCCATCCGCAAGGAAGCTCTGTCCGTCCCAACAACCTTCCGTCTGCAGGGTGCTTTCCGGCGGACACCAGGAGTAGCGAGTGTAGCCCTGGGCCCAGCCCGTACCGGCCTCGAAGAAGAGGCGATCGCCCAGCCCGTGGCCGATGCGAACCACCCCCAGCGGGGTTGAGCCCAGGTTCTCGTTCTGATCGGTCCACCAGTACCCGCCTCCTGCAGAAATCAGGAGGTCGCCGCCAGCGGCCTGCGCAGGGGAACCAAGGAAAAACAAGCAACCGAGAAAAGCGGAGATCACAATCCCTCCCGGGAACAGGCTACCAGTCGACAGTCGGATTCAGTGTGTAGGTGCCCACAAGCGTGGCCTTGTCGAGCACGTGTCCTTCCATGGCGGCCAACGCTTCCGGGCCGCCAAAGCGCCCTTCGAGCCCCAGGCTGGCCACGTCCAGGGCATAGACCGTGAAGTGGTAGTGGTGGAGCAATTCGTCATTCCACGGAGGGCAGGGGCCGTCAAAGCCGCCGTAGTCGCCCCCCATGTCTGCATCGCCGGCAAACCAATCCGTGTAGTTGTTGATACCGCGCACGCCGTTTGTCGTGGTGCCCAGAGCCTTGCCGCCAGCGACCACGCCGTCGGAGTCGGCGCCCTCTCCCAGCTCGGTGGTTCCCGAGGCGATGTCCACCATCACCCAGTGAAAGAAGTCGACCCGAGGCAGGCTCGCCGGAACGACCCGCCCTTCCTGGTTGACGTCGTCGCCCACGGAAGGAACATCCGGGTCATGGCACACGATGGCAAAGGACCGCGTGCCTTCCGGGGCACCACTCCAGACAAGGTGCGGGCTCTTGTTGGGGGCCAGGGTGACATGCCCTTCGTCCGCCGGCACGCAAAACGCGTTCTCACCCCGAATGCGGCCGTTGTGCTCAAGGGAGTTGCTGCGAAGTTCCATGGTTCCTCCTGGGAAAGCCCCGAATAACCCATCTGGGGCGAAAGCTACCAGCAGCGGCTCCAACAGCCTCGACACTTCCGCGGGGGGATACCGCATCCCCCCCCGATTCTGTCGAACCCGGCCCGACCTCGCCCAGCGGCGGGTCCAACAACCTCGCCAAATCTCCGGGGGGATACCGCATCTCCCCTCGGTTCTGGCGAACCCGGCGGCGAAAGCGGACCGAAGTCCCCTATCGCAAGTTGCGATCACCCGGTTCAGTCCGCCCAGCGGACCGAAGTCCCCTATCGCACCGCCCGAACACCCGGTTCAGTCCGCCACGCGGACCGAAGTCCCCTATCGCAAAGTGCGACTGTACAGTTCGGTCCGCCCGGGTTCAGGCGCACAGGGCGGAGCGAGCCACCAGCGTCTCCCGCAACCCAACCTGCAGACCGATGGCCTGGACGAGCGCCCTGTCGGGTTGCCGGGAGAGACACCGCCGCACAGAACGCGGATCCGTGTGCAAGTGGTCGGCGAGCCAACGGGCAGAGAGTCCGCGATTGCGCCCCCAATGTGCTGCGGCCACCCGCGCCTTGGCGACAGGCCGGGAGTTTCCTTGCAGGTTCGGCGCGGCGATCACAGCCGCCGCCGCCTCATGGAGATGCTGAGACATCGTCCCCGACTTCAGTTCTCGCACGCCGAGATGGCCCAGCAGAGCCCCGCGGCGAAGTCGCGGCAACTCTCGCAGGACCCGCGGGATAAGAAACCCGCCCAAGGGCCGCAACCCGAGCAGATCCGGCAAACTGCTTGCCTCCCGGAAGAGGTCATGGGTGGTTTCATGCCGCTGGTGCTGGCGAAGCACGTAGTGGAGGGTCCGCTCAAAATGCTGCTGCGTCTCCATGGGGCCGAACCAGGCGGCCGAAAACCCGCCGTCCAGATCCAATCGCCGGGTGAGCCCGCCCAGGAGGTGGTTGACCCGCTGCCCCACGGCGTCTCGGGGCCCCGAAAACAACAAATGCACATGGTTGTCCGGCACCGAGAACGCCAGCAACTGCGCCGCAGTGTCCCGCCGCGCGTGGTCCAGGACCACCCGGGCCACGCCACGCGGATTCGGAATCACCCGGCTCCGCTGAAGGCGAGCGGTGACGTGCCAGGCGATGGGCGTGATGGGCATTGCGGGAAGGTAGACACGGCAAGCCCGGCGTCAACCCACCAATCGCCCAAGCCCGCCGGAGTTTAGGTTGGTGTCCCCAGATCTCTGGCGCACCTCACCGACATCCGGGGGGATACCCCATCTCCCCCCGGATCTGGAGTTAAGTATGGTGTCCCCGGAACCCGCAGCCCCGCCCCGACGACCCGCGCGCCCAGCGCGTGGCGCACCTCACCGACATCCGGGGGGATACCCCATCTCCCCCCGGATCTGGAGTTAAGTATGGTGTCCCCGGAACCCGCAGCCCCGCCCCGACGACCCGCGCGCCCAGCGCGTGGCGCACCTCACCGACATCCGGGGGGATACCCCATCTCCCCCCGGATCTGGAGT
>CAZRYF010000052.1:0-37754 GCA_964604165.1 uncultured Enterobacterales bacterium
AGCTCTCGCAGGGGGATGATGGGGGCCCTGTTCGGGGGCTTTGGGGGCTTGTTCCTGGGGGTGTTCATTCCCATTCCCGTGGTCGGCAGCCTCCTGGGCGGGCTGGTGGGGTGCTTTGGGGGGGCGCTGCTGGGGGAGATGAGCCACGCCAAGGCCACGGTGCGCGGCTCCATCAAGCCTGCCGTCGGGGCGCTCGTGGGCAAGGTGCTCGGGACCTTGGCGAAGGTGCCCATTGTGCTCGGCATGTGGGGGGGGCTGCTCTTTCGGTACTTTGGCGGGTAGATCTGCATCCTGGCGTTTTGTCCCGATTCCCTTGAGGGTCCAACGAGGTTGGCGTAGGGTATGGGGGTCCATCTTCTTAGGAGGAACCCATGTCCCCACGTCTGGTTGTCTGCCCAAAGTGCCAACGGCACACGCTGGTTTCTGCCCAAGAGTGCTCTCACTGTGGGACTGTGGTTGCCGGGTCAGGGGGCTCTCTGCTGAAGACCGCCGGGGCTGCGCTGCTGGGGCTCTCCATGGTCGCCTGCGGGGGGGGAGATGACACGGGGAGCCAGGCCGAGTACGGTGTGCCGGACACGGGCGACACCGCCGACACGGGCGACACCGCCGACACGGGTAACCAGGCCGACTACGGGGTGCCGGACACCGGGGATCAGCCCGAGTACGGTGTGCCAGACACGGGCAACCAGGCCGACTACGGGGTGCCGGACACCGGTGTGTATGAAGACAACGACGGCGACGGCTACTCGGAGGCGGAAGGGGACTGCGACGACTCGGACGCGTCCATCCACCCGGGTGCGACCGAGACCCCCGGCGACGGGGTGGACTCCAACTGCGACGGCAGCGACGACACCTGATCAGCGCACGTAGATCTGCACTGTCATCTGGGTGTGGGTGGAGCTGGATGAAATCGAACCTGGAAGGTTGCAGTTCTCCCAGCGGCAGTCGCTGCTGATGGAGGGGTCGCTGCCGTAGCGATCCGTGTCGCAGTTGGAGGCGTAGTTGCCGTTGTTGGCCTTGTCGAGGGTCAGGCCCAGGTAGGCGTGCCCCCCGTTCTCAGGCTCCGGGTTTGCATCTGTGTTGGCAGTGCACTGGTCGACCAGCTCCACGGGGTTCTGGAGGATTGCGCCGGACCAGTCCGTGTCCAGGCTGGCGTTGAGGTCGCCCTTGAAGTCCCACACGGTGGTCCCGTTGTGGGTGGCGTGGGTGCGCTGCTCGGTCACCCCCAGGGTGGTTTTGTTGGGCACGTTGCACCAGGCGGCGTCCCCAACGGACGTGCAGGGGGTCAGGGTGGTGGCGTAGTACCGCATGGCGTCCGTGGGGGAACCGACCTCGTAGTAGGCATGCTTCCACACCAGGGTCCAGCCGCCCCCATCGGTGGTCATGTCGCAGTAGTTGAACAGGGGGGCGTCGCCGGCATCGGGCCCGGCTGGATCCAGGGTGTAGACCCCGTCTGTGGTGCCGGCCCCGGAGGCGAGAATGGCGGCACAGGAGATGCCGAGTCCGCAGATGCCGTTGGCGTCGGAGTAGGCCTGGGCATCGGCGTCGTTGCAGTCTCCCTGGACGGCCACCTTGCCGCTGGGCGCCTCGCAGTTCAAGGTCCCCGGGTCTGAGTCGCCCCCTTGGCCGTCTCCATCCGCATCGGTGTACCAAAGGGTCGTGCCGCTCGCGCCCGGGTCCGCGTCGTCCGCTGCACCCGAGCAGTCCTCGTCGGTGTCGTTGGCATCGCACACCTCCGTCGCGCCGGGGTTCACTGATCCATCGGTGTCGTTGCAGTCGGTGGCGTCGGCAACCCTTCCGGTGGGCTGGGTGCAGCTTGGCGTGCCGTTTGTCACGTCCCCGTAGCCGTCTCCATCGGTGTCCAGGTACCAGGTCGTGGCATCTTGGGCGGTGTCCTCGTCCGTGACGCCGTCGCAGTTGTCATCGATGTTGTTGCAGGTCTCCGTTTCGCCCGGGTTCACCAGGGCCTGGGTGTCGTCGCAGTCGGTGGGGTCCGCCACGGAGCCGCTCGCCCCGCTGCAGGCGACGGTGGACGAGGTGGCATCGCCGTAGCCGTCCCCATCGGCGTCTGTGTACCAGGCGGTGCCGTTGACCGGGTTGTCATCCACGGTGCCGTTGCAGTCGTTGTCGGCACCGTCGCAGACCTCCACCCCGCCCGGACGGGCGGAGGGATCGGAGTCATCGCAGTCGTCTCCATTCCAGGAGTATCCCGGGGGAAGGGAGCAGCCCTGTCCAGTGCTGGAGGCGTCCCCGTACCCGTCGCCGTCCGAGTCCGCATAGAAGGTGATCTCGACCCCCTCGTCCACCTGGGCGTCGCAGTCGTTGTCGGCCGCGTCACACACCTCGGAGGCGCCTGGAAAGGTGGCTGGATCCAGGTCGTTGCAGTCGTCGGCTGTCGCCACGTAGCCCGCGGGGGCCTCGCAGGACTCCAGCATAAACTGGACCCCACCGTGGCCATCCCCATCCGCGTCTCCGTACCAGGTCGCCGCATCGCTGGCGTCCTCGTCGATGCTGCCATCGCAGTTGTCGTCCACCCCGTTGCAGGTCTCGGTGGCCAAATCGTTCACCGCGCCATCTGTGTCGTCGCAGTCTTCGCAGGCCGGGTGGCCGTCGGCGTCCTCGTCGGCATACCCCACGGAGCCATCGCAGTTGTAGTCGGCCGGGTCGGTGCAGTCGTTCTCCGTGGCACCCGGGTGGTAGCCGGGGTCCGCATCGTCACAGTCACCGCCGGTGGCGCTATAGCCAACAGGAAGATCACAGGACTCGACGGCGGGCTGAGTCTCGTCCCCAAAACCGTCTCCATCGGCGTCCACCCAGAAGGACAGGGTGGTGGCCTCGTCCACCTCGCCGTCGCAGTCGTTGTCCAGGGCATCACAGATCTCCTCGGCGCCCGGGTGAATGGACGCGTCCGTGTCGTCGCAGTCGCTGTCTGTGTTGTGGCCGTCGCCATCTGCATCCAAGACCGGATCTCCGGTCTCCACATTCTCCCCGGTGTCATCGGGCTGGCCGGTTTCCCGGGAGGAGTCCACAGTGCCTGTCTCGGAGGAGACGTCCTTGTCCCGGCAGGCGGGGGCGAGGAAAACGAGGGCCAACAGAACGCGCATGGGGTGGCTCCTTGTGCTGTGGGAGGGAGGCTACCATGTGGGGCGCCTCGTCTTGTTTGTCAAGCGCGGGTGAATCGACCTATGGTGGGATGACTTGAGAATTGGAGGTTCCATGTCCCCCAGAATGCTTTGTTGTCCCCAATGTCAGCGCCATGTGCTAGCTTCTGCAAGCGAGTGCCTGCACTGCGGATCGTCCTTGCCCGGCCAGGGCAGGGCCCGCACCACGGCCACCGCTGCGCTTCTTGGGCTTGCGCTGGTGGGGTGTCCGACGCCGGGGGGCGATGACACCGGGGTCGCGGCGCTGTACGGCGTGCCGGACACGGGCGACACGGCAGATACCGCGGATTCCGGAGAAGACACCGGGGAAGACACCGGAGAGGCCGGGGACGAGTAGCCCCGGTCAGGTGGGGTCCTCCCAGGGAACCACCTCCAGCTCAAACCGCCCGAAGTCGTAGGGATTTCCTTCGGCGCTCTCCTTCTGCACCAGGCGCTCCATCTTTCCTTCGTCCTTGAGCGTCGAGGCCCGGTGGTAGCAGAAGGGGTTGTTGCCCCGCTTTCCCAGGGTGCAGTGAGACGTGAAGCTGCAGCCTGCCCGGCAGACGTCGGCGTAGTAGCAGGTCTTGCAGAACCCCCAGAGTTCATCTGTGGTGCGTTCTCGCACAAACCGCAGGGCATCCGCGTGCTCCCACATCTCGGCCAGGGAGGTGTCCAGCAGGTTTCCCCCTGTGTAGGGGGCGGTGGGCAGGGAGGGGCAGGCCTTCAAGGTGCCGTCTGATTCGATACCCAGCGTGTAGCGACCGGCGCTGCACCCCTGCCAGTAGCTGGCGGTGCCTCCCGGGTGGCTTCGGAGGATCTCCTCGTGGGGGCCGAAATACCCGATGTTGTTGGAGGCCAGGATGTCGAAGGTCTTGTGTGGGGGCAATCCAGCGGCCCTGGCCTTTTCCGCGGCCTCCACCTGGAGCTCGGCCAGCGTGTCCATGACCTGGAGCATGTCCGGGGGCTGAAGGATCCAGTCTGGTCGATCCGCTGCCCGGCCCATGGGCACGGTCATCTGGACCCGCCAGATCCGGATGCCTGTCTCCTGGACCAGGGCCGCGGTCTCCCGGAGGTGGTCCTTGTTGAGGCGGTTTACCTGGAGGTTGGAGGTGGTGGCCATCCCAGCCGCCCGGGCGTTTTGCAGGGCACGCAAGCCCGACTGGAAGCTGCCGGGGCTGGCCCGCAGCTCGTCGTGGATTGCCTCGGGCCCGTCCAGGCTGACACCGATGGCCTTCATTCCAGCGGCCGCAAGATCCCGGCACAGGGCACCGGAGAGGCCTCGTCCGCCGGTCTGCATGGTCACCCGAATGCCCCGCTCGGCCAGAAAGGCGACGTGGGTGCAGATGTCCTTCCGAAGGTAGGCTTCTCCCCCGATGAGGGTGACCTCCCTGCATTTGAGGTCCACCAGCTGCTGGGCGATTGAGAGCAGCTCTTCTGTGGTGAGCTCCTTCGGACGCGCATCTTCTGGCCCCGCCCGGGACCCGCAGTGGGCACAAGCGTGGTTGCACATCATGGTGGTCTCCCACACGGCGTAGATGGGGATGTTCTTTCCCACATCCTCTTTGCGAACGGTTCGGACTGTGGTGGCCATGGGCGCAGTCTAACAAGGCGCCCTGAGCTGCTATCCCGGATATTTCATCAGGCTTCGTTGCGAGGGACCGTAGGGTAGAACGGCTGGTGAAATATCCGGGCTACGGCGTGGCCTCGTAGTCCAGCATGTCCGTGAAGTGCACCGGGAGCTTCTCGTAGTCCATCACAGAGGTCAGAGACGTGAATTCGTTGACCCCGGTGCTCATCTCGATGTCGTCTCCTGTGAACTGGGCCGGGTGCTGGTAGCCGGTGGCGTGGGCGAGGGTCAGCAGCTCCTTGCGGAAGCTCTGGATGTACCGGGCCAGTCGCTCGGCCTTGTCCTGGGTGTCCAGGCCGGCTTGCAACCACTTGTTCTGGGTGGCGACCCCCGCGGGGCAGTGGCCGGTGTGGCAATTCTTTGCCTGGATGCAGCCCACGGCGAGCATGGCCTCGCGGGCCACGTTGATGAGGTCCGCGCCCATGGCAAAGGCAATCACCGCCCGATCGGGGAAGCCAAGCTTGCCGCTTCCAATCCAGACGACTCGTTGAGCGGCGCCTGCTTCCAAGAAGACCCTTTGGACCCGTGCAAATCCAACCTTGTAGGGAAGCGCCACGTGGTCGGAGAAGGTGAGCGGGGCGGCGCCGGTGCCGCCCTCTCCCCCGTCGATGGTCACAAAGTCCGGCCCCACGTTTCGGGCGAGCATTCGGCGGGCCAGGGTCTCCCAGAACTTCAGCTCGCCGATGGCGCTCTTGATCCCCACGGGCAGCCCCGTGCGGTCCGCGATTCGCTCGATGAAGTCCAGGAGCCCGTCCACATCAGTGAACTCCGTGTGGGCGTTGGGGGAGATGCAGTCTTTGCCCACCGGGATCTTCCGGATTTCAGCGATCTCCCGGGTGACCTTGGCGCCGGGCAGGATGCCGCCTTTGCCCGGTTTTGCGCCCTGAGAGAGCTTGATCTCGATGGCCCGAATCTGGGGCGTGGCCTGGACCTCGTCGGTCAGGACGTCCAGGGAGAACCTGCCGTTGTCGTCCCGGGCCCCGAAGTACCCGGTGCCCAGCTGCCAGACGATGTCCGCGCCGCCGGACTTGTGGTAGGGGCTTACCCCGCCCTCGCCTGTGTTGTGGAAAGCGCCGGCCTTGGCTGCTCCGTGGGACATGGACGTGACGGTTCGTGCGCCGAGGGAGCCAAAGCTCATGGCGGAGATGTTGACCACAGAACGGGGGCGGAACGGCCGACGCCGGTCGTTGTGCTCTCCGATCACCTTCAGGCAGGGAAGGGCGCTGGGGTCCCCCTCCGGGTGTCTTGCTTGGGCGTCGGGGAAGGGAAAGACCGCGTGTTTGATGAGCGGGTAGCCGATCGCGTAGATCTGTTCGGTCGTGCCAAATCCAAAATTCTTGTTCTGGCCTTTCGCTGAAGCATAGACCCACCGGCGCTCATCCCGGTTGAAGGGGGCTTCTTCTTTGTCGTTGGCCACCCAGTATTGGCGCAGCTCCGGCCCCACCAGCTCCAACAAGTACCGCAGTCGACCTGCCAGGGGAAAGTTGTGGCGAATGGCGTGGCGACGCTGGAGCACGTCCTCCACGGCCAGGGCTACCAGTACGAGCACGGCAAGGGAGACGACCGGGTGCTGGAGGATCCAGGGGCTCACCTGGGAATCCTACCACCACGCACTGCTTCAGTTCTGGCACTCACTCCCGTTTTCGACCCACCAGTTCACTTCGTCCTGAAGCGCGGACTGGGCCAAGGTCACCCCTTCTTGCATGACATCGTTGAAGAAGCTCAAGACGGTGAATCCCGGCATGACATAGCCGAGGACGGTGTTGAAGGTGCTGACTCCGCAGGAGCTCCCGTCGATGTTGTTCAGCACCACGTTGGACTCGGCAATGCCGCTCCACTGGGCCGCCAGGGAGGTGGTGGGGGTCACGTCCCCGCTGCCGCCCACGGCCAGGTTCAAGGTGCCGCCAAAGGCGATGGTTGTCGGGGAGACATAGCCTTCGCAGAAGCTCTCTGAACCCAGCACGTTCATGTCCAGGGAGAACTTGTCACTGTCGCTGTTCAGGGTCAGGTTGGCGTTCAGTGTGATGCCAAAGTCCGTCGCGGAGCTCTCCGTGATGTTGTAGCCGTTCTCTGTGAATTGCAGGGTCAACCAGTTGTCGTAGCTTCCCGAGTACCAGTCGTAGGCATAGTCGCCGTACAGGTCATAGGTCACGGTGCCAAAGAGCTCGCTGCCATCCCGGGGAGAGATGTTGGCGGTGCCTCCGTCCAGCCACCAGAGGGCGTTGTCCACGGCGTAGTCCGCGCAGGAGGAGCCGTTGAAGTCTTCGCCGTCGCAGTCCTGGTCCACGCCGTCCCAGGAGGTCTCCGTGGCCCCGGGGTGAATCAGGCTGTCGCTGTCGTCGCAGTCGCCGCCGTCGTCAACGTATCCGGCGGGCTTGGAGCAGGCGGTGATGGTGCTGGAATTGGAGCCGTAGCCGTCGCCGTCACCATCCGTGTAGTAATCGTCTCCATCGGTCGGATCGTTGTCCACCTCGCCGTCGCAGTCATCGTCCTTGTTGTTGCAGGTCTCCTCTGCGCCCGGGTGGACCGTGTAGTCCTGGTCGTCGCAGTCGCCCTGGGCGGGGCTGTACCCGTCGTTGTCGATGTCTGCGGTGCTGTCGTCGTCGTCTCCTGTGTCGTCTCCACCGTCGTCGGAACAAGCCGGCGCGTTGAAGCAGTCGGAGTCGTCGCAGTCGAAGTACCCGTCGCCGTCGTTGTCGGCGGAGTCTTCGCACTCAAAGGGGTCGTCGCCCTCCACGTCAGTTTCGGGTGCGGGGCCGGGGCACCCCACCATGGAGACAGCGGAGAGCAGGAAAAGTGGAGTCAGGAGCTGGGCACGCATGGGGCCTCCTTGGGTTCGGGGGCCCCTAATACCATTCAAGATACAGGTCTGCTGAAAAAAAAGGTTCCTGGCCCGGATCTTGAAAGGTGCCTGGACTTGGTGGCCCTACCGCCGGGAGGTGGCGTTCAGGATGCGAATGAACAGGATCACAATGTCCACGTAGAGGGCGGCGGCTGCATCCACGGCGTTGTCGAGGGTCTTGGGCAGCGCCTGCGCCCGGGCCCAGTCATACCCGATGTAGCCGCTGAAGATGCCCACCATCAGCACATCGAAGATGCGCGGGTTGGTTTTCGTGATGAACAACATGCCCAGCTCCACGACGAACACCGCCATGAAGGCGACAAAGAGCATGCGGCCGATGCCGAGAAAGAACCGGGGGTAGGCTGTGCTCAACAGCATCATGATCCCTGTGACCAGGCCCGTGGTCAGGGCCGCCTGGGAGATGGCGCCAGTGGCGTAGAACGGCAGGACCCGCACCAGGAAGAGCCCCAGGGGCAGGACCAGGAGGTTGTAGCCGAGGAAGGAGATCGCCGGGTCATCCGAGCGCTGGTAGATCATTGTGCCGGCGAAGATGCAGGCGATGTACCCAAGGAGGAAGGCGAAGGTGGGAATGCCCATCACGACGGCGGGTGGGATCTTCTGGACCATCAGGTAGTTGGCAAAGAGCCCGTATAGGAGCACAGCGCCGATGGTGGCGTTGTAGGTTCGGGCATCAATTTCGCCGCCCACGGGGGCGGCGCGGCGGGACCAGACGGTTTCGGTGGAGAGCATGGTCACTTCCTATGCGTTGGGAGGAGAGGAGGCCACCCGGGCAGCCGATGTGGTTCCAAGCGGGTAATCAGGAGGATGGTTTCTCTTTCGTCCTCTTCTCTTCGTTGGCTGCGTTTGTGTCTCCTGGGAGGCGGGCTGGGGCTGGTGGCGGGTGGGGTGGAAATGGTGGCGGTCGCCATGCACACGCGCTTGGACTTTGGGTTTGGGCAGGCTTTGGCTCTTTCGGTTGCAGCGATGGGAATCGGCGGGATGCTGGGGGGCACAATTGGACTTGGAGTGGGGGTGGTGGTGCAGATTTCCTGCCGAAACACCTGGACCGTGGGTGCTATTTCGGCAGGGGCGGGGGTGACCGCCCTGATCCTCAGCGGTTTTTACGCGGTGACACCTGCGCTGATGCTGCTGGAGGTAGGGAAGTGGCTTCCGGGCCTGGCGGTGGCGGCCTACCCCGTGGGGATCATGGGGGTGGTCTGGCTCAACGCGAGGTACGCCCTTCAAAAGGAGCTGGCGGGTGTGGAAGGACGCTTCTCCTGGTCGGTCCTTCTTCCTTTATTTGCATTGGCATTGAGTCTTTGCGCCGGTTTGGGCATGACCTGGCAGCGGTATGGATCCGACGAGGCCCTGGAGGAGGATCCAAACGTCTTGTGGGTGACAGTGGACACGCTGCGGCGGGATCATGTGGGTGTGTATGGAGAGGCCAGGGCCGAGACCCCCCACATGGATGCCCTCGCCGCATCGGGCATTCGGTTCGACGACGCGGTGACCCCCAGCCCGGAGACCGCGCCGGCCCACGCCTCCATGCTCACGGGGCTGCATCCCTTGCGCCACGGCCTTCTTGGAAACGGCGGCCAGCTGGCGCGCGGGATCCCGACCCTGGGGTCGGTGTTGGGGCAGGAGGGGTACGCTACGGGTGCTTTTCTCTCCGCCGTGGCCCTGGGGCCGGAGACCGGTTTGGATCGGGGGTTTGAGGTCTACGACGCCGACCTGGGGCCGATCCGGGGAATCTCCGAGCTGTGGGCGGTGAAGGTCTTTGTCCGGGTGTTGTTTCGGTTGGGACAACCGGAGCGGTTTGCCTGGCTGCTTGAGCGCTCGGGAGACCGTACGGTTGGGCTCGCCACCGACTGGATCGAGGACCGGGGGAGCCAGCCCTGGTTTGCCTGGGTGCATCTGTTTGAGCCTCATGCTCCCTATGAGGCCGTGGGCGGCTTGGATCACCGGGCGCTGATTGCAGATCCAGACCATGCCTACACCGACGAGGAGAGCCAGCAGCTCAAGGAGCAGTATCGGGCCGAGGTGGAGCGGGTGGATGCCCTGGTGGGAAAGCTGCTGGAGGCGGTGTCCTCCACGGCGGACCACACCATCGTGGTGCTGACTGCAGACCACGGAGAGCAGCTCGGGGAGCACGGGATCGACTTTCATCACCGGGGGCTCTTCGACGAGGTCATTCGCGTGCCGTTGTTTTTGCGGGCCCCGGGGGTGGCTCCCGGCGTTGTGACCCAGCAGGTGAGGCTCATGGACCTGCTTCCCACCATGATGGAGTTGATTCACCTGGAGGGTCCAGAGAGGTCCGAGGGGGGCAGCCTCCTGGAGCTTGTGGACGGGCGCAGGGAGGCCGCCATGTCTTGCACGCTGCTGGGTCGAACCCCGGATGGCACCGGGCGACTGCTGGGACTGCGGACGGCCGAGGCCAAGCTCCTGGTGGATCCCGAGTCGGGAGAACACGCCCTGTATGACCTCTTGCGGGACCCGGGGGAAGATGTGGACGTCGCCCAGGAGCAGGAGGAGGCCGTGGCGCAAGTCAAGGCGCTTGTGGACCGGGAGATCCGGGCCTGGCGGGGCATGGCGCCCCGCTTGGATGGGGCGGCAGACGAGCGCCTCAGGGCGCTGGGCTATGTCCAGTAGGTGGGCGGAGCGCTTGTCCCCGGGTGGGGCCACTGCGCTTCTGTTTCTGGGCATTGTGGCCTTGCAGGCTCTCGATGCGGTCTTGGGGTGGGGGGTGTATTGGAGCCACGACCTGCGGCTGCAACACGTCCCGTGGCGTGCCTGGTCGGCGGCGGAGTGGGCTGCGGGCCGAATCCCCTTGTGGTCGACCGACGTGGGCAACGGGTTTCCCTTGATGGCCGATGCCCAGGCCGGGGTGTTCTACCCGGTCAACCTGTTGTTGGGGCTGCTCTTCTCCCCCCACCACGCGGTGACAATGGGCCTGTTGCTTCACCAGTGGTGGGCCGCCATGGGCACGTACATGCTCTGTCGCCACCAGGGGGCTTCGGTAAGTGCCTCGCGTCTCGCCGGGGTGGGGTTTGCCTTGTCGGGATTCATGGTGAGCCACTTTACCTATGTGGGGCTGCAGCAGGTCATGGCCTGGATTCCCTTTGCGGCCTGGGCGACCCTGCGGGTGGGGGAGGGGGAGGCGCCCGAACGGCTGCGGGCCATGCTGCTTGGGGTCAGCGTGGCGGCCCTCGGCACCGCTGGGCATCCCCAGGCAGCGGCCATCGGTCTTGTGGGCTGCGGGGCGTTGTTTCTGTCGGTGGCCCGCACACGACGGGCCTGGGGCTGGGGCTTTTTGGGGGGCGCTGGCCTGTCTTCCCCAGTGGCTCGCCACCTGGGAGCTGGTGCAGGAGTCCGACAGGGGAGGAGGGGTTCCTCCGGAGTTTGCGGGCATCGGCTCCCTCCCGCCCCAGGAGATCCTGAACATTGGCCTGCCGCGGTTCTGGGGGTTTGAGCGACCCGCTGACATGGCTGCGACCTACCTGCACAAGGGGACCGGGTACTTTGGCACCGGAGAGAGCCACTGGGAGATGTGCATCTACTTGGGGGTGGTGGTGATAGGCCTGGCCGGGGTGGGACTGGGGCGCGGGGGTGCGCGCGTCTGGAAGGGGCTGGCCCTGGGATCTCTGCTCTTGATGCTGGGTAGGCACACGCCGGTGTGGGGGCTCTTTCGACTGTTGCCCGGGTTTGATCACTTTCGGTTTCCTGTTCGATTCGCCATGTGGTGGGTGCTCGCCGCGAATGTCCTGGCCGCGCGGGGGTTGGACCGTGTGTTGGAGCACCTTTGGAAGCCGAGGGTCGAGCGAGGGCTCGGCTGGATCACCCTGGGACTTGTAGGCGGGGGGCTGGCGGTCTCCGTCGTTCACCGGCTGCTTGTGGGCTGGCGGCTGGGACTGGTGGAGCACTTGGTGGAGACCCTGGGGGAAAGGCCGGATGCCGTCCGCCGGGCGGAGGCCTGGGTCGACGGCCTTGTGGGAAGCACCTCCCTTGCCTCTGGTGTGCTCTTGTGGCCGCTTTTTCTGGCCACCACGGGTCTTGTGCTGGTGCATGCGGCCCGCCGGGAGAGAATCGGGCGCCCGGAGCTGGGCACCCTTCTTCTGTTGTTGTTGGTGGTGGATCTGACGGTCTTTGGTTCCAACTACAACCCCCGCAGCCCGGCAGACATGGTGGGTGCCTCCCCGGCCACCCAGGCTGTCGTGACCGGGGAGGATGGGCTCTATCGAACGAGCGTAGTCAGTCGTCTTCAGCCACCGGAGTTGGACAAGGAGCTCATGAGCGCCTCCCTGGGGCTCCTGGCGGGCACCCGGGACGTGATTGTTCCCTCTCCGCTGCGCTTGCCGCGAAACGACGCGCTCCTGGAGGCCGCCGGGCTCGACATCGGAGCAGATCCCGCTGAGGACAAGATCGAGCTGCTGCAATCTCGCTTGTCCCTGTCGGAGATGATGGGGGTTCGCTTCCTGCTCAGTGCGGCACCGGTGCAGCACCCCCACCTGGAACAAGTGCATGGCGGTACGGTGCGGGTCTACCGCAACCTGCACGCAAGGGGCCGGGCGTTTGTGGTGGGATGCGTGGTGGAGGCCACGGGTGCCGAGGAGGCCCTCCAGGACCTGGTGGGCCTGGACCTGGACCGCGTGGCAGTGGTGGAAGGAGAGACCGGGCTGGGATGTGGGGAGAATCCAGGCAGTGCCACCGTAGAATTTCACGGACCCACAAAGGTGCGAGTCGCCACCCAACTGGTGGCGCCCGGCCTCCTGGTCCTCACGGACAGCTGGTATCCGGGGTGGGAGGCGCTGGTGGATGGAGTGCCCGCCCCGGTGCTGCGCTCGAACGTGGCCTTTCGCGGGGTCGCACTCTCCGAGGGCGCCCACGAGGTGGTCTTTCGCTACCGTCCCTGGTGGTCGAGGACCCTGCCTCTTGGCGTCTGCGCCTGGCTGGTCCTTGCGCTCGGTCTCTCCATGCGGGGGCGCCGGCCGGGACGGAGTTAGAGGAACGAATGGATCGCCCTCTCTCCGTTTCGGAATTCCTGGCTGCCCTCAAGGGTGTGCTGGGAAACGCCTTTGGGGGGCTGGCCGTGGAGGGGGAGATCGGACAGATGACCCGGCACCGGTCGGGTCACTGGTACATGACTCTGGTGGATGGCAAAGGTGCTCTGAGCGCCGTGATGTTTCGCGGGGACAATTCCCGGGTTCAGTGGGAGCCGCGCGTCGGGGACAAGGTGGTGGCCTTTGGGGGGGCTGATCTCTACGCTCCCCAGGGAAAGCTCAATTTCATTGTCCGCCGCATGGAACCCTCCGGAGAGGGTGCCCGGGCCCGGGCCCTGGAGGCACTGAAGGCAAGGCTGTCCGCGGAGGGTCTCTTTGATGCGGACCGAAAGAAGGCGCTGCCCTTCCTCCCTGCCGCCATCGGCGTGGCAACGTCCCCCACAGGCGCGGCTCTTCAGGACATTCTCCAGGTGCTCGATCGGCGTTTTCCGGGCATTGAGGTGTTTTTCTCGCCCTGTCGAGTCCAGGGAGAGGGGTCTGCCCAGGAGGTGGCGGAGGCGCTGGACCTGCTGGTGGAGCACGGCGGGGCAGAGGTCGTGATCGTGGGGCGTGGTGGAGGATCGGCAGAAGACCTTTGGGCATTTCAGGAAGAGATTCTGGTGCGCGCCGTGTCCCGTGTCCCGGTGCCGGTAGTGTCTGCGGTGGGCCACGAGACAGACTGGAGCCTTTGTGATCTGGCGGCGGATGTGCGGGCACCGACACCCTCGGCTGCAGCTGAGCTGGTGGTGCCCGAGCTGGGGACGCTGCTCCAGTTTCTGGACGAGTCGGTGGGACGCCTGGAGGGAGGCGCGCTGCGGGCCGTGCTCAGGCGCAGGGAGAAGCTGGGCGAGCTGAAGCTGTTGCACCCGGGAGAGCACGTTGCGCGGGTCCGGGTTCGGGCGAAGGAAATGTCGGAACGACTGGACAGGGCGGCTTCCACCGGCATGGAGCGTAGAAGGATCCGCTTGGGGGCATTGGCGGGACGGCTTGATGCCTTGTCACCCCTGGGGGTGTTGGGACGAGGATACGCCCTTGCCAGCAAGAAGGAGCGCCTCGTCCAGAGCGCGACAGATCTGGAAAAAGGAGACCTGCTGGGCATTCGGTTCGCGGATGGAAGCGTTCAAGCCCGGGTGACCCGGGTCGACGGGTAGCAGGCGCTACTCCTCGAGGAAGGTGCAGAGGGAGGCTTCGTTGTCGTCGCGTACAAGCTGCACGGAGACCTCGCCCCGGTCCATCCGAATCAGCTCCCCAAACTGGCCATCGGAAGAAAAAGCCTGGATCAGGGTGATCTGATCTCCTGGGGAGAGCGCGGCATAGACGGCGCCCTGGCCGGTGGACGTGGTGCCCATGGCGAAGATCGGAGTCTGTGAAAAGGCCTGCTGGATAAGGACGGACGACTCGGTGGTGGGCGGGGAATAGAGCTTGATCTCCGGCTCGTTGAGTGGTGTCTGCCCCACCTTGAGAGCGCTGCACGTGCTGGACTTGCCACGCTTTGACGGGGAAGAGAGGCGCTCGGAGCCATCGGCAAGTTGGAGCCAGCGCGCCACCTCGCCGGCCTTTCGGGCCATGCGATTGGCGTCATCTCCTGGATGATCGAGAAAGATCAAGTGAGCGCTCTCCAGGGGCACGCCATCCCCTCGCAAGGCCGCCTCAAGGTCCACGCGCCCCGGCACGTCCTGCAGGGTTGGGCTGCTCCAGGCATCGCCAACGACCATACGCGGGGGCATCTCGATTTCGGTGACGGGCACCGCCGCGTGCCAGAGTTGCAAAGGGAGAAGGAACATTGGATCCACAAATGGGGTAGGGCGCCTGATAGTTTAGGTCAGGACAGGCACAGACTGCGAGCCCTGCGAAGAACCAGGGCAAGGGAGTGACCGATGCGACACTGTGTTCCGTGCGATGCAGACTACCAGGAGGCCCATGAGAGATGCCCGGCTTGCGGCGGCCCGACTCTCGATGGCCAGGAGGTCGCCGCCTGGAACGCGGCGCGTGAGGAGTTGACGGATCAGAGCTTCGAGGTGGTCGCCATCCTCGAGGGCCCGGTGGAGATGAGTCTTTTTGAGGAAGTCTTCGCGGCCGAGGAGATTCCGCACATCATTCGTGCCCATGGGGGGGATGGGCTCGGAATGATTTTTCGACCTCAGAAGGGATGGGGGGTGATGATGGTGCAGACTCCAGATCGGGAGAAGGCGCGGGAGCTGGTGCAGCAGATTCGAAACAGCGCACCGGTGTCCTTGCCCCAAGAGTAGAAGGCAAGTCTGTGGATGCCCTCTTGGTTCTCGGAAAGGAGCTTCGACGTGATCCGGCGAGGGCGCGGCGGGAGCTGGCGGCGCGTTCGGCCGCTGCTGCGGTGGCCTGGCGGTGTTGGCGTGCTCCTGTTCTGGCCCTGGAGGGCGTATTGCGAGGACAGGAACAACCCGGATGCGACATCGTTCAAAAGGAATTGGTGGCCCTTGGCGTGCCCGCCGACGAGGTCATGGCCCGTCCATGGACCTGCAGTACCCGGGAGGAGGTGCTGCGATCCGTGGAGCTTCTTGACCAGCTGAGGGGCTGTCGAATGCTGGCAATTACGGCCGCCTACCATGTCCCACGAACCCGGCGGTACTTTCGCCAGGCCCGTCGCCAGGTGCGGGTGGCGTCCCCCGAGGCCTTTCTCAGGGGAGCAACCGAAAAGGAGAGGCGGCTGATCCTGGCAGGCACCCCGAAGGATGGCGCCCTGGAGGACGAGCTGAGGTTGGAGCGCACGCTCAACCGGGTGGAGGCGCTCATCGGTGTCCTTCCTGACGCCATGGCCTGGCACGTGGAGGTGCAGTCAGGACGCTGGTTTCGGGCGGTCAGGGGCCAGTGGTCGCCAGGGGAAGACGCACCGTAAACCGGGAGCCCTTGTCCGGAGCGGAACGGACCTCCAGCTCCCCGTTGTGGGCACGTATGATTCTCTGGCAGATGGGAAGCCCAAGGCCTGTTCCCCGGGGCTTGGTCGTAAAGAACGGAATGAAGAGCTTCTCCCGATCTTCTCGGGGGACGCCCGGGCCGTTGTCCACGACTGCGATCTCGACCGCCTGTGTTCCCCGTGCGTTCTGTCCACGAAGGTTGGTTCGAGCCGTGCGAATTTGGATGCGTCCCTCTTCTCCTACGGCCTGCAGGGCGTTGTGGACCAGGTTCAACAAGACCTGTGCAATCTTGTCCGAGTCCACGTCGCAAGAGGGAAGGTCCTCCACCAGGGCTTCTTGCAGCTGGATTTCGTCGGGGACACCCTGTGCGCGTACCAGGGAGAGCACCTGGGCCACCACCTTGTTCACGTCTGTGGCACTTCGGTGCAGCTCGAAGGGACGTGCGTAGTCCAGAAAGCTGCTGACGACCTGGTTCAGGCGGTCCACCTCGGTGGTGATGACCTGGAGAAACTCATCGGCGTCCTCCGGGTCCTTTACGTCTTGAAGGTACTGGGCGGCCCCCTTGATGCCCGCCAGTGGATTGCGGATCTCATGGGCGAGCCCTGCAGCCATGGTACCCAGGGCTGCCAAGCGGGTTTGTTCTTTGAGGTTCTCAAACCCCTTCAGGTTCTCCAAGACCACGGCGGCGCGCCCCATGGTGCGTCCGATTCTGTGAATCTCATCCTTGGTGAATCCCTCAGCGTGTTCCAGCTCCCGGGCGGCCAGCCAGCCGAGCACAATCTCCCCCGACATCATGGGCAGTACGATGTCCGCTTGCATAGCGTCCATGGTGCGAAGGCGCGCGGCGGTTTCTTCTGCCAAGGGGCCGCCCGCGCGGGCCCGCTCCAGGTCTCCGCGGATGAAAGCGGGCACCCCCCGCACAAACGCATCCCCGAAGGGGCGAATCGCGGCGGTGGAAAGGGGCAGCTCGGCCCCGGAGATTCGGGACTCCACCAGACGCATCTGCCGTCGATCCGGATCGTGGATGTACAGCGCCAGGGTGCTGAAGCGGCCGGAGGCATGCAGCCATCGAACCAGCTCCCGTGCCAGCGACTCCTTGGACACCACCCGGGGCAGGATTTGCTCCACCTCCGCGAGGGTCATGGACAGCTGGTGTCCGCGTCGGTTGAGCGATCGAACGATCAGGGGCTGGATTCGCCGTCGAAATGGGTCGTAGAGCAAGATGAACAGGAGGGCGGACAGAAAGAGCAGGTACAAGCGGTGCAAGGCGCCTGGCGCGCCGCCGAGCCAATAGAGCAGGGTGACCTGCATGATCACCAACAGCAGGCCGGACGCCATCACCGTGGTCACGCGCGCCAGGATTTCGTGGAGATCCAGCAGGCGATCCAGGTCGATGACCTGGGACAGGGCGAAGATCAGCAGACCCGCAAAGAGAGGGCCAATGGGAGGAATACCTCCTTGGAGTGCCCAGGTGCGTGTGAAGAAGTCCAGGGCCGCTGCATCGGGAACCCGCTGGAGAATCCGGGCAGCCCCCTCCAGCATGGAGGGGGCAATGGAGGCACCCAGGAGCACCAGAAGGTAGCGAATGCGGGCCCTCTCCAGGCGAATCGTGGCGCCTTGGTGCATCTCCCAGAGACGGTGGAGGACCAGGATAAAACAGCCGTAGGTGTAGACCCCAAGCAGAGCCACCGGGACCTGGAGATCCTGGGGATCCCGAAAGAAGAAGAACCCAGTGGTGACGCAGGACAAGGACACCAGGGGGGTGGTGAGCCAAAGCCGTCGCAGCAGGGCGCTGTTGTCCAGGGAATCCGATGGGAAGAAGTGATCGAGAAACTGGAGGGTGGCCACCGGAAGAAAGCTGGCGGCGAGGGCCCACAGGAACCGCATGTCGGCAATGCCGGGCGCCAGGTAGACCGAAAACGCGAGGTAGGCGATCATGGTCAAGCTGGCGAGCAGCATGAAGTCCTGGCGAATCCGGTTCCCCCGGTCCTCTCGCCAGGCCTTCAGGCCCAGGACGCCGGACATTCCGCCCACAAGCAGGTAGATCAGTGCACTCACGCGTCCCTTCTATCCGGTACGAGGACACCGCCCCATGAGCCAGGATTTGCTTCGGACCCTCCCGGGAGTGGACACTCTGCTGCAGGATCCCGCCCTGGAGGGTCTCTCAAGACCTCTTTCGATCCGAGCCATTCGACGTGTCCTGGACCGCATCCGTGCGGAGCTTCAGTCGAGCGTCCGCACGGATGTGGGGGATGTGGTTGCGCAGGTGCTGGAGGAGGCCGCGAGACTTCGCACCTTGAAGATTCGCCGTGTGATCAACGCCACGGGGATTGTCCTGCATACGAACCTCGGACGAGCCCCTCTGGCCCCGGCTGCAGCAGAAGCTGTGGCCGGCGTGGCCGGGGGCTATTCCAATGTGGAGTTGGATCTCGCCACGGGAAAGCGGGGGGGGAGGCTGCAGGGGGTGGAGGAGCCTCTTTGTTTGTTGACCGGTTCAGAAGCAGCGCTCGTGGTGAACAACAACGCAGCAGCGGTGCTGTTGGCGCTTGTGGCGCTCGCAGAGGGACAGGAGGTCGTGGTCTCCCGGGGAGAGCTGGTGGAGATTGGCGGGTCGTTTCGGGTTCCCGAAATCATGGAGGTGTCCGGGGCACGGTTGGTGGAGGTGGGAACGACCAATCGAACCCGGGCGGCGGATTTCGAGGCCGCCATTGGCGAGAGCACCGCCTTGCTTCTTCGGGTCCATCCCTCCAACTTTCGGGTGGAGGGTTTTACCGAGCGTCCCACCACCACCGACCTGGCAGCTTTCTCGGTTCCCCTGGTAGAGGATCTCGGCAGCGGTGCTCTACAAGCCATGGGAGGCGAGCCATCGGTGGCCCAGGTGCTGGCCGATGGTGCGGATCTGGTCACATTCTCCGGGGACAAGCTTCTTGGGGGATCTCAGGCTGGCATTCTGGTGGGGAGCGCCGCCTTGGTGAGCCGTTGTCGTGCCCATCCCTTGTACCGGGCTCTACGGTTGGACAAGCTGGCGCTTGCGGCCCTGGAGGCGACCTTGCGCCTGTACCTGGCTGGAGAAGAGCACCAGATTCCCGCGCTGGCAGCGATCTCCAGGGATGGAAGGGAAAGTGCAGCCCGGCTCCACAAGAGACTGGAGGATGAGGGAGTCTCCGTGCGCCTGGAGCCAGATGAAGGCTTTGCGGGCGGAGGGTCTCTCCCTGGAGAGGTCTTGCCTGGATGGGTGGTGGTAATCGACGCGGAGAGTCCACGTAAATTGCATGAATTCTTGAGGAATCACTCCCCTCCGATACTCGCCCGGGTGTGTGCTGGAGGGGTGCGGGTTGACCCGCGAACGCTGCTTCCTGGCGAAGAAGATGAAGTTCTCGCTGCCCTGGTGCTTGCATCCTGCCCCGTGGCGGGCCATGAATAGTCGCGAATGACAGCGTTCTACCAGCGATTGGGTGTCTCCTCGGATGCTTCTGTGGACGAGCTGCAAGCTGCTTACAAGCAGCAGCTCGCGCGGCTGGTGAAGAAGCTTCGCCAGGCCAACAAGTCCGGAGCGGATACGGCGGTGATCGAGACGGAGAAGCGGGCCTTGATGGAAGCCCATGAGGTGCTGGTGGATCCGGCCCGTCGTCGGCGCTACGACAAGTTCCAGGAGCTGGAGGGAATAGACCTTCCCAGCGAGCCCGGTGCTTTCTGGGAGGAAGTGCAGGGAGGCATGGTGGAGCCCGGCGCGGCGGCAGCCGTGGATGTGGTCCGCACCCTGACCTCGCTGCCTGTGGGCGAGGTGTTTGCGCCGGTTTCTGGGGAGGGTCGACACCCATCACCCCCACCCGTCTCCGAGGCGGCATCTCCCCCGGACATGAGCCCAGCGACTGATCCCTTTGGGTCGGTGGCGGATTTTTCGGATCCCGGGCTGACCGTCACAGAGCCAGTGGTGGGGCCGGGTCCCACGCCCGAATTGAACCGGGCGGAGGTTTCTCCCGCCCAGATTGAGGACCTCAAGGAGAGCCTGGGGCTGGATGGCCGCTTTCTCGCGGCGGTGCGACAGGCCCAGGGTGTTCGAATTGAGCAAGTGGCCGAAGCCACCAAGATCTCGCCCCGCTATATCGAGGCCATCGAGACCAACGCATTTGAACGGCTGCCTTCCGCCATCTTCGTGAAGGGCTACTTGCGGGAGATTGCCCAGGTGCTGGACCTGGACGCGAATGAGGTGGTCGAGGGCTACCTGGCGCTGTTTACCCGCGAACGGGGGGGGTGAGCCCCTTGCTGGAAGGTCCGCGGCAGCTCTCCTTTCAAGTAAGGTCGGAAGGGGGGCGGCTGGATCGGGTGGTGGCGGATGCCCTGCCGGATCTCTCCCGAAGCCGCGTGCAGGACCTGATTCGGGAAGGCCACGTGCAGGTGGACGGCCGGGTGCGGAAGGGAAGCCACCGTCCGGAGTTGGGTGCGGAGGTCACGGTTGTGGTGCCTCCCACGGTCCCGGTGGACCTCTTGCCGGTGGACCTGGGCCTCACGTTGCTGCACCGGGACTCGCACCTGGCGGTGGTTTTGAAGCCCGCGGGGCTGGTGGTGCACCCGGCGTCGAGCCACCACGGGGTGACCCTCGTGCACGGTCTTCTGCATGCGCTGGAGGGGCTCTCCAGCATTGGGGGGGAGGCCCGGCCAGGCATCGTCCATCGTCTGGACAAAGGAACAAGCGGTGTCATGGTGGTTGCCTGCAATGACCTGGCCCACCGTGGGCTGCAGGCCCAATTCGCTGAACACTCCCTGGACCGTCGCTACCTGGCCCTGGTGTCTGGAGCGCCGGACCTGGAGGCGGGGACCCTTCGATCCAATCTTGGGCGGCACCCCCACGATCGAATTCGGTTTGCTTCGGTGGAGCGAAACGGGAAGAGGGCTGTCACCCATTGGAAGACCCGGGAGCGCCTTGGCAGGGTGACCCTCCTGGAGTGTCGCCTGGAGACCGGGAGGACCCACCAGGTGCGAGTCCATCTCTCCGAGCGGGGGTTGCCTCTTCTGGGGGACCCAGTCTATGCCAAGGGGCGGGCGGTCCCCTCTGAGCTCTCAGGAGCGCTTGAAGGCGTGGATCACCAGCTTCTCCACGCCTATCGGCTGGCCTTTACCCATCCGATCACCGGGGAGGCGCTCGCCTTTGAGGCGGATCTTCCCGCAGATTTCCAGGGTGTGTTGGACCAGGCCCGTCAGTTGCACTCTCCTGGGTAGGCCGCAGCGTTGGCGTTGGGGTCAAATACGCTGCTGACGCCGGCCACGTAGGGGGCCTGGTTCATGCGCATGTCCATCTCGAGACACCCGATCACGCCGTCATTTGGGCACGCGACACAGGAGCCACCCATGAACGGAAGCAGGCCGCAGTAATCCGTGTCCCGGATGTCGGCGTACATCTGGATACGCACGCTGGTCAGGTAGTCCCCCGTGCTGTCGAAGGCCCCGGTGGTTTCCATGGCGAGGAGGTCGATTGTGTCTGCTCCCATCGGTATCTCGGTGTCCTCTGGGCCCAGGTGAAAGGCCGGGTTTCCGGAGAAGTCTGCTGGTTCGAACTGGATGGGTTCGACGCAGTGGTACTGGAACAAGGTGCCGGCCCCATCCAGGTAGCCCAGGGCCGCCAGGAACGTGACGGTTTGGTCCGTGTCGCTGATGTCGTTGACCTGAAACAGCATGTGGTCTGTGGCCAACCCTCCGGTGAGCATGCCGGCAATTTCGGCGCTCGGGGCGACCCAGGTGACGCTGTTGAAGTCTACGTCGTACACCCGGCCCATCAGGAAATTGGTCTCCAGGGCATCCCCCACTGTGGTGAAGGTGCTGGAGTGGAGGTCGCTGCACACGGCCACCGTGGCGGTGTAGGTGGTCTCGGAATCAAAGTCTTCATCTGGGGTGAACGTGGCCCCCATGCCGTCGGAGTCCAGGGCCGTGGTTCCCGCCAGGGGGCCGTCCGTGTCGCTCACCACGAAGGAGCCGACCTCGACGGCGGCTTCGGTAAAGTCGGCCTGGATGACTGCGTTCAGCGCGACGCCAACCGCGTCTGCGGCTGGGTACATGGTGGAGACCTCGGCGGTGCAGTCCACATCGGCATCGGCATCGGCATCGGCGTCGGCGTCGGCATCCGCGTCTGTATCTGCATCCGCGTCTGTATCTGCATCTGCATCTGCATCTGCATCTGCATCTGCATCGGCATCCGTGTCGGCATCTGCCTCCACGTCGCCGGTATCAACGATGACCCCTTTTCCTCCGTCGCAAGCAAACAAAAAGGCCAGGGCGAAGAGGGTGAGGCGATGCATGGGAACTCCTGTTGAGCACGCAAGGTAGCCGCTCTCCCCCCCCCGGGGCAACCGAACAGACCACTGCCCCGGGCGCGCGAACGGGGCACCCGGGGGTGCCCCGTCCAGAATCAGGTGAGCCGTGGGCCTGGGTTTGGCCCACGCTCAAATCCCCGTCAGCCGCCGGTGCCCGTGTCCGGTGTCGGCTGCTCCAGGTCACACGACTCGTTGGTGTGGGTCCAGTTGCCATCCACATCCTCGATGGGGTCGCCGGTAGCCTCGTCCCGCTGCCAGCTGTCCTCACAGGACTCGTGGCAGTCTTCCATGGAGACCTCTTCCAGGGGAGTGGCTCCGTCCACGCCTTCTCCCACCAGGTCAATGGCTCGGATCTGCAGGCAGTAGGGCGTGGTCGGGTCATCGTTGCAGTCCACACAGGTGACGCCGAACCCGGTCAGGAACGAGCAGATGGCGTTCGGGTCGTCGTCGCCCTCGAACAGCAGCGGCACCAGCGGGCGGGTGTCCACTTCACCCGCGAACACCGCGCCCCCAAAGTAGCTGCCGTCGGAGGCGAATGTCCCCGAGATAAGCAGGTCGTCGATGGTGACCTCGTAGTCCGCCACTGCGATGGTCGTGGACTGGGGGCCGATCTGGAAGTACGAGCCGTCCAGGGCACCCTCGGGGAAGGGAATGGTCGGGTCGCACCAGGACTGGTGGGTGGGGTCGGTCTCGTCGGCCAGGCCCGCGCGGACGTTGATCGTTGCGTCGGTGATCTCCGTGGGAGAGAGCAGGAGCTCAAACTCCAGGTACTCCTGGAGCACGGCGCCCACGCCTTCTGGAACGACCACGCGGCCGCTGGCGAGATCCAGGCTGTAGACCGCGCCGTTGATCACGTCGTTGCTCTCCAGATCCGCCCCCAAGTCCGAGGTGCTGAAGGAGATGGAGGCGCTTCCTGTGCAGTACTCGAGGGTCGCGGTGTAGGAGCTGCTGGCTGCCAGGGGGGCATCGGGCGTGAAGGTCACGATGTCGTTGCGATCGTTGAGGCTGGACGTACCCGCCACACCTTCCAGACTGGCCACAGCGGTTTCGTCGGCCTTGTTCAGGTGGAACTCTATGAGGCCGCGGTTGTAATGGTCCGGGCTGTCTGCCGCGGGAAAGGTCTCACGGATTTCCACCTCGCAGCCGAGATCGGTGCCGGTGTCGTCCGTGGCGTCCTTGTCGCCATTGCAGCCGAGAAAGGCGAGGGCGATCAGGGGAAGTGTGCGATGCATGAAGGTCTCCTGGGGTTCAAATCTGGGCGGCAACTTAGTCTGCCCTCGCCCTGGGTGTCAACGCGCAAGTGTCCAGGAATTGCGAGGGGTTGAAACTACCCTTCTTTGGAGTCGTCTGCGGCGGGGGCCTCGTCGGGGACTTCCGACCCCAGGGCCAGGAACCTCAGGCGGAGGTCGTGCAGCAGGGCGTGGAGGTGGCGTGCTTCCTCAGCATCGAGGTTTCCCTCGGTCTTTTGTTCCAGAATGCCAAGAAGATCGATGGTTTGCTTGGCGAGCTGCCGATCCGGTGTGCTCTCTTCTGGTCCCTCCCCCAAGTGGAACAGGGCAGACACGTAGAGGGAGTACACGAACGATGAAAAACTGACTCCGGGTTTGGACATTCCCTTGGTCTCCGCCTCACCCGTAACCGCTCCTCGGGTTAAGCGGGCGGCAACGAGGATCTGCCGTGAAGACCCCCTGGATGTTGCTCCTACTGTTTTCGGTGCCGGCGCTGGCCCGTGATCCGGAGTCTGTGGAGGAGACCTATGCCCAGGCTGAGAAGTACCTCAAGCGCGGGTACTACGTGAAGGCCCTGGAGGAGTTCCAGTCGATTCGCAACCACCACCGGGACCACCCCTTGTCCGTCGAGGCGGAGCTGGCCATCGCGGATGTGTATTTTGAGCAGGGAGAGTGGGACCTGGCCCGCATGAGCTACAGCGATTTCCAGCGGCTTCACCCCCGGCATGTTCGCCTGGACTACGCCGTGTATCGCCATGGATCGGCCGCCCTCCAAAAGTCTTCCCGCATTGCGGACAGAGATCAGACCTGGACCCAGCAGGCAGTGAACACCTGGTCGAATTTCGCCCAGCGCTTTCCCGAGTCCACGCATGGGGAGGAGGTGGCGGATCTCCTGGAGGAGAGCCGGGAGCGTCTTGCCCACAAGGAGTTTCGGATCGGCCGGTTCTACTACAAGCGCGAGGCATGGGCGGCCGCCAGGGGGCGCCTGGAAGGCCTGATGCAGCGGTATCCGCAGTCGGCAGACTTGCCTCGGGCCCTGGCCATGTTGGCGGTGTGTGCCCAGCGGCTGGGAGAGATCGGACTGGCCGCAGAGCTGGCGGAGCGCCTGGTGACGGATCACCCGGAGGCGGTGCGGGCGCGGCAGCACGTGCGGCGCCGGGCTCCCGGACTGTTGAAGCCGTCCGAGGACTGATTCGTCAGACGACCATTCCGCCGTCTACATCGATGCAGCGACCCGTGAAGTAGTCGCACTCGATGATGAACTTCACGGCGAGGAAGATCTCTTCTGGATCGGCGGCACGCCGCAGGGGCACCATCTTCAGCATGCCTTCCAGCACCTCGGGACGCATCCCCTGCAGGATGGGAGTGTCCACAAAACCAGGCGCCACGGCGCCTGTGCGGATGCCGTAGCGGGAGAGCTCCCCCGCCCAGAGCTTGGTGTCTGCCACCAGGCCGGCCTTGGCGGCGGAGTAGTTGGACTGCCCCTGGTTCCCATGGCGGGCCACGCTGGAGATGTTCACCACCACCGCGCTTGGGGTTTCTGAGGCGATGACCTGGGCCGCAAAGTCCCGCGTACACAGAAAGGGGCCTGTGAGGTCCACATCAATCACGGCCTGCCACTTGGAGAGGGACATGGTCTTGATGGCACCGGTTTGTCGGTCCTTTTTGACGAGAAGCCCGTCTCGGAAGATCCCGGCGTTGTTGACCAGGCAGTTGAGGCCGCCCATGGCCTCGGAAGCTCCCTTGATCAGCGCAGCCACGCTCTCCTCGTCCGCCACGTTGGCCTCCCACCCCACGACGGTGCCAGCCAGGTCGCTGGAGGCTTGCTCCACCTCCCGAAGGCCGTCGGCGTTGAGGTCACCGACCACGACGCTTGCACCCGCCTTTGCAAGGGAGAGGGCGAAATGTCGGCCCATGCCCGAGGCGCCGCCAGTGACGAGTGCTTTTGTGTCTTGCAGATTCATTGGGGGCCCCTTGGTTGGAGCCCCCTGATAACCCAGATCGGTCGAGAGGCGACCGGCGCCCGCAGGTGCTCTACGTGGGACCGACGAATTGAATCGGGTGCTCTGACAATTCAAAGAGCAGCTCGTCCCGGTATCCCTTGGGGTCGCCGCCCAGCTGAAAGGGCATGGCTTCGTCCACGATGACGCGCACCCGATCAACGTAGAAGTCGTGCATTCTGGGGTGGGAGAAGCCGTCTTGGGTGGCCGCGGGCATGAGCCAGGCAGACTCCACCGGGCCAATGTTCAAGAGGCGCAAGTGGAATCGGTCTCCCCGGCTGGAAGCATGGGGAAAGAACTTCAGGCCATAGCCCACCACCGGCGAGGTGGAGCCGCCCAGGAACGTGGCGGGTCCCTGGTACAAGACTTCACCCGTGGGAATTGGATCGCCTGACTCCTTGCCATCGGGGCTGATCCGAAAGGCGGGGGCCCCCAGGTTCACCACGGTGACCTGGGGTGGGCTCCTGCGAATGTATTTCGGCACGGTGACGCCGAGTCCCGCCAGAAGGTAGCCGGTGAATCCTGAAAACAAACCTGCGAGTGGCGAGTCCGCCCACCGGTTCTTCAGGTCGTAGTAGTCGTTGAGGACGGCGGCGTCGTACCCCACACCGCCGAAGGGAAAGAGGGTGTTCTCACAGCGAACCATGCGAAGGGGGACGCTCTTGTGCACATCACCGGCCTTGAAGGTCGCGAGGTCTCGCACCGGGTTCCGTCCTGAACCCATCAGGCGGGCGAGGGCGTTGCCCGTGCCCAACCGCAGCACACCCACTTGGGGAAGCCGCGGGGCGTTGTGTCGGTGCCTGTCGAGGGTGTTCACCGTGTCCATGATGGTGCCATCGCCCCCGCCTGCGAAGATCGTGGGGTACTCCCGCTCGATGCAAAGGCCCACCACCTGTTCTGCGTGATCCTGGGATTCGGTCAGGAAGACATGGTCTCGGCCCACCAGGCGCTGCACGGACTTTGCAAGCCGTGGTGTGACCCGGCCGGCGTTGGCGTTCAGGATGACCCCAAAGGGTCCATCGGGAATCAGGTGTTGGGGCAGCATCATGCTAATGAGTGATCCAGCACGAACCGTGCCGGGTCGAAATCCGCGATTCCCTCCAGAAATGCCGGGCTTTCTGCCACCGGTTCTACACGCTTTTCCTCGAGACTGCCACTCTTTCTACGCACCCAGCTGCTCCACAAGGGTGTAGACCGTCTCCAGTGCGGTGGGAAGCGCATCCGGGTTACGGCCACCGGCCTGTGCCATGTCCGGTCGCCCGCCGCCTCCTCCTCCGACGACCTTTGCCACCTCTCGCACGATGTTTCCCGCGTGCACACCCTGTTCCACGAGGTCCTTTGTGGCGGCGGCCACAATCTGAACGCTTCCCCCCTCTCGGGACCCCAGCACCACGAGCACGGAATCCAGCTTGGAGCGCAGACGGTCCGCCTCGTCCCGCAGGGTGGAGGCGTCGCCGGGGAGCTCGGCTGCGAGCACACGGATTCCATTGACCTCCCGGGCCATCTCGCTCAGGTCCCCGGCGGCGAGGCGGGCCAGCTCCCGTCGTGCGCCGTCCAATTCCTTCTCCAGGCGCTTTCGGTCCGCGAGCAGTCGCTGCAGGGCCTGGGGCAGATCCTCCACCGTGGATCGAACCTGCTCGGCGGACTCGGCTGCGGCACGGTCCCGGTCTCGCACCCACTTCAGGGCGCCGGGTCCGGTGAGTGCCTCGATGCGGCGCACCCCGGCTGCAATGCCGCTCTCTGTCGTGATTCGAAACAGGCCGATGTCCCCCGAGGCCTTGGCGTGTGTTCCGCCGCAAAGCTCCATGGAGAACTCTCCGATGGATACCACCCGGACCTCGTCTCCGTACTTTTCGCCAAAGAGCGCCTGGGCGCCTGCCTCCCGGGCTGCATCCAGGTCTTTCAACTCAGTTCTGACCGGTTCGTTCTGAAGAACCTGCCCGTAGACCAGGTCCTCCACCCGCACCAGCTCTTCCGGGGTCATGGGCTTGTGGTGGGAAAAGTCAAACCGCAGCCGGTTGGCATCCACCCGAGACCCCTTCTGTACCACGTGGTCGCCCAGCACTTCTTGAAGTGCTCCGTGAAGAAGATGGGTGGCCGTGTGGTTGAGGCGTGTGCGATCCCGGGAGGACCCATCCACTGCAAAGGTGGCCTCCTGTTGGACTGAGATCTCGCCGGCGTCCACCTGCCCCAGGTGCAGCACCACACCCCCGACCCCTTTCTGCACATCGGTGACCCGGAACACGCCACTGTCTGTGGCGATGGTTCCCTGGTCGCCTACCTGGCCCCCTGCCTCGGCGTAGAACGGTGTTTGTTCGCTGATCACGACCCCGGAGTCGCCTGCAGAGAGCTTGTCGCAGAGGCTGTCTTCTCTCACGAGGGCTTGGAGCGTTCCGGTGTCGGACGTGCAGGTGTACCCGGTGAAGCTGGAGGCCCCAATGGTGTCCGGCAAGGAGAGGGTGGGAAGGCGGGTCTCTCCCGATCCCTTCCATGCGGCCCGACCCGCAGCTCGCTGGGCTTCCATGGCGGCCTCGTAGCCCGCATCGTCCAGGGCGATGCCTCGCTCCTCGGCGATCAGGCGGGTCAGGTCCAACGGAAAGCCAAAGGTGTCGTAGAGCTTGAAGACCACCTCCCCGGGCAACACCGTGTCCGAAATCCCCTCGAAGGCCTGCTCCAGGAGCTGAAGCCCTTTGTCCAGGGTCTCCGAGAAGCGCTCCTCCTCGGTGCGGACCACCTCCCGAATGAAGTCTCGTCGATCTTCAAGCTCCGGGTAGGCGCTCGACATGCCGTCGATGACCGCATCCACGGTCTTCCAGAGGAAGGCGTCTTTCAGGCCCAGCTTGACCCCATAGCGAATGGCCCGGCGCATGATGCGACGCAGCACGTAGCCGCGCTCCTCGTTGGAGGGCATTACGCCATCGGCCACCAGAAACGCTGTGGCCCGTGCGTGGTCCGCGATCACCCGCAGCGCCACGTCCGTCTCCGGATCGTCGCCGTCTTGAACCCCCGCCAATTCAGCGGCCTTGGCGATCAAGGGGGTGAAGAGGTCCGTGTCGTAGTTGGATGTCACCCCTTGCAGGATGGCGGCGATGCGCTCCAGCCCTGCGCCGGTGTCAATGGATGGTTTGGGGAGGGGGTCCCGGGTGCCGTCTGCATGCTGCTGGTACTGCATGAAGACCAGGTTCCAGATCTCCACGTAGCGGTCGTCTTCTCCGGCCGGACCCCGGGTGTCATCGGAGACGGACGGACCATGGTCCCAGTGAATCTCAGAGCAGGGCCCACAGGGGCCCGTGGGGCCCATGGACCAGAAGTTCTCCGAGGCGCCCAGGCGCTGCACACGTGCCTCGGGCACGCCGACCTGGTTTACCCAGATGTCCCAGGCCTCATCATCCTCTTCAAAGACGGTGATCCACAGCCGTTCTGGATCCAGGCCAAAGTCCCCGGTGAGGAGATCCCAGGCCCAGGCACAGGCCTCCTCCTTGAAGTAGTCACCAAAGGAGAAATTCCCGAGCATCTCGAAGAAGGTGTGGTGCCGGGGGGTGCGCCCCACGTTCTCCAGGTCGTTGTGCTTGCCCGACACGCGCAGGCACTTCTGCACGGAGGTAGCTCTTTGGTAGGAGCGGGTCTCCTCGCCGGTGAACACATCCTTGAACTGCACCATGCCGGCGTTCGTAAAGAAGAGCGTCGGGTCGTTCGCCGGGATCAAGGGAGAGCTGCGCACCCTCTTGTGGTCGCGTGCAGCGAAGGCATCGAGGAAGCGCTGTCGAATGTCTGCGGAGTTCATGAGGCACCTTTCGGAATCCGGCGGGATTCGGGCCTCTATCTATCACTGGCCGGAGGACTTGTCGGAGGGGCGCACCCAGTCTGAGGTGGAGATGCCGGACATGCGAAGCGCGAGGTCCTCCGGGCTGTTGGCAAAGCGGTGGGCTTCCTTCTTGGAAATGGTGCCGTCCTGGTGGTGCCAGTACAGGGACTGGTCAAAGGTCTGGGTGCCGTATTGGGCGGTGCCTCCCGCCAACAAGTCGGTGATCTCCCGGCCCCGGGCCTCCCGGGTGATGCACTCGGTGACGGCGCCGGCGTTGATGAGCACCTCCACGGCGGCCACCCGTCCCCCGGCGAGGGTGGGCACAAGACGCTGGGAGATGACCGCCCTGAGGGACCCCGCCAGGATGTGGCGAATCGATTGCTGGTGTCCCTCCCCAAAGAAGTCGACGATGCGGGTGATGGCTTCCTGGGCGTTCAGGGCGTGGAGGGAGGCCATTACCAGGTGACCCGTCTCTGCCGCCGCCAGGGCGATCTCCATGGTTTCCCGATCCCGGATCTCGCTCACGAGAATGACGTCTGGATCCTGGCGCAGTGCCGATCGGAGCGCCGAAGAGAACCCGGTGGAGTCCGCGCCGATCTCCCGCTGGTTGATCAAGGACATTTCGTCCTCGAACTGGAACTCGATGGGATCCTCAATGGTCAGGACATGGTGGGGCAGGTTTCGGTTGATCTCCTGCACCATGGCCGCGAGGGTGGTGCTCTTGCCAGACCCGGTGACCCCTGTGAGCAGCACCAGGCCCCGGGGGAGCAGGGCGAGCCGCTCTAGCACCGGGGGCAGGTTCAACTCCCTTAGCTCCGGTACCTTGCTTGGAATGGACCGCAAGGCCATGCCCACCTGCTGGCGCTGCTTGTAGATGTTGATGCGGAACCGCCCTATCCCGGGGACTGCCCATCCCAGGTCCAAGTCCAGTGTGGTCTTGAAGCGCTCGCGCTGGGGGCCGTTCAACACACTCCACGCGAGACGGCCGACCTGTTCTCCGGTGAGGTGAGCAGCCCCCGGCAAAGGCCCGAGCTTGCCGTTGACCCGAATGATCGGGGGGCGGTCGGCCTTCAAGTGAATGTCAGAGGCGCCCTCGGCGAGCGCGGCCCTGCAAATGGAGGGGAGATCCATGCCCGCACCCTACCTCTGGGCTCTCTTCTTCAACAACGCCACCGCCTGTCTCGCCACGGCCCCCTGGCGATCCGGCGGCATGTGCTGGATCATCTCCCGGGGGAGGTCCTCGGGGATCGCAGGGCCCAGGAGCCGGGCAAGGTCCTGGACTCGCTGGGCCTGGACCTCGTGGGCTCTCATGCCGATCAGGGCAGCCGTCAGCATGGCCCTTGCCTGCTCCTCGGTGAGATCAGGGCTCTGGCGAACCACCGCCAGGAGGCCTCGCTCCAGGGCTTCTCCTGTGGCTCCCTCCCAGAGCCGGTCCGCAGGGTTGGGGGGAATAGGGTGGGTGTCGCTGCCATAGCGCTCGCTGACCTCCAGGATCAGGGCCACCAGAGGGGATGGGGTGGCGGGCCACTGGCGGGATCGGGGGGGCAGCCCTTGGGGAGCGGTGCGGGCAAGCTCCAGCTGGCTCGGGGACAGGACGCCGGCAGCCCGGTGGGCCCAGCTGTGGCGCTCGGCCTCCAACTGGACGGCTTCCTCCATCCAGCTTGCGGCCTGTTCCGCGGCCGCACCTGTGGGGAGCAGGTCACCGGAGCGCTGGGCCGTGAGGGCGACCGCTGAGGTCAGGTGGGGAAGCTGCAGGCCGGGGGTAGACCGGGCGTGGCTCTCCAACATCTGAAGGGATGCCACGGGGGCCCCCAGCCAAAACCAGCCCAGGGCAAGCACCAGCGCGGCTGTGGAACCAACCGCTCGTCTCATGGTTGCTCTCCCCGGGAGAATGCTGGGCGATCCAGCTCCACCCGGGCGGTGTCCTCGGTCGCCAGGGACCACCCGACCGCGGGGGCGGGGGGGAAGCGGGCCTCCACCCAGGTCCACTTTTTCGCCAGGAGGGGAATCTCCAAGGCGTCGCTGTGCTCCGCATTCAGGGACAAGGTGGCGTCCTCCTCGGACCGGGCCCAGGTGGTGAATCCCTGCACGGTGCTCTTTTCGGCGGGGAGCGAGATTCCGCTGGCCGGGATGAACGCCGGCAGGGACAGGTCCGCCACAGGGAGGGGGATCGGCAGCACGTCGTCGGCGGTGAGGCGGAACTGTCGACTGGCGGCCACCGTGTCGGGGATCTCGAAGATCAGGAGATCCCCGGTGTCCACCCTGGGGGTCCCAAGGGCCGTGCGAAGCATGGCCACAGCGCTGGCTCCGGGGCGGTTGGCGCTGCCGGGGTCGCCTTCCACCCGTGGATCCGCCCCCTGGAAGCGCTTGTGGAACACGACCCAACGCACCCCATCGGACCGGAGGGCCAACAGGTCGGCCCCGGTGAATTCAAAGGGTGGCTGGGAGCGGCCAAGATCCAGGGCCACTTGCAGGAAGCCATTGCCTTGTACGTGGTCCCGAAATCTCGCCAGGTCCCCTGTCAGGAGCAGCTCGTTGCAGTTCACCAGGGGCTTGCCATGGGCCACCTGGTAGTACTGCACCCTTGCGTTCGCCGTGGAGAGGGGCTGGTAGTGCAGGGGCAGCTCCAGGACCGCACCTTCCGGGAGATCCCGCAGCTCGTCGTAGCCACTGGGGAACTCCGTGGATGAAAGCGGTCCGATCTCCTTGTGCCAGTGGGGCTGGGTGGCCGCTGCGAGAAACCCCGCGACTCCGAGCCACCTGCCGGCCCGGGGGGGCATGCGAGAGAGCCCCAGGGCCGCCAAGGCGGCCAGGCACAACACCACCACCACCACCAGCCGGTAGGGCCGGTAGGCCATGGAGAAGAAGGGCACATGGTTGTACAGGTGCAGGTAGGGGAGGGGCCAGGGGGTTGACCAGGCCGGAATCGGCGGTGTGGCATCTACCTGGAGAAAGGGTCCCAGGGTCAGCAGGGCAAAGAAGCCCCCGATCCAAGCCCAGCCGCGAGCCCGGCGACCTGCGGCGATCAACCCAAAGAGGCCAAACGCCAGGGCCAGGGCCCCGGGGGTGCTCTCCAGGGGGTTGGGGCCGAACCCCGCCTGGATGAAGTTTGCCAGGGACGTGGAGTTGATGGGCACCTGCAGGGCTTCCTGCAGGCTAAGCGCATCGGTGGTCAGCTCGGAGAGGGGGGCTTCCCCATTGGTCAGTCGATAGGCCTTGGCCCAGTTGGCCTCGGAGAACTGCTCGGCGGAAATGGGCGGTCGCGGGGGCGCCTGCCGGCGAATCGCAGACACCAGGGGCAGGTTGGACAGCGCTGCCAGGGCTACGGCCGCACTGATCCAACCCAGCGTCTGGTTCCGGTTGCTGCCCCCCTGGACAGCCCGCCAGAGGGCGAATGCCATGGTGAACATGCCGGTGAAGAGGGTGTAGTACCAGTTGAAGAGCGCCGTGGTTCCCAGGTTCAGGGCCACCCACTTTGCGCGTCGCCACCCTGGCTCGTCGCATAGCCGCAGAAGCAGCAGCGCTTGCAGGGGCAGGAACCAACAGGAGACAAGTTCAATGCAGCCGGCACGCATCTCGCCAAAAAACATCGGGCTGTAGACAAAGAGCCCGGCGGCAAGCAGGCCCGCCCAGTGGCTTTGTCCCAGCCGCAACCCCAAGGCATGGGTGGCCAGGGAGGTGGCGAAGAAGGACAGGAACAGCAAACCGTTGAAGACGCCCGCGACCGGCACGCCCAGGGCCACAAACGGCGCACCCAGCAGTTGCAGCCCCACGTGTCCAAAGCCCCGGAGGTCGTACCCGAGCGGGAAGAGCAGCGCATCGGTCGACAGGGAAGGGGAGGTGAGGTTCTGGCCCAGGTGGTCGATCAGCCACAACGTGGACCAGGCATCAAAGCGGTCGCCCCAGATCGCCGTGGCCGGAGAGAGGACCAGGGGCCATGTGAAGGCAAGGATGGCCAGGGCGTGTGCGGCGCAGACCCAGCCCCAGGGAGACAGGGAGCGTTTCATTTAGGGGGTCTCCATCAAGGCGCGGCAGGCTCCCTCGGTGGCGGGATGGGCCAGGACCAGAGCCAGAATCACCAGCTGCTGGTCTGCCTGGATCCGCACGGACCGGTCTGTCGCTCCGGCATCCAGGGTCCACAACCCCCCGATGTCCAGGTGCCCCATGGCCGGAGGGGATGCGCTTCTCCGGGTGGTGCTGAAGTCCTCGGTCTTCCAGGCCGGTCCCAGCAAGTGCTCAAAAGCCTCCGGCGTGGAGCCTTCGCCCACGGAGTCCCGAAGCACGAACAGGGCGTCTGCCACCCCAGAGCGCTGTGCGGGGTCCCAGGCATCCAGCACCCGCTGGGACTCCTCCAACACCGCGTCGGCAAACCGGGCCTTCCGCACCCTGGGGTCCACCAGACCCACCCGGGCGGCTTCGATCTGTTGGGAGAAGGCCGACAGCGCCTCGTCCGAGAGGTCTCCCGCCACCAGAGCCTGCTCCAGCGCGGCATAAGGCGCGGAGAGCGCCGTCTGCTCCGCCCCCGCCGCCGCAAAGAGATCGGAGGATAGCTGGTCGTGCAGTGCTCTTACGCGCGTCGCGGCTTCCTGGAGACGGGCCAGCTCCGCGGTGGAAAGGGCGAGGGACCGCAGCCAGACCAAGAGGCGGATCCTGTCTCCCTGCATGCGCGCCTCTGCGCCGGTCTCCCCTCCGTAGAGCACCTCCACCAGCACAGAAGCGTCCGCATCCGCCCCAGAGGGCGCCGCCCCTGCGGCGTGGCTTGCCAGTACTGCGAGCCCCGCTGGGAGCCATCGGCGCATGCCAACCCCCTTGGTTTCGCGTCCTGGCCATTCTATAACAGCGGCAGGATCGGGGTTTTCATGCAGTGGATCGGATGGATGGTGCCCGCGGCGCTCGCGGGACCGGCTGCACCCAGGCTGGTGATCGAGGTGGAGCTGGGCCCGACGGACCAGGCCTGGATGCTGGAGATGCAGGCCGGCGGTGCCTCGGTCCAGGTGCCCTGCAGCGACGACGGCGCCCCGCCGGACCGGGCCAAGAACGACGATCGACCCACCTGCAGTGGTCTGGCGCCGGGCCATGTGCTGGACCTGGTCCTGAGAAACAGCCAGGAGGAGCACACCGCGCACGTGGAGTGGCCTGAGACGTTGCAGCTTCTCCAGGCGCGCTGGCGAAAGGACGGGGTGGTGGTGGCCGCCTGGCCGCTCCTGCCCGAGGCCGGAGAGGCGCCGAGCCCGGGTCCTGTCTCCTCAGAGGCCCAGGAGGCCGTGGGGGACATGCTGGAGGCCGTCGCGAGCGAGAAGGAGCCAGTCAAGACCCCGGCCGACCCGGAAGAGGGGGACTTCTGGTGGGCGGCCCTGGCACTTCTTGGGCTTGGCTGGGTGGCCTGGCGCATCGCCGGGCTCGGTCCCGTGCCCCACGTGGAGCGGGTGGAGTCCGCCGGTCCCCGGGTGCGCAGGGCGCCGCCGGCGGACGCGGGTTCTGTGCTCGCCGAGTCGGCGGGGCAGGGGACGGTTTTGTTGGCTCTGGCGGAGGACGTACCCGTGCCGGACACCCTGGGCCCGGTGCTCAAAGCCACTTCTCTGGATGTGTCCGACCTGCTCGATGCCTTGGCCGCACTGGTGCGCCGCGATCCCCTGGCGCAGGTGACCCTGGTGACTTCCGCCGATTCACTCACCCATGAAGACGGCCTGGGGGTCCCGCCCGCAGAGGCCCTGGAGCGCGGGCTGCCCGCCGGGGTGCGAATGGTGTTGCTGGAAGGAGCCTAAGGCGCCAGGAACAAGAACGCGCTGCCCGTATTCGTGTAGCCGGATGGATCGTAGTAGGGCACTCCGATGAGGAAGTCGTCCAGGCCGTCCGCGTTGACGTCTCCTGCTGGACCCACCTTGTAGGCTTGGTCCTGATATGCGTTTTGTTGGAAGGAGTAGTCCACCCAGCTGGCGAAGGCATGGGATCCAGTGGCAAGGGAGGCGATGTTCTCCCCAAGGGCAAGATAGGTACCGCCGGGGTTGATACCGGAACTGTATTCACCGCGTGCTCCCACGAGGAAGTCACCGGATCCATCGCCGCTGACATCACCTGCGCGGGCAACGGAGATGCCGAGTTCGTGGTAGGTCCCGTTGCCTCGTAGGGTGTATTCGGCACTGCTCAGGGACGCGGACGTTGTCCCGGCTGTCATGGTGGCGTGTGCCGAGGTGAGGACGTCCACCTGCCCCTGTTTGCTGGAGCTACTTCCCCAGTAGGAACCCACAGCAAGGTCGTCCTTGGCGTCTCCATCGATATCGCCGACGCTGGCCATGCCGTAGGCCGTTCTCGCGCCCCCACTGGTAGACGCTCCTATCAGCTTCAAGTCCGCTTGCGCGGTATTCAAGGTGCTTCCCCGGACTCCCAGGTTCGACGTGCCTCCCAGGAACACGTAGACCTGGCCGTGACCCTGTCCGCCTCCACACTCGACGGCGCCGATCACCAAGTCTTGGTTGCCATCTCCATCCACATCCCCGGAGATGTCCACTGAGCTTCCCGTCTCGCACGAGGTACTGGACTGCTGAATGGTGTAGTCCGCGTTGGAGAGGCTGTGGGAGCCCCCGGCGATGTAGCCACCAGAAACGACATAGGCGGCACCGTTGGACTGACCTACCCCGGGGGCGCCGATCACCATGTCTCCGAAACCATCCTCGTCGACATCTCCCCCGGCATCCAGGGCGCTCCCAGCGTAGTCCGCGTCAGACACGCCCCGATAGGTAGCCGTCGAGCCGGTCAACCAAACCACCTGTGTACTGCCCAGGTCGGTGCTGAAGACCACGTAGGTGTTCCCGCGGTTTGCGGACGAGCTCCATCCGGAAGGCTCCCAGTGGGGGGCGGTCACCACCATCTCTGGAATGCTGTCTCCATCGAGATCCCCCAGGCTCCCGACCTTGCTGCCAGCACCGTCCCCCGGACCGTCTCCCTTGAGAATCCAGGCAGCGCTTTGTGCGAGGTCCACAGTGGCAAGGCCCAAATCAGAGGCCCGAACCACATAGGCTGCCCCTGTGCCGTAGGCATTGTCTGCACCGATGAACAAGTCGGACTTGCTGTCTCCATCGATGTCTCCGGCGGAGGCCACAGAACTGCCCATGTAGGGTGCATATGCGTTCGTATTGTCGTGCAGGGTGTAGGTGCCGGCCGTGACCGTCATGCTGCTCGGATTCCACCCGGTAAACGCCTTGGTGATGAATGCGCTGACGCTGGATTGACCGCTGGAGTCTGTGCCGTCGAATGCTTCGGCGCTGCAGGTCCACTGTTCGCTGGGGCTGGTGTTGGACCCGGGCAGGGTGCTGGACATGGCGGTGTCTGTGGTGGTTCCCGTGAAGGGACTTCCGTCCACATCCCAGTAGAAAATGTAGGTCAGAGTGTCCAGGGGATCCGCATCTGTAGAGGCGGTCACCACCTCGCAGACAAGGTCCTCTCCTTCCTGGGAACTGGCGTTGGTGAAGGCCACTCCAGGGGCCGTGGGGGACGAGTTGGCGATGTACAGTTCCGCGGAGTCGCTGGCGGTGGAGTTGGGGGCTCCGACACCATCGTCCAGGTAGACCCAGCCCTCAATTCGGTTGCCCTTTGCGTGTGCACCGGCGGAGAGGCTGTCGCTGTACTCACCAATGGTCAGTCTGTCTCTCAACCAGCCGTGGGTCACGGTCACGGTGTCGCCGTCGGGGTCGGACCACGCGTAGTTCAGCTGGAGATCGTCGGTGGTCAGGGCAGGATCCGGGGACAAGCTCACGGTGTCCACGGATGGAGGGGAGTTGCTGATGACCATGCTTGCGGATGCGCTCTGGCCACTCCCCTCGGCATCGTGGGGAACGATCGTGGCGGAGATGGTCTGTCCACGGGCCGCGGTGGTGGTGGCCAGGTCCAGGGACGGGGAGCTTCCCGCAGCGGTCCCATCAAGGGTCCAATCCACCGTGTAGGTGACGGCGTCCCCATCCGGATCCACAGCGGTCTCTGTGAATGTCATCGTGTCCCCGGCGGTGGCCGGGTCGGGGCTCAAGGCGGCGGGGGTGTCCCAGACCGGGGGGGTGTTCTGCACCGTGAGCACCGTGGACCCCACGCCGGTGCTGTCATCGACGCCGTCGTTGGCGGTGAAGGTGACCTTGACCTGGTCTCCCCTTTCAAAAAGCGCGCTGGCCAGGACGAAGGTGGGGTTCATGGAGGACACGGTGGAGACGGTGGAGCCGTTGACGGTCCACTGGGCGGTGTACTCCAGGGCGCTTCCGTCCGTGTCGGTGGCGGAGACGGTCGCCTGGGCGAAGGTGTCTGTGTAGAGGGCGGGGACGTCCCAGTCCACGGCCGTGATCACCGGCACGCTGTTGGCCACGGTCACCAGGTTGCTGTACACCTCGGGGCTGTAGTCTTCGCCATCAAAGGCGGTCACCCGCACCTCCACCACGTCCATAAAGCCGAAGGAGTCGCTGGTGAGGGTCTCGGACGTGGCGGCGCCCCCCACGGGGGTGGAGTTGACGTACCAGTCATAGTTGAAGGAGATCGTGTCGGCGGTGTCCGGGTCGATGGCCTGGGGGTCGTAGCCAGGGGTGGCGGTCAGGATGTCGCCTTCATACGCCGGGTCCGGTGAGATGGACGCCCCGGTCAAGGTGGGGGCCGTGTTGAGCACCGGCAGGTCCCCAGATGGCACAGGCGTGCCTTCATTCTCCCCATCAAAGGGGACGACAGAGCAACGCAGGAGATCCCCCTTGACGAACAGGTCGCTGTCCAGGGTGTCGCCAGTCGCGCTTGCGATCGCACCGTTTACGAACCAGTTGTAGCTGAGTGTCACGGCGTCCCCGTCCACATCCTCGGTGGTGGCGGTGCAGGTGACGTCGGTGGTGGTGTAAATCTCAGCGGGTGAA
>CAZRYF010000053.1:0-1612 GCA_964604165.1 uncultured Enterobacterales bacterium
CAGACGCCGATGCAGACGCCGATGCAGACGCCGATGCAGACGCCGATGCAGACGCAGACGCCGACGCCGATGCCGATGCAGACGCCGATGCCGATGCCGATGCAGACGCCGACGCAGACGCCGACGCCGACGCAGACGCGGACACCGACCCCGCGCCCGAGGGCGGTGGCAGCTATGGTCAGGACTTCGAGGACACGAGCTTGTTCGTGGACGGCGCCACCGGCACCCAGGTCTTCACCGACGAGGCAGTCTTCCACGACGGCACCGGCACCTCCAGCATCGGCTTTGGTTCCGCCCACGGCGGCAGCTACGCACTGAATTTCTACAACCGCGACGGGGTCAATCCCCAGGACGTACGGTTGGAGATCCCCCTGCCCGCCCTGGGCACCGAGACCGTGCAGGTGGCCTTTTGGGCCTACAACCCCTTCACCAGTTCGATCGACATCCAGATCCGCCGCGACGAAGACGCCCCCTCGACCCTCACCGTTCCCGCCCAGGCCTGGACAGAGATCACCCAGTCTCTCACCTCCAGCGGCCACACAAACTGGGTCCAACTCCTCGTCGGCAGCGTCACCCAGCAGAACAGCTTCAGCTTCCGCATCGACGACGTCACCCTCACCACCGACTGACGCCCACCTGGCCTGACATTCCGCCGTGGGGATTCCCCATGACCTTCCCCGTGTCGCTCCCAGGGGGACAGCGGAGACCTATCGACCATTTTCTGTCCGCCTCCTAAAGAAAGGTCTTGTCATCGCCCCCTTTGGTGCGCAGGGTGGATGCGGAGGTACTCATGGCACTCGCCTGGCACATTATGATGCGACTCCGCAAAGACGCGGTCATCGCCCCCTCAGTTTCATCCAGACAGACCCTCTCTCGCATCTTCTTAAGCAAGGGCCGGGAATTTGGATTGGTCGCATACTGCGCGGCGGACACACACATTCATTCCATGTGCATGACCCGGCGAGCCAATGCAGGGGAGTTTGCCCGGCGGGTGGAAATTTCCCTGCAATACCACCTGGACCTGCACACCGGTTTCGCAGAAGCCCACCTTCGGGATGTGCGAGACCAACACCACCTGCAACGAGCCTTTCACTACATCCTCGAGCAGCGGGAGCGACACAACCTCCCCCTCGACCCCTTTCATGATGGCTCCAGCCTGCCAAACCTGGTGGGACTTCGGTTTGGACTCGGCGACCTGAAGGGGCGCGTACGAGACCGGATCCCCAGACTGGATCTCGGCGGTTTGGGGGACCGATACGGTGTGGCGAATCCGAGAGACACACACTTTCGCCTAGAAGACCTTCCCGCCTCGGTCCAGTCAGCGACCCTCTCAACCATGGATGAGAACCCCCGAACCACCCTCATAAAGGCCGCAGCAGCACAGGCGCTCGGCACTCAATTCTCCCGAGAAGAGGTGTGCGAGGCGCTCAAAATCTCGGCGCGACAGGTCTCCCGACTTCGCCAACGGCCCGTTCCCGCTCCCCTGGTCACGGCCCTGCGAAACCAGTTGAGCCTTCGCGCGGCCATATACGCATCCAAGGAAGGCCAGAAAGCCGCCTAAGAGACGCCGGCTTCCGCTCGAGAATCAACAGGGACATGGGGAGGGGGGAGA
>CAZRYF010000053.1:1712-32024 GCA_964604165.1 uncultured Enterobacterales bacterium
TGCCGTATCCCCCCCACCTCCGCGGCCCGGCGGGAGGCTGGGCAGGGACATGGGGAGGGGGGAGATGCCGTATCCCCCCCACCTCCGCGGCCCGGCGGGAGGCTGGGCAGGGACATGGGGGAGATGCCGTATCCCCCCCACCTCCGCGGCCCGGCGGGAGGCTGGGGGGGGCGCGTTACCCGGTCCCCGGCTCGACTGCCTCGGCAAACCGCCGGATTACCGCTTCGGCCGACTCCTCGGCTACCACCCCGTCCACGCTCTTGCCCGCCTGGAAGTAGTCCTTGTAGTTCATGCCCTGCATGGACGCGCGCTTGAGCTGCCAGATGGACTTCAAGGTGTACCAGAGCCTGGCCCAGTGCTTGAATCTCGGGTGCCGAAGCATCCAACCCATGAGGGCTCCCGCACGAGTGCCCACCCTTTCGATGTACGGGGTCTTGATCACCGCCACCGGCACCCCGGAGATCTTGTCAGTTAGCACGATGTCGTCCGACGTTGCCTGAACGATGGCCTGCTTGTAGTCCCCATGGGCCGTGCACTCGGTTGTCGCAATAAACCGCGTGCCCATCTGCACGCCTGCGTACCCCATCTCCAAGGCCCGCACAAAGTCCGCCTCATCCCCAACCCCCCCGGCACAGACAAGGGGCACACCCAGGTCACCCATGTCCTCCAACAGGGCCTGGGGCGACAACTGGCCCGCGTGCCCCCCGGCCCGGCTATTGACACAAATAAGCCCATCTACCCCCGACTTCAGCGCTCTCTGAGCCCACTTCCGCTCGGTCACGTCGTGGTACACAACTCCCCCCACCGCGTGCACCTTCTCCACCACCCAGTCCGGCTTGCCGAGCGCGGTGATGAAGAAACGCACCCCCTCCTCCAGGGCGATGTCAATCCAACCCCGCATTCGATCCTCGTAGGTCCTGGAAGACTGCTCCACGATGGCGTTGAACCCGATGGGCTTCTCAGTGAGTGTTCGAATGAACCGCAGCCCCTCCCGGAAGTCATGACCGTGCACATAGGTCAGCGAGATCGGCTGCACGATGCCTATGCCCCCGGCCTCGGACGCCGCCGCCACCAGCTCCGGATTGGAGCACGGGTACATGGCCCCGCAGATAAGCGGCACCTCAATCCCCACCTGCTCTGTAAAGGGGGTCTGTAGACGGGGCATGGCGAATCTCCACAAATGCTGTCAGAAGTCTAACCCTCTGAGCACCCACGAGGAGATGCTACAGTCCCAGGTCTGGAGACTCCATGCGCCTTTCGATTCCTCTCTCCCTCCTCCTCCTCACCGCCTGCCCCGACAAGGACAGCAATGATGACACCGCCACCTTCGACGACGCCGCCATCGCCGCCGACCTCTGGGATGCCATTGAGGGGTTCAGCGAGTGGAGCGAGCCTACTGGCTGGGAGGGAATCCAACCCTCCGCGGACGGAACCCACGGACCCTATGTCCAGATCTGGGGAGATGACGCCACCCTGTCCGCCATCGAGGATGGCACCGAGATCCCCAACGGCGGCACCCTGGTCAAGTGCGGCTACACCGATCCGGACGGCACCCTGGTAGACGGCGGTGGCCACGCCCTGACCGCAATGCAGAAAATCACCGGCTACGACCCGGAGCACGGTGACTGGTTCTGGGCCAAGTTCAAGATTGGCACCGGCGAGATCGACGGTTTTTCCGGCCGGGAGGCCGCTTGCTACGGCTGCCATACGGATGCAGACGGCGACTTCGTGGCCTTCGAGGACCTGGAAGCACCCGGCGGCGAGTAGCCTGGCGCCCGTCTCCCTCCCCGCGACGACGGCGACCACAGGAGGCCGCCCTTCCGGTGGGCGAAACCCAGCTACTGTGCCGTCGCCATCATCGTCCCCGCCAAGGCGACGCTTCCCCCGGCGATGCTCGCGGTCGTGTCCAAGTGCACGGTCAGGGTGTCCCCCACCACCTCCCCGGTCCAGCTCGCGGTGTTGCTCCCGGGCACCGCCACCACCGAAATGTCCGCGGTCCCCGCCACCGTCCCATCCGCCGCCACGCTCCCGGCCAGCCCAAGCTCCAGGGTAGCCATCATCGTCACCAGGTCGATGCCACACGCCCCCTTTGCCTGAAGGGTTCCGTCGGCCTCGATCCTGGCGTGAAACGGCCCGTTGCATGTGGTATCAAACCCGAAGTCCGCCGACACCGCGTGTTGTTCGCGTGATCTTCCCACTGGCCTGAGGCGCTGCCCACGTACACCGTGGTGGTGTCCAGGGTGACCCCTGTGCAGTCGGCGATGTCCTCGAAGTCCTCCACCTGCAGGTCCGCACCCATGGCCACGGAAGATCCGGCGAGTACCATCCAAGGGTGAACCATGTGAGGTAGACTGCCTCATTCATCGTGGAGACGCTCCATGCGCACCCCTGCACTCTTCCTCTTGTCCTTTCTCGTTGCCTGCAGTGGAAACAAGCCCACAAACGACACCAGCGCCCCTCCGAAGGACACGGGCGAACCGGTGGAGACCGGCACCGAGGACGACACCGGCACCCCTGTCTTGCCCACCGACATCGATGGGGACGGGTACACCGACGACGAAGACTGCGACGATGCAAACCCGGCGATCTACCCGGGCGCCGACGAGTACTGCAACGGCACGGACAACGACTGTGATGGCGTGGTGGACAACGACCCGGTGGATCCACGTACCTGGTACATCGACGCGGACGGAGATGGCTTTGGGGACGGCGCCGATGGAGTGGCCTCTTGCGACCCGATCGATGACCGGGTCTCCGCCGGCGGGGACTGCGACGACACTGACGACGAGGTGCACCCGGAGGCTCTTGAGACCTGCAACGGCGTGGACGACAACTGCGACGGCGACACGGATGGAGTGGGCGCCGTGGACGCCACCACCTGGTATACGGATGCGGACGGGGACGGTCACGGTGACCCCAATTCCCCATTCAGCGGGTGCGATACACCTTCCGGCACCGTCGCAAGCGCAAACGACTGTGATGACACAGATGCTGCCACCTACCCAGGTGTGTTGGAGACCTGTGACGGGATCGACAACAACTGCGACGGAAATGTGGATGAAGGAGAAGCTACAGGGGGCTCGACCTTCTACGCGGACTCCGATGGAGACGGCTTTGGGGATGCGGCGTCCACGATGACCGCTTGCGCCTTGCCCACCGGCTATACCACCACCAGCAGCGACTGCGACGACACCGACGCGAACGCCTACCCGGGCGCTTCCGAGTACTGCAACGGCGCAGACGACGACTGCGACTCCGTGGTCGACGAGGACGATGCCCTGGACGTGGGGACCTGGTACGCGGACAGCGACGGAGACGGCCACGGCGACATCGGCAGCCCCTCTCTCTCCTGCAACCAGCCATCGAACACCTCCAGCGTTCCGACGGATTGCGATGACACCGATGCCGAGATCTACCTGGGCAATGCCGAGGTGTGTGACGACAAGGACAACGACTGCGACGGCACCGCCGACGACGGAGTGACCACCACCTACTTTGTGGACGGCGACGGAGACACCTTCGGGGACAGCACCCAGAGCGTGGAAGCCTGCGAAAAACCCACAGGCTACGCGGAAAACGGGGACGACTGCGACGACACGGAGATCGCCATCAACCCAGCCGAGACGGAAGTCTGCAACGGCGTCGATAACAACTGCGATGGCTCCACGGATGAAGGGGTATTGACCACCTTTTACGCTGACACCGACGACGATGGATACGGCGATGCTGCCAGCCCCACCGACGAATGCACGCTTCCCAGCGGCTACGCCAGCACGGACGACGACTGCGACGACGGGCGCGACGACATCTTCCCCGGGGCGGAGGAAACCTGCGACGGCGTAGACAACGACTGCGATGGCACCACCGACGAGGAAGACGCCTCGGACGCCCAGACCTTCTACGCTGACGGGGACGGCGACGGCTATGGAGACCTCTACAACCCAGTCGTCGCTTGCAACAGCCCCACTGGGTTCGTCGCCAACAGCACGGACTGCCTGGACTCGGATGACTCGGTGTTTTCTGGCGCCGCCGAACTGTGCGACGGCCAGGTCAACGACTGCGGCGGAACGATTCCCGACGACGAGGTGGACGACGACTCCGACGGGTACGTGGAATGCACCGTGGACGGCGGTGGCTGGGACGGGGTGGGCTCCTTTAGCGGCGGCGACGACTGCGACGATGCGGCAACCGGCGTGAACCCGGGAGCCAGCGAGACCTGCGACGGGATCGACAACAACTGTGATGGGACCATCGACGAAGACAGCGCCGCCGATGCCTCCACCTGGTACGCCGATGTCGACGCGGACGGGTTTGGGGATAAAAACGACAGCGGCACCACTGCCTGCGCAGCCCCCGGACTCGCCTACGTGGCCGACGACTCGACCGACTGCGATGATGGCGACATCAACGTGAACACATCTGTCGCAGAAATCTGCGACCTGGTTGACAACAACTGCGACGGCAATACCGACGAGAACCTGGTGCCCGACGACATGGTGGTGCATCTGGCGCTGAATGCGGGCGCCACGGACAGCAGCGGCAACGGCCACAACGGGATCGCCACAAACATCAGCGCCGCCGCAGACCGGGACGGCAACAACAACGGCGCCACCTGGTTCAACGGGTCCGCGAATATCGCCATTGCGGACCACGCGGACCTGGACGGCTTCACGGCCTGGACCACCTGCGGGTGGGCAAAGCCCAGCTATGACGCCACCTTTGACAGCCACATTCTCTGGAGCAAGGACCTGCAGGGAGATGGAAGCGACGCCACGGACAGCTTCTCCGTGGGTGCCACCAGCGGTTCCAGCGCCTCCACGGCGGGCGTATTGACCTCCCAGGTCTTTACAAGCTCAGGGCAACATTCCACCCAAGCGGCAGCGCCTCTGACAGAGAACGCCTGGAGCCACGTGTGTGCGGTCTTCGACGGCTCCATGCAGCATGTCTTCGTCAACGGAACCCTCGATGCCAGCGCGACCGCCTCGGGCACCATGAACGACGCCGCCGCCGACATCACCCTGGGCACCTGCTCCTCCATCGACAACCGGTGCGACAACCGCAGCTTCATCGGAGCCCTGGATGACTGGCGCCTCTACGACCGCAACCTGACCACCGACGAGGTCAGCTGCCTCTCTATCCAGTAGGGCCTATCTGCCCTCCAGGAACGCCACCGCGTTGCGCCGGGCGATGGCCAGGACCAGCCCCTGGGGATTGATGCCCGGGGAGGCAGGCAGGAGGCTGGAATCATTCACCCGGAGCCCCTCGGTCGCCCGCACACGCCCGTTGGAGTCCGTCGCCGAGCTTGGCGCCTCTCCCATGGGGCAGGTGCTGTGCAAGTGAATGGCCGAAAGGGACACGGTTCCCGGTCCGATTCCCTTCCCGAGCAGCGCCGGATCCTGCCCTCGCTGCACAGGGAGGGCCCCTCCAACGGGGTGGCAAATCTCCACCGCCCCCGCCGCAAAGGCGAGCTCCCCCAACCTGCCAAGCCCCACAGAGAGCTGCTCGAAATCCCCTGGCCCAATGGGAAAGCGAATCAAGGGCTGATCAACGAAGGGCAAGGAGCGCACCTTGCCGAACCCAGAGGGCATCACCTTCACATACAAGATCGCCAGGTGCCGCCACTGGGAGAGAAGCCGCTGCTTGGAGCCCGGATCCCCCCCCATCCACAAGGCCAGGTGCTGTACATCGCTGTGGGAACACCCCAGGGTCATGGCCGGTTTGAAGGCCTCAACCTGAAGCACGGGCACCCCTCGGCCCGGGTCGTTGATGGGATCTTCAAACCGCGCCAGCACCCGGATCATCGGGTTGAGGGTGAGGGTGTTCCCCACGTGGTGCGTGACCCCGCTCCGTCGCAGAATCAAGGGGGTCTGAATGGCGCCGGCACACACGAAGACCGAGTTGAACCTTATCTGAAGCGCATCGCCCCCCCCGTGGCCGTGGGCCACCACAAACCGCCTCCCCTTTGACTCCAGCCGATGAATCCGCGTGTTCGAAAGCAGCTTGCATCCGGCCGCGACGGCTTGAGGTACCAGGGTCTGGGTCATGGACTGGCGCACTCCCGTCCACACACCATCATCCTGCTGGGCATAGGCCCAGAAACGGGGGAGCTCTGCCGATCTCCACCCCAGATCGTTGGCCCCTTGCTCCATTCGCTTGGAGATGGAGCTGAGCCCCCCCGGGTGCCTGGCCACGGGCACATCCTTCAACATGGACGCAACGTGAGGGGCCAGGGCATCCGCTCCAAAGTCAGAAATGGCATACCTTTGCGCCCACAGATCCAGGGTGTCCGGAGGGGGGGCGTGGTACAGCCCAGCGTTGGTCTCGCTGGCCCCGCCCACGCACCGGCCCTCAATGCACGTCACCTTCGTCACACCCAAGGTCGCCGACAGTCCACCGTAGCGCCATTTCTGCGACATCTCCTCGGCGCTGTGAGCGGGGGCTGAATCCACGCCAAGGTGCTGTCCTTCCTCCACGAGCAGGACGTCCCGACCTGCCCGAGCCAGCACAGAAGCGGTCATGGCCCCGCCCGGACCTGAGCCCACCACCAAAATGTCGCAAGAAACTTCTCGAGCCATCAGTTCTGCCTCGGCTCCAAGCCCTGCCTGGGCTCTGGCTCCGAGTACCAGAGAAAGGACAACATGCGCTCATAAAACTCCACCCAGTCCCTGCACAGACCGATGGAGCTTTCCCGCCAGGCATGCACATGCCCAGCACGCCTCTCCCCAGACAAGGAGGAAAAACGACGTCCTCGACGCCCCCACACCCCCAGTTCGAACAGAAAGGTCAGCCCCACGATGCCCCAGGCCATAAGCCAGGGCATGGCCGCGACACGATCCACCATCTTGGAGACGACCCGTTCCAGGACCTGGCTTGCTGCTGGGTGCTCTCCTGCCACGAGGGTACGGGCCAAGCCCCGGATCGGGTGATTCAGCCAAGAAGTGGGGGGAAAGAGGCGCCTCAACTGCCAATCCCCAACACCAGGTAGGCACCCCCTGAATCCTGGCCGTTGGAGTCTTCGAAGGGGGCACCCATCAAGAGATCCAGAACCCCATCTCCATTTGCATCTCCGCCCCCAGCGAGCTGGTTTCCGGCCCCTCCCCCTTCCAGCACGCCTTGAACCTGCGCCGTGGCACTGTCCTCCAGCAGAAGGGAACCGGAAATGGGCCCCAGCAAGAGAAAGGCCGCTCCCACACCCACCTCCTGCGCCCCATTCAGGCCGGGTGCACCCACCCAGAGATCAGCGAGGCCATCCCCGTTGACATCCCCCGCACCCGAAACAGCCGAACCCACCTGGGCCCCCTCTTCCATGGAGGTCAAGGTGGCTGAGGCTGAAAGCAGGCTCGGAACGACATCCAGAGCGCCCAGGAGCACGTATACCCTGCCTTGTTCATCCAGATTCGAGCCCCAACCCGGCGCCCCGAGAGCGACATCCTCCAGCCCGTCCCCGTTGAGGTCACCCACCCCCGCCACAGAAGTGCCCAGGTGGTCATTCCTGTTGAGCCCGAGGATCAAGGAATCCGCGTCGTTAAACTGCGTGATCCCCCCGGGCGGCTCCTGAAACAAGCCGACCCCCCCAGACCGAAGATCAGGCCCTTCCATTCCCTCCGCCCCTACAAGAACCTCAGAGATGCCGTCTCCGTTGGTGTCTCCAGCGAGCGCCACGGAAGATCCCGCGTGACCTGCAGACGAGCTTCCCAACAACACAGCCTCGTTCCCCTCTCCCAGTGTGCTCTCCAGAATGGGGCCAAGAACCAAGAAAGCAGCCCCCTTGTTGTCGTTTCCGCCGGAGTCGTACTTCGGCGCTCCCACCAGGAGATCCTCTTCCCCGTCGCCGTTGATGTCTCCCAGGGCGGAAAGAGAGGCGCCGGCTTCGGTTCCCCGCTCTGCGGTCTCCAGCACAACCTCCGCGTCGGACACCGCCCTGTTTGCATCCAGGGGCCCTTCAAACAAGAAGACCCGCGCCTTGTTGGATGCGCCCACAACCAAGTCCACCCATCCGTCTTCGTTCCAATCACTCCCCCCTGCAATCGCGCTGCCCACGTCCATGGACTGCTCGTCCCCGTATATCCAAACAGGGTCGGCCACGTTCACGGCGGCTGCGCCAGCGCTGCCTCCTGAGACCACGTACACCCCGCCCGCACGGTTCATGTTGCGGTTCTCCTCAGGGGCCCCCACCACGAGGGTCTGCCCACCTTCCCCGAAGAGGTCACCCCCAAAAGCCACCGCGCCCCCCAACTCGTCCTGCTCGCTCACCCCCATCAAGTGCAGCGCGGCTTGACCGAGGTTCACCCGTCCCACCAGATGGCACCCGGTCGCCTCACCAGAACAGTCGTTGTCCACTGCATCGCCACAGACCTCCTCCGCGTCCGGGTGGACCTCCCAAGCGTCGTCATCACAGTCCCCGCCCTGTGTGGATGTACCCGAGCGCTGTTCACACGCTCGCAGCGCGTCACCGGCACCAAACCCATCCCCATCCCCATCCCGGTCCTGGAAGAACACCAGCGCATCGCTGGCGTCCTCATCCACCTCACCATCACAGTCCTGGTCCCGGCCGTCACAGAGCTCCGGTGCGCCTGGGAACACATCCGGCTCGCCATCATCGCAGTCCGTTCCCACCGTGGACCACTGGGCCAGCTGCTCGCACCCCTGAACCGCCTTGGCTCCAAAGCCATCCTCATCCTCATCCAGAAAAAAGACCCGCAGCGTGACGTCCGGGTCCGAGTCATCACAATCCACCGATAGGTTCACCCCATCTCCGTCCATGTCCAGGCGCTTGGCGAGATCCGCTCCATTGATGAACGGACACCCCACCAAACAGGTGAGAAAGAACGGCGCGAGCACCGGCTTTGGGAGGTCCACCATAGGAATTGCTACCATGCAGACAGCCACCCATGCCGAACTACGCTGCGAACCTGAAGACCATCCGAGATGCGCACCAGCGCATCGGAGACCACATTCACCGCACGCCTGTGCTGACAAGCCGGACCCTGGACGGCATGGCGGGGACCTCCCTTTTCTTCAAGTGCGAGAACTTCCAGCGCGTCGGGGCTTTCAAGATGCGTGGCGCGCTTAACGCCGTTCTTACCCTGCCAGAGGAGGTCGCTGCTCGGGGGGTCGTGACCCACAGCAGCGGGAACTTTGCCCAGGCCGTTGCAGCTTCAGCAAAGATTCGGGGAATTCCGGCACACATTGTCATGCCCGAGAACGCACCGGGTGTGAAGAAACGAGCGGTGGAAGAATACGAAGCCCGGGTCATTCCCTGTCCCCCCACTCTGGCGGCCCGGGAAGAGACGGCAGAGGCCGTTCGACAAGAGACGGGGGCCAGCCTGCTTCACCCCTTCAACTCAGCCGAGGTCATTGCAGGTCAAGGCACCGTGGCCCTGGAGCTGAATGAGCAGGTGCCAGATCTAGACGCAGTGGTTGTGCCCATTGGGGGAGGTGGGCTCATCTCCGGCATTGCCCTCGCCTTTCGGGAAATGAACCCGGCAGTTCAAGTCATTGCAGCAGAGCCGACCGGGGCAGATGACGCGGCGAAATCCAAGGCTGCCGGAGCATGGATCCCCCAGACAAACCCGTCCAGCATCGCGGATGGACTGCTCACGGGCATGGGCCACTTGACCTGGCCCGTGGTGAGGGACCTGGTCGAGTCGGTGGTCGTGGTGAGTGACGACGCCACGGCGAGGGCCATGCGGCTGGTCTGGGAACGAATGAAGATCCTCATTGAGCCCAGCGCTGCGGTTTCGGTAGCGGCCGTGCTGTCCCAGGACTTCTTGCCCAATCGATTCCGACGGGTCGGGGTCGTGCTCTCGGGAGGCAACGTGGACCTGGACCATTTGCCCTTCAGCGACTGCGCCCCACGCGCTTGACCCGCCCGTCTTCTCGCACCAGGAATTCATAGCGAACCTGCGCGAGTTCATCGACGATGAGCACCTCAAAGGGTCGCGCCACGTCCTTGGGGATCTGAACAAACAAGGTGTTGGTCCAGGGACCGCCCACGAACTCCGGCATCTCCGGTGCATCTCGTGGTCCCTCGACCCGCCCCAGAACCTCCTCACCGCGGGCGAAGATGACCTGGAATTGGGCCGTGTCCGCCGCCTCCAGCGTGGGCCGCCCGATCAAGAGCTCCAGGTGTCCATTGGCCGGCAGGTTGTAGAGCCGAGGGTCCCGAAGTTCACGCCGGGCGATCTTTCGCTCCTCCACCTCCGCCTGTTCCCGGCTCACGTAGTGAACAAGCGTGGATTCATTGGTCACCGGGGAATTGAAGCCTACCGGTCCGCCAGCGCAGGCGGCCTGCCCCACAAACGCCAAAAGAAACAAGCGGATCATTCCACGGCCTCCCTGGGATCGTCCTCTGAAGACTCGGCCTCCTGGGCTTCAACCTCCGGCGCGTCGGTGTCCGCCGAAACAGCAAAGGAAGCGAACACCACCCGACCGAGTCCATCCAGCTTGCCTCGCTCCACCAGGAAGACCATCACTGATACCGAGGCGATGCTCAGGAACACCGTCATGGCGACCACATCGCGCAGCGCCTCTCCCCCAGCCAGCCCCATCTGCACCGGCAGCGTGGCCAGGACCGCGGCCGCAAGTCCCCTCGGAACCAACACAGACCCCAGGAGCCCCTCCCGTCGGGTGGTGCTCGCTGGATCCATAAACATCCAAACCACCGGCAACCGGGGAACGAGCGGAACCCACGCCAAGACCAGGGCGATAAGCCCTGCACTGGACAAGAGATCCGCAGGTGCCACCTGCATGCCCAGGTAGAAGAAGAAAGCGGCCTTGAGCAGGAAGACTGTCTCCGCGTAGAGACGCTTCTCCACACCTCCAATCTCCCGCAACCCCAGGCGCACCGGGTGGTCGGACCCCTCGCTCTCAATTGTGAGGACGAGATTCTTGGGCAGATTGCCCAGAGCGATTCCAAAAGTCAGGGTCGCAATTGCCCCACTGACCTGCATCTCCTCTGCAAGCCCGAAGACCACCATGGCCCCGGCCAGGGTCGTGAAGAGCGTGTCCCTGAGGCGCCTTGCAAAGGTCAACCCCACGCTCCAGGCGACGGCAAACATCACACCCAGAAGACAGGCAAGCAGAAGAGAAAGGGCCGCCTTGCCCAAGAGTCCCCCCGCTTGCACCTGCTCCCCCGCCGCAAGGCTAGCCGCAATTCCCACGGTGCCAATGATGCAAAACACGTCGGTCACGGTGCTTTCCAACGTCAGCATCATCATGGTGGACTCGGAAGCCTTCAACGCCTTGAGCATGGGAATGACCACCGCTGAGCTCGTGCCACCCAGGATAAACCCGCCCAACACAGCCATCCAGAGGTCCAACCCCATCAGGACCCGCAGCGCATAGGCAATGGCAGCGATGGCCAGCACCATGCTGACCAAGGCAAAGGGGGCTGCCCGGCCCGCAGACCGAAAGAGCGAGCCCAACCGAAGAGAGAGTCCACTCTCAAAGAGAATCACCAGCAAGGTCAGAAGGGAGAGAAAGTCTCCGACCCGGCCCAGATGATCATTGGTTAGCAACCCAAACACCGGCCCCACCAGGAGCCCCAGCACCATCAGCAAAAGAATGTCCGGAATGCGGGTGCGCTCAAACAAGAGCTCCAGCATGTGCGCCAGAAACACGAAGAGTCCGGCGATTAGAATCACAGTGGACATGGGGGAAGACTAGGGCATCCGCACCCCGTTGACAATGCCTAGGGCGCGTCCTCCAGTCCTCCTGCCGCATCCAACCACCCCACCGGCAGGGTCGTAAAACCAAACTCGGCGCGAATTCGCACCACCGCCCAGAGATTCCACACCGTGTGGGACACCACGGTGGCCCAAGCTGCCCCCACAATGCCGAACCGGGGGACCCACCAGAGATTGAGAAGGACGTTCAACAACAGGCCTGCACCCTGCAATGCAGCCAGCTGCTTTTCCCGGCCGGTGATCCACAGAACCGTGCCTGTGGGTCCCAGGACGGCGTTGAGCGCGAGACCCACAGTGAGCACCACGAGACAGTCTCTTCGCGCCACAAACTCCGGGCCAAAGAGGCCCAACAGCCCCTCCGATCCCAACAGCAAGACCGCAGACAACCCGAAGGAGAGCCCCATGGCAACCCGGGTGGCCCAGCGAATGAGGCGCAGAAACTCTCCCATGCGACCTGTTGCAAACCTCTCTGAGAGCAGGGGAACAATCGGGGCTTGGACCACCATGAGTCCCAGGAGCGCCAGGGTCGCGAGCCGAGAAGCGATGGCGTAGGTGCCTGCATCTGTCGTGTCTCGAAGCACCCCAAGGAGCACGATGTCCGTGCGGCTCAAGAGCATGGCCATGCCATCCAACAAGACCAGCGCCAGGCCGGTCCGAAACCAAAGAGAGGCCGCCTCTTCCCGAGGACCGGACCAGTCCTCCCCAAGCTCGAGGCGCCATGCGCGGCGCACCCAAAGCCCCACTGCCACACTCACGCCTCCGAGCAAGAGGAGCGTCTGGGCTGCCCCCGGTGGATGGTCCTGGACGCCAAAGAGGCCCAGAAAGGAGACCGCGAGCCCCACGCGAATGCCCAGCTCGTCCATTCCCTTCGCCAGCACGACCTTTCGCAGGGAGTGGGCAATGGCCAGCTGCAGGTTCTTCCACGCCACGACCGGCAGGGCAGCGCACGCCACGAGGGCGGCACGTCCGATGGAGCTGCCCGCACCGCCAGTGACAAGCACCAGCCCCGCAACCCCAAACCCAACCCCCAGGCAGGTGCGTGCCACCAGGCTGTGGCCGTTTGCGATGACGCCGCGAAGGCGGCCCATGTGTCCCTCGGCCCGGTAGGCGGACACAAACCGCAGCATGACCCGGGCCTGCCCAAGCGGCACCACCACGGAGGCGATCATGAGCCATGTGAACACGTAGACGTAGGTACCAAAACCCTCCACGCCCATGAAGCGAGCCAGGAGAAGCTGCAAACCGAGCGCGGCCGCCTGGCCCAACATCGTGACCAGGAACACGCCCCCCGCAAGCCGCCGGGCCAATCCAAGAATCCCACCCGCATCGGGAGATGGTGCGTCCAACGCCCCTCCACTTTCGGGGACTACAGCACAGGGCTACAGGGGAAAGCGCTCACAAAGACGGCGGGGCACCGCGAACTGACTCGCGTAGTTGTTGTCGCCAGAAAACTCTCGCACCTGGGCCGAAGAGGCAAAGGTGCCATCCCCGTTCCCGAAGAGCAGGACCGTTCGGGAGGGGCCCGACCAGGGACCCTCGTACCGGTAGCCAACGATGATGTCGAGAACGCCGTTGAAGTCAAAGTCGAAGGCCCGGGCCGACGAGGAGTGACCCGCGTTTTCGCCCCCGGACTCGGACGCTGGATTCAGGTCGAATGCCTCCGTGCAGACTGAGGTGTCTACTTCATAGCTCCCGCTGGCCACGGTCCCTGGGTAGAACCAGGCACTTCCCGCATCTCCATCGTCATCGAGACCCGCGATGACATCCCCCACATCGTTGGAGTCAAAGTCCCCAAACAAGACCGAGTTGGCCGGGGAGGCGCCGCAGTCACCACTGTTGTGGCTGAACAGGGCAGTGCCTGGCTCGGTGAAGGTGCCGTCCCCGTTTCCATGAAGCACCTTGACGGGCGCGGGGCTGTTGCCTCCAGACGCAAACCGCAGCACCGCCACGTCCCGGTTGCCATCTCCCCCCACATCAACCGAGTCCTGGGCCAGCTTGAAGGCCCACTCGCCATGGGCGAAGTCATGGAGGTTGATCGCATCCTTCTCCACAAAGGCGCACCCATCTGGATTCAACGGATCCGCCGTGGCAAAGCAGTTGGCGGTCTCCATGAGCCCCTGGTTTCCAAAGAAGCGCAACTCCACATTGTCAATGAAGTTGTTGCTGTCCTTGGTCACCTCGGCCGCCAACACATCCACCAGGGCATCGTTGTCAAAGTCCCCCAGGGTCCCAAAGGGCTTGCGATCCCAGGTGCCCAGCAGGCGCTGGTTGATCTCGTCGGCCTTTTCCCTCTGGAAGTACCAGATGTCGTAGGGGTTGGTGGGATCGTCGGGCTCCTCGTCGCCCAGGGCCAGGAAATCCATGCGCCCATCGTCGTTGAAGTCGGAAATCAGGAACTGCAGGTACCGGTAGTTTGGATTGCTGGTGCCGCCGTACACATCGCCCAGGGTCACCGGTGACTGGAAGGTGCCGTCCCGGTTGGAGAGCATCATGTCGATGGTGCCAGACTGGTTCCGAAACAGGATGAACTCCGGCCAGGGGTCCCGGGGGTAGGGGTCCTCGTTGTCGCCGATGCCATCGCCGTCCGTGTCGGCCATGTAGGCATTGGACATGGCGCAGTCCTCGCCGTACTCCCTTTCTTCCCCATCGAGCAGGCCATCGCCATCCGAATCATCGGAGTCGTCACAAGCGCCATCGCCGTTGGAGTCCACCCAGCCGTTCGCATCATCCGGGCAGTCATCGGACGGGTCACACGCCCCGTCTCCGTCCGTGTCCACCGTACCGTTGGCGTCTTCGGGGCACGGATCGTCATCGTCACAGAGGCCGTCACCATCCGTGTCCAGGTTCTGCGGATCCGCTGGGCAGGGGTCGGAGGGATCACACAGGCCATCTCCATCGGAGTCCATCCAACCCATGGGATCCTCGGGACAAGCATCATCCACCTCGTCACAAGCCTCGTCTTCGTCTGCATCCGTCCACTGGTCCCCATCTTCCGGGCAAGCATCCTGGCCGTCGGGCACGCCATCCCCATCAGAATCGACGGGCTGGGTGTCGTTGGAATCCCCGGTGTCCTCCACCGCAGTCTTGTAGGTCTGGCCCGAGCAGGAAAGCAGCAGGAACAGAACAGCAGGCGCAGCACAGAGGGTTTTCATGGGCAGCACGTAACGTATCTTCCCCTTGACGGGCTCTGACAACCCTTGACGGGATCTGCCAACCGGACGATCCTCGAGGGGTGACCCAGGACACTTCCAACGTCGTCAGCAAAGGACGCAAGTTCCGCTTCCTGAGACTGCTCGCCACCGGGGGATTTGGCGAGGTCTACGTGGCGGAAATGAGAAACGCCGACGGATTTGCCAAGACCGTCACGGTGAAGCTCATGAAGCCGGACGCAAAGGATCCGGAGCTGGCCCAGCGCATGCGGGACGAGGCGCGGCTTCTGGGCATGCTCCACCACCCCAACATCGTGCAAGCCGAGGACCTGTTGACGGTTGGCGGTCGACCTGCAGTGGTCATGGAGTACGTGCCCGGAGCGGACCTGGCGGCCCTTCTTCCTCTCACCGCCAACCCCGACCCCATTCCCCCCCGGGTGGGGCCCCAGCTCGTCCGAAAGGTGGCGCTTGCACTCGACGCCGCGATGAACCGGCCATCCACGCTCACGGGCGAGCCACTGGGGGTGCTGCACCGAGACATCAAGCCGGCCAATCTTCGCATCACCCCAGATGGCGAGGTGAAGGTCCTGGACTTTGGGATTGCAAAGGCGAAGAACGTCACCCGGGAAGCACATACCACGGACTACCAGCTGGGCACCCTTCCGTACATGTCTCCCGAGGTTTTGGCGGGAGACGAGGCCTCCCACGCAAGCGACATCTACGCCCTGGGAGTGACCCTCTACGAAGTGCTTGCCCGCAAGCGATTTGGCTGGGCGGGAGAGAGCGCCGATACCCATGCGTACCAGGTGACTGGACGGCTTGCGGACTTGGACCTCACCGCTTGGAAGGACGCAGCCCCTGAGGTGAGCCGCCTGTTGCGTTCCATGCTGGCCTTTGATGCAGTGGAACGACCCACGGGGATCGAGGTCGCGAAGATCTGCCGGAAGCTCCTGAACGCGCTGGACGGAGAGCACCTGGAGGACTGGGCCCGGCAAGCCGTGGAGACAACGACCGTTTTCAGCACCACCGGTGACGAGGGCAGTCTTGTGGGACAGATCCTCGCCGCTGAAACTGGATTGTCCCCCATGGATGTGGATTCGGATACCGAGACCATGGCCCTGCTCTTGGGGGACGCGCCACGCACCCCAACCGCGCCGACGGTCTCCTTGCCCCTCAACCCTCCGGCCCCCCTGGTGGGAGAGACCAAGATCTCAAAAGTCCACTACGCTGGAGGCGTGGCGGCGGTCCTGGTGCTTGCCACGTTGGGAGGGCTGTTCATGACCCAGGAGCCGGCCTCCCCTCCCGCGCACGAGGTGCTTACAGCGCCTGAGGCGCCGCCTGCTGAACCGGCTGTCCCTGTGGTTTCCGTCCCAGACGTCGCTAAACCTGCCGCCAAAACTGTCGCTGTTCCCACCCAAACCCCAGCTCCCCCAAGTGCAGTCCGCCCCGAAACCGAGGCCTCTCCAGCAGCTGAGGTCGCCCCAGAAGAAGCGGGTGAGGTCGCCCCAGAAGAGGCGGGTGAGGTGGCCCAAGAGGTGGAGGCGTCCGGTGAGAAAGCCCCTCCTCCGTCGGCAGAGCCCGTGATGGTGCGATTCTCATCGGTTCCCTTCGGCGTTCGCGTGGAGGTGGACGGTAAGAGCGTTGGCAAGACGCCAATGGGGCGCCTGGAGCTGATGACCGGCCCACACACGCTGACCTTCCTGGACAAGGATGAGACCGTGGAAAAGGACATCCAGGTGGTGGTCGGCAAGGAGAACCTCTGGACCTATCGCCGCAAGGATGGAAGCATCGAATAGGGACCGGGCTCGCCAAACGGCTGGCTTCAGCCATAATGTCCGCTGGAGTCGTCCGTGATCCGTCCTCGCTCCCTCCCTTTGCTGTGCTGCGTCCTGGTGTGGGCCTGCCTGGAGAACCCCGCGCGGGCGCAAGATTCTGAACCCGGCACCCAAGAATCGTGTCTGGATTTGGCCTCGGCGGTCAAGGGAATCCACCAGCACCTGGAAGAGGCCCTCCTGGAAGAAGCCCGGTCGCTCGCCCTTCAGGCACAGGAAGCGCTGTCGTGCCAGCCCGAGCCTGTCTCTCCCTTGCTCTTGATCTCCCTGTTCGGCGCATCTGGGGCGCTCGAGCTGTTCGAGGGCAACCAGGCAGCGGCCCGTCGGGACTTTCAGCATGCCCTGTCGTTTTCCGTCACTGCCCCCCTGGACGCCCGGTATGGAGACGAGGCCCTGGCGCTCTACACCCAGGTCCAGGCGGACAGCCTCGCCCTCCCGGCGGCCCAGATCACACTCCACGGCCAGGTGAGGGCCTGGCTGAATGGGAATCCGGTGGTCCTGGGACAGATGTTTTCCGTCCGGCCTGGGCAGCACCTGCTGCAGTGGAGAGAGCCCGATGCACCCCTTGTCTCCCACATTGTGCAGGTGCTTCCCGGGGATGTCCGCACAGGCTGGCTGACGGGGCAACCCCTGGACAAGCGCCCCATTCGGGCGGCCACTGGCTTGAGTCTGGTACTCGCAGGAGGCAGCCTGGTGGCACTGGGCGCCCAGCAGACCGAAGAGTTTGAGAACTACCCCCAGGATTTTCGAATCTACGGCGATGACGCGCCCACAGCCGATGGACTGGAGCGGCTCTCCCGTCGAAACCACGCCCTGGTGATCTCCGGCAGCCTCCTCTCCCTGGCAGGCCTGGGAGTGGCCAGCCTGTCGCTCTCACCCCCGGAGAACGACAACCTGGGAGTGTCCGTGGGAGGTACCTGGTGAGACGAGGTGTGGTTCTTGCCATTGCCCTGACGGGCTGCACCAACCTCTGGGTGGACTCCGAGCGGGTCCTGGACTTCGATGGAGACGGCTTTCCATCCGCCTCGGAGGACCCAGCCTTGGTGGACTGCGACGACTTTGATCAAAGCCGAAACCCGCTCGCCAACGAGATCTGCGACGGCATCGACAATGACTGCGACGGCGACATCGACGATGCCGACATCAGCCGGTTTCTATCCCCTGAAGACCCCGTCTTCTACAAGGACAACGATGGAGACGGATTTGGTGATGCCACCGACTGGCTCCAGGCCTGTGCACTGCCAGCCGAATATGCCGAAAACGATCTGGACTGTGATGACCTGGATGGAGACCTGGGACCTCCGGACACCTGGTACCCGGATGCGGACAGGGATCTCTTTGGAGATGCCAGCGACCCCGGGCAGGTGAGCTGTGTGCAACCTGAGCCGTTCTTTGTGCCAAACAACGGGGACTGCAACGACCAGAATGCCAGCATCCACCCGGGGGTGGTGGAGGGAGACTGCCTGGGGGAGAACCCGGAAGATGCGGTGGACTTGAACTGCGACGGACAGGTGGGGTTGGTGGACAACGATCTGGATGGAGTCCTTGCCTGCGATGACTGCAATGACAACGACGAGACCGTGTACCCGGACGCCCCGGAGGTGTGCGACGGCCAGGACAACAACTGCGACGGGAGCCCGGACAACGACGCCGACGACGCCCTGACCTGGTACGCGGACATGGACAGCGACGGCCTGGTGGATGACGAGCACCACAGCCTGAGTTGCAGCGCCTACCCCAGGTGGGTCCACGTGGATGTCGATTCCTGTGAAGACTGCCTGGACTGCGATGACTACAACCCGAACATCGGGGGACCCCTCTCCTGGTTTCCCGACACAGATGACGATGGATTCGGGGACACGGAGTCCGAGCCGGGACTTTCCTGCGACACCATCGATGGCTCCGTACTCAACAATGGAGACTGTGATGACAGCCGGTCCGACATCCATCCCAGCGTCATCGAGGGTTGCGGTTCAGACGTCGACCTGAACTGCGATGGCACCGTGGAAGAGATCGATGGGGACGGCGACGGGTTCCTGGCCTGCGACGAGTGCGACGATACAAATCCGCTGATCTTTCCCGGGGCTGAGGAGCACTGCGACAACATCGACAACGACTGCAATGGAGCGGTAGACGACGGCAGCTTCGGAGAAGCGAGCTGGTTCTGGGATGGTGACCTGGATGGATATGGCACGGCGGACATTGTCCAGACCGGGTGCGTTCCCGAGCTCGGATTCGTTGGAAACGACGAAGACTGCGACGACTCGGACGCCTCGGTCAACCCGATCGCAGAGGAGGTCTGCAACGGTCGAGACGATGACTGCCTCGACGGCATCCCCGGGGAGGAGGTCGACGACGACCTGGACGGTTTCGTGGAGTGCGAGATCCCAGACGGTGTGTGGGTCGATATTTCCATTCAAGGGGGAGAGGACTGCGACGACCGAAACCCGGAGGTCTACACGGGCGCAGTGGAGATCTGCAACCGGATGGACGACGACTGTGACGGCCTGTGGGACGAGATGGACCCGGATCTCCAAGGTGTCCCCTACTACGCCGACGCGGACGGAGATGGCTACGGAGACCCAGACATCTTTCGGATGGGCTGCCCCGGTTTGATTCCCGTAGGGTCCGTGGAGAACGACCAGGACTGTGACGACAACGACTCTCAGGTGTATCCAGGGAGCCCCAACCAAGCTGAGGAGACCTGGTACGACGGGCGCGACACCAACTGCGACGGGGACGACGACACCACACTGCTGGCCGAGACCGCAGACTTCCGGGTGACCGGGGAGAGCGGTGATGCAATGGGCACCGTGGCGGTATTTGCGGGTCCACAGGGCGGCAGCAGCGTCGAGCCCGTTCTCATTGGGAGTGAACTCCACGACCCGGAGGGCCGGGTGGATGCAGGCGCCGTGGCCCTTCATTCCACGTGGGCCCGCCCCACCCTTTCCTTCAGCGACGGCGACATCCTCTTGTTGGGGGACCACGACAACATGCACTTTGGACGCTCCGTGGCCGGGGTGGGAGACCTGGACAGCGACACCCGGGCGGACCTGGCCGTGGGGGCCCACTTCAACGGAAGCGGATCGGGGGACCCGGGGGCGGTCTTTTTGTTCCTCGGTGGCACCTCCAGCGGCGGCTCAGACCAGTACAACGCTCTGATCGAGGGAGTCGGCCAGGACCAGGCCGGCTACGCCCTCGCCGGTGTGGGCGACGTCAACGGCGATCTGGTCGACGACCTCCTGGTCGGTGCGCCCGGACTCAACGGAGACGGCGGGGCGGGGCTCTTTCTCGGGCCTCTCCAGGGAGGGGGCACTCTCCTGACAAATGCCGACGCGCTCTTTTCGGTGGGTGGCCCGATCTCCCTCTCCCAAAGTTCGGCGGGCACAACCCTCGCTGCTCTGTCCGACCTGGATGGAGACGGTCTGGGGGACTACGCCATCGGCGCCCCCACCGCGTCCGGTTCTGGCCTGGCCTACGCGGGGCAGGTCTATGTTCTCTTTGGAGACAGTGTTCTTCCCTCTTCTGACCTCCAGAACGCCGACGTGGTGCTCACCGGGGAGTACGCTTTGGACTATGCGGGAGCCGCGATCGCGGACGCGGGCGACATGGACGGGGACGGCAACACAGACCTCCTGGTCTTCAGCCAGGGAACACAGTCCTTGTCGGCTGGGGTCAGCTACTTGTTGGTGGGTGTCAACGCCCAGAGCGATCTTGGAAGCGCAGAAGCCGTGTTCAACGGCGAGCGCCAGGGGGACCTGGCAGGGAGCACGCTCTCGGGGGCGGGCGACGTAAACGGCGACGGCTCCAATGACTTGTTGCTGGGTTCCTCTGAACAGAGCGCAGATCGCGGAGCGATCTACCTGGTACACGGGCCCGTCTCCGGGACCGAATTGCTGACAAGCGCCCACGTCAAGATCTCCGGGGACGAAACCTCGGACTTCTTTGGCGCAAGCCTGGACGGGATGGGAGACATCAACGGCGACGGCGCGGGAGATGTGCTGGTGGGAGGAAGCGGAATCGGCGCCGCCCAGGACGGAGGCGTGCTGATTTTCCTTGGAGGGGGTTAGCCCGCCTCAACTCAACCGATACCACAAGCGCATGGAGTCATCTCCCCGGGTGATGCGGACATGCACTACGGGTCGACGACGAATCTGCCACCACAAGGGAATCGCCCGGGCCAGGGATCGAATCCGACGCCCGTTGACGGCATGAACCACGTCCCCATTCCGCAGACCGGCCTCGTAGAGCACCGAGCCGCAACGCACCCGTCGCACCTCAAAGCCATCCACCTTGCCGGCCTCGTCTTCATGCCACTTGACCCGCGCAAGGCGAGAGAGGGCCTCGAGATCCTTTGCGTAGTAGTCCACAAGATCCCGCTCGACGGCGTATCGATTGTGACCCACCTCGGTGATGTCGTCCGTGCCATCCAGGCACTTGCGACGCTTGCGGCGACGTTGCTTCTTTCGGACCCGCTTGGAGGGTCGCTTGCCCACCGACGTCATGGCCTTTGCAGCCAGGGAGGAGCTTGGGCGAGCGTCGGAAGCAGCCGGCGACACCACGGCAAGCGAGCCGGGGCTTGAAGCACTTTTCCTGGTGGTCGATGAGCTCCCCGAACCACCCTGAAGGGTCTCGCCCTGGGCTTCATTCTGAGCACCCGGCACATCGTCTTCCTCCCTTCCAGCCTCCTCCGCATCCGACAAGGAGAGCTGAAAAAACGCTGCCCTCGGAACGGGGGGCGGAGCGACCTCAAGGGTCGGGGCCAAAGAGCCAAAAAGGGCCATGAAAATCGGGGAGCCGTACAGGCCACCGACGATCAAAAACGATTGAACAGCAGGAAACAATTTGCGCATGGGGATCTCTCTCTCCCCTTACGCGGCCCACCCGTCTTCATTCGAAGCAAGGTGGCGGCCCTGAGACTGCGGGCCTATGGTTCGACGGTGCGAACCCCAATCCTCCTTGCCGCATGCCTTCTCCCTTCTTGTCGTCCAGACCTGACCCCCACACCAGACGCACAACCAGAACCTGCTGAATTTGCAGGGATTTCCACAGCGGGGTGGGATGGAGAAAATGGACTGGTTGCCACTTGGGACCCGGGAACGGGCCCCAACGAGTGGAACTACGTGGTCACCGTGGAAGGCGTGGACACCGATCGGCTCGAGTCGGTAGAGTCCCAGGAGTTGTCTGCAACCGTCTCCGACCTGGACGACGGAGAGTACCGGGTATGGGTGGAAGGCACGAGCGAGGCCGGGGAAACCGCCGGAGCGGAGGTTGTCCTTCGACAGCTGGTGGGGGAGAACCGACTGGTGTTCCGCTCAGAGACCCCACTGGGGGAACCAGGTGAGCTCCTTGGGGGGGCCGATGTGTGGGGAGAAGACAACATCGTGGTGCAAGCCGGGCTGCACTCACCGCTTAGCTTCATGGTGGTGGATGCCACGAGTCCTTCCCAACCGGAGGTGCTCGCCCGGGTTTCCGACCAGGGCTTTGTCAAAGACATCAAGATCGGGGATGGACTCCTGTTCACCAATGGGGAGTGTGGGTGCGAAATCGACTCCCCGGAGTGGGAGGCCTACGACAAGATCGGGGCGCGGATCTTCGACTTTTCAGACCCGGCCAACCCGGAGCTGCTGGGCACCATCAGCGAGCCGAGCATGTCGGTGCACAACCTGTCCTACGGGGACGGGGTGCTCTACCTCTCGGACAACATGACCGAGACCGTCGCCGCCTGGGATGTGCAGGACCCCACCGCTCCCTACCGCCTTTGGAACTGGGTCCCTCCCGAAGGGGGCCACATCCACGACCAGGCCTGGGTCGATGGGAAACTCTACGTGGCCTTCTGGTCCGGCTTTGCGGTGTTGGATGTGTCGGACCCAAAAGTCGAACCCGAGGAACTGGTGGTTTCAGTTCCCGAAGACGGCGGTGCCTTTCACAACGTCTGGCCTTCCGCCGACGGACGGTTTGTCTTTACCTCTGAGGAGCGCCCCGGCGGGTTCCTTCGGGTGTGGGATCTCTGGGCACCGGAGACCTCGGTCGGAGCCTTTGTGACGGATCCGGCGCACGTGGTCCACAATGTCCACGTGCGGGGGGACTTTGCCTACGTGTCCTGGTACCTGGATGGCGTGTTGGTCCTGGATGTCAGTGACCCCACGAACCCCGTAGAAGTGGGCCGCTACGACACCTACGATGAACCGGCGCCGTCGGACGGTGGCGACGAGGACTCCCCTCTCAACTTCATGGGCGCATGGGGCATTTGGCCTTTCGGGCCCCACCTGGCCATTGGAGACATGCTCCGAGGCTTGATCCTCGCGGATCACTATCCAGCCGTGGTCGAACGAGAGGCCACAATTCAGTGAATCCTGCAGTGGCGTCCACCTCCCTGCGCGTGCGCGTTCGAGAATGGTCTCGGGCTGCGATGAACCGAGGATGGATGAACAGCGTGAACCGCGTGCTCACCCTCCAATCACAAGTCCCCTGCACACCCCTGGTTTCCAACGAAGAATTCCCCTTCCTGGCCCCCCTGGAGCAGAACTGGAGGGAGATCCGCCAGGAGCTGGAGCAGGTGCTGGCCCTCCCCGCTCCGATTCCCGCCCTGTCCGATATTGACCCAGGCCAGTACGGAATCGCCGGGGACAGCGGCTGGCACAGCTTCTTCCTGTTTGGATTTGGAGAAAAGATGGAGGGCGCCTGTCGAATCTGTCCGAAGACATCCGAGCTTCTTCAGAGGATTCCTGGACTGCAAACCGCGTTCTTTTCGGTGTTGAAACCCGGAAAGAACATCCCGGTGCACCACGGGGTCTATCGCGGGTTCTTGCGGGGACACCTGGGCCTCATCGTGCCGGAGGGGCGCTGCGCTCTTCGGTTTCCCGGGCAGGGCCTGGAGACCTCCTGGGAGGAAGGCAAGTCCTTTGTATTCGACGACTCCTTTCCCCACGACGTGGAGAACCAACTGGACACCACCCGGGTGGTCTTGCTGTTCGACTTCCGACGGCCCATGGGCTTCCCTACTCGCTGGCTGAATCGCTTTTTCCTCCGCTTGATTCGAAGGTCTATCTTTGTGCAAGACGCCCTGGCGAACCAGAAAAAGTGGGAAGCGCGGACCCTGGCTGCGTGGGAGGCCCGGAGCGCGACCGCTGCTTCGTAACAGTCACAGACTCTTGCTCTTCTCTCCACCGCGCAGGTGCGGGCGATTGGCCACCTGGTTGCAGCGAGCTTTCTGAGCCGCAGTCTCCAGGAGAGTGCAGAGGGGCACCGCGCCCATGCCATGGGCCGTCACAACACCATTGGCCACAGATGCACGGGCCCAGGGACTTTCCACACTCTCCACCCATTTCCTGACTTGTTCCGGGTCCGACTTCCAGGTGGCGATCGCCACTTCCACCTGGCAGTCCAGGGCACCGCATTCTCGAAATGGATCCCCTGAGCCGCAGCCCCATCCCGCCCAGGCCCACCACAGCGCCAGTGCCCTGGTCACTCCCACTCCCAGATGTAGAGCCCTTCTGCCGGCTCACGAAAGGGCCCGAGACTGGCGACAAGTGCTTCTTGGACCGCATCCCCGCAAGCGCGCCGCGGAATCTCAGAGGGCCATGGATACACCCGGGGCTTCTCGTTGGAGAAGGGACGTCCACACCGGTTGGCGTCAAACACCACCCGTTCCACGCCGGCCGCCCGCACCGCTCCAAGATCAGGTACCGGTTGGACAATGTCCCCGCGCCCCAGCGCAGCAAACCAGGGAATCACGACGCCTCCCCGCTTGTCCGGCCGCTCGTCACTGATGGGATTCACCCGCAAAATTTCCGGCGCCTGGAGCGCCGACAGAAACAGAAGACGGTCCCCATAGGGCAGCTCCACCGTGACCTTGGGCGCTGCGCTGCGAAGCTCTGCCGAACTGACAAGCTTTGGAGCCCGGCTCCACCGCTCCGATGCGCGAATGGCCCCCACAGACACAGAAAGGGCCTGGGCCATGGCCAACACACACACCCCAAACACCAGCTGTCTCAAGCGCCGCCGGCTCACTTGCTGAGCCACTTCAAACGAAATCCCCGTCGCCACCGCTGCCAACACTCCGGCCACTGTGGCGAAGCGGCCAAAGTCGTGGACAACCCCGAGCACACTCCAAACATCCGCTCCCAGCCATGAAAAGGGACCAGACGGCCCGAGGGACAGCCCCGCCAGGACGCCCACAGTGGCCCAAATCACCCCAAGACGAGCAGAACGAACCAACGGAAAGAGAAAGAGTCCCACCGCCCAGGCACCCACAGCCACCGCCGGCGCAATGCCCGCCCCCCCCTGGGGCGGGTGCCAGGAGAACCAGTCGCTCGCCTGAAGCACCATGGCCACGTGGTTGTCCCCTCCCAAGTGCATGCCGATTCCCTGGGTCACCGAGGGCGCTACCGGCTCCAATTGAGCCCGTGGGGACTGAAGCATCCGCCCCACCTCCGGCGCCACCAATACGCCCCCCAGCAGCAAGGAACCGAACGCTGCCCACCGCGCACGCGCATCCACATCGCCCCAACGCTCCATGGCAACCCATATCGCGACCGGAGCAAGGAAGAGAAGAAAGGGAGGATATACGCCTGCCGCCAGGGCCCCGAGTACGCCGGCCGCGACCGCCCACCGCGCTCGGCAAACCCAAACCTCAAGCCACGCAGCAAGCGCTGCCACTGAGAGACCCACCCAGGCGGCATTGATGCGCCCCATATGAAGCTCCTTGAGCACCTGCACACTGCAGAGACCCAGCACGCCGGCCACCGCGATGCCAAACCCACGGCATCCCATGGCCCGCGCCAGCCAGGCCACCGCCAGGCCGTTTGTCGCCAGGACCACCCCCTGGCTCATCCCCCACTGGCCGGGCCAATCCAAAACCCAGGCCACAGGTGCCAACAACACCGCATCCACCACCGTAGAGAATTCCAGCTCTCGAGCCACAGGAGCGGGCCAATCAAAGCCTTGAAGATTCTCCAGGGACCCGAGATTGCGAGAGACAAAGTCCAAGTACCAGGCAGCCCGAATTCCATCGCCAGCCAGAAGTCCGAAGACCTGGCCCGATGGGTTCAGAAGTGGACCGGCGACGATCCAAACGGCAAGTGCCAACACCCCCCAAGGCAACAGCCGAGCGCGGTGGGCCATGGCTTCCTGCTGGCTTCTATCGGCGGGCCGGCGGAACGAACTCACCCAAATCCGGGTTGTCCGACATCTCCAACTGCAAGCCGCTGACCTCTGCTGTGCCAACCTCTGCTGCAACAATCCCCGCCGCATCGGTGCTGGACGGCCCGTCGTTGTGCTCGTCCAGGAAGGCGATCACGTGCACATTCCCCGTGTTTCGGGGCACAAGCACCTCAAAGGCGCCCGCTGCATTCAGCGTCTGGTGATGAAGAAGGTCCACGTACCGCTTGTCGGCCTGTTGGTTCTCCCGCAGAGCCCGCTCCGGGTCAGACTTCAAGGTGACGACCTGCAGCAAGATGGCGCCTTGCTTGCTCCCCTGGTAGCTCAAGGTACCGCTGACCTTGACCCCTGTTCCCGGTGCCAACTCAAAGCGGTTGGCTCCGATTTCATCCAAGCTCGGGGTCTCCCCGGTTCCAAAACCCACCTCCGCATTGTTCGCCGGACCGCCCGCAGCATTCGCCGCTTGCGGCGCTGGGGCTTCCTGCCCCTGGCTGGGAGGCGGAGCCGGGGAAGGCGTGGGCGCATCGGCCCCACAAGCAGTTCCAAGGACCAGGACAAAAACAGGAAGAAACAGACGCATGAGAACTCCGATTGTCTTCTGCGCTATCCCTCTCCAGGGGTCCGAGCCACCCCCTAAGGCTCCACGCGCCACCACCACATGGACTCACTCCCCTCTCCAGGGCCCAGAGCTGCGCTCAAGTCACGAACGTGGGCACGGTCTCTCATGCACCGGGCGTGACAAGCCACATACCGAATACCCCGCGACGAGAGCAAGGCGCGGCCCCGAACCGGGTCCTTCAAGGCCATGGCTTCCTTCAACCAACCCTGAACCCGCATAAGGTGCGGCAGCTCCTCGGGCCGACTCTGGCGGGCAAGCGCTGTGGTGGCACGACCATGCAAGGTCGCCGCCAACATGTACACACCTCCTGCTCGCTGATCGGCCGCAAGAGGCAAATCCACAACCGCTCCCGGAACCGGATCCGCTGCCCACTGTTGAAACACCTCCCGATGAGGCACGGGTGCAAGGACTCGAGGCCAGAGATCTGCTGTGTATCGCAAGCTGTCCGCCACCTGGAGGCCGCCCAGCGCACACGCCAGCAGCGGACCCCATCGGCCGAATTGCTTGCCAACTCCCACCCCAAGGCAAAGGGCCAAACCCAATGACGAGAGCTGAATGAAGCGGTAATACATGCCGCTCTCCCGGGTGGGGTACCCAAGCACCTCCAACCATGCGGCAGGCAAGACCACCGCGCTCCCTCCCACTTCCAGCCAGGCACCATTCACTGCCACCCGCGGCCCCATGGCCAACACCATGCCGAGCCCCACAAGCGACACCGCCAGCCAGCGGCCTCGCCACGCCCGACCTCCCCCCAGAAGAAAAACCAGGAGAAATGGCAATCCGAGGTACGTGACATGGGCGACCCGGGTGGGGCCCCCCTGGCGGCCATGGCGACCTAGCAAAGTCTCCTGCGGTTGGGCCACAATGCTCGGCTCCAGCAGTGCCTCCTCGGCCGGCGGTGTGCCCGGAGAAAACGCAGACACCATACGGGCGCCGCCAAACTGATGGGCACCTCCATCCATGGGCGCGCTCTCAATTCCGCCGTAGTACCCGCGAACCCCCGAGAGCACCAGTGCGACCACCCCAAGCACTCCTGCCACACGCCGTACCGAACCAGGTGTCCCGAAAGACCACACCAACTGGGCCACCAGGGCAAAGGGCAGCACCAGCGCGCTGAACGGACTGGTAAAGGCCGCAGAAGCTGTTCCGAGGGCCAGAAAGACCCACCAGCGCAAGGAGCCGCGCACCGCCCGATCCGCGCACCACAAGACCAGGGGAAGACACCAAAGCTGCACCTTTTCCACCTGCCCACTGGCAAGACAGCCGAGCGCATAGGGGCACAGCGCCACGCAAACAGATGCTGCCGCTGCGGACAGCGCTGGAGCGCGAAACACATCTCGAAGCCAGAGCCAAGTGACGCCCACCGTTCCCACGGGGCCCAGAATGAGCGCCAGATTGAAAGCCTCCACAGGACCCAGGAGAAGGCGGGCGGGTGCCACACAGACCGCCGGCACCCAGGCCACCAATGGCAGCGCCACCGTGTGGGGCCAACCCAAGCGCTCCGTGGTGCGCCACGCTGACTCCGAGCCCGTCAGGAGACGAACAACCTGGTCGAATCCCCACACGTGGCCGTCGTGAAACGCGCCGATCACGTGCTGTCCCGAGAACAATCCGCTGAAGCCACCGTGCACCCGGGCCGAAAGCCAGAGCGTCACCACCATGGAGAGCCCCAGGGTCACCCCCACCCACAACCTCCTGCTGCGTTCTCCCCCGCTCGAGACCCACTGCTCCATGGTCTGGATTTTCCCCCATACCGGGTCGGCGCACCAGGAACACACCCAAAACTCCACGTCCGAATCCCCTTTGCAGGGACCGCACCGCTTAAACTACGGGCCCCACCCGACCCAAAGGACAGCGAGCGTGTCCGGCCAAGAAAACCCACGACAATTCGAATTCCTGCGCGAGCTGGACCGAGGTGGGTTTGGAAGTGTGTACCAGGTGCTCGTGCGCCACAAGGACGGTTTCTCCCACGTGGCGGCTGTGAAGCTGCTCCACAACAAGTGGATGGACAACGAGGAGATCTCCTGCCGAATGCGAGACGAGGCGCGCCTCCTTGGCCTGCTCCGCCACAGGAACATCGTCCACGTGATGGACTTGACCTCCATTGATGGCCGCACCGCCATCGTGATGGAGTACCTGGAGGCCATCCACCTCAAGAGCGCCATCGCCAGCATCACCCGGCGGGGCGAGGCCATGCCAGTGCGTGCCGCCCTAGAGATTTCTGCCAGCACGGGTACCGCTCTGGACGCCGCTTACAACCGCCCACCTCACCCCAAAGCTGAGCCCTTGAGAGTGGTTCATCGGGACATCAAGCCCCCCAACATCATGATCGACGAGTCGGGGCTGGTGAAGGTTCTGGACTTTGGCGTCGCCCGCGCGGAGTTTGCAACCCGCGAGTCCGAAACCCAACAGATCCAGTTTGGTTCCGTGGACTACATGGCACCGGAGAGACTCCTGTTTGAAGCAGAGGGTCCGGAGTCGGATGTGTACTCCCTGGGCGCCACGCTCTTTGAGTCACTGACCGGGGAAAAGCTTGGCAGAGCCAAACGGGTCCTGACCGAACACACGGCATTCGTGGCAGATCGACTCTCTTTCCTCCGGGCGATCCGCGCCGTTCCGGGTCAAGGCGGCATGAAGCTGGAGGAAGCCTTGGGGAGCGCCTTGGCGTTTGAGGCGGCCGACCGACCGTCGGCCCAGGAGCTTGCAGTGGAACTCAGGCAGTTCGCCCGCACCCTGGACGGAATGTCCCTGCAGGAGTGGGCGGAGGCCGAAGTGCCAGGCCTGATGTCGGCGTTTGTTCCGAAATCCGGACGCGAGGCGAGCTTTGTGGGCCGGGCCGTGGATGAGGACTCCACGCGGGTTCGCACCATCGACTCCCCGGGAGGGCTTGATCCCCTGCCGCCTCCCACGGCAGGCGAATCCTACTCAAACACGTCGGTCCAGTCACCCGGTTTTTCTGCCGGCGCCCCTGCCTCCCCTGTGGACAGCCCACCCTATGCCGGGTCGGTCTCCCCTCCGTCGTCAGGACCTCGCCCCTACTCCTCGGGGAGGGCCAGGAACACTCGAGCGCGCCCTTCGTCCGCACCCACCCCCCTGGACATCGCCAAGGAAATGGGCGGCATTCTGGCCGCAACGCTTTTGCCACAGAATGGACCGATCTGGGTCTCCATACTCTTTGGCGGCCTGGTGTCCTTTGCCATGGGGCTGGTCATGAGCAGCTTGCTTCTGCTCCCCTTTGTGCGACTCGTTGCATTCGCTGTGGTGACGCTTGCAGGAGGAACAGACAGCAGCGCGGTGGTGGACTTTCACCAGCGCTACCTGCTCACGGGGGGGGTGTCCTGTGAGATTCCCCTGGTCCTTATTCTCCTGGATCGCACCCAGAAGATCTCTGCAGAGACCCTGGCCCGACATCGCCTCCTCCTCTTGGCTGTGTCTCTGGGGCTGGCGTGGCTTGCAACACCCCGTGTGACCGTCTCCGGCGTGCTCCCCCTGGCCTTCTGGATGTGGATCTTGTTCGAGTTGGGGATCCGTGCATCCAGGCGTTTGAACTGAAATCAGGGGCGTTTCCTGTTGCCCCTGGCTCGTCCCGTGCTACCTTCCGGTCGATTCCGTCCTGATTCAGGGCTTGTTTTCCCGCCCTGCGCGGGTCGGAATCGAACCTAGAGAGGAGACGTAATCATGAAGTTCTGGTCTTTGTTTTTGACCACATTGCTCGCCATTGGTTTCGGAACTGTGTCCTGTACGGGCAAGACCGACACCGGTGACACCACCGAAGCCGACGCGGATGCCGACGCGGATGCCGACGCCGACGCCGATGCCGACGCTGACTCGGACGCGGATGCAGACGCAGATGCGGACGCAGA
>CAZRYF010000053.1:32124-35398 GCA_964604165.1 uncultured Enterobacterales bacterium
GACGCAGATGCGGACGCGGACGCAGACGTGGACGCGCTCATCGCGACGTTCTGCGCCTCGTACGATCCCATGTGCGTGGCAACGAGCCTGAGCGCAGCCTACGGTGACTGTGTCGCCGAGGTGACGGCCATGGCTGTGGGCACCGAGGGTGATACCTCCGGCAACACATTCGCTTGCCGCAGCTACCACCTGCAGGCCGCACTGGCGGACGCTGCAACGCATTGCCCGCACGCTGCTGCCGATGGTGGCGGTGTGTGCGTAGACTAAGCGAAATCGCTTGAACCTTCTGGGGGCGTCGGGCGACCGGCGCCCCCTCTTTCTTTTGTGCCCAAGGTAGCCTTGGGTTCAACCAACCCGCCTCCCCACCCTGCATCTTCCGCCTATGACAGTCCGCCGAAGAGTCCTGTTCGCCCTCGCCCCCCTTTTCGGGGTGCTCCTCTTGGGGGAGGTCGCCGTGCGACTTCTCTGGCAGCGGCCAGACCTGGACACACGCGACGGCATGGGGTTGGCCCCCCACCCCACGCGCATCTGGACCCTGGATGCTACGGACCAGGAACAGCAGTTCGCCCACTCCTTCCGACTGGATGAGCACGGCATGCGCATGGCGCCGTTGACCGGTGCGCCCCATCGGATTCTCACCGTGGGAGACAGCAGCATCTTCGGCCATGGTCTGAAGGACCACGAAACCCTCCACGCTTCTTTGCACCGGGCCTTTTCAGCCCGCGGGCACCGCGTAGATGGAATGACTGCAGCGGTTCCTGGCTACACCACGGAGCAGAGTCTGCGAATCCTGGACGAGGTGGGGTGGGGCCAAGATCCCTCCCTGGTGCTGCTGGGAGGGCTGTGGAGCGACAATGACATCGAGCCCATCACGGATCGGGAGTGGCTCATCCAGCTTCAGAGCCCCCGGCAGCTTGTGGAGTGGTTGGTTCGGGACTCCCGTCTTGTGGAGTGGGCCAGGTTTACCCTGGAGCCCCCCCCCACAGCCTCCACGCAGGTCACGTGGGGCCTGGATCCGGGCATGGAAGGGGCGCGCCGCGTGCCGGTGGATCAATACCGACAAAACCTGGAGACATTGGTGGCGCAGGCCCAGGCCCGCAAGGTCGCGGTCGCCGTACTGGCCCCCTGCAACCGCCCCTTGCTCACCGAGGGTGCTCCCCAGACCGGTTGGCCTTGGGACGCCTATTTTGATGCCCTGGAGGCGCTAAGCATGAAACACGGACTGGTTCTGGTGCAGGGATGTCAAGTGGCCAAGTCCGCAGGTCTACACCCGGAGACCGCCTTTCTCGATGAAATGCACCCGACCGCTGTCCTCAACCAGGCCTATGGGGATGCGCTTGCGCAAGCACTGATCACGGCGGGATGGCCTGGGAGCGCTCCCTGATTCGGGCCCTGAGGCGAGTTGTGCCCGCTCGGTTTCGGGCGGGGGTGTCGATCCAGGGTGCAATTAGCCTACACTGACCGTCTCCTGGACGGACACCACCCCATGACTCGCTCTCTCTTGCTGCTCTGTGCCCTGCTGATTTCCCCCTTTGGCTGCAATGGCGACAAGGAACCCGAGTGGGTGGACAACGATGGCGATGGCTACAGCGGACCCGATGACGGTGACTGCAACGACTACCGGGACACGATCTACCCGGGTGCCCCGGAGCTCTGCGACGGCATGGACAACGACTGTGACGGCCTGGTGGACGAAGAGGGTATTGACGGGGCCACCTGGTACGCGGACGCCGATGGGGACGGATACGGAAACGAAGGCTACAGCGAAACCGCTTGTGCCGTGCCCAATGGCTACACGGACAATGCCCTGGACTGCGATGACGGCGATGAGCAGATCCACCCGGACGCCGACGAAGTCTGCGACGGAGAGGACAACAACTGCAGCGGGAGCGTGGACGATGACCCGGTGGATGCCACCACCTGGTATGGCGACTCCGATGCCGATGGATACGGAGGGAGCCAGTTCAGCGAGACCACCTGTGATGCCCCCAGCGGCTTCGTGGACAACGCCGAGGACTGCGATGACCTGAACGAGAACATGCATCCCGGGGCCGACGAGGACTGTGACGGATTGGACAACGACTGTGATGGGGATGTGGACGAAGGGGTGAGCCAGGCCACCTGGTACATGGACTTCGATGCGGACGGCTTTGGAGACCCCACAAACTCCACGACCGCTTGTGAGCAGCCCCAGAACGGCGTCAGCGACGCCACCGACTGCGACGACTCTTTGGCCGGCGTGAATCCAAGCGCCACGGAGGCCTGCGACGGATTTGACAACGATTGTGATGGCGAAACAGACGAGTCTGATTCTTCCGATGCCAGCACCTGGTACACGGATCAGGATCAAGATGGATACGGCGGCACGGCGGTGCAAGCATGCAGCCAGCCTTCGGGGACCAGCACGCTGGATGGGGACTGCGACGACACAGCCAGCACCGTGAACCCCGCGGTGGCCGAGGACTGCCTCGACGGCGTGGACACCAACTGCAATGGCGTGGTGGACGAAAACTGCATCACCAACACCGCGCCTGTAGCTGCTGCAGGCGCAGACCAGTCCACCACCGTGAGCTCCGTCGTGACATTGGATGGCACCGGAAGCTCGGATGCAGACGGCGACACCTTGACCTACGCGTGGACCTTCTCCGCAACTCCGGCCACCTCCTCTCAGGCCGACTCCGACATCGCGAGCGCCACCTCGGCTACCGCCACCTTTACCCCGGATGCCATCGGGGCCTACATCCTGCGCCTCACCGTCAGCGACGGCACAGACAGCGCCACGGACGAGGCGATCATTGCGGTCAGTGCTGCCCCCAACAATGCCCCATCGGCAGATGCAGGAACCGACAGCACAGTGACGGCCGGCAGCTCCGCCGCGCTAAACGCCTCCAACTCTTCGGACCCAGATGGGGATACCCTTTCCTACGACTGGGCAATCATCACCGCGCCTTCCACCAGCGGCTGCGCCACAGTGTCCAACACCAGCGGCACGGCCTGCATTGCGGTCACAGGCGCGTCCATCACCTCGATCACCCCGGATGTAGAAGGCACCTATTCCGTGCGACTGAGCGTCAGCGACGGGACCGCGACGGACACCGACTCGGTCACCATCACCGCCAACGCCGCCACCCCAAGCACCGAGACTGACTGCAGCGACGGCCTGGATGACGACAACGACGGCAACGCGGACTGTCTGGACTCGGATTGCGCCTCGGACTCCAATTGTGTTTGCACCCCGGACGAGCCCAACGGCGAGACTCTCTGCAACGACGGC
>CAZRYF010000054.1:0-34255 GCA_964604165.1 uncultured Enterobacterales bacterium
CGCTGCTTCCGCCTGGGCCGGCGCTTCTTCCGCCTGGGCCGGCGCTTCTTCCGCCGCGTCCGCCACCACCGCTCCTTCCATCTCAGACAGCGTCAAGTGGATTCTCCGGGTCGTATAGGCAGGCAGATCCACGATTCTCCGAACCGAACGGTGCCCATCCAGGGCTGCCGCCACAGCGTGCTCCCCGCAGGAGAGCCCCTCGGAAACAAAGGGTGTCACCCCCTGTTGTTCCCCGTCGATCACCACCGCAGCCCCCCTGGGATGGCTGCTGATCTTCAGCCGACCCTCGCCTTCCACCATGTTCAGCTCAATCTTGTTTTCCAGTCCAGCATGGACCATGACCTTGGCCTTGGCACCCTGGCAGCGACTTCGCACCACCACCACGTGCTCCCCCGCGGACAAGCCACGAAGCCAGGCGGGGGTGCGTTCGTTGGTGTTCACCCCATCCAAGAGGATCTTCGCGCCGCTTGCTTCCGCAGCCACGTAGAGATCTCCAGTTCCCGCAGCCGCCAGGGCCGCTTGAGAGGCTTTGGGTGGAGCATCTGCCTCTTGGGCACCTGCCACCCCCACACACATCATCCAAAGAAAGGCGCCGCGCCATCCCGCACGCATAGGACTCATGGATTCTCCTCTCGGCTGCCGAGTATACCGCCGGCCAACGCATCCCGGGCATTCGACACCCGGTGCACGTGGGTCAGAATCCCAGCATCCCTGATCCGAGCGCTCAGAAAATAGCGAATGTCATGTTCAAGTTGCCAGCACTCCTGGGGGCTGTCCGCCCATGCTGCCACCCGACAGCGCGTGGCATGGGGTCCCAAATCAAGCACCCAGAACCGAGGCGCTTCATGCCCAGCAAAGGCAGAGCTTTCACGGGGAACAGCGAGTGCAAGCGCTCGAACCTGCTCCAGGTCCGCATCGGGAGAGACATGGAACTCCACATCCGCCCACTGAAAGCGGTCCACCGCTGAATAATTCAGATACGGGGCCCGGAGCATCTCGCTGTTCGGCAGTACATACCGGCGCCAGTCCCAAATGCGGATCGCCGTGTGGGTCGGTCCGATGTCCTCGATCACGCCGTACCACCCATGCACCTTCACCGTGTCGCCGATGTTGACGTGCCGCGAAAAGGACAACACCAGACCGGCCATGCCGTTTTCCAGCAGGGGACGCGCCGCCAACCCAAGCAGTCCGGCGACGCAGGCCACCAACACCGAGAGCGTGGCCGCGGGCACCTTGTCCAGAAACGGAATCGACGCCCCGACACCGGTGAGGACGAGAATCAGGGGCACCAAGACCCGCCGAGTCACCGTGAAGTGCCCCTCTATGCTGGCCAGTCCGCGTTTTCGCGCATCCTCGTTTGGGTTGTCCACGGGGGTTTCGGTGGACACGGCCTGCAGGCTTTTGCGTGCACGAAGCCGAATCTTGCGCTGGTCGGTGGCGCGACGAAGCCAACGCAGCGTCAGGACCAGGATCACGAGACCGATTCCGCCGATCAGCAGGGAGGTCAACACGATCACGGGACTGGCAACCATCGCGAGGGCTCCGGAGAGAGAATGCGTCCCATAACCTTCTGCGGCCTATGGCAGAATCCAACTCCCGGAGGAAAACTTGCCCAACATCCGCCTGCGCGAGTCCATCGATGGTGTGCCCGAATCTGCCACGCTCGCCATCAACGAGAAGAGCGCAGCACTGGTGGCCCAGGGCCGAGACATCATCCGGTTCGGGTTGGGACAATCTCCCTTCCCCGTGCCGGAGGCGGTGGTGGAGTCTCTGCGCGAGCACGCTGCGGAAAAGGACTACCTTCCCGTCCAGGGTCTGGCCCCCTTGCGGGAGTCCATTGCCGCCTGGCACGGGAGAAACAGCGGCTTCTCAAGCACCGCCGAGGACATCGTGGTGGGCCCCGGTTCCAAGGAGCTGCTCTACCAGGTGCAGCTGGCCCTGGAGGCCGAGCTGGTGCTCCCCTCCCCTTGCTGGGTTTCCTACGCCCCCCAGGCCCGCATTGCCCGCAGCCCGGTTGCGGTTCTCGAAACCACCTGGAAAGACCGCTGGCGCCTGGATCCAGACCGCCTGGCCCACCACTGCGCCAAGCAGCCTGGGCGCTGTCGAATCTTGCTCTTGAACTACCCGTGCAACCCCACGGGGCTCACCTACACCGACGCCGAATTGGCAGCGCTCGCCGCTGTCGCCGCGGAGCATGGCGTGATCATTGCCGCCGACGAGATTTACGGACCCCTCCAGCATGCGGGGAACCACCGCTCGATCGCCGGGTGGTACCCAGAGGGCAGCATCGTCACTGGCGGACTGTCCAAGTGGTGCGGCGCCGGGGGCTGGCGCCTGGGCACCGCCGCCTTTCCCACTGGGCTCAAGGAAGTCCGAAAGGCCGTTCAGGCGGTGGCCAGCGAGACCTTCACCAGCGTGTCGGCCCCCATTCAATACGCGGCGATCACGGCCTTCCACGGCAGTGAGGCCATCGACGACTATCTGGTCCAGTGCCGCCGACTGCTCTCCGCACTGGGAGAGAGTTGCGTGGAGACACTGCGAACCGCCGGACTGCGCATCCACGATCCGGAAGGCGGTTTCTACCTCCTTTTGGATCTGCGCCCGCTGACCGAGCCACTTGCCGAGAGAGGCATCACCACCGGGGCCCAACTCTCCGATCGTCTTCTTCAGGAGACCGGCGTCGCCCTGCTTCCGGGCGAGGATTTCAACCGCCCTGAAGGGGAGTTGAGTCTTCGCATGGCTTACGTGGCATTTGACGGAGCCGCCGCCCTCGCAGCCTGTGAAGGCTTGCCCAGCCACACCCCCCTGGACGAGCCATTCCTGGAGCGCACCTGCGGCCCCACCCTCGAGGGGGTGCGACGCATCCGAGACTGGCTCAACAGCTCCTGAAGACCCAGCGCGCGCCATGTGCGTGGGATTTGGGTGTTTTCCTGTCGCGAACCCGACTTCTGTCTGCTATATGGGGCGTGGTGCCGACCCCAGGACGCTAGAAATTCGCCCTTCACCGGGTGAGCGCCCTGTATCCTGGGAATTGGACCCGGAATACCTCAAGGAGGAGGTCCCTTGCACACTCGAATCGTCTTGACCCTCACGGTTCTTCTGGCCACGTCCTGCAAGATCGAGCGACCCGGCACCGACGGCGTCGACCCCAACTACGACGGCCCTGGCAGCGAAGCCTGGGGTTCCGAAGACGTGACCTGCGACAGCGGCGGTGACTGCCTCTCCAGCGAGGCCTGCATCGACAACGTGTGCCAGGTCCCTCGCTGCACCGGAAGCGACTATGAATCCTCCCCCCCCATCGGACAGCGCGTCCAGCTCTATGCAGAGGCCGAGCTCGGGGTGGTGGATTCGGATGCCTGGTCGGGCACCTACTATGTGGACGGCTACAACCCCAACGGCTCGACCCTTTCCTACAACAACTCCTGGGTGCGTGGAGACTCGACCCCCCTCGGGATTGCGGGCGGACGCTTTACCTCGGCCGACAAGGAAAGCTACGCGATCATCGAGCAGGGCTCAGGGGCCATCGGCCTGCTGCAGGACGGTAGCCCGGACTGGTTGACCATCGAATTCTACCCGGTGGCCCTGGACGGTGGCGACGTGGATGGCGACGGCATGGATGAAGCGGTCGCTGTGTCGGAGGACGGCCGCATCGCCATGTGCCGCCTGGACAAGAACCAGTGCTCCTATGCCGAGTTCCCCGATCCCAGCGTAGTCCAGGTCTTGGACGTGGCGGTTGGTGATGTGGACGGAGACACCTATGACGAGATCGTGCTCTCCATGGAATACGACGGTAATCCCTTGATCTACGCGTTCAACGTGGATCACGAGAACACGGACCAGGTCAACAATTACAACGACTTCATTGGCGACCGGACGTTGCACGGCATCACGACCGCCGATCTGGACGGGGACAACGTGGAAGAGATCGTCACCCTGGAGGACGGCGGCTGGTGGGACTACAGCGACGACATCGTCGTGGTGTACAACACCCAGGTCGAGCAGGGTACACCGTCTGACACCGAGTCCACTGGCACGCTGGTGGAGCAGTACTCCCAAGCGGTCAGCGGACACGACGAGTTGATTGATATCGCCGGAGGCGACACCGACGCCGACATGAAGGACGACATCGCCGTCTTGGACGAGAACCGGGAAGTCATCTTCCTGCGGGATGCCAGCGGCAGTCTTGCGGAGCGATTCACCCAGACCCTTTCAGGCACAAACGCACCCAAGAGAATCGCCTTTGCCGACCACGATGGAAACTCACCGGTCACCACCCTCAAGGAAGGCCCGGTCACCTGTGATGGCAACCTGATTCCGCTGATGCTGCTGCTTCCGCCTCCCTATGACAAGACCTACAGCGACGGCCCCTCCGCCGCCATGTACGGCGACAACACCCAGCAGCTGGAGAGCTTCTCGGACACCGTCTCCCTGGGCCTGAACATGGACATTGGGTTCGGCGTGGATTTCATGGAGATCTTCGGCGCCAAGGTCAACAGCCGTGTGAGCTGGCACGTTTCCCAAAAACACACGGACACGTTTCACCGTTTCGTAGGCGCAAGGTACTCCATTGAGGCACAGCCAGAGATCTATGGACCCAACCACGGCGCGGTCACTCTCGGTTGGGGTTGTTTCGATGCCTACGTCTACGAGGTCGACGACCCGGACGAAATCCTGGGCGCCGGCGCGGATGGGCAGGAGTTCGTGATGACCGTCCCCGTGGATGGCGCGGTCACGCTTTGGTCCACCAACCGGTACAACGCCATGGCCGAGGCACTTGGCACGCTGCCGGTCATCGACATTCCCTACACACTGGGTGAACCAGAGACCTACCCCACCGCCCCTGAGGACCTTTTGGGGAACCCGCTGTCTTCCGACAACACGCTGTTTCCCGATGAGCAGTGGTACACGGTCTCCGATGCTGGCGACGTGAGCTTCTGGCGAAGCGTCACCCAGCGAGAGTCCAACAGCTGGGACATGTCGACAGATGTCGGTGTGTTTGCGTCCGGAACCGCCGCGGGCGTCACGGTGGGTGTTGGCACCAGCGTCGGTTGGGGCAATGGCTACAGCATTACCCTTGGATCCGGAGCCATGTTCACAGGCAGGATTCCCTCGATTCCAGATGATCCGAACACGCCAGAAGATGAGTGGGCACACAACCGATACAGCGTGAACCCGATCATCTACATGCAGGACTACACCGACGCCGCCGGCGAGGAAGCGTCCTTCTACGTCCAGACCTATACCGTCGCCCATTGATCAAGCCCTCATCCATTTGGGCGACCACCTCGGTCGCCTTGTTGGCGGCTTGCGCTGCGCCCCTCTCCCCAGGTGAACCCGGCACCGCCCGGTACTTCGGAGAGGTAGAGGGCGAGGTGCCGCTGCGGCTTTTGCCCCCACAGACCGATCGGGATGGAAACATCTATGTCCTCTACGGGGACTCGGAATGGGCGGACACGACCGTGTTTGTGGGGCATGCATGGGGAGGCTGGTCCGGAGGGTGCAGCGCCCACCGCGGAAACCAGCCGGTCCACGGATTCACCGGACACACCGAAGACCGAAGCTGGTACTGGAGCGGCGACGCGCTGGTGGAAGTCAATGGGGAAAACGGCGCCTGCCAGGAAGTGCTCGCTGCAGACCCGGTGACCGGCGCAGAGATCCGCTTTCGGGCGGTGATTCCCTGGGTGCGCGAGACCGTCTCCCGCTCTACCCTGGTGGCGCTCGTCCAGAGCGTCACGGACCCCTTACCCTTTCACGCCGTGGTGGACGTGGATCAGCGACTCTACGGAGACCTGCGGGAGTTTGAACCCTCCAACGCTTCCGAACTTGTGGTGCTTGGCACCGGCGCCAACGAGCGCCTGGGACGGGGATACCTTGCTGTGCAGTACAGCCAGGAGGGCACGGCTGTCAGCGAGATCCTGGTGCTGGACTCGGACGGCTTCACCTTGTTTCGAATCCCCATGGATGCCGGGGAGATTCTCGACGAGTTCGCCTTGGAAGGCGGGTTGCGGGTGACCTCTTCCGGAAAGGGCGGAGGCGTCCTGACCGATGGACGCGTGCTCTTGTTCAATGAGAACGGCAGCCTTCTCCTGAGCCCTGATGACATGAACGCGGTGGGGGTGCAGATTTGGGAAGACACCCTCTGGGTGGTGGGAGAGAGCGGAGGGGCACCTCGCATTTCCCAGGTGAGCTCCAGCCTGGATCTGTCACCTTCCCAAGGCTGGACAAGCAGCAGCAGCCTGGCCACCAGTCTCGCTGGTGGTCTCGTCGTTCTGGATGAGCGCTCCGACCCCTCCAGAAACTCCAGGTGGAGTGAGGTGAAGAGCGCCGTAGGCCCGGCCCCCCTTCTCTCTGCCCATCCACTGGATGTTCACACCCTGGAGAGCACCGGCTGGCTCTTCGCTGGCCCGTTCTTTGAGTCCACCCAGGTGCAGACGGCCGTGGCGTTCGCGCCGGTCGGGGTGTCTTTTCCATGACCGGATTCACTCTTGCGCTTCTCCTTTGTGCACAAGCTGCTCCCACATCTGGACAGGCGCCTGCAGCGGAGCTGCATGGCTGGGTAAGCCCCTTGTGGGGCGTTCGTGTGCGTCCCCAGGCCCGCCCGGAGAACCAAAAAGAGCTGGGAATGAGTTTGGCGAGATTTGGCCTGGAGGTCGTCGGTTCGCCCATCCCAAATTGGAGCTACAGGGCCTACACCGTCTTCGGCGCCGACAGCGTAGATGCATTGACCTCCGTGGAATTGGTGGATGGAGACAACGATGGAGAGCCAGACGACGTAGCGGCCCACTCCACCAGCCTCTCGGGAAGCAACGTCCGGGACGCCTGGGTCCAGTGGGCACCGGGCGACTCTTTCTCGGTGCGAATGGGGCGGATGCGAATTCCCTTTACCTCCCAGGCGCAGAGCCCGGACACCGCGCTCCTCTTTCCGGCCAGGGCCGGACCCAACGCCTCTTTTCTGGAAGGCACAGACCTGGGGGCACTGTTCAACGCACGCGCCACAGACGACAAGTTTGTAGCGCGGGTCGGGGCATTCAACGGAACCGGTCTTGGCGCGGGTTCCACCCACTCCCGAGGCACCTTGCTGGCGGCGCGGGTGGACCTGAACCCCCTTGGCGCTTTTTCCTTTGACGAGTCCGGACCGACCCGAGAAGACTTTCGCGTTGGAATCGGGGCCGGGGTCGTGTGGCACCCCTACACCACCTTTGACTCAGCCGGCTACGAGGACGTGCAGTTCCAGGACCTGCGCGCCAGTGCATCCATCCGGGCGGCCGTGCAAGGAGTCCACGCCATTGGCGAGGTTCTTCTCCGCCAGCAGCAAGACAACCTGTCCAACCGCCCCCAACAATCAACCGGCGCCTATGGGCAGCTTGGTTGGTACCTTCCCCAGGGGGTCGAGCCAGTGGTTCGCATGGGCTGGGTAGAAGAAGACCAGACCTTTTTCCCACGACAGACCTGGTGGGGAGAGGCAGGCATCAATGTCTACCCCTTCCTTCATGGTCAGCGAGTCGACCAGCTAAAGCTGACGCTGCAGTATGTCGGAGAGTTCCACGTGGTCGAAAACGAACAAGCCCACGGAACCCTCGCACAGGCCATGCTCATCTTTTGATAGGGTGAGTCTCCCCGACGCACGGGGGCTACCTCTTGGAGGCGTGTATGCAGCTGTACACCAAGATTCTTCTCGGCATGGGCATCGGCATCCTCCTGGGACTGCTGTTCGGACCCAACTCCACGATTCTGGCCCAGGATGCGGTGTACCTGAGCGGTGCTCCGGTCTACACGGCATCCGGCGACGAGACCTCCGGCGCCCGGGTGGCGCTGGGGGCTGGCTTGCGATCCGCGGGCATCATTGAGGAGATCGACGGAGACCCCAGGTGGCTGAAGATTGCTTGGGAAGTCAACGCCGAAGAGCTGCTGCGTTTGCGATCGGCTGCAGAGTCGAACCCGGACGTGGCTGCGGTCATCGACAGCGCGGAGAAAGGGAAAAAGCTGGAGGGCTGGGTGGTCGAGCGCTCTCCCCAGGTGCGCCGCTACGCCTCCATGGGACAGACCCTCGTGAACTCCACCGTCTGGGTCGGTCGGCTCTTTCTGGCCATGATCAAGATGGTCGTGGTGCCCCTGGTGTTCTGCTCCCTGGTGGTGGGGGTGTCCTCGCTGGGAGATTTCCGTCGCCTGGGGCAGATTGGCGGCCGCACCATCGGGCTCTTCATGTGCACCACGGTGGTGGCCCTGACCATTGGGGTGACCCTGGCCAACGTGATTCAGCCCGGGCGGTTCATCTCAGATGGAGACAAGGCAGCGCTGCTTTCCACCTATGAGAGCGCTGCCGGCGACAAGGTGGTGGACGCAGCCGCCGCGCCCTCCCTCACAGACCAGCTCGTAAGCATCGTCCCCACCAATCCAGTCTCGTCCCTGGCCAACGGCGACATGCTGCAGATCATCTTCTTTGCCCTGATGCTGGGCATTGCTCTGACCCTTTTGGAGTTGGAGAAGTCGACCCCAGTGGTGAAGCTCCTGGACGGAGTGAACGACGCAATGGTGATGTTGGTGCACATCGTGATGAAGCTGGCCCCCTTCGGGGTCGCCACGCTCCTTTTCGAGGTGGTGGGCAACACAGGAATCTCAGTGCTGCTCGCCCTCGGAGTCTACGGGCTTGTGGTCATGCTCGGCCTGACCATGCACCTGTTCATCACCTACGGCACCATCGTGAGGTACGGCGCCAAGCTGCCCTTCCTCCCGTTCCTTGGGGCATTGAAGGAAGCCCTGGCCCTGGCGTTTTCCACGTCCAGCAGCTCCGCCACCCTGCCGGTCACCATGGAGTGCTGCGAATCCAACCTGAATGTCAGCCCCAGCGTAACGAGCTTTGTGCTTCCTCTGGGCGCGACGGTGAACATGGACGGCACCGCCCTTTACCAGGGGGTGGCGGCCATCTTCATCGCCCAGATCTACGGGATTCCCCTGGACCTCAGTGACCAGGCCACCATTGTGGCCACGGCAACCCTCGCCAGCGTAGGGGCGGCCGGCGTGCCCGGAGCAGGTATGGTGACGTTGGCCATGGTGCTGACGGCCATCGGAGTTCCAGCCCCGGGCCTGGCGCTGGTGCTCGGAGTGGATCGCCTTTTGGACATGTTTCGCACGGCCACCAACGTGGCGGGAGACTCCGCCGTCACGGCCTTCATGGGCCGTTTGGACGGCGACGAGCTTCGGATTCTCACCGATGAAGAGGATGCAGCCAACCCCAACCTTGGGTTTGAGGGTCGCCTGAACACAGAAGAGCACCCGATCGACCCCACAGCGGGTTGAACGATCCGGTTCAAGGAGCGCCTTTCTCCATCTCCCGGTAACGACGGGTAAGGACCCGGGTCAGAAGGAGCCAGGCCCCTACACCCACAAAGGCTGCCACCAGGGCCAGACTGCGGGCGTCCAAGGCCACAAAAAACAGCAACAGCAGCGAGGCTGCCCCTTTCGCCACCCGGTAGGTCATGACATCCACCAAGGCCTTTCCCTGGGTCTTTTCCTTGTGGGACAGAGGCAAGTACAACATCTCCTTGGCAGCCCGAAACAAGGAGTAGTCCAGACTCTTGCTGGCGACCTTTGCCACCTCCATGAAGACGAAGCCCGGAAGCAGCGCATGGGACAGGAGCGCACCCAGAAGCACACAAGGCACCAGGAAGAGGACGCCGGTCACTCCAAGCACAGAGAGGATCAACCCGGTGGTGAGCTGCAACAGGATCGAACCCATGTCGATGGCTGCATACACCTGCCCAATAACGGCGGTGCGAGCGTCCGTCTCCGGATAGGCCACCGCGAGCATGGCGTTGTATCGGTAGTCCACGAGGTTGATGACCAACTGGGTGACGGCGATGAGGAGCAGCATCAGCACAAGAAACCGACTCCCCCGGAGCACAGCGAATCCTTCCAGGAGCGAGGTCTTTTCCACGGCGGCCCCTTCTCCCGGGGTCATTCCGCGACCAGCGAGCCACCGTGCGCCCAGCCATGCCATCCCCAAAAGGGGCAGCACCATGAACATGCTTCGGTCGGTGCCAATTCGAATCGACAGAGCCCCCACCGCCAGGTTGCCCGTGATGCCTCCCAAACTCCCCATCACACAGAAAAGCCCATAGGTCTTCCGGGCGGTGGCCTTGGGGATCACGGAGTTCGCGAAGCTCCAGAAGATCTCCACCAGGAGCACGATGTAGACGTCTTTCCAGACATACAGCAGAAACGGGACCCCCGGAAGTCCCGCCTCACCGGCCCCCAAGAGCGCCGCCAGGAACACAGCGCTCAGGAGCGAAACCATGCCGAACAGCCAGACAAGGTTCCGGTGGGCGGAAACCCGGTTGTAGAGTGCAACCATGCCCACTGACACGACGGCGACCGCCATCCAGACCCAGGGCAGCCAATCCTCGGTGTAGGCCGCCAGAAACATGGACTCCGCAGCGGGACGAGCGATCGCGTAGCTGCCCAAGATGACGAAGCAAAGGACGGCCAATCCACCCACCTGGATCCGGCTCTCCCGATCCATGCCCCCCAGGTCCCCGCGGGAACTACTCAATGGCCTTCCGGAGGGAGTCATAGGTGGCGTCATCCACCTGTCCGAACCCGGTGAGCTGCTCCAGGTTCAAAGGACCCACCGGCGGGGGCTCGAACTCCAGGAGGGCCTCTCTCATCCTGGTGATCTCCTCGGGCTTTGCCGCCGGCCCCGCGCAGATTGCGTCGTGGGGGGTGCGGCCCGTGATCGCCATCACCCGGAGGGCGGCCACATCCACCTCAGCCACGCGGGCGCGGTCGAGGGCATCGCGAAACGTGCCCCCCACATCACACATGCCCAGGGATAAGTCCCGAATCAGGTGCATGTGGTTGCCACTCATGACCACCTTGGAGAAGTCCTTCTCCGGGTGGAGTCCCTGTTGCTTGAGCCAGGCCCGAGGGAGCATGTAGCCCGTGGTGGAGAGGGCATCGGTGTAGCAAATGCGCTTGCCCTTGAGCTCTAAAGGGTCCTCCACGTCTAGGTCCACACGGGCAAGAAAAACCGCATCGGAAGCGGTGGTGCCCCCATGTTGCTTTGCGGCCACGAGGCGTACTCCCGGATCCGCTTCCTGGCTCCGAATGTAGAGGGCTGGTGTCAGGCTGGCAAAAGGCACAGCCCCGGACAGGAGCAACTCTCCGGTGCCATCGTAGCTGCTGGCGAACACCCACTCGATAGGGCGCTTCAGGGTGGACTCCAGGTGACTTCTCAGCGGCTCAAGGTCGAGCTTGAGCTGCGACGCTTCAAAGGTCGAGGCCACAGCAATTCGCATCCGCTCCCCCTGGGGGGAGACTTTCACGGGTGCTTCACGGGCGATCGGCTCGGTGACGGTCTCAGACCCACCCGCGCCCGGGGACGGCCCTCCTCCCCAAACCAGGACGCCCAACACCCCGAGCATGGCAGCCGCAAGCCCCACAAGCCGCCAGTCCAACCCATCCGGGGTCCTCCTCTTGACCGTCTCCGTTGAGGACATACTCCTCTTCTTTGGAGGCACATAGTCAGGCAGACTCTCCAGCCCCGGCGGCGGCCCGCTGACGGGGAGTCCATGGGGCCGGGAGCCGGAGGGATCCTGGCCCGAGTCACCCACCAGCAAGGGCGCCCCCACCATCTCAGTGGTCTGGGTGCCCATCTCGGTCTCCGTGTCCACCTCGTCCGCCACGACGGCGGCCTTGTGCCTCGCGACCCACGCTGCCACCAGGTCGTCGACATAGTCCCGGCGCTTTTCGATGAGCTCTCCGAGCATGGCGTGGGAAAAGGCTCGAACACCATCCACGCTTGTGTCGAGTCCCAGCCGTGTGCCGACGTCCGCCAAGGCGAGGCGCATCTCGTCCGCGCTTTGGTATCGCTTCTTCAGGGAGAGCCGAAGGGCCTGTACACAGGCCTTGTGAACCTCCTTTGGCACCTTTTCCAGGGAGACATCCGGCAGCTTGGCGGCCAGGATGGCGTGCATGGTGGTGATCTCGTTGTCTCTTCGGAAGGGCGAAACACCGTGCAAAAGCTCCCAGAGCACACAGCCCAGGGCAAAGACATCCGAGCGCCTATCGATGCGGTCCTGCATCAGCTGCTCGGGGGACATGTAGGAGACCTTGCCCTTGAGCACCCCGGTGCGGGTCTGCTCCATGTTGAAGTCCGCCTTGGCCACTCCGAAATCCACTACCTTCACAAACCCCGTGTCATTGAGCATCAGGTTGTGGGGGGTCAGGTCCCGGTGCACCAGGTTGGCCTCGCTTCCACTGGGGTCCTTGAGCTCGTGGGCTGCGTGTGCCCCCGCACAAGCCTGCATGACAAGGCCCATGGCAACGCCAGGGGGAATGGAAACCTCTCGCTGGGCACAACGGCGGGTCAACTCCCGAAGGTTGATCCCGCAGATAAACTCCATGGCAATAAACGGCGGATTATGGGGTCCCAACTCCAGGATCTGGACTACATTTGGGTGGTTGATCCGGGCTGCGATCCGCGCCTCTTGAAAGAGCATGCGGCGAAAGGAGTCATCCTCCGTGTGCTGGGGGAGGATCTGTTTGATCACCACGGGCCGCTGCAGGCCGTGTTTCCCCTGCTCAATCGCCAGGTACACCACGGCCATTCCGCCGCGGGCCAGGTGGGCAAGCACCTCGTACTTGCCGATGCGCCAGGGCATGGTCTGGCTTTCGGTTGTCACGAACAGAGCATCCCAGCTTTGAGGGGAAGGCTCAAGTGGCTGATGCGCTTTCCCTGGCCCCCTGCCCTGCCAGCGCGTCCGCGCGTTCGTTCATCTCAATCCCCACGTGGCCAGCTACCCAGTGCACCTGCAGGGCAGACCACGGAACCAACTGGGTTCGAAGCGCACTGATCAACTCCTTGTTTGCCTTGGCCTTCCAACCCTCCACAAGCACACCCATGGCGTACTTGGAGTCTGTGAACAAGGCCACCGGTTCGGAGGGATCCACCCCCCCTTCCACCAGAAGCTCCAGGGCCATGCCGATGGCGGTCAGCTCTCCCACATTGTTGGTGGCGATTCCAAGAGCACGGGCTGCTTCCAGGATTGCGCCGTCCGCGAGACGCACCACGGCGCCCGCACCGGCCGGGCCTGGGTTCCCTTGGCAGGACCCGTCAGTAAAGGCCACGTGCGTGCCTTCGGGCAGGGAGGCCAGAGTCTGACGCGCATCCGCTGACGCAGCAGCGGCCTGTGCGGCAGTGCGGGTGCCTGCGCTGCCAAATCCGGAAGCCCGGGAGGCGCTGGCCCGTCGCTTGGGGGCGTTCTTCTTGGCATCAGCCGACTCCCCCGTGGGAAGCTCCCGGGTCTCGCTGTCCTTGTCGGCGACCACCCGACTGGCACCCGCCCGGTAAATAGTGGCCCCTTCCTTGTCGGAGTACCTGATGGCCACCCGTCCTCCATCTACCTGGATCTGGCCCCCTGGACCCACCAGGGCCCACACAGAACGTTCTTTGAACCGGGCGCGAATCCAGGGCATGCACCCTATTTAGCGCGGGCAGGCGTTCCCTGGGAGCTTTCGGTCCTCTTCGGCGCAAGCCCCTGCTGTTCCTCCACTTGAAACGGCTCGCCAGTGGACACCAGCAGCTCGTAAAGAGAGTGGTTGAAGCAACCTTCTTGGCAGCCGGTCTCCCACAAGTGCCCGCGAGCCTCCTGCACTTCTCTGCTCTGCCAAAGTTCCTGCAAGGGCGTCTCAAAGACGTTTCCCGCCACCAAACCGTCCTTTCCCCACACACAGCAAGGAATCAGGTCGCCGGTAAAGGTGACGCCATATTGGTCCACCAGCCCAAGACAGCGCACCGGCCCCAGCCCGGTGGCGTGGTAGGTGAGGCCGGCCTCGTAGAACGCGATCCGCTCGGCCACCTCCGAATCCCGTTCCGCCACATGGTTCACGGCCCGGCGGTAGGCTTTCCGCTCGGATTCGGAGCGCAGGTAGTGGGACTCCGCATCATTCACCGGCCAGAAGTCGAAACCAACCCCCTTTTCCTGAGCCAAATCAAAGACCGCTGGGATCTCCTCTACATTCTCCCCGGTGACCACCGTGTAAATGGACAAGCCGATGCCCCCGTGGGCCTGCACCGCATCCAGTCCTTTCAAGGCCCGGTTGTAGCACCCTTTCTGTCCCCGCAGCTTCTCGTGGGTGGCGCGCGTGCCATCGATGGACACCGAGAGCGAATCCACCCCGGAGAGAACCAATTCATCCCAGCGCTTCTGGATCAGTGTGCCGTTGGTGGTGATGTTGACCCCCATGCCCCGTGCCTTGGCAGCAGCCACCAGCTCGAAGAGCCCCTTGTACAGAAAAGGCTCACCCCCGGTGATCACGAGGGTCTTGGTGCCGATGGCCGCCGCCTGGTCCAACACCTCCACCGCCTGGTCCCAGGCCATCTCCTGCGGGTTGTCCCAGAGGTCGCAGAAGCTGCACTTCAGGTTGCAACCCCGGTTCACCAAGAGAAGAAGGGTCAAGGGCTTTGAGATCGCCCGGTCGGGCAGATGCCTGTCGACCCGGAGTCCCACCCTCGATTCTATGGGTTCGGTTGGAACCTCCCCAGCCTCCAGAGAGGCCAGCACCTCGTGGTTGTAGTCGGTGCCCCGGAGGTGCCCCTGGTAGAGCTCCAGGTAGCGCCGGCAAACGGCCGACCAGTCGTAGAACCGGGAGAAACGCCGTGCCGCCCTCCCGATGGTCTCTCGGGCAACCGGATCGTCCAGAAGCCGCAACACCTCCCCGGAAAAAGCGCCTGGAGAGCCCGCTTCCACCAGCTCCCGGCCCGGCTGGTAACGGATCCCCTCCGCTCCCTTGGGCGTGGAGACACAGGCCTTGCCGCCGGCGAAATACTCCAGGATCTTCATGCGGGTCCCCCCCCCGGAATTCACCGGGCAGATCGTGAGATCAGCAGCCGCCACATGGGCCGGCACATCGTCCACAGATCCGGGAAACACGATGGCCTCGTGGCGGTAGTACGTAGGTGGGTTGACCCCGGCGATGACAATCCGCAATTCGGGCTTCTTCACCAGCAGGCGAGGAAGCAACTCCTCCGCGATAAAGCGCACAGCCTCTGTGTTTGGCCAGTAGTGCAGGGTCCCGTGAAAGAACAAGAGCGGCGCTTCCTCGTCAATGCCATAGCGAGCCCGAACCCCATCGCCGGTCGCCCCGACATAGCGCCATGTGTCCACTCCATGGGGAATCACCGTGACCCTCGTCGCATCGATCCCCGCAGCCACCATGCGGTCTCGATCCTCTGCGCTCACGGCGATGACCTCATCCACCCGCCCCAGGGCAAACCGCTCCAGGGACTTGATGTGTCGCACCTCTTCCGCCGAAAGGCCACTCACATCCTGCAAGCGGTCCCACTCCACGTTGTGTTGCACAATGGAGGACTTTCCCCCGAGAATTCGCGCCGCCATCCAGCAGGCCAAACCATAGCCAGGGAACTCAGCCTGGTAGACATCGATCTTCTCGTGACGTCCCACGTAGAGCACCCGTGCCCACCAGGCTGGATCAAACTGCGCCCGGTAGAGGAAGAACTCCTCCGCGGGGTAGCCCACCCAACTGCACATTCTCTCCGCCAGGCGACCCGCACGGGACATCCCGGGCCACTCCTGGGAAGCCCGAAAGCGCTCGCCAAAAGGCACGGTGTCCACCCGGCCATCGGTGTAGCGCAAATAGGCGTCCCGATCCTCGGTGACCACGCACACGGTGGCCCCCAAACGCGAGAGCGCCTCCGCCGTCCGGACAATCTTGACCGCTGCCCCGTGGTTGGTGGGGTACAGGTCCCCGCGGGTGACGATGGCAATGCGCATGGGGGTCCAGGGTAGCCGCTTTTGGGGTCAGTACTACCCCAATCGGGTGGCCAACCAGTCCTCGACCTCTTGGGAAAACTCGGACACCGCCTCGAACATGCGGGTGCCATGGTCCCCATCCGAGTACTCGTTGAACTGCCAGGTCCCCGGATCCAGGGCCGTCTGCATTTCCGACCAGCCCTTCTCAGCCGTGCTGTAGGTGAACAGGGCATGCTCAATGGAGAGAGCGCTCATTTCCGTGTTGTTTTCGGTGTAGTTCCCGCCCGTCATGAAGACCATGGCCAAAGGCGCAGGCAGTCCCTCTCCCGGCCCCCAGACCGCATAGTCAATTGCGCTGGTGGTGCCGTTGCTGGCAGCCACAAGAGAGATGTCCCGGGCGCCGTTCTCCAACAAGTGGTTCACGCAGGCCTCCACGTCATAGCGTCCGGCCTCTCCCAGAAAGGCGTCGGTGGCGGTGCCCGTGGAGCCGCCTGCTCCCCGGCGATCCGGCACGATCACCCCCCAGTTGCGCTCCGACAGCTCGTTCACAAAGGCCACCGGCCAGTTGGTGCGATCGTTGGACTCCGGGTTCATGTGGAGCAGGACCACGCCCGGCCGGTCCGTCTCCAGGGGCGCCATGAAGTCCGCCTCCAGGGTCTCCCCGTCCCGGGTCTCCAGCTGGACGAGCGAGTACCCATCGGGCCGTTCAACGCCCGCAGTGTCATCCTCTCCCTGGGTCACCCCGCCATTGCAGGCCACCAGTAGCATCCAGTACATCACTTCCTCCTTCCAGGCCCAAAGCCCGATAGGCCTGGCCTTAACACCGCACGAGATTGCTGCGCTCCTGTCGCCGGCTCAGAGCCGTCAACCCCACCGCCAGAAACAGCCAACGCCCCATCGGAGAGAGAGGCGCCTGCGTGCAACCACAGCCCCCCTCCTCGTTCACTTCAGCTCCCTCCGTCGTCTCAGACGGGTCTCCCCCCGAGTCCTCTTCAGAGTTTCCGCCCGAGTCACTCCCGGAGTCAGTGCCTGAGTCCGGGTCGGTGTCCGTGGGGGCGCCGGTGTCCCCCTCAGTGTCGGGGCAGGGGTCGTCATCGGTGCCGGTGTCCTCTGTCGAGTCGCGATACGGCATCGGCCCTGTCCCGACAAGGGGCTGGTCGAAAGCCATGGAGGAGCCGGACTCAGACGTCTGGATGTCGTAGCTGCCTCGCACCACCAGGTCCGTCGTGATGCCGTTCCAGTTCGCGTTGAGGGTCTGCATCCACACCTGGACGGAGACCGTCTCAGCGCCCCCCTCCGGGATTGAGAAGATCGTCTCGCCCTCCGAGCGAAACACCAGCTTGTTGTCCAGAATCCAGTCCGGGTCGACGTCCACCGAGGCTTGTCCTGAACCAAAGGACAGGCGGGCACCCGCAACAAACGAACCAAGCCCCTCCTTGAAATACCAAGAAGACCGCTCATCATTGTGGTGCTGTTCGGGGCCCGTCTGGACAAACAGCGTCTCCACCTCCGTGGGCAGGCCATCGTCCCCGGCATCCGTCACAGTGAATTGCAGCACTGTCAGCGGACAGGCCTCACTGGCCAACGCCACAGTCAGCTCCGCAGGGGGCGTGAAGTCCGAGTCCGCCGCGAGGGTGGTGGTTCCGCCCGCAGTCTCGTCTCGAAGCGTGAAGTCCGAAGTATGGGAGAGCACCACCTGGTTGTTCGCGGTGTAGGCGATGTAGACGGTGTTGTCTTTGGTATCCAAAGCCAGCTTGTCGTCCATATGGGTCTCATCCCAGTCGCGACCATCGGCGGTTCCAGCCAGGCTGGGTGCAGCCCAGGAACCGCCAATGTTGTTGGTGTAGTACACGCCATTGTCCGACTCCACCCAGACCGCGTGAACCCCCCCGTTGTCGTCGATGCCAATTCCAGAGTGGGCCGGATCGCTGGTGCCACCCATGCTCACGGGCGTGGACCAGCCCGTCCCGGTTCGCTCGGTGTAGTGCATGGCGTTGTTCTGGACGTAGACCAGGTGGGCCACCCCATCCTTCACGGTCAGACTGGGCCAGCCCGCGTTCACGACCACGACTTCCACCGGGTCCCAGGGGGCATCCGTGTAGGAGCCGCGTTCCTTTCGGGTATAGCCAATGTACGACTCCGAGGTCGTCGCTGACACCAACCTCACCGCCGCATGGAGCACATCCTCCTCCATGGCCGTGGTCCATTGATGAATCACGGAGCCATCGTGATCCGGCGTGGCCGACGTGCTGTCTTGAAAGATCTGCTGGGTGTTCCGCTGGTGAAACAGCCGTCCATCCATCTCTCGAAAGATCTGCGGCGTGGTGTCCTCGAAGATCTCCAGGTTGACGTGGTGTCCGTGGCCACTCAAGTCGTATCGCGTGTCCCTGGGGACATAGGTGCTGCCCTGGCTCCACCGATCCGTGTTGTTGGTCCAGTAGTGCACATCCCCAGCATCGGCCCGCACGGCGATGTGAAAGCAACCCAGACTGTCACCCTCCACGACCGGAGACCAGTGGTCCGAGTTCTGCTCGAAAAATGGGCGGGCCACAGTCCAGCCACCGCTCTGGTTGGTGGCATAGTTCATCTGGTTGTGAGACCCCGCGTAGGTCGACCAGGCCAGGTGCAGGTTTCCAAGTGGATCCACCCCCAAATTGGGCTGCATCCCTTCTTCCGTGGAGACCACCGTGGTCTGCCAGGTCTGTGCCTGAGCCGGAAAAAGAAAGCTGGTGAGCGAAGCGAGCAGGATCAGGGTGAGAAAATGCATACGGCGATTATGCACCGTTTCGGTCAGTCCATGGCTGCCAGGATCATGTTCCGGGCATCATCCCAGCTGCTGTACCCCACCTTTCCATTCACCAATTGCATCTCTGGATTGACCACCAGCCAGGCAGGAAACCCAAAGCTCTCGGGCCCCAGAAACGCAGGAAAGAGGGAATACGCGTAGCCCCGATCCTTGAGAACCGGGCCGTTCAGGCTGAACTGGGAGACCCAGTTGTCGATCACGCTGGAAGGGGGCGTCTCCCACGGCTGGTCCAGCCCGTTGCCCATCAGCGAGAGCATGACCACCTCAATGCCCTCCGCGGCCATGGCCTCCACAAACGCCCCGGCCTCATCCGCCATGATGCGACAGGGCCCACAGTCTTCCTGGGAGGAGTCCAGGATGAGCCAGCGACCGTAGAAATCCCAGAGATCTGCCGGCTCGCCACACTGATCCTCCAAGCGCACGTTGGGCATGACCTCACCCAGCGCCAGGGGCATGACCCCGGTGAGCGTGCCGGGGTTTCGTCGGGGCCAACCACAAGCAGACTCCGTGTTCTCCCGCGGTCCCATGGGGTCGTCGAGAAGCGTGTCTGCATCCGACCACCAGCGGTAGGTCCCCGTGGCGGAGAGCACCATTCTGCCCCCAGCGGTCATGTCGTACTCCGCCTCCCAGCCAATGGTGACCGGGTCTCCAGCCTGGGCAGGCAGATCAAAGGTGGCCAGCTCTCCAGCAGAGCGGTTCTCCCCTCCAGACCGAAAGAAACGGCCGTCCTCGGAGAAACCCCAACCCTCCCAGGAAAGGGCCTCCCCGGTGGGTACCAGCTGCTGGTAGCAATCCAGGCCGTCGATGATCTCGGCCTCCCCCCAGGAGAGCGCCGTGCACTCCGGGCAGAGGTAGGGCTGGTCAATGGCCTGGAGACCCTCCCAATGCCGGGTGTAGGTGCAGTCCGTCAACCCGGCCGCCTCGGCGTCGGCATCAAAGGCCAGGGTCCAGGCCACATCCCCTTCAGCCCGGGTCGCAGCGACAGGTTCGTCGCCCTCGCCATCCGGGAGATCCTCCAGATCCTGCCCCGAACCCACCGGGTCGCCGGAGTCTACGGGCCCACCGGAATCACCTCCCGGGTCCGAGTCTCCTCCACCACAAGCCCAAAGCCACAAGAGAAACATGCTGCCTCCAGCCGGGAAACCTACCCGATCGGGGTCTCCCCCGCCGCTCGCCGAACCGCGGTAGGCTTCAGGGTGCAATGGAAACAACACCCCTCGACGAGCTGATGGACTTCCCCGCGGTCTACACCTTCCGGGCGGTGGCAGCCACCCTCCCCGGTCTGCCCCAGGCATGTGCCGATGCAGTGGAGAGCGCCCTGGGCCGGGCACCAGAGTTGGTCAGCGCAAAGCCGAGCGCCAAAGGAAAGTGGACCAGCGTCCGCGTGACGGCCCAGGTGGAGAGCGCAGAGGAGGTCCTGGCCGCCTATGCCGCCCTCAAACAGGTCGACGGGGTCAAGATGACCCTCTGAAGAGGCTACCGGGTCAGCTTCTTGTACTTGATGGGCTTCGGCCTCGCGGCATCCTCTCCCAGTCGGGCCCGGCGGTCCTTCTCATAGTCCTGGTAGCTCCCCTCGAAGTACACCACCTGCGAGTTGCCCTCAAAGGCCAGGATGTGCGTCGCCAGCCGATCCAGGAACCAGCGATCATGGCTGATGATCACGGCACACCCAGGGAACTCGGCAAGCGCCACCTCCAGGTTGCGCAAGGTCTCCACGTCCAGATCGTTGGTGGGCTCATCCAGAAGCAGCACGTTGCAGCCCTCTCGCAGCAAGCGGGCAAGGTGCACGCGATTTCGCTCCCCACCGGACAAGGTGCCCACCTTTTGCTGCTGGTCGGCCCCCTTGAAGTTGAAGGCCGACACGTAGGCCCTGGAGTTGACGCTCCGGCCCCCAATTTCCAAGAGCTCCGTGCCCCCGGTGATGGACTCCCAGACGCTCTTGTTGTCATCGAGGGCATCCCGGGACTGGTCCACGTAGCCCAGGTCCACCGTTTCCCCGACGCTCAGATCGCCTGCATCCGGGGCCTCCTCCCCGAGAATCATCTTGAACAGCGTGGTCTTTCCCGCGCCGTTGGCCCCGATGACCCCCACGATTCCGCCCGGGGGAAGATCAAAGGAGAGATCTTCCACCAGGAGCTTCTCCCCATAGCTCTTGGACACGCCCCGCACCTCTAGCACCTTGGTTCCCAGGCGCTTGGAGAGGGGGATGGTGATGTGGGCCCCGGTCTCCCGGCGCTTCTCCATGCCAGCGGCGACCAGATCCTCGTAGGCGTTGATGCGGGCCTGGGACTTTGCCTGGCGGGCGCGGGGGGACATGCGGATCCACTCCAGCTCTCGGGCCATGGACTTCTGGCGGTTGGTCTCTGCCTTCTGCTCCTGGCGCATGCGCTCCTGCTTCTGCTCGAGCCAGCCCGAGTAGTTGCCTTCATAGGGGTAGGCCTTCCCGTGGTCCAGCTCCAAGATCCAGCTGGCCACATTGTCCATGAAGTAGCGATCATGGGTCACGGCCACCACGCAGCCGGGGTACTCGGCCAGAAAGCGCTCCAGCCAAGCGACACTTCCGGCATCCAGGTGGTTTGTGGGCTCATCCAGCAAAAGCAGATCCGGCCGCTTGAGCAGAAGCTGGCAGAGGGCCACCCGGCGTCGCTCGCCTCCGGAGAGATGAGCCACCGCGGAGTCCCCAGGGGGAACCCGCAGGGCATCCATGGCGATCTCCAGGGTGCGATCCAAATCCCAGGCCCCTGCCGCGTCGATCTCGTCCTGGAGCCTGGCCTGGTCCGCGATGGCTTTGTCCATCTGCTCGTCGGTCAGGTCTTCCGCAAACCGGGCGCTCACGGCGTCAAAGGCATCCAGCAGACCCCGGATCGGCTTGACCCCCAGCTCAATGTTTCCTTTCACATCCAGGGTCTCGTCCAGCTCGGGCTCCTGGGACAGGTAGCCCACCGATGCGCCGCGCTTGAGAATGGCCTCGCCGTTGAAGGCGTCGTCCAGGCCCGCCATGATCTTCATGAGCGTGGACTTTCCAGCCCCGTTGTGTCCCAGCACGCCGATTTTCGCGTCTGGGAAGAAGGAGAGCCAGGTGGGCTGGAGGATGGAGCGGCCCGAGGGAAGGATCTTCTCGGTGCCGATCATCTGGTAGATGAATTCATTGGACATAAGGGGCCTCGTTGCGGCGGCGCACCTAACGCGCGGGATACAAGCGGCCCATGACTCCCTCAGAGGAATGGCAGTGGTTTCGGGTCACCGGCCCGAAGGAGCGGGCCCGGGCACCGCGTTCTGTGCGCACCACCGAAGGTGTGGGGGATCGTCTGCGCACCATCGCCTTTGCCGAGCTCCAGGCCCGGGATGCTTTTCGTTGGGCCGCTGATCGGTTTGAGGATGCCTCCCCCGCGCTGAAGGCAGCCTGGCTGGGCTTGGCCGAGGAGGAGCAGAAGCACCTAGACTGGCTCCTGGCTCGCATGGAAGACCTTGGCACCCCGCTTCTGGAGCGCTGCGTGTCCGACCAGCTCTGGCGCTCCCTGCAATCCTGCGAGAGCGCCCGCGCCTTCACTCTCTACATCTCCAGCGCAGAGGATTGGGGTCGCGAGGCCGGCGAGCGCCTCGCCGAACAGCTCCACGCAACAGACCCGGAGAGCGCAGCCCTCTTTGCCCGCATCGCCAAGGAGGAGGAGGGGCACGTGGCAATTGCCCGTCGGTTCTATCCTGAAGCCCCAGGGGGACCCGGGCAATAGAGCCCCCCCGGCCACCGCGACTCTACTGGCTCAGAGGCCTCCTCCAGCCCCCTACCGCACGAAGATCTCCGCAGTCATTCCGCGAATCGCGCCGCTGGGGCAGTCTGAGGAGCAGCTTCCAGAGCAGGCGTACAGGTTGCCCGAGCTGGTGATGTACTCCAGGGACAGGCGTGAGGTGCTCGAGGTGGTGCCCAGACACCGATCGGTGTTGTACCAGTTCTGCTGGTGGAAGAAGCGCCACCCGCCGTACTGGGGGGTGTAGGTCGGGGTGACGCCCTCCACCCCGGCCAGGGTGTCGGCCTGGGCCACAAGGCCCGGGTTGCCGTCGACCCGAATCGCGTCGGCCCAGGTGGTGAAGGTGGGGGAGTAGCCGGGCACGCGGGCGACGAAGATCTTGTTGCGAGCCAGGGTGTTGATAAGGCTGTCCGAGTACTTGGAGCAGGTGCCGGACGCGGTGGCCGGATCTGCGTCGGCCCCGGTGGTGAACACACAGGAGGGGTAGTCCAAGAGAATCGTGGAGGCCCGGGTCCACCCGCCCCCATCGCTGGTCATGTCACACCAGGCGTCCAGCGAGGCCACCCCCGTGTTGGGGCCATCCGGGTCGATGGTGTAGAGGCCATCGCCCGTCGAGAGCCCGTTGTCCAGGATGTCCAAGCAGTCCGTGCCCACCACGCAGCCTCCCCCCGGAGCGGGGTAGAGCAAGGCGGTCGTGTCATCGCAGTCCAGTCCATTGTCCACGTACCCGGTGCCCTGGCTGCAGGTGACAACAGCGTTTGCTGCATCGCCGTAGCCGTCTCCATCCGTGTCCGCATAGTAGGTGTCCCCCCCCGAGGTGTCCACGTCGGCATCGTTATCGTCCACGTCGCCGTCGCAGTCGTTGTCCACCCCATCACACACCTCGGTGGCGCCTGGATAGGCCGCTGGATCGCCGTCGTCGCAGTCCCCGGTGGTTCCGACGTACCCGCTGGGCTGGCTGCAAGCCTCTGACAAGCTCGCGCTCCCCACGCCGTCGCCGTCCCCGTCCAGGTACCAGGTGGTGATGACCCCTTCATCGGTGCTGCCATCGCAGTCGTTGTCCACACCATCGCAGGTCTCTGCTGCCCCCGGGTTCACCCCGCCGTCTGCGTCATCGCAGTCGCTGGCGGCACTGGCGTAGCCTGTCGGCATGTCGCAAGAAGTGCTGGTGGCCGCCAGGGTTCCATAGCCATCTGAGTCCCCATCGATGTACCAGGTGGGGGCGTTGATGGCGTCTTCGTCCGCGGATCCGTCGCAGTCGTTGTCCGCGCCGTCGCAGACCTCATAAGAGGACGGGTTGGTGACGGCGCTGCCATCATCACAGTCATCGCCGTTGTGGGTGTAGCCGGTGGGGGCCACACAAGCCTGGGCGGTCGTGGTTGCATCCCCGTACCCGTCCCCATCTGCATCGGCGTACCAGGTGGACTCCACCCCCTCGTCCACGGCGTTGTCGCAGTCGTTGTCTGCCAAATCGCAGGTCTCGGACGCGCCCGGGTAGGTGGCTGGGTCCAGGTCGTTACAGTCGTCGCTGCTGGCCACGTAGCCGGCCGGTGCGTCGCAGGCGTCTTGCGTGAACTGCTGGCCTCCGTGGCCGTCTCCGTCCGCATCGCCGTACCAGGTGGAGGCATCGATCACGTCCGGGTCATCGCTGTCTGCGAGCCCGTCGCAGTCATCGTCGATGCCGTTGCAGGTTTCCGCAGCCGCGTCATTGACCGCCGCATCTGCGTCGTCACAGTCCTCGCAAGCGGCGTGCCCGTCGCCGTCCACATCCGCGTAGCCCACCGACCCGTCGCAGTTGTAGTCGGCCGGGTCCGTGCAGTCGGCCTCCGAGGCCCCCGGATGGTATGTGGGGTCCGCATCGTCGCAGTCCCCGCCCAGCACCGAGTACCCGGTGGGCAGAGCGCAGCCGGTGGTGGTGGCCGCATCGTCCCCGAAGCCGTCGCCGTCCACATCGGCAAAGAAGGTGGCTGCATCGGTGGCGTCGTTGTCCACTGTGCCGTCGCAGTCATTGTCGGCCCCGTCGCAGACCTCCTCTGCGCCGGGAAAGCTCGTGGCGTCCGTGTCGTCGCAGTCCACACTGGCCGGGGCCCCGTCGCCGTCTTCGTCGATCACCTCTCCCGTGTCGATTCCGGTCTCTTCGCCGGTCTCTTCCGTGTCCCCCGTGGTGTCGCCCTCCCCCGTGTCTACCGGTGCGGTGTCGGTTGGGCTCGTGTCCTTGGGGGTGCCCTCATCGGTGGTGTCCCGACAGGAGAGCAGAAGCAGGGGAATCAAAAAGGCTGGTCTCATGGGCCTTCCAGTCAACTAGTTCAGTTCGAGAAAGGTGATCGTGATGCTGCCATTACCGGTGCCGGTGCCGGCGGTGTTCACCTGGTTTGTTCCACCGTTGTAGGAGCCGCCGCCACCGCCATAGTCCGCGGAGCTCGACCAATTCCCCGCAGCGCCGCCGCCCGAGTAGCCCCCCCCGCCGCCCGGTGCTGCCAGCTCGCCGGCGCCCCCTCCTCCGAACCCACCATCCGCTGGGCCATAGCAGCTGGAGGCCGCCCCCCCGGCTCCCCCATTGACGAAGGCATCGCCCCCTTGCGGCGTACTGCAGTGTGGGCTTCCATTGGCGCCATCCGTCAAAAGACCGCCCCCGGCTCCCCCCTGGTAGTCCCCGTTTGTGGAGCCTCCGTTTCCTGCCGTTCCGCCAGCGCCGGTGCCCTGGCAATTCACGGTCTTTCCAGAGGTGACCAGCTGTCCATCCCCGTTGGTTCGCGTGCAGCCGCTGCTGTAGGAGTGAGAGGGAGCGCCGCCTCCCCCGCCGGCCACAACCAGCGGCGTCGTGGTGGAGTTGAGCACCACAAAACTGCCGCCACCTCCACCGTTCTCGTTGCCATACTGGTTGTTGCTGGTACCCATCTGGCCCACAAGAATGTCGATGATGTCGCCCTGGTTGAGATCAAAATCCCCCTGAATGGAGGCCCCAGCCCCTCCCGTGTAGCTGTTGCTGTTGTCTTGTCCGGCGGCCCCTGTCGCAACAATCCGGTAGCTGGCGGTGGCCGGCACGGTCCACCGCTGAATGCCGTTGGTCGTCATGTTCAGGTAGTTGGTGTCTGCATCCCAACTCCCGGTGGTGGTGTAGGTAGACTGGCAGGCGCTTAAGGTGGGTCCGGTCCGCCCGGTGGTTCCGCAGGTGGTGAAGTCATGGGCGGTGAACGTGTAGAGAAAGCAGGTGTCCACCACAGTCGCGTCGGTGTCATTGCAGTCCGTTCCGCTGTAGGCATCGCTGTCGAATCCATCGCCATCCGCATCAAAGTCGCTTGCGGCGTCACAGTTGCCGTCCACCCCGTCGTACCAGGTCTCCGTGGCCCCCGGGTAGATGCTGGTGCTGGAGTCATCGCAGTCCGTGTTGTCCAGCACCACGGCGCTGGGGGCATCGCACCAGGCCGTGCCGGCATCGGACAGATCACCGAACCCGTCGCCGTCGGCATCCGAGTAATAGGTGGTCTTTCCTGTGGCACCTTCCAGGTCGGCATCGTCCGCGGCACCGTCGCAGTCCTCGTCTGCGTTGACGGAGTCACAGACCTCCGTGCCCGCCGGGTTGGACACCGGATCCAGGTCGTCGCAGTCCGTAGCATCCGCGACATAGCCCAAAGGGGCACTGCAAGCGGTCTGGGAGGTGGTGGAGGACCCGTACCCGTCTCCGTCCAGGTCCACATACCAGAGGGTGGCATCCGATGCGGTGGACTCGTCGACCGCGCCGTCACAGTTGTCGTCGACCCCGTTGCAGGATTCGGTGGCGCCCGGGTTGGAGCTGCCGGCCGCATCATCACAATCGGTGCTGTCGGCCACAAAACCGCTGGGGGCGCTGCAAGCATCAGCGGTGTTTCCCGGGTCACCGTATCCATCGCCGTCCGTATCGCCGTACCAGGTCGAGGTATTCAGGGCCGAGGCGTCGTCGGTGGCGCCATCACAGTTGTTGTCAATGCCGTCGCAGACCTCGTAGGCGGCGGGGCTGGTGGCGGCGCTGTTGTCATCGCAGTCATCGCCGTTGGGGCTGTAGCCCGCCGGCATGTCACAGGACTCCGAGGTGGACAGGGAGTCCCCGTAGCCGTCTCCATCTGCATCGGCGTACCAGGTGGAGCCGACTCCTTCGTCCACAAAGGTGTCGCAGTCGTTGTCAGCCGAATCGCAGATCTCGGCGGCGCTGGGGTAGGTCAAGGGCGCAAGATCGTCGCAGTCATCCGCATTGTCGACGTAGCCAGGAGGAACGTCGCAGGCCTCCGCCTCGTACTGCTGGCCACCATACCCATCGCCATCTGAGTCGCCGTACCAGGTGGAGGCGCCGGTGAGAAGCGGGTCCTCGTCGTCGGTGAGCCCGTTGCAGTCATCGTCGATTCCGTTGCAGATCTCCGTACCCTCCGGGTGGACCGCGGGATCCGAGTCGTCACACTCCACACAGGCGGCCCAGCCATCGTTGTCATCGTCCGCAAACCCCACCGAGCCATCGCAGTTGTAGTCGACGGGATCCTCACAGTCCGCCTCCAAAGCGCTTGGGTTGAACCGGGCGTCGGCGTCATTGCAGTCCTCGTCGTTGGACACATGATCCAGGGGGACCTCGCAGGCGAGCGTCTCCTCCTCCGGGTCCCCGTACCCGTCCCCATCGTCATCCAAATACCAGGCCGTGGCATCGAGGGCGCCGTCATCAATCTGACCGTTGCAGTCGTTGTCCAGGCCATCGCAGACCTCGGCGTTTCCGGGAAACACATCCGGGTTGTTGTCATCACAGTCGTCGCTGTACCCGTCCCCGTCCGCATCCCTCGGGTCTTCCGTCTCGTCGGTGTCATCCGTGTCTTCCGGATCCGTGTCCACCCCCTGGGAGCCGGTGTCGTCTGAGACACGCCCCGTCTCGGTCTTTGCCGGGCCTTCGGTTGTTTCACAGGCGGTCAGAAGGGATAGAATAAGCAGGGACTTCCAGCTTTGCATGGGTCTCTCTCCAGCGCCAGGGAGTCGAACAGGGACGAGACGCAAAGCTACCACGAAACCCGTTCCGCCTCTTCCGACCCTCTTGGCTGCGCCTGCGGCACCCTGGCGCGAGCGCAGGGACTACCGCACGTAGATTTCCATCCACTCCACCCCGACATCCTCGTTGCTGGAGGACTGGTTGGACATCAGGCGTACCTCCACGTCTTCGGTGGAGTTGCCCCCCCGATCCACCTCGAACCACTGGCCATCAAAAAGGTCCGGGCTGTACCAGGTGCCCGTCCAGCCGGACGCGGTGTTGCCGCTCTCACACAGGTAGTTCGAGCCCACAAAGCCCTGGGCCGCGGGGCCAGTCTGGGCGGGACAGGAGTAGCTGGAGTTGTTCTGGGTGCTGATCCCCACCCCAAAGCTGAAGAGGTGATCCCGGGAACCCGGGACCCCAGCGGTCACGGAGATGCCGTCCACGTACAGATCCTCCACGGAGCTTCCGCTCCGGCTCTGTCCAAAGGCGTCCATGCTGTGGTACTGGCGGGCGCGGATGCTGCCCAGCACCTCGCTCCAGGTGACCCCAAGGGTGGGGAAGGACGCCGACTTGGCTTCGCCGCCGCCTGCGCTCGTGTTCCGATAGCAAAGGGGCTCGGAGCCGTGGGCAGCCCAATCCCCGGGGCAGGTGTCTGCTGAGAAGTCGTGGGTGACAATCCGGGTCCAGCCCCCGCCGCTGGTGTCCATGTCGCACTCCACCTGGAAGGCCCCGGCGCCGGCCGGGTCAATCCAGTAGGTGCCCGTGGTCGAAGTGGACTCCGCCGCCAGGATGGTGCTGCAGTCTGTGGCTGCGCAGCCTGCGCTGTGGCCCAGGGGATCGGTGCTCTGGGTCCCATCGCAGTCGTTGTCCAGGCCGTCGCCACACAGCTCCGTGGCGCCCGGGTGGACGCTGCCATTGGAGTCATCACAGTCGGCGTTGTCCGCCAGGCTGCCGCTGGGCTGGGTGCAGGCGTTTGCCCCGGCCGAGGCATCCCCATACCCGTCCCCATCCGTGTCCGGGTACCAGGTCGCCGCATCGCTGGCGCTGTCTTCGTCCACGGTGCCGTCACAGTTGTTGTCCACGCTGTCGCAGACCTCTGTGGCCCCGGTGTTCACCGCCGCCGCAGCATCATCGCAGTCCGTGGCATCCGGCACGTACCCGGAAGGCTGGCTGCATCCCTGGGTCGCGGAGGAGGGGTCGCCGAAGCCGTCGTTGTCGTTGTCGGCGTACCAGGTCGACGCGTCCTGGGCATCGCTCTCGTCGATGGCGCCGTCGCAGTCGTTGTCGTTTCCATCGCAGACTTCGGTGCCCCCAGGAAAGGCCACGGAGACCGCGTCGTCGCAGTCCGTGGCGTTTGAAACGTACCCAGTGGGCTGGGCACAGGACTCCACCGCGCTCGCGCTTTCCCCGTACCCGTCTGCGTCGGTGTCCGCGTACCAGGTCTGTGCATCCAGGGCGTCGGCCTCATCGGCGGTGCCGTCGCAGTCGTTGTCGGCCCCATCACAGACCTCCAGTCCACCCGGGTGGTCCCCGGGGGCAGCGTCATTGCAGTCATCGCCGTTCCAGCTGTACCCGGGCGGCAGCGTGCAAGCGTCTGTGGTGGAGGCCGCATCCCCGTACCCGTCCCCATCTGCATCGGCGTACCAGGTGGACTCCACCCCCTCGTCCACGGCGTTGTCGCAGTCGTTGTCTGCCAAATCGCAGGTCTCGGACGCGCCCGGGTAGGTGGCTGGGTCCAGGTCGTTACAGTCGTCGCTGCTGGCCACGTAGCCGGCCGGTGCGTCGCAGGCGTCTTGCGTGAACTGCTGGCCTCCGTGGCCGTCTCCGTCCGCATCGCCGTACCAGGTGGAGGCATCGATCACGTCCGGGTCATCGCTGTCTGCGAGCCCGTCGCAGTCATCGTCGATGCCGTTGCAGGTTTCCGCAGCCGCGTCATTGACCGCCGCATCTGCGTCGTCACAGTCCTCGCAAGCGGCGTGCCCGTCGCCGTCCACATCCGCGTAGCCCACCGACCCGTCGCAGTTGTAGTCGGCCGGGTCCGTGCAGTCGGCCTCCGAGGCCCCCGGATGGTATGTGGGGTCCGCATCGTCGCAGTCCCCGCCCAGCACCGAGTACCCGGTGGGCAGAGCGCAGCCGGTGGTGGTGGCCGCATCGTCCCCGAAGCCGTCGCCGTCCACATCGGCAAAGAAGGTGGCTGCATCGGTGGCGTCGTTGTCCACTGTGCCGTCGCAGTCATTGTCGGCCCCGTCGCAGACCTCCTCTGCGCCGGGAAAGCTCGTGGCGTCCGTGTCGTCGCAGTCCACACTGGCCGGGGCCCCGTCGCCGTCTTCGTCGATCACCTCTCCCGTGTCGATTCCGGTCTCTGAGGAGGTGTCCCCGGAATCGAGCCCGGTCTCCAAAGCGGTCTCCTCGGTCGTCACGTCCCCGGTCTCCTGGAGAGCGTCTTTTTGGCGACAGCCCACGGAACAGACCAGCAGAAAAGACAGGAGCGAAAAGCGCATTTGAACCTCTCGGTGTGCAAGGAGTCGTCATCCTACCGCAAGGGAGTTCGCCACCCGTGGTCTAATGGCGGCGGATCCCGCTCAAGAGGTCACATCCATGCGCTTTGTCTGCGTTTTTGCGCTGCTATTGTCCTGCCGAGGGAAACCCATTGAGGTGACTCCTTCTGATTCGAACACCGAGGACTCGGCCGTTCCCCAGGACACCCAGGACACCCAGGACACCCAGGACACCCAGGACACCCAGGACACCGGCACGATCGCGGACTTGGATGGAGATGGTTCCCCTGCCACCGAGGATTGCGACGACGCCAACGCCGCCGTTCATCCGGATGCACCAGAAGTCTGTGATGGCATTGACAACGACTGCGATGGAGACGTTGACCAGGACGCCGCCGATGCCACCACCTGGTACGGAGATTCCGACGGCGATGGTCACGGGGGAGGCCAATTCACTGCGACCACCTGTGAAGCCCCCCACGGGTACGTGGCCAGCACCGATGACTGCAACGACCTGGACCCAGCCAGCTACCCCGGGGCAACCGAGACCTGCGATTTGGCAGACAACGACTGCGACGGCCAGGTGGATGAAGACGTCCAGTCCACTTGGTACGCCGATGCGGATGGTGACGGTTACGGCGACTCCTCCAACACGCTCTCTGCCTGCAATGCACCCACCGGGTATACCTGGAACGGGGATGACTGCGACGACAGCGCTGCTGCCACCAGTCCGTTGGCCTACGAGATCTGCGACGGAATCGACAACAACTGCGACGGCACCACCGACGAGGCGTCTGCCCTGAACGCAACAACCTGGTACCTGGATTCGGATTCGGACGGCTACGGCGCGGCAGCCAGCAGCCTCTCCGCATGCGACAGCCCAAGCGGCTACGTGGACAACAACAGCGACTGCGACGACACGGACGGAGCCGTCCACCCCAGCGCCGCAGAGACTTGTGACAACATCGACAACGACTGCGATGGCACGGTGGATGTGGATCCAACCATCAACGCCACCACCTGGTTCGCCGACAGCGACAACGACGGCTTTGGAGACCCGGCCTCCACAACCCTGGGCTGCAGCCAGCCATCTGGATACGTGGCGGACGCCACCGACTGCGATGACGGTGATGCCACCTCGGCCACGGAAGCCACCGATGGGGACTGCGACGGATTCGAAACCGCTGTGGATTGCGACGACACCGATGCAACCACCGCCTACTGCGACTCCTGTTTCTCTATCCTGAACGCTGGCTTGTCCGCCGGCGATGGCGACTACTGGATCGACCCCACCGGGTCCAGCCCCTTCCAAGCCTGGTGCGACATGACCACAGATGGGGGCGGATGGACCCTGCTCGGCACCGTCCACGGGGGGGACGGCGACAACTGGAACGAGGAGACCGGCAACTGGGCGAGCCTCAGCACCCTAGGGTCCCTGTCCGACCCGTGGAGCGACTTCAAGTCGGAGGCCTGGTACACCCTGGACATCACCTCAGCGGATGTCCTCTTTGTCCGACGCTACGCCGGCCAGGTCCAAGCTCGAACCAAGCTGGGCACCGCCTGCCAGGGGGGAAAGACCCTATTCTCAGACATCTTTACCACCTGGGACACATCCATTAATTGCGGCACAAGCTCCGTGACCGTGGTGACCGCCCCCATGGATGCCACGGGTCTGGCCTCCAGCTCCTACATGGAAGGAAGCGGCGGCTATGGACTTGGCACCTCGGGCACCAACGGCTTCTGCTGGAACGGAGGAGACAGCAACACCAACATCTTCCAAGGCCATGCTGGCTGGAACCAGTCAGCCTATTCTTGCTACGGCGTCGGCCACCTCGGATATCTGGGGGTCTACAGTAACAACGGCTACGCGGGCTTGGGCAACGCGGACATTACCAGCAACAACTGGATGGGGGGATCCTCCCTCTTTGTCGACACCGCCCAGGTAGCGGTTTCGTTTCTGGCCCGCTGAACCACCAAGAGAGAGAAACACCCATGCGCCTCTTCGTTGCACTCGCACTTCTGTCCGCCTGTCGGGGAAAGCCCCCCCAAGAAACCGGCACCGACCCGGTGGACACCCAGGGCACCGTCGACACGGAAGACACCGCCCCTCCTGAAGATGCGGACGGGGACGGCTTTCCCGTGGGGGAGGACTGCGACGATGAAGACGCGGCCATCCACCCGGACGCCGACGAGGCCTGCGACGGGGCGGACAACAACTGTGACGGCGCAATCGACGAGGACGGCGCCACCGACGCCCCTACCTGGTACACCGACGCCGATGGAGACGGCTACGGCGACGATGCGACCGCCCAGGCGGCCTGCGATGCGCCCGTGGGGGGCTCCGCCATGGGCGGGGACTGCGACGATGCAGACCCCACCTTCCATCCGGGGGCGCGAGAGGACGACTGCGCCGACCCCACGGACTGGAATTGCGACGGGTCCGTGGGCTACGCCGATGGGGACGGGGACGGGTTCGCGGCCTGTGAGGACTGCGACGACGCGAACGCAGGGGTGAATGACGACGCACAGGAGACCTGCAACGGCATCGACGATGACTGCGACGGCGACATCGACCAGGGCGCCATCGACGCCCCGATCTGGTACGGAGACGCCGATGGCGACACCTACGGGGGCTCCCAATTCAACGCCACGGCCTGCGCTGCCCCCGATGGCTACGTCGCCAGCAGCGACGACTGCAACGACCTGGACCCGACCAGCTACCCCGGCGCGTCTGAGATCTGCGACTTGGCAGACAACGACTGCGACGGGACCGTGGACGAGGGCGTGGTGTCTACCTGGTACGCGGACGCGGATGGAGACGGCTTTGGCGATGCGACCACCACGTCCTCCGCCTGCACCGCCCCCACCGGCTACACCCACAACGGGGATGACTGCGACGACTCGAGCGCCGCCACCAACCCGTCTTCCTATGAAATATGCGACAGCGCCGACAACGACTGCGACGGGTCCGTGGACGAAAGCGCCATCAACGCAACCACCTGGTACGCCGACACAGATGGCGACGGATATGGCGCACTGGCGAGCGCCCTTGTTTCTTGCGACATGCCCACTGGCTACTCCAGCAGCCCCGGTGACTGCAACGACAGCGATGGCGCGGTGTACCCGGGGGCGACCGAGGTCTGCGACTCTGTCGACAACGACTGCAACGGAAGCACGGACGAGGGGGTCACCACCACCTATTACGTCGACGCAGACGGAGATGGCGTTGGCGGCGCGACCCAGACAGAGGCCTGCACCCTGCCAAGCGGGCACGCGACGAGCTCCGGCGACTGCGACGACACCGAGGCGGCCGCTGTTCCCGGCGCAGCCGAGACCTGCGATGGAATCGACAACAACTGCGACGGCAGCACCGATGAGGGGGTCACCACCACCTGGTACCTGGACGCCGATAACGACGGGTTTGGAACCACGGCCCTGGAGGCCTGCACCCAGCCCAGCGGCTACGCCACTGTGGACGGCGACTGCCTGGACAGTGAGGGCGCCACCTATCCTGGGGCGTCCGAGACCTGCGATGGAATCGACAACGACTGCGACGGCCAGATCGACAACGACATCCTGGGCAGCGACACTTCCTGTCCAGTCAGCAGCTGCCTGGCATTGCTGACCGCCGAGCCCACGGCCACCTCGGGGGTCTACCACCTGGACGCCACCGGGAGCGACCCGCTGCAGACCTGGTGCGACATGACCACGGACGGGGGGGGCTGGACCCTGGCCTTCACCAAGAACTCCAGCCACAACACCGGGAGCTACGCAGGATTCGGCGGCAGCTACCAGGACACGTCCCAGCTGACCGTCCACCCGGACAGCGCCTCTTCGGACAGCACCGGGCGGGCCGGATGGCTCAACCTCAACGACCTCTCTCACACCGAAATCGTCGTGACCGCCCACGCAAGCGGGAGCGAGACCTACCGGTCCAACAGCATTCCCGCCTCCGAAATCCGCATTGCCTGGGGCCAAGACGGCTACCTGCTCTATGGAGGCACCACCGGGTACTACTGGTGCGGGGGAGACCGAAACTACACGGACCACGGAAACGGCCAGGTGAACCAGCCCTCGGGAGCGCCGGCGGACTGCAAGAATCACGGCGGGCTGGGATCCGGGTGGGACTTCTCCCAGACCAACTCTACCAACCACGGCCTCACCATGTGCGGTCCCGATGTGGGCGGCTGGATGTACTCCAGCTTCAACAGCGGATCCGTGAGCAACGGCAACGTGGGCGCAGCGCAGGCAATCTGGGCGCGGTAGCGAGTTCCGGCAGTTCCGGGGACGCCATGGCAGTTCCGGGGATGGCAGTTCCGGGGGGCACGGGCAGTTCCGGTTCCGGGGACGCCATACTTGGCAGTTCCGCGGCAGTTCCGGGGACGGGCAGTTCCGCGGGCAGTTCCGGGGACGCCATACTTAACTTCCGCGCCGGCTACCCTCACCAGTCC
>CAZRYF010000055.1:0-9928 GCA_964604165.1 uncultured Enterobacterales bacterium
CTGCGTCTGCGTCGGCGTCTGCGTCTGCGTCTGCGTCTGCGTCTGCGTCTGCGTCGGCGTCCGCGTCTGCGTCCGCGTCTGCGTCTGCGTCCGCGTCTGCGTCTGCGTCTGCGTCTGCGTCGGCGTCCGCCTCATCCGTGTCATGGAAAGGGGCCGCATCCTTCGTGTCCGGGCATCCGAACAGAGAGAGGAGAACCCAGGGAATCATCCATCGGTGTGCGTTCATGGCACGAAATATAGCCAGCGCCTTCCGGGCCCGCCTCTTCTCTCACCGTCGCCAGAAGCTGGGCAGGAGGAGAGACAGCGCTGTGAGTACCTCCAGGCGCCCCAGAAGCATGCAGGTGGACAACACCATCTTTGCCGCGGGACTGAAGAACCCGAAGTGGTCTGTGGGGCCCACCAGGCCTAGGCCTGGGCCAACGTTGGCGGTGCAGGCCAGGGAGGCCATCAGAGCGGTGGTGCCGTCCACTGGGTCCAGGAGGGCCACAAGGGCCGCCCCAACCAACACCGTCATGGCAAACATCGCCACAAAGGCAATGACCTCCCGCAAGGTCTCGTCGCTGACCACCTGTTGTCCCACCCGAACGGTGCGCACCACGTGGGGTCGGAACATGCGGGAGATCTCAGCGGCGGCTGCCCGGAACAGGATCAAGACGCGAATCACCTTCAGACCTCCGGCCGTGGAGCCGGAGCTTCCCCCCACGAAGTACAGGACCAGGAGAATGAGCTTTGCAAACGTCGGCCAGACCTCGAAGTCTGTGGTGCCAAAGCCGGTGGTGGTCAGAATGGACGCCGCCTGGAAGGCTGCGTTTCGGGCTACAGTTTCCAACCCCAGTGCGGATTGCCAGGTGGTGCAGGCCACCGCGAGGGCTGCTGCGAGGAAGATCAGTCCGTAGGCCTTGGACTCGGTGTGTTGAAGAAGTGCTTTGGGGCCTTGGCGGATCGCCTGCTGGATCACGGAGAAGTTCATTCCCGCCACCAGCATGAACCCCAGGATGATCCACTCGGCCGCCCCGCTGTGCATTTCCCTCACAGAACCGTTGAGACTGGAGAAGCCGCCGGTTCCCATGGTCGACAGAGAATGGACCAGGGCAGAGAAGGGCCCGATGCCCACCGCGACGAGCAAGGCCACCTCCACAAGCGTGAGCACCACGTACACCCGCCAGAGCATTGCGGAGCGCTCCCGAATGCGGGGGGAGATCCCCTTGGAGCGGGGCCCGGGAGCCTCCGTGTGGAACAGGTGTCGTCCCCCGACGCCCAGGGCGGGAAACACGGCGACGAACAACACCACGATGCCCATTCCCCCCAGCCAGTGGGAAAGGACCCGCCAGAGGTGCAAGGGCGGATTGAGGCGATCCGTGATCTCCGGGAGGATGGTGGCGCCGGTCGTCGTGAACCCGGAAGTGGACTCGAAAATGGCGTCCACGAGGGTGAAATCAGCCCCGAGAAGGAAAGGAATCCCGCCGATCACGCTGGCGAGGATCCAGGAGGCCACCACCACAAGCAGCGCCTCCCGTCGACCGATCTCTCCTGGCTGCGCCTTTCGACCCACAAGCAGAAAGAGCGCTGCAATGCATGCAGTGCACATGGCGCTGGTTCCCATGTGGCTTGCCCCCTCCGGGGAATCGGTGAGAAATCCCACGGGGGCGCATGCCAGCATCGCCACGCCAAGTCCCCCCAGGAGCAAGCCGATGGGGCGGCACACCGCCCGGAAGTTTCGGGAAGGTGGGCCGTTTCCGTTGGGTCTGGCTCTCGGGCTCATAAGGTCGGCTTTTGGAAGATCTTCTCCACGGACCTTCGAGCAGCTCGCATGGCCATGACCACCACGGTATCTCCGGGATGGACTTGATCACCGCCACGGGGAATACGCACTTTTCCCTTGGACACGATGCAAGCGAGGAGAATCCCCCGCGGGAGGTTCAGCTCCGCCAGGGGCTTCTCGACAATCCGGCTCTCCTCCTGTGCTACCAGCTCCAGCACTTCGGCCTGGCCGTCTTTGAGGATCGTAAGGGATTGGAGTGAAGCCCGGCGCACATAGCGGAGAATGTGCTCCGTGGCGACGACCCGGGGGGACAGGGCGAGATCGATGCCCAGCTGGCGGTAGATCTCGATGGTCTCCGGTCGGTGCACCGCAGAAATGACCCGGGGAGCCCCTGCCCGCTTGGCCATCAGGCTTGCCATGAGGTTGGTTTCATCGTGCTCGGTGAGAGAACAGAAGAGGTCAAAACCGGAGACCTGTTCCTCCTGAAGCAAGGAGAGATCCGTGCCGTCCCCGTGGACCACGGTGACGTGGGGCAGATCCTCGCTCAAGCAGGTGGCCTGGGCCTTGTTTTGCTCGATCAGCAAGGTCTCAATGCCGGTGCCGGAGAGGCTGTCCGCGAGGGATTGGGCCATGACCGTGCCCCCGACAATGCAGACCCGGGTTGCCTCGTGGCCACCGGTGAAGAACTCCTCGGTGCGCTCCATGCGGCCGGCTTGCCCCACCAGGTAGATGTGGTCCTTGGGCATCAGGATGTCGGAGCCGCCGGGGACAAACAGCTCGTCGTCACGCACGATGGCGGCGATCAGGATGTCGTCGGGCAGACCCAGGGCCGAGATCGCGTGGTGGCACCTTTGGCTCTTCTCGCTCAACTCCAACTCCACCAGCTCGACCTGGTCTCGCACCAGGCCGATCACGTCCAGAGCTCCGTGGGAGTGGGCGATCTTCGCGATCTCCTGGGCCAGCAAGATGCGCGGGTTGATGACTACGTCAATGCCGAGGAACCCGTGGCGCACCGCTTCCCGACGCCCGGTGTACTCGATGCCCTTCACCCGGGCGATGCACTTGCGACAGCCCATGTCCCGGGCCCCCACTGCTGCCACCAGGTTGACTTCGTCGTTGTCGGTGACCGCCACCAGCAGATCGGCTTTGGCGCAGCCCGCTTCCCGCAAGACCTGGGGAGAGGACGCATACCCCAACAGGGTGGCCACATCGTGGTCTTCCTCCAGCTGCGAGATGGCCTGCTCGGACACGTCGACAGCCACCACGTCATGGTCCTCGGCCTCCAGCGTCTTGACTACGCTGCGGCCGACTTCCCCGAGACCCAGGACGACAACGTACAAGCGGCCTCCCACTCCCAGAATACCGGATCAGGTCGAGGTGCCTTCGAACGACCACTCGATCGGGTGGGTCGGTGCATACCCAAGGAACTCGCTGGCGCGGGTTCCGTCCAGGACGGATGCATAGTGAAAGCGACGTCGGTTCATGCCGTAGGAGAAGTCCGCGCCGCGCAGGCGCCTCCTGAATCGGTAGAGTGGCGTAATAACCGAGCTTGGAAGGGGTAATTCCGGCTTTCCAAACCGAGTGATGCACTCCGAGAGAGGCAGGGTGTCGGCGCCGGGGATGTTGAGGATTCCCTGGGTGCCGCGACTGCGGGCCGCCAGCTCCAGGGCGATGACGATGTCGTGCATGCTCAGCAGGTTCATCATTGGGTCGAACCCGGCGGGGCGCAGGCAGATCGGGCTCTGGAGAAAGTCGAACAGTTGGGAGCCGGTGCCCGGTGCAAGCACCTCGGCGCAGCGAAGGACCATGATCTCCAGGTCGGACATGCCCATGTGGGTGCATGCGGTGCAGTCAGCCTCAACGCGATCGCGGATCCACTGGGGGGCGCCGGATCCCATGTTGAGGGGGTGGTCCTCGGTGACCAGGGTGGGGAGGTCGTGTTGGATCTGGTACACCTGCGACCAGGAACGGAAGACCAGTCGCTTGATGGTGGGGTGGCGCTCAGAGAGGTGCAGCAGGGAGCGCAGGGAGTCCACGTTCAAGGCGTGCACCCGTGCGCCGCGGGAGGCTGGGGAGCGGTGCATGGAGAGGTGGATCACGCAGGTGACCTTTAGATCTCGTGCGATGCCGAACAGGAGCTCGCGCACGGCGCGGGTGCGGGAGAGGTCTACGTTGCGGTAGATCAGTCGGTCACCGTGGGAGAACGGCAGTGCAGACTCCGGGGGCCTGTTGCTCACGGCGAGCACATGGTCGATGTCGGTGTCTGCCAGGAGCGAGCGCACGAGTCTTTCGCCGATGGGGGTTGTTGCGCCTGTGACCAGGATGCCGCTCACCGGAAGATCCCATCGCGGGCTTCGAGGCCCTCGTTCAGCAGGTCCTGCACCGCGTCTTTCACCCGTTGGGCAGCTTCTTCGACAATTCCGGGATCGTCGGCCTGCTCGGGGGAGTAGTCCTTGTGGAGCGGAATGGGGTCGCCATAGTGGATGTGGTACCGCACGGGCAGCGGCAAGGGGGTCAGGGTCACCGGGAGATAGGGCAGCCCCACTGCCTTTCCGAGGGACTCGAACCGTGCCACCTGGGGCATTTGTTCCTCGGGGCCCACCAAACCCACGGGCACCACAGGGGCGCCGTGGCGAATGGCCAGCTCCGCATGTCCTTGGCGCCACGTCTGCAGCTTGTAGCGATCAGCAAAGACTTTTCCGATGCCTGGAACCCCCTCGGGAAAGATCATCAGCATTTCACCGTTTCCAAGGAGTGCTCGCACATTGCCCCTGGCGCCTCCCACGACGCCACCTCGGGAAAAGAGGGCGCCGACAAAGGGAAGTGTGGTCACAAAGTGATCGGCAATGGGCCTCGGGGCGCGGCGGGTGTTCATCAGCACATCGGCCCAGAGCATGGCTCCGTCCGTGGGAACTGCGCCGGAGTGGTTTGCAGCCAGAATGGCCGGTCCGTTTCGGGGGATTTTTTCGTCTCCGTAGGACTTCACCCGAAAGTAGTGCCGGTACATGGGCATCAGGGCGGCCATTCCCAGGGCCACATACGTGGGGTGCATGCCGAAAGGGTCAAAGCCGTGTCCGGCGTTGTGGTATTCGATGCCCCGAACCCACTCGATCTCGTCGTCGGTCAGAAACGCCCGGGTGATGGCGCGGGCAAGTGGAGGCGGTGGGAAGGGCATGGGTGCGGGATCTAACCGCTTCGGGCCTCGTTCAAGAGTGCGGCAGCCTTCCAGGCTTCCAGGGCGCCTGGGAGATCCCCTTGGCGCTTTCGGAGGGTGCCCTCCATTTCGAGCAGGTGTGCGTAAAAGGGCGTGTTTGCGCTGGAGCGTGCTCGCCCTCTCGCCACAAGGGACAAGGCTCGGTCCAGCTGCCCCTGGCGCAGCGCGGCGTCGGCAGCTCTCCAGGCCATGTCCTGGGCCACCCGAACGTCTTCGTGTTGGATCCAGGGCTCGTAGATCGCGACCGGGTCGCTGCTTGCGCCTCTGTTGGGGCTCGCAACCCCCGGGGGGACGTAGCTGCCCATGTACCGGCCGGCATCGGACGCCAGCGTGATGGTTTCATGGACTTCCGCCACGACAGAAGCGGTCAACACCGTGGTGTACCAGTCTGAGCGGTAGTCTTTGACCTGGGCGCGTGCGGCCCATGGAGCCAGGTCCGAGGTGGAAACGGGCGCTGGTTCGGCTGGTGCGAGGGCCGGTGCCGCATCCGCCATGGCCGAAACACCCGCCCCGGCGCTTGCGCGCGGGCTGGACTTTTGGGCGGGGTAACGCGAGTCTCGGGTGCGCTGCTCTCGGGCGCCCTTTCTGCGGGTGCGGGATGCTTCTATTCCTGCCAAGGGCGCTGCGTCACTGGCCACCATCTCTTCCCTTTCGTCCATCTCACTCTCGAAATCGAATTCCGCTGCGGACTCGGTTTGGGCCTCTTGGGCTTGTGGGGGGGGAGCCCCGACCACTGCCCCACCTACTGCCCCTCCTGCACCGCCAAATCCCACCCTTGCGCCCGAAGGAGGCCTCTCTGTCTGCTCGTTCATGCCCTCCCTTTCGTCCAGGAGAGCGGCATCGTCCAGGGACCGAGAAAGGGACTTGTCTCCTGGTGCGTCCTCGTCGTTCTTTTTCAGCAAGGTCTCCTTCTTCTTCTCCGTCGCTTCGATGGCCACGTCTGCCTGGTTCATTCCGTCGGCCGTGGGCGGGAGACGGGGCTGATCTGTCGGTTCTGGCTCCTGGGCCTGTGGGGAGAGGCTCGGCGACTCGTGAAGCGCCTGCCCAAGCAGTTCAGCTTGCTTCTTGACTGGCAAGACCATGAACAGGGCCACGGCCGCCGCTGCAAGGGTTCCGGTGCCTGTCCAGAGGTTTCGTCGGTGCCGCCGGTAGAAGGAGAGCTCCACCACCTCCCCTGTGCCCGCCGTCTCCGTCAGCGGGTCCGGACGATCCAGGGCCAGCTCTGTGGGAATGTCATCGGTCTGGAGCGCAAGGCCCATGGGGCTTGGCGGAGGCATTTCATTGGGGGAAGCCAGGGGGCTGTGGGAGAGGTGTTCCTGGGTGACCTCGCTGTCCTCGTGGGCGAGGGGGCCGTTCTTGATGCGGGCGAAGATGTCCTCCATGCCCACCCTCGGCGCCGGGGCGAGGTCGGGCCGAAGTAGGTAGACCGCCTCCACGACCTCCGGGTCGAGGTCTGCAGGAGGCGGGTCGCCCGGGTGGGATTCCAGCCAGGTGACGAGGCGCTGAATGTCGCTGTTTTCGCTCATCTTGGGGGGTACTTTGCTCGAAAGGCTTTGGTGGCCCGGTGAAGGATGACATCAAAATTGCCCACGGTGACCTCGAGAAGATCTGCGCACTCCTGGCGGTCGCGATCCTCCAACAGCCGAAGCCTCAGAGCTTGGGCATACCGGGGATTGATGAGGCAGAGGGTCTCGTTGATCAACTCCCGCGCCTCCTGCTGGTCCAGCCCAGCGCTGGGGGCGGGAAGGGCGGACCCGAACGATGCCGCCGGGTCCTTGTACAGGGCGGACGAGATCTTGCGGTCCCGCTGGTGCCCTCTGTGGGTGTCGAAACACAGGTTGATTGCGATGCGGCGCAGCCAAAAGAAGATGCTGCGATCCACATGGGTGAATTGTTCGATTCGCTCAGCGGCGCGTGCAAAGGTGGTGGCCAGGACGTCTTCTGCCTTCTCCAATTGGGGCAGACGGGGAAGAATGACCCGGCGAAAGAGGCGATCTCCGTACCAGGCATAAAGCTCGGCGAGTGCCTCCCGCTGGCCGTTCTTGAGGGCATCGACGATGACCTGTTCGCGCTCGAGGGGGACGAGCTCATCGCCGGGGGCCTGGGAGGGACGGCTCAGGGGAACCTCGGAACCCTCTACGTGCAACGGAGGGTGTCGCCCTACCTTACACTGGGGTGCTGCTGTCTCCAAGCTCAGGGAGGGGGTGACAACAGATTGCCCCGGCCGAGAATCCAGGCGGGGTCCAGGTGCTGCTTCAACGCCGAGAATCGGGCGAGGACCTCGGAGCCCACCATGTCCGCCAGGTGGGCCCTTTTGAGCTTGCCGATGCCGTGCTCTGCGCTGATGGTTCCCCCGAGGGAGACCGCCAGTCGGCAGAGGTCTCGGTAGTAGCTGTGCGCTGTTTCCAGCTCGGAGGGGTGGCTGGGAAAGAGGTTCAGGTGAAGGTGGTTGTCGCCAATGTGACCGAACAACACGTGGTCAAGAGGCGCCTGGGCGTAGAACGCCATGATCTCGTCCAGGGCCGCGTCGGGCACGGCGCAGTCGGTACCGACCTTCGGCATTCCGTTTGCGACGACGCGCTCGTTCACCCCGGCGGGCACCGCATGGCGCATGCGGGCCAGCCGGGCACGTCCCGGGTCGTCCTGGGCAAAAAGGGTCTGATCCACCAGGGCCCCGTTGGACTCCAGGAGCGCGAGCCAGGCGGAGAGGACCGCGTCGTCGGTGTCCTCCTGCTCGCACCAGACACCGGCCACTGCCCCCTCCGGGACCCCCGGCTCTCTCTCACGCACCATGTCCAGGGCGTGGTGGTCGTACCACTCCAGGCAGCGGGGAGAGACCGCGCCCTGGGTTCGTGCGGAGTCCCGGGCGCGGCGCACAAATTGGATTCCTTCCTTGGCTGTGGGAAAGAAGGCCAGCATCGACATCACCTCTTGGGGCAGGTCCGTGAGCCGAACGGTGGCCTCGGTGATGACGCCCAGGGTTCCTTCCTGGCCAATGAAGAGGTCCAACAGGTTGTCCTGGGGTGCGTAGCCCGCGGCGGACTTCACTTGGGGGGGCATCCAGTCCACCCGAGGCCAGTCAGGCGGAAGGGGGGAGTCCCGGGTGACAGAGAGAACCTCGCCGCGGGGAAGAACCACCAAGAGGGCCTCCACCCAGGGGCGGGTTGGCCCGTACAGGAAGCTGCAGGCGCCGGAGGCGTTGCAGGCGATGGCCGCGCCGAGGGTGCACTCGTGCCGAGAGGTGGGATCCGGGGGAAAGAAGCGCCCGGTCTGCTCTACCTTGCCCTGGAGTGCTCCCAGGAAGACGCCTGCCTGGGCGGTGGCCGTGGCATGGGCGATCGTCTTGATCGCGGAGAGGTGTTCCGTGGAGAGGATCCACCCCCCCTGGGGCACGGGGCCGCCAGTGGTGCTGGTGCGCTGCGCCGTGACGGTCAGGGGGATGCCTCGGGACTGGCAGTGGGACAGCACCGCGCTGACTTCCTCGGTGCTCCGTGGGCGCACCAGGACCTCGGCCGTGCCACGGGTGTTTGAGGCGTCGACGAGGTAGCCGGCGATGATCTCCGGATCGGTGATTTGCTCGAACGCCACGGTGGGGGGGCCTCGTGGCCTAGAAGTGTCCCGAGACGCCGATCATCGTCGTGCCGTCGGGGGCGGCAAAGGCGGTTACGAGCCCACCTGTCACCAGGACGCCAGCGCCGATCGCACACCCGACGGCGCCGCGGTAGGCACTCTGGACGTGGTCGTCGTAGTAGTCATTGGCTCCCGCATCGCCGTCATCGGTCAGCTGTTGGTAGGTGGCGTAGTTGGCCCAGGCCACCTGCTTGAACTGCCAGCTGTAGAATCCGGCCCCTGCGCCTGCTGCCACGAGCACGCCCGCGGTGATCTTTCGGCCCAGGGACGGGCTGGTGTCGGCCGAAGTGGGCGGCGCCGGGGGGGGCAGTGGTTCGAAGGACGGGGCCAGTTCGGCCACCTCGGGCAGGGCACCAGACTTCTTGGGCGGTGGCGGCGGTGGCGGCGGTGGTGCGGTCTCGAAGACCTTGGGTGCTGTGGACTCCAGGGTGATCTCGATCCGGCTGACCTGGTCAGGCAGGACCGCCACTCGCTCCTCGTGCCGCTGGTATCCCTCTGCAAGGAACACCATGTCATGGTGGCCCGCCTGGATGTCATCCAGGGTGATTGGGCCGGTCGCCACGTGGACCTGGTCCATGTAGGTCTCGGTGTGCACCGGATCCACCACCAAGCTTAGGCTTCCCTTGCCCTCTTTGGACTGCAAGGAGACCTCCAGGCGATGCACGCTGCCCATGCTGACTTCCAGCGGGCGGGTCTCAGTGAGGAACCCGATGGCCTCCACTTGGAGAATGTGAGCGCCGCAGGGGGCTTCGGTTGCGACACGAGGCCCAGTGCCGAAGACTGCTCCATCCAGGAGAATCTCGGCGAACTCCGGCTCCACCTGGACTTCCACAAATCCGCCCCGGGGTTGCAGGACCAGGTCCGTGCGGGTCACCCGGTCTGCGGCGACCTCCACGGTCTGGACGCCGTCCACGCAGTCCCCCTTGACTTGCACCTTGTGGCTGCCCACTGCCACGTTGCGAAGGGTGGCAGGGGCTTCACTGCCCATGTCCAGGCCATCCAGGTGGATGCGGCCACTGGAACCACCCGCGACGGTGACGAAGATATCGCCGGTCTCCTGGGCGAAGGCCGAAGGAGAGAAGGCGAGAAAGGCAGTGGTCAGAACAGGGTGGAGCATCGGGGGGCGTTTGACATGGTGGAGGGGAATTGGCAAGGAAGAGGGCGGGTGAAACGGGCGGCGTGGGGTGTCATGCCTGTCTCCGGTCTTTGGGGGGCTCGGGCGCGGACTCGTGCTCCGTCGAGGCTTGAACCGGCGGCGAGAGAAGATGAACTCGCCACAAGTACAGAACTCGCCACAAGTACAGAACTCGCCACAAGTACAG
>CAZRYF010000055.1:10028-24170 GCA_964604165.1 uncultured Enterobacterales bacterium
GAACTCGCCACAAGTACAGAACTCGCCACAAGTACAGAACTCGCCACAAGTACAGAACTCGCCACAAGTACAGGGGGATACGCTATCCCCCCTTGTTCTTGGCGAGGCCGCCAGCGCTCTTGGGAACGTTCGCCGCACTCATTAATGGGGGAGTTCGCCAGATCCGGGGGGGTATAAAACAACTCCCCCTCGTTTTGGCGACATTGGAGACTGTTGCCTCGCCACTTTGGGGGGGAGATAGGCTATCCCCCCCTCGTTTTGGCGACATACGGACCGTTTGGGTCGCCAGTTCCGGGGGGGTATAAAGTGACTCCCCCCGTTTTTGGCGAGGTTGCCTCCTCGTTGCGGACCGGGGTCTGTTCTTACGGTGCCGCGTCCAATGAGTCCGGGGTCTGTTCTTACGGTGCCGCGTCCAATGAGTACTGTGAGAGCGGGTGGTGGAGTTGGGCGTGCTGCGCCACGCCCCGGTTCAGGATGCGCAGGGAGTCGATGCCTCCGCTCTCGGCACAGGAGGCTTCGTCGGTTTCCCCGGAGTCGTCCGAGTCGCTTTCATTGGAATCGCTGTCATTGGAATCGCTGTCATTGGAATCGCCGTCATTGGAGTCGCTGTCATTGGAGTCGCTGTCCTCGGAATCGCTGTCCTCGGAATCGCTGTCATTGGAGTCGCTGTCGTCGGAATTGCTGTCGATTGCGTTGTCGAGTGCGCCCTGGGTGTCCGTGCCCAAAAGCCCGGGGGGGGGCGTCTGGCAAGCAACCGGTGCTGGCGCCAAGTGCTGCGCCTGCCACGAGCCAGAATCGCGGGGCCTGCATTCCGAGCCTCCTTTGCAGCGCTGGTTCTACCATGGGAACCGGCGGGATCAGGGGGCCGCCGGGACGGAAGCGGTAGTTGCCCTCCCGAACCGGCATCGCTACGCTCTCTCGGGGATTCGCTTTGAAGTCTTTTCGCCGTTTTTCGCTGGTGTTGGGGCCCCTGTTGGGGGCGTGTGTGCTGGCGATGCCCACTCCCGAGGGGCTGACCCTGGAGGGCCAGCGGGGGCTCGCGATTCTGGTGCTCTGCGTCGTCTGGTGGCTCCTGACTCCGGTGGCGCTGCCGGTGACGTCGCTCCTGGGCATGGCGCTGTTGCCGCTTTTGGGGGTGTTCTCTCCTGAAGAGGCGATGGCACTCTTTGGGAACCAGGCGGTGTTCTTCGTCATCGGGGTCTTTGTCATCGCCGCGGCCATGTTGCAGAGCGGGCTCTCCACGAGGCTCGCCCTGTGGGCGATGCGGTCCATGGCCCGATCAGAGAACAGTCTGGCGGGAGCGGTGTTGGTGCTCTCGGCCCTCTTGTGCCTTTTTGTGGTCTCCCACGCGGTGGCGGCCTTAATGCTTCCGATTGTGATCGGTCTCATTCGCGCACTGGACCTGGGACCCAGCAGCCGGACGGCCCGGCGTCTTGTGGTTTCGATGGCCTGGGGCACGATCATCGGGTCGAACCTGACCTTGTTGGCGAGCGCCCGGGCGTCGCTGGCCCTCCAGGTGTATGGCACCCATGTCGCCAGCCAGGGGGAAGCCCTGCAGCCCATTGGATTCCTGGAGTTTACGGCGGCCACGGTGGTGATCTGTGCGGTGTTGTTGGCCCTGGCCTGGGTGGTCTTGCGGGTGGCCATGCCGCCGGAGGGCCTGGAGATGGGCCCGGCAGTGACACGGCTGGATGCACGGGTTCGGGAAATCGGTGCGGTGACAGCCGCTGAGTGGAAGACTGTCGTCGTGTTGGTGGCCATGGTGCCGGCTTTTGTGGTCTGGGGACCCCAGTTTGGGCTGGGCACGGTGGCCTTGTTGATTGCCGCCTCGCTCTTTGCCCTGGGTGTTCTCCAGTGGGACTTGGCGGAGAGCTATGTGAACTGGGGCATCGTGCTCTTGTACGGGGGGGCGATTGCCATAGGAGGTGGATTGGCGGAGAGCGGCGCCATGGAGTGGGTGGCCCAGGGACTGCTTCCCCCTCCTGGCACCCATCCGGTTCTCTCCCTTTCCATGGTGGTGGTTCTGGGCATCCTCTGCACGGCGTTTGTGGCCAACGCCGCGGTCATCGCCCTGGTCCTTCCGGCGCTCTTGATCGCTGCGCCGACCCTGGGATTGGAACCCCGTGTGGTAACGCTTCTGCTCTCCGTGTCCACGGGCATGGCCTTTTCTCTCCCGGTGTCCACCCCCGCTCTGGCCATGGCCTGGGGTACCGGGTACGTCCGCAACCGCGATGGCTTTCTCTATGGCAGCGTCTTGAGCCTGCTTTCGATACCGGTTGTTGTTGTGGTCGTGGTCTTTTTGTGGCCCCAGATCGGCCTTGAGCCCTTTCTTCACTAGCGAGGCTTTCGTGCGCACCATTCTCATCGCCCTGTCCACCTCCCGGTTCTCCGAGGCCATGGTGGAGCGCGCTCTCTCGGAGGCGGTGTCAGCCCGGGATGCGGGGGAGCCGGTCCAGATCGACGTAGTCTACATCTTGGAGAGCGGTGAGTTGAATTCGGTCTACCGCTCGGTGGGCGAGGTCGGGTTCTTGGGCTCTCGGACGCAAAAGAGTGTCATCGACACCCTCGCCGAGGAGCTGCACCGCACCGCCCGGCGCCGCATGGGCCAGATCGCAGACCAGGCCAGGGCGCAGGGGTTCGAGGTGCAGACCACCGAGCGGGAAGGGGACTTTGTGCCGGTGATTCACGAAATGGCGGGAAGCCAGCGATACCATGTGATCTACTTGACCCGTGCGGACAGGCCGTTCATTTCGCGCTTTCTCTTTGGGAGCAAGTGTGAGGAGGTGGCACGGCTGGTGCGAGGAGAGGGGCTGGGTGAGGTCATTATTGGAGACTAAATGGGTGCTCCTTCCGGCCCTTCTCGCCGGGGCCGGGGTGGTGGCGTCGCGGTTGATCCCGGCGGGTGTGGAGGGGTCTGTCCTGGAGGCGGTGCTCTTGGGAGGGGGGCGGTGGATGCTCTTGCTGACCGTGGCGCTGGCGCTGGCACAGGGCCGAACGAGGGGCCGCAGACTCCAGGCAGCTGTCTGTGCCCTCGGGGCAGCGGTTCTTGCGGGTGTGCCCGCCTGCCCGACCTCCGAGCCCGGCTGGAGGCTGGTGTCGGCCAATGTACAGGCCTACTCCCCAGAGGGCGCTGCGCCCATGGAGGCCGTCTTGGCAGGTTTGCAGGCGGACGTGTTGTTCACCCTCGAAAAGCGGGGAGAGTCCATCGCCGGCATGCGCCGCGTGGCGGACAACTTCGACACGGACCTGTCCCGCCCGTCCCATGGCACCGCCGTCTTTTGCAAGGACGGGCTGGCCTGCGAGGGGCAGATTACCGAGGAGTTTGGTGTGGCTGCCTGCAGCATGCCCATTGGCCTTGTGCGGGTGAGTGGAGAGACCTGCGTGGTGGGCTTGCACCTGCCCCCTCCTGTGGGGAAGTGCCAGGATGGACGGGGTCCCTACTACTCCGAGGTGGCCAGGCACCTGCGGGACGGTGGATTGTCAGGAGATTGGGGCCCGTGCCGAGCCACGGACGCTGTGTTGTTGATAGGCGATCTCAACACCGTTGCTGGCGGGCGTGTCCACCGGAGCCTTGTGGCCCTTGGCTTTTCCGATCCCTTGCGCTGGCGGGGGATTCACGCGGTCAGCTGGCCGGCTGGCGGGGGGTGGCCCAACCTTCCCCTTCTTCGTCTGGACCACCTGTTGACGGGGTTCGGAGTGGGGGTGGGCAACGTGGGATATGTGGCTCTTCCCGACTCTGACCACAAGGCGCTTGTGGCCACGGTCCATTAGGAACACACATGTTGGCTGTGCTGATCATGCTTGCTTGTGGGGGGCTTGGGCAGACGGAGGAAGCAACCCCGTTGGATCCGGGCTGGACAGAAGGCCTCTGGACGGGGAGAGCGCTGACCGTGCGGGCGGGAATGGATGAGTCCCTTGGGTTGGCGGAAAAGGGAAGCTCCGACGATGCTGCAGATCTCGCCATGCAGATCTACGAAGGGTCCTTCGAGCCGGAGCTGGAGCCGGCCATTCGGGCGGTTCTGGGGCGCCGGGCGGCAGCGGCGTTGGAATTCCGCTTCGGGGTCACCGTGGACGGGCTGCGGGGAGGGGCAAAGGGCGATGCTGGGGTGGCGGACTTGTTGGAGGCGCTGGATGAAGCTGCGGCCCGCCTGGATGAACAGCAGGTGGGCCTCCGGTAGTCCCGTTTGGGGCCGCTGGGGCACAAAGGGGGCAGTTGGGGCGGCGCTGTCCCCCCAATTGGATTTCAAACACCCCCGTGGGTTCGAGAATCACTGGTTTCTTTTGCGGTATGTTTCTTGCTGACATACCCTGACGATGACCATGATCTTCTTTTTTCTCTCCACCTTGGCTCTTGCAGCTCCTTGTGAGCCCGCAACTGTTGTGAACGAGCTGGGTGAAGTGGTTGGCTCCATGGGGGACGGATCAGCCCTTTTGGAGGTAGACAGCTGGGAGGAGGAAGAAGAGTGGGAGGCAGAGGAACCCTGGGCCCTTCCTGGGGGTGAGTTGACGGACCAGGATATCTTGGATGCACTGGCCCACCTTCGGAAAGAAGGGGGCTCGCTGTCCACGGTGTTCGGCATGCTGGGGGACGGTACCCCTCGGACACTGGATGGACAGGTGGTCCGGAACCTGATTGAACAGTCGGGGGCGCAGCTGGGGATTCTGCCGTTGGAGTCGCTGGTCAAGGTGGTCTCAGATGGCAAGTCCATGGAGTTCAAATTTGATTTCAACGGCCGCTCGTCCTACGAAGTGAGAACGCCCAGGGTGCGCATGTGGGTCTTGCGCAATGGTCGCCCGCGTCGGGAGAGCGCGGGAGGTGATCGCATTGAGGTGCAAGACCGGGTTCGGTTTGAGTTGTCTCCCAATGGAATCACCGGCGTGCGCGAAGGGGATCTCAAAGGGCGGTGGGCATTCTTTTCTGTGAATGTCGGTCTGGAGACCGCCAGAGATCCGGGACGAGTTGCTACCTTGGATGGCAACCCAGTGTTGGTGACAGACGACAACGACCGCCCTGTAGAGCGAAATGGTGTGTACCAGTCCGCTACCTTTGATGACTGGGTCGTGGTCTCCACAGGAGACGGTGAGTCGGACAAGACCTGGGTCGGCATTCCGCCGCTCTTCTGATTCGCGGCGCTCACCCTCCGCAGTCCGTTGCCTACCAGTCGCTGGAAAGCAGCACGAAGACGCGGCCGTTGCCCTCGTCGTAGTCGTTTTGAACCAGGAGCAGGTCGGCCAAGCCGTCACCGTCGATGTCGCCGGAATCGGGTGTCACAGTGAGCCCATCGGCCTGGTCTTCTCCGTACCATGCCAGCAACGCTGCCTGCTCGGGGGTGGGGACGCTCCACAACAATGCCCCATCCAGCATCCACACCATCCCCACGCCGCCAGACCCCCCGGCCTCGGTCACCAGCAGGTCGTCGATACCATCTCTGTTGGCATCCCCTACATTGGCCAGGGACGTGCCGAAGTATCCAAACGGGTAGGCCCCGGCGAGGGCCCCGTCTGCCAGTGTGGTCGCGTCTGGCACCGTGCCGGCGAGCTCTGCGTGGATTCCGGAGAAGATGTACAGACCCCCTCCATCTACGACCCCGCTGTCCTCGTTGAGCACCGCACTGACCGCCAGGTCGGCCAGACCGTCTCCATCGAAGTCCCCGGTGATGGAGTCAAAGCCAAACCCCTCCCCGGTGTTGTCGCCTTGGAACCGGGCGGTGCGGGCGTCGGCGGTCGTTACGGCCCCGACCAGGTCGGACATTGGATCAACCAGAAAGTCCATGGCGCCCCGGGCCCAGTCATCTTCATAGGCGGTGTCATCACCGGTGATGGGTGGGGCGGTGTCCAAGCAGTCCGGGTCGCCTGAGTCCGGCACACCCGGAGCGGCCGTGTCGCAGGTCCCGTCCGGATCTCCGTCCTCCTTCCAGTCCCACTTGCGAAGAATCAACTCGTCGGAACCATCGGCATCCAGTCCAGCCCGGGCGTCCCAGCTTCCAAACTCCGTTTCGTCTCCTTCTGGCTCCAGGGTGAAGTCCACCTCAGAAAAGAACCGTAGGTTTCCGCTGTACCGTCCCCCCCCGAGAACGTGAATCCGCTCCTCCTCGTTGTGGACATCCAGACGCGAGCCCCCGGTGGCGATCACCATCTCCGGGACCCCGTTTCCATCGAAGTCTCCGTGCCCCAGGCCGAGGCCATACACAAAGGCACCGTCTTGTGCGTCCATGGAAATGTCGATGCGGATGTCTGCATCAGAGGTGGTCAATGCAGCGGCGAGGGGAAAGCCCGTTCCGTAATAAACCAGCAGCGTGGCGGCCTCGTCCAGGTTGATGGTGCTGTAGTTGATCTCACCGGTCCCGACGACGAGGTCGTCGTGTCCGTCGTTGTCGAGGTCGGTGCAGATGGTGCCGAATCCGCTGAACTCGTAGCGGTCGCCAGTGATCAAGGTGTCCGCCCCGGCGAGGGTCATGTCCTGTCCCCAGGTGGACCAGCCCGAACCGTAGAAGATGCCGGTTTGGCCGGAGTAGTCGCTGCTAAAGGGGGCGGAGAGGACCATGTCCTGGAGGCCATCACTGTCCAAATCGCACAGGGCAGTGCCCCGACCGAGCAGGGCCTCCTGGGTGCTGGTGGTGCCGACGATGGACACCGAGAGATCCCCGGTCAGGGACCCGTACGAGTCTGCCAGTCCTTCGCAGTCGTTGTTGATGCTGTCGTTCATCCAATCCGGGGCGCCTGGGTACGTGGTGGCGTTTGTGTCGTCGCAGTCGTCCCCTCCATGGTCAGCCGAGTCGTGGCCGTCGCCGTCGGCGTCCAGAAGATCCTCGCCGGAGCAGTCCTGGTCGATCCCGTCGTAGGGAACGTCGGTCGCCTCCGGGTGAATGGCGGCGTCGTTGTCGTCGCAGTCCGCGCCCGTGCCTCCCTCGTGCCCGTCACCATCCACGTCTGTGACGTCGTCACCGGAGCAGTCCTGGTCGATCCCGTCGTAGGGCACTTCTTCAGCCCCCGGGTAGATGGTGGCGTCCTCGTCGTCGCAGTCGTCGCCCTCGGGACAGAACTGGGTCACAAAGCTCCCGTCCCCGTCGGCATCAAATCCCTCGTCCACTTCCCCATCACAGTTGTCGTCGATGTCGTTGCAGATCTCCGTGCGCACGGGGTTCACGAGGGGGTTGGAGTCGTCGCAGTCCGTGTCTTCTGGAAAGCCGTCCCCGTCCGCATCCAGGGGGAGGACTTGGGTGTCCACTGGCTCCGACGTGTCGATGGGCGTCTTTGGGCCGTCGATGCAGCTTGCGAGCAAGGGCAACAGAAGCGACGGTCTCACTTGGGCTCCATGGTTTCCTTGTCCAGCACGCCGACGGTCTTTCGATAGAGAAATGTACACTGCTGTGGGTTGTCCCCGATGCAGACCAACCCGAGCTTTCCGAATTCCGACAGAGCGCCCATCAGGTGGAAAACGACGCCTCTCTCCGCAGCCGCGTGGAAGTGGAGGCCGTGGTAGACCGCGATGTCGATCAGGTCATCCGGCGTGAGCCCCCGGTAGCGATCCCGCTCGAGGGTGTCTGATGCGTAGTAGTACTTCGGGGTTCCTGCTGGTGTGTAGAACAGTCCCGTGTCTGTGTCGTACCGCCCATCGGTCAAGAAGCGCAGGGTCAGGAAGGGATGGGTGGTGCCTCCTTTTCGCACGTTGACCTCGATAGCGTAGTGTTTCCAGCCGCCTTCTTCCCGCACGGACACGAAGTCCGTGGCGAAGCGTCCCAAGACCCCCTTCTTTGCAAGCACCCGGGCGACCTTTAGCCCGGCTTCTTGTACCTCCATCCGGTAGGCCTCATCGGCTGGGAAGGTGCATCCCTGGAAGATCTGGCCGTCATCTCCTCCGAGTACCTGGTCATGGGTGGAGATCACCATGGCCTCGCCGATGGCGTTGACCCGGCACTGGGCGGAGGGAGAACGCTTGTCCTCTCCATCCACAAAGGCTTCGACGACTCCCCCCATCTTCTTGAATTTCTCCTGGAAGGCCTCCCAGGTCTCCATGGCGGCGGTGAACCGGAGGTTGGGCAGGGTCTCTTCGACCCAGGCCTGGAGTCCGCCGTTCTCGGGGCAGCCCTCGAAAGAGAAGATGGCGTTCCCCTCGCCAGAGAAGCCCTCGTTCAGCTTGACGACGGCCTTGCGAAGGGAGGCGTTCCGTCCTTTCAGCTCGGAGAGGCACTCAATGATCTCCTGGGTTTCGTGGAGGCGCTCGAATCCATCGGGAAGCAGAATGCCCGCCTCCCGGAACACCTCTCGGCAGCCGCTCTTGGTTCCGAGGTCTGAGAGGGCTGGGTCGTTTCCGTAGAGGGGGATTCCCAGGCGCACGGACACAGATCGCTCCAGAGGGGTGGAGTTGAAGCACACCATGTGGGACGCTTCCGGGTCGCCGATGGCCTCTCGGACCCGCTGCATGAGACGGGGCCGTTGGAGCATTTTCAGGGAAAGGGGCACGTTGGAGGAGTCGTGACAGGCGAAGAGCATGAGTCGGCGCCGGGCGTGGGCGCTGGGTACACCGGAGAGGAGGTGGAGGTAGTAGTCCACGATCGGGCTGGAGACGGGCTGGCTGGTGACGAAGATCAGCCGGGTGTTGGGGCGGCGCAGGAGCATCAGGTTGTAGAGCAGGCGCTCCTCGTAGTGATGGGCGCCGCTGACCTTGGCCAGTTCGTCTGAATCCAGGCTCAAGCTGGGCACGACCACCACCGTGTGTCGACGGCGGTCATCCTCAGCGACCTGGCGATAGAGGCCCGGAAGCTTGGCTTGGAACACCTGAAAGGCGTCCAACTCCTCTTGTGACCCGAATTCGGGGAATTCCATGGGGCGATCCTACCAGCGGGGGTGCGTTACAAGGTTCGATGGGTTCGCCATCCATGCATTTTTCTGTGGGGAGTGTGCCTTTGGGTGCGGGCTGCCCCCTGGTCGTGGTGGGGGGGATGTGTGTACTGGAGTCGGAGGATCTGTTGGTGGAGGTGGGGGCGGCTCTCGGGGAATCCTGCGCCCGACTCGGACTTGGGTTTGTGCTCAAGGCGAGCTTTGACAAGGCGAATCGCACGGCGCTGGATGCCTACCGGGGTCCGGGAATCCAGGAGGGACTCGGTATCCTGGCCCGTGTGAAGGAGCGCCTCCAGGTGCCGGTGCTGACGGATGTGCACACTCCTTTGCAGGTCGCGCCGGTGGCTCAGGTCGTGGACATGATCCAGGTGCCGGCGTTTCTCTGTCGGCAGACAGACCTGCTCGTGGCTTGCGCACAATCGGGGCGCCCGGTGAACGTCAAGAAGGGGCAGTTCATGGCCCCTGGCGACATGGGGCCGGTGGTGGACAAGCTGACTGGGTCCGGGGCCACGGAGGTGATGCTCACGGAGAGGGGCGTCAGCTTTGGCTACAACGAGCTCGTTGTGGATATGCGGGGCTTTTCGGTTCTCGCCTCCCACGGGACTCCAGTCTGCTTCGATGCCACGCATGCGGTGCAGAGGCCCGGTGGAGGGGGCACCCACTCCACGGGAGATCGCCAGCACGTGCCTGCCCTTGCCCGGGCTGCGGTCGCGGCGGGCGTAGACGCGGTGTTTATGGAGGTCCATCCAAACCCGGACCGGGCGCTCTCCGATGGACCCAACAGCCTTTACCTGGAGGAGGTGCCCGCGTTGCTGGCGCAGCTTCAGGCACTGGATTCCGTTTTGGGGCAGGGATAGGGATTGGGCCATGAACCCAACGACACTTGTACATCGCCTCGACCACCAGGCCGAGACCCTTGGCAGCCAGCCTGCGCTTCGTTTCCGCGAGGACGGAACATGGCGGGAGATCTCCTGGGAGCAATACCGTATGCGCGTGTTGGACCTGGCTGCGGGCCTCGTGGAGCTTGGGGTGAATGCCCAGGACCGCGTGGCCATGATCTCCCACAACCAGCCGAATTGGGTCATCGGAGACTTGGCCATTTTGGCGGCAGGGGCCGCCTCGGTGCCGGCCTATCCGAACTCGATTCCCAGCCAGGTAGAGTACCTGCTGCAGCATTCAGAGGCCCAGGTGATCTTTGTGGCGAATGGGGCGCAGCTTAGAAAGGTGCAGCAAGTGCGTCGCGCCTGCCCGGCGTTGCGCTACGCCATTCTCATGGATGACGATGAGATGCTGGCGGATGGGGAGTTTGTGTGGACGCTCTCCTCCTTGGCCGAGCGTGGAATTCAGGCGGGAAGGGACAAGGTTGAGGAGCGCATGAAGGGGCTGGACCCAGATGCCCTGGCCACGATCATCTACACATCTGGGACCACCGGACCACCCAAGGGGGCCATGCTCTCCCACCAGAATCTGACCTTTATGGCCGATGCCATCTCTCAGGTTGTCGGGTTTGAGGACGGGGACTCCACTCTGTCCTTTCTCCCCTTGTCCCACGTGGCCGAGCGGTTGCAGGGCCAGGTGTGCGCCGTCAGCGAGGGCCTGACCGTGAACTATGGCGAGAGCATGGAGACCATCGTGCGGGACCTGGGAGAGGTCAACGCCACGACCCTGCTGTGTGTGCCCAGGCTCTGGGAAAAGATCTACGCCTCCATCCAGTCAGGGCTGGAGGACGCCTCCCCCCTCAAAAAGCGCTTGTTTGACTGGGCGATCAGCCAGGGGACCGAGGCCTTCGAGCTTCGCAATGGCGGTGGGGCGCCCGGGCCTGTGCTGGAGGCCAAGCTGGCGGTGGCGGATCGGCTGATCTTCTCCAAGGTGCGGGCAAAGCTGGGAATGACCCACACCCGAAAGTTCCTCTCCGGCGCCGCGCCCCTCTCGGCTCAGGTGGGTACCTTCTTTGCCAGCGTGGGGCTGGTCATCCAGGAGGCCTACGGCCAGACCGAGTGCACGGGGGTGAGCAACGTAAACCCGCGAGCCCATGTGAAGTTCGGTACGGTGGGGCCCCAGCTTCCTGGGGTCGAGGTTCGAATCGCCGAAGACGGGGAGATTCTCGTGCGGGGACCTCACGTCTTCCTTGGCTATTTCAATGATGCTGCGGCAACGGCGGCCGCCTTGGACGGGGAGTGGCTGGCCACGGGGGATGTGGGAGAGATTGACGACGATGGGCACCTTCGCATCACGGACCGAAAGAAGGACATCCTGGTGACGGCTGGAGGCAAGAACGTGGCCCCACAGAACATCGAGAACTTGTTGAAGCCCGCCCGGGGAATCTCCCAGGTGGTAGTGGTGGGGGACAAGCGAAAATTTCTGTCTGCCCTGGTCACTCTCGACTACCCGGAGATGGCCCTCGTACTGGGCGAGGTGCTTCCCGACGGAGAGGGTTGCGTGGATCATCCGCGGGTCCTGGCCCACCTCAAGATCTGCATTGACGCCGTCAACGCCACGCTGCCCTCGTACGAGACCCTCAAGCAATTCCGGGTGCTGCCGCGGGATCTCACCATCGAGGATGGAGAGATCACTCCTACGTTAAAGGTCAAGCGCCGGGTGGTACAACAGAGCTATGAGTCGGTCATCGATTCCATGTACTCCGAGAAATTCAATTAGGGCAGCGGTCCTGTAAGGGGGGAACCATGTGGGGCCTCGTCATCGCGCTTCTGGGCGCTCCAGCCCACGCGGCTGGGTACTATTTTTCCGACCTCGGGCCCCGCGCCATGGGCAAGGGAACGGCCGTGATCGCCGGCGTGGACGATCTGACAGCCCAGTACTACAACCCGGCGGCGCTGATGCGCCTCGGACCGCAGGTCCAGGTGCAGTTGGCTGGAGTCGACCAGTATGTGAAGTTCGATCGGGAGGATGTGGACGGGGTGGAGTTCGCCCCGGTGGAGAACCAGGCGCCCCCCTATGCAATTCCCACCTTTGGGGTCTCCCATGTTCTGGGCAAGGATCGCCTGCACGTCATGGTGGGGTTCTATGCGCCTTACGCCCCGGATCTGTCCTACCCGGCGGACGGGGCTCAGCGGTACACACTGATTGATACGCAGCTCATCCAGACCGCCTTTGGCCCGTCGGCGGCCTTTGCGGTGACGGACTGGCTCACGGTGGGAGCGGGGTTGACCTGGAACCTGCTCTACATCGAGCAGGAGCTGGCGGTGACGGTGGACCTGAATCCGGATCCACAAGCGAGCACCGACGATTCGGACTTTGATGTGGCCTATGGTGTGCAAGCTCTGGACAAGAGCGAGTTCTCCGGCAACCTGGGGGTGTTGGTGGAGCCGGCTGGGGGGAGCTGGGCGGTGGGTCTCTCGGCCCAGCCGCCGATTGAGTTTCAAGGTACAGGCCCAATGACGGCGGACTTTGGGGGCCACTTCCTGGTGAGCGCAGGCATTGTGGTGCCCACCACCGAGGATGGAAAAGGGGCGGTCTATTCGGACCCGGAGACCACCTTGACCGTGAAGATGCCCTGGATTGTGCGGGGAGGGGCGCTGGTTCGCCCGGCCCCCGGGTTGGAGGTGGAAGCGGCGGTGGTCTGGCAGGGTTGGGACATCATCGACACGGTGGTGGTGGATGATGTGAATATTGTCTTGCAGACCGAGCTGGGGGGGGTGGCGAGCGGGTCGGAGATTGAAGGTCCCATCGAGCTGCCGGCAAACTACGTCAACGCCTGGTCCTACCGGTTGGGGGCTGCGTACGATGCGTCGGACTCGCTGACGATTCGCCTCGGGGGCTTGTATGAGACCTCGGCGGTTCCGGGCAAGACTCAGAGCGTCTCGCTGGTGGATGGAGTGAAGACGGGTCTTGGGCTGGGCCTGACCTGGTCCCGGGGTAACCTGGACTTTGACATCGGGGTTTTGGAGACGTTTCTCAAGCCCCTGGAGGTTTCTGACTCGGAGGTGAAGGCCATTCGGGTGGAGGCATTGTCCGGGGATGTGTCCGAGAATTCCAAGGTGGTTGGCAACGGATTGTACGAGTCCCGTATGGACATGGCGGCCCTCGCATTGACCTGGCGGTTCGGCAGTGGCGCGGGTGGCTGATACCATCTCCGGGATGTCTCCCGAAGTTACCCGACACGCGGTTGCTCCAGTGCAGCAGCCCGGTGAGTATGGGCCGCCGCCCCAGTCCGTCTGGGACGAGCTGTCTTTGCTCCGGGGCCACCGCTCCCTGCTCTACACCCTGGTGATGACTGATCTTCGGCACCGGTACGTGGGGAGCTCCATCGGGTTCTTCTGGACCGTGGTGAACCCGATTCTGGAGCTGGTGACCTACACCTTTGTCTTTCACGTCTTGATGGGGGTCAAGTTCCACCCGAGCGGTGGAACGGTCCATTACGGCTTGTTTTTGTTCTGCGGCATGGTGGCTTGGTTTGCCCTGGCCTCCAGCCTGGCCAAGGCCACCACCTCGATTCGGGACAACGCGCACCTGATCAAGAAGCTGAACTTTCCCGCAGCGGTGCTGCCGGCGCAGCACGTGTTCTCTGGCGTGTTCAACCAGGTGATCCGCACAGGGGTGCTGGCCATTGGCGCCATGCTCCTTGGGGATGGCCTCTCCGGGCACATTCTGCTGGTGCCGGTGATCATCCTGCTCCAGTCCTGCTTTGTCCTGGGGCTTGCATTCTTCCTGGCCACGGCCAGCGTGTTCTTCCGGGACACCGGGGACTGGGTGCGGGCGTTGATGCTGATCTGGATGTTCATTACCCCCATCTTCTACCCGCCGGCCGCGTACCCGCGGAAGTTCCAGATTCTCCTTCAACTCAACCCTATGGCCCACATTGTGGGGGTCTACCAGGAGTTAATCCTGAACCAGCGCATGCCCGACATTCGGCAGATGATGTTCAGCCTGGTCTTCAGCGTGGGTTCCCTGATCATCGGGTACTCAGTCTTCGTGCACCACCGGCGGAAGTTCGCGGATTTGGTATAGGAGGCTGTAGGGCGTAGCAGAGGTCGCTGCCGAGACGATTCAGGGTCTGACTCGATGCCGATGTGTTGACCGACCCGTTCAGGTCGAGATGAGCAGGGAGCAGGTGAGCAGGGGTCATAGGAGCAGCAAGCAGCAAGAGGAGCAGAGGAGCAGGGAGCAGGGGTCAAGTCTTGATTCTTTGACTTGGTACTTCCGGGACCCGGGGGGGCCTGGTCCCCGAAAGCCCCCTTCGGGAGTTGTCGGAGTTAAGTATGGTGTCCCCGGAACTTGTAAGCCCGACCTGCAAGCAGGTCGGGGGTCCGCCATTGAAGATGGCAGGGGCAGAGGGACTCG
>CAZRYF010000055.1:24270-34136 GCA_964604165.1 uncultured Enterobacterales bacterium
ACCTGCAAGCAGGTCGGGGGTCCGCCATTGAAGATGGCAGGGGCAGAGGGACTCGTCCGCGCTCCGCCTAGGAGCCCGACCTGCAAGCAGGTCGGGGGTCCGCCATTGAAGATGGCAGGGGCAGAGGGACTCGAACCCCCGACCTGCTGATTTGGAATCAGCTGCTCTGCCAACTGAGCTATACCCCTGCGTGTCGACTTTGTAGCCCCGGGGGCCCTTTGGGTCAAGCCGCGAGCGCGAGCCCCACGGAAAAGGCCGCCATCCCCCAGCAGTACCAGCAGAAGCGGGAGAAGTCGCCACTCTGCACCAGCTTCAGAAGCCAGGTGAGGGCCAGGTAGCCGGAGATGCAGGCGGCCAGTCCTCCGAGCACCAGCGGGGTCATGTCGATCTGCGACCAGTCTGCGTCGGCTGCCTTGAGCACGAAAGCACCGAGAATGGCGGGAATGGACAACAGAAAGGAATACCGGGCTGCGAAGGGGCGGGAGAGCCCGAGAAACAACGCCACAGCAATGGTGCTGCCGGAACGGGAGATGCCTGGAGCAATGGCCAGTCCTTGGACACAGCCAATGATCAGGGCCTGCTGAAACCCGATGCCAAGGGTCTCCCTGTGTCCCTGAGGGGCCTTTCTTGTGGCAAAAAGCAGAGCACCGGTGATGGCAAACGTGACGCCCAGGGTGGCCGGGGTCGAGAACAGCTGCTCGAAGAAGTCCTCAAAGGTGAGGCCGATGGCGGCGGTGGGAACAGATGCAACCAGGAGCAAAACCAGCAAGCGGGTGTGGGGTCTCCTCTCCACGGGGCCCCGCTCAGAGAAGGGGGCCAGGGTCATGCCGATCAGGTCTCGTCGAAACAGCCAGAAGACTGGCAAGAGCGTGCCCAGGTGGAGCACCAGGTCGAACAAAACGCTGGATTCCGGCGCGGGAAGAAACTGCTGGTAGAGGACCAGGTGCCCCGAGCTGGACACCGGGAGGAACTCGGTGACCCCTTGGACAACACCAAGAAGGATGGCAGCGAACATGTCCTACTCGGCTCCATCCGCTTTGGGGTTCTCGTCTTTTGTGGCGGGGGCCTCTGGGGCCGCAGGAGTTTCGGGTTCCTCTTCTCTCTCCAAGCGCCGCAGGTAGACCAGGATCTTTCGCACATCGGTGCGGTTCAGCTCTTCGGAAAAGGCGGGCATCATGCCCTTGCCAGAGAGGATGAGGTCCACCAGCTCTTGCTGTCTGTCCGGCCCGACCTGGCCGCGCAGGTCGGGCACGTCACGGGTGAGGGCGGCAGCAGCGGGGCCATCTCCTCGGCCCTCCTGGCCATGGCACTGCCAGCAGGAGCGCTCCCAGATCTCTTGTCCTCGCTCATGGTCGGGTGCACGCTTCCTGGGCACCCCTGCGCTGGCGCCAAGCGGGGTGAGCAGCAACAGGGGCAGCAGGCGGAACAAGGAACTTCCAAGATGGCACAACGCCCGCGAAACAAGTTGCTTCGCGGGCGCTGCAAATGGCGGGGTGGACGGGACTCGAACCCGCGGCCTCCGGCGTGACAGGCCGGCGTTATAACCAACTTAACTACCACCCCATACGAGAACGAATGGGAAAGAGAGTGGGCGGAACAGGGCTCGAACCTGCGACCCTCGCGGTGTAAACGCGATGCTCTCCCGACTGAGCTATCCGCCCAGACACAAACCGAAGAGTCCTTCGGTTCGCGGGCGGCATCTTATCCGCCTGCGAGAACGTGTCAAACGAAAGAACCCGTCCCCAGGGCTTAGCCCGGAGGACGGGTCTATTCTCAAGTCGCAGAAGTCTAGTTGACGGACTTCTTCAGGGCGGTCCCAGCCTTGAACTTCACGGAGTTCGAGGCGGGGATGTCAATCTCAGCACCGGTCTGGGGGTTGCGACCCTTGCGAGCGGAGCGGTTGTTGACGGTGAAGCTACCGAATCCAACGAGGGTGACCTTGTTGCCGTCAGTGAGGGCGGTCTTGATGCCGTTGGTCATGGCGGAGAGGGCAGCCTCTGCGTCCGTCTTGGTCAAGCCGGCGTTGTTGGAGATGTAGTCAATGAGGTCGTTCTTGGTTGTTGTGGTCATCTTTGCGATGCTCCTTACTTGGATTGTTTGTTTGGTTGGATGGTTGGTGGGAAAACCGCGGAGCCTCCCCAGGAAGCTCCGCGGCAGGACTGAAACTAGTTGACGGACTTCTTGAGGGTCGTTCCGGGCTTGAACTTCACGGAGTTCGAAGCGGGGATGTTGATCTCAGCGCCCGTCTGGGGGTTACGGCCCTTGCGAGCGGAGCGACTGTTGACCGTGAAGGTGCCAAAGCCCACGAGCGTGACCTTGTTGCCGTCGGTGAGGGCGGTCTTGATGCCGTTGGTCAGGGCGGAGAGGGCAGCCTCTGCATCCGTCTTGGTGAGGCCAGCGTTGGTGGAGATGTAGTCGACGAGGTCGTTCTTGGTCGTTGTGGACATCTTTGCGATGCTCCTTTGAGTTTGGTTGGTTTGTATGGCCCGATCAATCCGGGTTTTTCGGTCTCCATTGACGTAGTCATGCCCCCGGGGGGTGTCAACGAAAAAACAACCCCTTTTTTCCCCGTGGATCCGCATGAAACCTGGGGTTTGCGGGGGTTGGGCCCGAACGCATGGACAATGCCAACGAGATGGATTCGAGAGGCAGCCTCGCAACCTATCGAAACCACGGGACTTCACCGGTAAAAGCCCGCCAATGGCGGGTTCGCGGGACCTGTGTGGCTACATGGTGTCCGCTGCTTGGCCGACTTCGCTGAACAACTCGGATGGATCCGCGATGGCGAGGGCCCTGGGGAGAACTTCATCCATGTGGGAGACCGTGATGATCTCCAGCTTCTCTCGAATCGCCTCGGGTACGTCGGAGAGATCCTGCTCGTTGTCCTGGGGGATTATCACGCAGCTGACGCCTGCCCGGTGGGCGGCCAGGAGCTTCTCCTTGAGGCCGCCAATGGGGCGTACCTGTCCTCGCAAGGTGATCTCGCCGGTCATGGCGATCCCACACCGGGCCGCTATTCCTGTGACGGCGGACACCACCGCGGTGGCAATGGTGATGCCAGCGGATGGTCCGTCCACACCCCACAACTCCGGGACGTGGACGTGGATGTCCATCTCCTGGTAGAAGTCGGGCTTCAGCCCAAGGTTTGTGCAGCGACTTCGAATGTATGTGATGGCCGCTTGGCAGCTCTCCTGGAAAACGGAGCCGAGCTGGCCGGTGAGGGTCGTCTTGCCGGTGCCATGTACGCTCGCCGCTTCGATGGGCACCATGACGCCTCCCACGTCGGTCCAGGCGAGGCCGTTGACGAATCCAATTTCGTCGGTCTCTCCGATTTTGCCCATGCGGTGCTTGGGCACGCCCAGGAGTTTTTCGACGTTCTTGCCTGTCACCTTGACCTGGGTCTCCTCTCCTTCCTGGACCACTCGTTTGGTGACCTTTCGGCAGATGGAGGCCAACTCGCGCTCCAGGCCCCGCACGCCGGCTTCCTTGGTGTACCTCCGGATGACGGTGGTGACGGACTCTCGGGTGAACTGAATCTGGTCTTCTGTGAGGCCGTTGCACTCCCTCTGCTTGGGCACCAGGTAGCGCCTGGCGATCGAGAGCTTTTCCTGCTCGGTGTAGCCGGGAATCCGGATGATCTCGAGACGATCCTGGAGGGGCACGGGAATGCCGCGAAGGCTGTTGGCGGTGCACACGAACATGATCTTGGAGAGGTCATAGTCCAGGCCCACGTAGTGGTCGTTGAAGGTGGAGTTTTGCTCCGGGTCCAACACCTCCAACAAGGCAGAGGCGGGGTCCCCACGGAAGTCCGTGGACATCTTGTCCACCTCGTCCAGGAGGAAGACCGGGTTTCCAGCGCCGGCTTTGGTCAGGGACTGCAGAATCTTTCCTGGCAGGGCACCGATATAGGTGCGCCGGTGTCCTCGAATTTCGGCCTCGTCCCGGACCCCTCCCAGGGAGAGGCGGACGAATTCTCTGTTGGTGGAGCGGGCGATGGACTGCGCAAGGGAGGTCTTTCCCACACCTGGGGGACCCACGAGACACAGAATCGGGCCGCGCATTCGGTCCACGACAGAGCTGACGGCCAGGTACTCCAGGACTCTTTCCTTGACCTTCTCCAGTCCAAAGTGATCTTCGTCCATCACCCGGGCGGCGTGGGCAATGTCGATCCGGTCGGGGGTGTACTCAAACCAGGGCAAGGAGAGCACCGTGTCAATGTAGTTTCGCATGACGCCGGCTTCCGCGGACATGGGACTCATGAGCTTGAGCTTTCGAAGCTCCTTTGTGAGCTTGGCCTTGGCCTCCTCGCTCATGTCCTTTGCATGAATGCGGGCCTCCACGTCGGCGAGCTCGTTCTTGAACTCGTCCTTTTCCCCCAACTCCCGTTGAATCGCCTGCATTTGCTCGTTCAGGTAGTACTCCTTTTGGGAGCGATCCATCTGCTTCTTTACGCGGGTCTTGATCTTCTTCTCTACTTGAAGAATCTCGATTTCGCTCTGGATGAACTTGTAAAGGCGCTCTAGGCGTGCAGAGGGATCTGGCGTCTCCAGCAGGGCCTGGCGGTCCTCCAGCTTCAGGTTGAGCTGGGCCACGAGGGTGTCTGAGAGACGTGACGGGGCTTCGATGGAGCCGACACTCATCAGCATTTCAGGGGGGATGCTCTTGTTGAGCTTCACAAACTGTTCAAACGCCGTCTTTACGCTTCGAACCAGGGCTTCCACCTCCGTGGCTGTGCAGGCTTCGTCCTCCACTTCTTCGGTCTCGGCGACAATGCAGTCTCCGGAGTCGTCAAAGTCCAGGATGCGGGCCCGGGCCTTGCCCTCGACCAACACCTTGACCGTGCCGTCGGGCAAACGGAGCATTTGGATGATGGAGGCCACACAGCCAAAAGACCGGATCTGCTCAGGTGTCGGATCATCCAGTTGAGGGTCCAACTGAGTGGAGAGAATCACCGGCGATTTATTCTCCGAGGCCAACTCCAGTGCGTGAATGGAGCGCTCCCTTCCGACGATCAGCGGCACGACCATCGTGGGGAAAACCACGAGATCCCGCAGGGGCAGAAGTGGAAGCCTAATGGCCTTTTTGGGGGGGTGTTCTTTCGTTCCTTGCTGAAGAACATCGGGACTCCTTTCGCGGCGGGGTGGCCGCTTTGGACTCAAGCGCCGACTTCTGCTTCCTCGCCGTCGTTTTCGTAGACCAAAATGGGTGGCTTGTGACGGGCCACAACCTCTTCCGAAATGACGCATTCCTTGACGTTGGTCTTGCTCGGGAGATCGTACATCACGTCCAACATGATTTCCTCGAGAATGGAGCGCAGTCCACGGGCACCTGTCTCGCGGTTGATTGCCTCTTCAGCAATCGAGCGAAGCGAGGGTTCGGTGAACTTGAGTTGCACGTTTTCCATGTCGAAGAGCTTCTGGTACTGCTTGACGAGGGCGTTTCTTGGCTTGATGAGAATTTCGATCAGTGCTTCTGCGTCGAGGTTCTCAAGGGTGGCGATGACCGGAACCCGGCCAATAAACTCTGGAATCATTCCAAACCGGAGCAGGTCCTCTGGTTCGGTCATGGACAGGAGCTCACTCGAGTCGAACTCCTTCTTTCCGTCGGTGTTCGCCGCGCCAAAGCCGATTGCGCTCTTGTTGACTCTCTGCTCGATAATGCGATCGAGGCCCACAAAGGCCCCACCGCAGATGAAGAGGATGTTGGTGGTGTCCACCTGCAGGAACTCCTGCTGGGGGTGCTTGCGGCCACCCTTTGGGGGCACATTGGCAATGGTGCCCTCGATGATCTTCAAGAGCGCCTGCTGCACGCCCTCTCCGGACACGTCCCGGGTGATGGACGGGTTCTCCGAGCGACGGGAGACCTTGTCGATCTCATCAATGTAGATGATGCCCTTCATGGTCCGCTCGACGTTGTACTCGGCGGCCTGGAAGAGGGAGAGGATGATGTTCTCCACGTCCTCGCCCACGTAGCCGGCCTCGGTCAGGGAGGTGGCATCGCAGATGGAGAAGGGAACGTTCAGAAAGCGAGCCAGGGTCTGGGCCAACAGGGTTTTTCCCGTGCCGGTCGGGCCCACCAGGAGAATGTTCGACTTCTGCAGCTCCACGTCGTCGTGTGTGCTGCGGGCATCGATGCGCTTGTAGTGGTTGTGCACCGCCACGGCGAGCACCTTCTTGGCCCGCTCCTGGCCGATGATGTACTGGTCCAGGTGGACCTTGATGTCCTTGGGCTTGGGCACCAGGGCACGGGAGGCGTAGTAGTCCTCCCGCTCAAACTCCTCGGTAACGATCTCGTTGCACAACTCGACGCATTCGTCGCAAATGTACACCGAGGGTCCCGCAATCAGCTTGCGTACTTCCTTCTGCGACTTGCCGCAGAAAGAACAGCAAAGCTCCCGTCCGTCCGTTCCCTTCTTGTTTGCCACTGGCAACGCTCCTCAAGGCCTTCTCCAAGACGGCCAGGAATCCAACATCTTTAGACTCAAAATCGAGTCTATTCTGCCTTTTCTGCACCCGGTCTGGCCAGTACCTCGTCGATCACCCCGTAGGTAAGGGAATCTTCCGCGGTCATGATGAAGTCTCGATCGGTGTCCGTGGCGATCTTCTCCACCGGCTGGCCCGTGTGGTGGGCGAGCACATTGTTGAGATCCTTCTTGATGCGGAGGATCTCCCGGGCGTGGATCTCAATGTCGGATGCCTGCCCTTGGAAGCCGCCCAGCGGCTGGTGCAGCAGGACCCGGCCGTGGGGCAGGGCACGGCGCTTTCCGGCGGCACCGGCGGCCAGGAGCACGGCCCCCATGGAGGCGGCCTGTCCCATGCAGATGGTGGACACCTCGGGCTTGATGAACTGCATGGTGTCGTAGATGGCCATTCCCGCCGTGACGGAGCCCCCGGGGCTGTTGATGTACAGGTAGATGTCCCGGTCTGGATCTTCCGACTCCAGGAACAGGAATTGGGCCACGATTACGTTGGCGACCTGGTCGTCGATGGCGCTCCCCAGGAACACGATGCGGTCTTTGAGGAGGCGGGAGTAGATGTCCCAGGCACGCTCGCCGCGGTGGGAGGACTCGACGACGGTGGGGACGAGAAAGTTAGTGGGATCAAAAGACATGGATCTCATGTGGGTGGGGGGGAATGGGGTGGGTCTGGCGTAACGGGGATCCGCCCCCAAGGCCAGGGAGGCCGAGGCCAGAGTCCATTGATGGGATCGGAAAGCCGAACCCCGGTCTGTGGGGGCGGCTTCCCTCGTTCCCCATGCCGTCCTGTCTACAGGCCCTTGACGGTGCTGTTCTCCATGAGCCAGTCGAGGGTCTTCTCCTCCAGGAGGCGCAGCTCCAGGTCGCGCACCGCGTCTTCTTTCTGGAACAGGGCGCGAACGGCCTCGACCTGTTGCCCGCGGGCATCGGCAATGTCCTGGTAGCGGGCCTCCATGTCGGCCTCCTCCACGGTGATCGACTGGGCCTCGGAGATGGCCTCCAACAGGAGCGTGGCCTTTGCAGCAAAGGTGGCCCGGTCCTGGAGCTGGGCAAGCTGCTCTTCGCCGAACTGCATGGCGCGGGGATCCTGGCCCGAGTAGAGCGCCTGCATGCGCATCTCGTGCTCCAGGGTGCGCAGCTGGTGGGCCACGAGCCCCTTGGGGGCATCAAAGGGATTCAGCTCGATGAGCTTCTCCAGCAGGGAGGCCTTGGCCTGGCCCTCGGCGTTCTTCTTTGCCTGGTCCTCCAGCTCTTCGCGGATGGTGGTCTTCATGCCCTCGACGCCGCCCTCGTAGCCCAGCTCCTCTGCGACATCGTCCGAGATCTCTGGGGTGGCGATCGCCTGAATCGAGGCGACCTTGCCCTTGACCTGCCCGGTCTTGCCGGCGATCTCGGGAATCTGGGACTCCTCGGAGAAGGTGACCTCCCCCGTGAATTCCTCGTCCTTCTTCACGCCCACCAGCAGAGGGGCGATGCCGCCGTAGTAGTGGTCGTGGGCCAGGTTGACGACGGTGCCCGGGTGGGTGTGGACGACCTCATCGTCGATGGAGATCTCCACCTCGATCATGGCCATGTCCGTCTCCACCACCGGTCGGTCCTCGTCCACCTCGGCGATGGAGGCCTGGGACTGGAGGCGGTGATCCACCGCGTGGTTGACCGCGTCCTCGTCCACAGTGGAGGCCTCGACCTCCACCTCGACACCTGTGACCACAGAGAGGGTGATCTCCGGCTTGACCTCCACCGTGATGGAAAAGGCAAAGGCCTCCCCCGGGGTGACCTCGGCGGCCTCCTCGACCTGGGGCTCACCAAAGAAGACCATCTCCTCGGCGGCCACCCGGAAGCTGTCGTTGATCAGCGAGTGGGCCACGTCTGCCCGCACGCGGGGGCCAAAGCGGGACTCGAGCACCTTGCGCGGGGTCTTGCCCTGTCGGAAGCCCGGCAGCCGCACGGACTTCTGCAGGTCCCGGTAGGCGTTGTTCAGCTTGTCCGAGACCGTCTCGGAGGGAATCTCGAAGCTGAGCTTCTTCTCGGTGGAGGACAACTGTTCGGTTTCAACGTTCATGATCTGTGCCTGGTGAGGTGCGAGAAGGGGGACTCGAACCCCCACGGGGTACCCCACTGGCTCCTAAGGCCAGCGCGTCTGCCAATTCCGCCATTCTCGCGTGGTGTGGAAGGGGGCGCGGTCTATATCACGATGGCTCGCGTTGTCCCGGGGGTTGCGGGGCTGCGGTCGATGACCGACTTCATTCGATAGATCAGGTAAGGTGAAGTTCGGCTATGGGAGCGTTGGAGTGCTGCAGGACTTGGTAAAGAGATCGCTGGTGGTTGCGTGTGTTGTCCTGGGCGGATGTGTTCCCGAATTCCAGGGCTACGAACTCCACGACAACCCCGGGCACGACTTCGACGGGGACGGCTTCACGAGAAGTTCCGGGGACACAATACTTAGCCAAGTTCCGGGGACCAAGTTCCGGGGACCAAGTTCCGGGGACGCAATACTTAACTCCCCGCCGCCCCCTAAGACCCGCTGCGCTTCTTGGGCTTGGGGCCTCGCTTTCTGGGGCGGAGGCGGCGGTTGAGGCGCTTCTCCAGGCCGACCAGGAAATCGTCGCTGCCCAAGGGCCGTCCCGTGCGCTCCCCGTACCGGATACGCGCCCCTTCTTCTTTTGACAGCCCGGTGTCCAGGAAGGCTTGCCAGTCTTCTACTCGGTCCAACAGCGGAGCCGTCGTCACGAGGGCGTCGTCCTTTCCCGCAAGGTGCGCCGTGGCGCTGCTCCAGGGCCAATTCTCGGGCCTCTTCACCAGTCGAGCTCTAACAGGGTTGAGTTCCACGTATCGGGCCGCTGCCAGAAGGTAGGACTCGTCCATGACCGTGGAAGCGAAGCGACCCTGCCACAGGTGCCCCCGCCAGCCCTTTCGAGAGTTGATCCTGCGCGAATACTGTCGATGGGCCTCTCCGATGGCGCCGACCAGCGCCTCCTGGGAGGGGGGAACCACCACGAGGTGCACATGGTTTGGCATGAGACAGTAGGCCCAGATTTCCACGCCATGATTCTTGCAGGACTCCGCCATCAATTCCAGGTAGGCCTGGTAGTCGTCCTCCCCAAAGAAGGTCTTCTGCCGCCTGTTTCCGCGCTGCGTCACGTGGTGCGGATGTCCGGGCACCACCACTCGGGCCATTCTTGCCATGGGGGGAGTATAACGCGGAATTTAGTATTGTGTCCCCAGAACTCGTTGTGTCCCCAGAACTCACAGAACTCAGAACTGGTTCCCAGAACTGTGTTTCGCCGGGGGGCGGTTAGGGCAAAAGCAACGCCAGCCTCCCGGGGGAGGCTGGCGTGGAAGGGGGTGGGCCCACCAGGAATCGAACCTGGAACCTGCGGATTAAGAGTCC
>CAZRYF010000056.1:0-10494 GCA_964604165.1 uncultured Enterobacterales bacterium
ATCTCCACGACCCCCGGAGAGGGCCACTCCACCCCGCGGGCATCCAACGACGGGTGTCCCGTGGGCACGCCGCGAGACGTGACCACCACAGGCGGCGGACCCACCCGGGCCACGAGGGCCCGCAGGTGGGCGAGGGTTTCCGGGCTTGCCATGAGGTCCCAGGAAGACTGAACGGATGTTCAGTATATCACTGGGTGGAGGAAGGGGCACAAGGCGACTCCCGGCTACCCCCAAACCAACCTGGCCAGCGACGGTGGCGGTCCGTCCACTCGCGCAATACCACACCGCACGCCTGCCGTAACTAAAGCGGCCATAAGCAAGGAGAAAGGTGGGTGTTCTTCAGCAAGGTGTTCGAGGGTCGGATTGACACAACCAATGTAGGCGGGCTGAACACGTACTTCGGACGGCCAGTCAGCGGTGGCAGTTACTGCAAAGTCGCCCAGGTGATGATCGAGGTCGTGCAGGACTCTGGCCCCGAGGTTCGAATCAAAGCCGAACTTGAGCAGGGGCCCAACGGCGACACTTGGATACTCCACAGCACTCCCATCACGTCGGCGGCACCCCCGGCCCTAAAGCCCAGCCTCATGGTCGGTGACGCTGATGAGACCAAGATCCTCGGCGAGTACTTGCGCGTCAACATCGAGGCCAATTCTAACGAAGCGAACCCTCAGTGGGCCTTCGTGAAGGTCTACCTGATGCGGAAGCCGTTCTGATGGCGTGTTCCGGGGAGACTGCTCTCAAGCAACAAGCCAAAGCCGCGTTGGCACCCGCCTGGCCAAAGAACGCACCATTTCCGCCAAGAGCACCTTGGGCGGCCGCCATGGGGACGCGACAGAGTTTCCAAAGAACGATCGAAGACCGTCTCAATGCAGGCCTGCCCGCCAAGCCGAGCCCAGACGACGATCAGGCCAGTGTTCTTGGCGCGATCCTATCGCCTGATCTTCGGCTGCGGACTACGGAGAGAGCCATCCCTTTGCGAGGGAGAGTTCGGTTCGAGCCTGGTTGGCTTCGGACATCCTTGTCACGCTGAAGCCGGCTGCAAAGTGAACGAGTGCATCGAAGCACAGCAAATGAGCGACTGTAGCTGCCAGTTCAACAGAAACGGTTGCGTCGAATGCGGAGACCTCGACCCTGGACTCGACGAGCCCCTCTGAGGACGCGCTCATCCCTACGTTCCAGCGACCCCTCCCAAGAATCCAGCGAGGTTCTACTTGACCCGCGGCCAGAAGGCGAGCGCTGTGGCTTTGATCGCGGCTGTAATGGGGATTGTGGCCACCATCCCGCACCTGCGCGGCCCGCCAACCCGCAGAGGAGAGAACATCTCAGCGTTCCCAGGTTCCCACAGCCCGCAAGCCGATCCGGCAACCCATCTGTCCGGTGCAGGAACGGCGGCTGAAACTGCCACGGAAACAGCCGATACCGCGCCTGTGGCCGCAGACCTCCGCTGCAGCCTGGATATACCCATCACCGCGATCGGATTCCCTGGGAAAGCCTCAGGCCTCGACGGGGCGATTCGCTTTCTTATGGGGCACTCCCAAGGAACGCGCGTCTGGGAACCTGGAACGGCGGACTTGGTAATTCAGGACGTGGGTTCATGGAGGCTGGAGTGGGAAAGCGACGGCACCTGCGTTGTCCACCCCATCGCAGACGCCATTGAAATCCGGGGCATGGTCCTCAATGCCGCCGGTGAACCCTATCCTGGCGCTGGAGTCCACGGCTGTGGAGGGGCGGCCACTTCGGGCTTCGACGGCACATTCCTGCTCTTCGCAATCACAACTGAAGACCAATGCGTCCTTGAAGCGCTGGTCTCCAACGGCGCCAATCGCGCCTTTGGATCTGAAGCTGTGGTCCGTCTCGATGCCGCGGTGGAGGGTGTTCGACTCGTGGCGCCTGCGCGTCCACCGTGGGTCCCGAGCCCAACCGATGTCATGTTGACAGGCAGCCACGGCTCACTGATAGGGCGATGGGAACGACGTCGCGAAATGCTCGAAGGACTGCTTCAAAGTGGAACCCTCACAGAAGGAGCCGTAGCCGCCACTCGTTCCATGCTCGCCGCGGGGCCCGAAGCAGAAGATACTGGCACGCCATAGGACTCATGCCGAAGGAGCCCGGGCAACCCGCGGGTTAGACGGGCCCCATGCAGAAGCTCGCAACCTGGATCAGCGCCGGCCTCCTGGGCCTCTCCACGCCTGCCCTGGCGTTTGAATCAACCGACGATGCGGCCGACGCCGCCGAGGAAACAGAAGAAGAGGTCCCCGAGTGGGACATCGAAGCCGCCCACGGCCCCCGCTTCACCTGGGAGACCACCCTCACTGAGGGCACCTGGATCTCCGTGGATGTGCACCCGAGGGGCAACCGGGTGGTCTTTGACCTGCTTGGCGACTTGTGGGAGTTGCCCCTGTCCGGCGGCACCGCCACCGCCCTGACCACCGGGCCGGCGTGGGATCAGGCTCCACGCTTCAGCCCCGACGGGAAGAAGCTGCTCTACGCCTCGGACAAGGGCGGCAACCAGGAAATCTGGATCCGGGACATGGAAACCGGCGAGGCGGAGGTGTTCACCTCCGGGGCCCCCGAGCGGTTCAGCGAGGCCACCTTCAGCCCCGACGGTCAGTGGATCGTCGCCCGCAAGCGCATCACGGACACCCGCTCCATCGGCATGTGCGAGCTGTGGCTCTTCCACATCGACGGCGGCGACGGGATTCAGCTGACCAAGACCGACAGCATGCCCTTTCCCGCCGAGGCCACGTTCTCCCTGGACGGGAAGTCCCTTTACTTCTCCTCCACCCCCTGGCGCTTCCAGTACGACCGGAACCCCCACCAGGGCATCTTCGATCTTCATGTTCTGGACCTGGAGTCCGGTGAGGTGCAGCGCCTGACCGCAGAGTCCGGCAGCGCCATGCGGCCTGCCGTTCGCCCCGGCACCGGGGAGATTGCGCTTCTTCGCCGCCAGGGCACGGACACGGTGCTGGAGATCTACGACCCCCGGGACGGCTCCCGGCGCACCGTGGCCACGGGCTTTGAACACGACAACCAGGAGGGCTTTGCCCTCAACGGGCTCTACCCCCACACGGCCTGGACCCCGAGCGGCAAAGAACTGGTCATCTGGGACGACGGCGCCCTCTGGCGGGTGGATGCACGCACCGGCAAGCGCCGCGCGATTCCCTTCAGCGCTGCGGTCTCCCACGAAATCTCCGGCCTCGTGCGCCACGCCCACCCGGTCTCCCGCAAGGACGAGATCACCGCCAAGATGATCCGCTGGCCCTCCCTCTCCCCCGATGGGAGGAAGGTGCTCTTTGAGGCCTTTGGGCGCCTGTGGGTGCAGGGAGTCAAAGACGCCGAGGCCAAGGCAATCACCTCCGGCGACACCCGTGTGATCTCCCCGCGCTGGAGCCCGGACGGCACCCGGATCGCCTACGCCGCCTGGCACGATGACCGCCAGGGCGATGTGCGAATCCACGACGTGCGCACAGGCAAGGAGTCCCGGGTGAGCCGGCGATCCGCCCAGTACCTGGGGGTCTCGTGGAGTCCGGACGGGACCGAGTTGGCCTGGCTGCGCGGCTCCGGCGCCCCTCTTCGGGGACACGATCCCTCTAATGAGCTGTGGATGCGCCTGGAGATCGCCCCCGCCGATGGCAAGGGAGAGCTCCACGACGTGATGCCCTGGGGCCAGGCCTGGGGCCGCACCCAGCGCATCGGGTTCTCCCCCGAAGGAGACCGGCTTCTCCTGGTGGAGGACGAGGGAACAGGGGAACCCAACACCGCCTCCAAGACCGTGCTGAAGTCCTATGATCGAAACGGAAAGGACCCCCGGACTCTTCTGCGGTGGAACCGGGCCCTGGAAGTGGCCCTCTCCCCCGATGGAACACACGTGGCCTGGACCGAGGAGCACCGGGTCCATTCCGCCCTCATTCCCCATGCAGGCAGCGTCACGGTGGAACTGGGCCCCGAGGAGGGTCCGATCCCGGTGAAGAACCACGGGGAAGGCGCCGAGTGGCTGGCCTGGAGCGGGGAGGACGTCACCAGCGCCCAAGGCCCCACGCTGAAGCGCGGCGATACAACAATTCATCTGTCGGCCAGCCTGCCTCGCAGCACGGGAGAGGGGCTCGTGGCCTACACCCACGCCCGGGTGGTCACAATGGGCGATGCCGGCGTGTTGGAAGACGTGACCGTAGTGGTGGACGGCGACCGCATCCGGTCCGTGGGGACCGCGGCTCCGCCACTGTTGGCCAAAAAGATTGATGCTACAGGAAAGACCCTCATCCCCGGCCTAATCGATGTGCATGCCCACCTGCACTTCGGGGGCGACACCCAGCCCCAGCGGTCCTGGCGCCACGAGGCCAACCTGGCCTATGGCGTCACAAGCGTCCACGACCCTTCGGCGTTTGACGACACAGTTTTTGCGACAGCTGAACGCATCGGGGCGGGCCTGCAGAAGGGGCCTCGGGTCACCTCGACAGGGGGTGTAATCTACGGCGCCAAGTCCAAGGACCGCTCCCGGGTCGACTCCCTGGAGGACGCCCAGCTACATGTCGCAAGAAAAAAAGCCAAGGGCGCCACCAGCATCAAGAGCTACCAGCAGCCAGCCCGGCGCCAGCGCCAGTGGCTGCTCCAAGCCGCGCGGGACCAGGGCCTCAACGTCTACCCAGAGGGCGGAGGCGACCTGATGGGCAACCTGACCATGCTCCTCGATGGCCACACAGGCATCGAGCACGCCCTCCCACAAGCCCCTCTTTATGCAGACGTACGCGGCCTTTACCGGGCTTCTGGTGCCGGCTACACGCCCACCTTGCTGGTGGCCTATGGCGGGCTCTCCGGGGAACACTTTTATTTCCAGACCGAGAACCTCCTGGACGACGAGAAGTTCCTGCGCTTCACCCCAGAGGAGTGGGTGAACCGAAACGTGCGACGGCGCGGGGTGCTCGTGAACGACGGCGACTGGTACTTCTCCCAGATTGCCCAGAGCGCCGCAGAACTCCAGTCCAATGGCGTGCCCGTACTGGTGGGCGGCCACGGACAGGTGCAGGGCATTGGGGTGCACTGGGAGATTTGGGCGCTGGGCGAGCACATGGAGCCCGTGCAGGCGCTGCGGGCCGCCACCTTGGACGCTGCCTGGTACATCGGGCGGGATCGCGATCTCGGAAGCATCGAGGCTGGAAAGCTGGCGGACATGGTGCTCATTGACGGCAACCCCCTGGAGGATTTGCGGGACACGGCCGCCATCGTCGAGGTGATGCAGGGGGGGGTTCGCTTCGACGGGGACACCCTGGATGTCCTGAAGTGATTGACGCGCTCCAAGACACAGGGGCGACAGTGCAGTCCCATGCCCCCTTGCACCGCCAGGTCTACTGGCGGGTGGGCGGACCGGCCGAGTACCTGGTGCAGGTGACCACATTGGAACAGCTGCAGGGGGTGATGGCCCTGGGAGCGGTCACCGTGCTGGGCAATGGATCCAACATCCTGGTCCACGATGCCGGCCTGCCGGGAATCGTCATACGCCTGGGTGGGGATCTGGCGGATCTCCAGATCGACGGGGCCCGGGCCGTCGCTGGGGCGGGCCTGCTCCTCACGGTGCTCCTGGCCCGCCTGGACAAAGCCGGACTTGCCGGGGCGGAGCCATTTTCCGGGGTGCCGGGCACCGTCGGGGGCGCCGTGGTCATGAACGCGGGGAGCTTGCTGGGAGAGGCCAGTGACCTGGTGGAGTCGGTGGAGGTGGTGCTGCCCGGTGGCGAACTGCTCCAATGTTCCGCCACGGATCTCGCCTTCGGCTACCGCAAGAGCACCCTGCCTTCCGGGGCGGTCATCGCCTGGGCCACCCTGGCCCTGACCGAAGAGAACGTGTCGGTCCGCCGGGAAGAGCGGCTGGCCTTCCTCGCCCGGCGCAAGGCCACCCAGCCTCTGGGCAAGCCCTCTTGCGGCTCCACCTTCACCAATCCTCCCGGGGACCACGCCGCGCGGCTTATCGAGGCCGCCGGCCTCAAGGGACACCGCCATGGCAACGCCGAGATCTCCGGCAAGCACGCGAACTTCATCGTGAACCACGGGGGGGCAACCGCGGAGGAGATCCGCCACCTCATCGCCCTCGCCCGATGCACGGTCCGGGACCGCTTCGGCGTGTGGCTGGAGCCAGAAGTCCACCTCCTGGGACCCTGGGCGCCGGATGCCTTGGAGAAGCCGTAGCCGATGCAATAGATAAACGGCAGCCGGGAGGATACGAGTCGCCCATGCAGGACAAGCTCATTTTCCTGGTGGGATCTCCACGATCCGGCTCCACTCTTCTCATGCGGATGCTCTCGTCCCACTCGCAGATCCTGGGTCGACCGGAGCCGCACCTGCTGACGCCTCTGGCCCACCTGGGGTACTTCGACCGGGTCGACAGGGCGCCCTATGACCAGCTCCAGGCGGCTCGCGCCACACGGGAGTTCGTGGCGGATCTTCCGGGGGGAGAGGCCGACTACCTGGATGCGCTTCGGGCCTACTGCGCCGTGCTTTACGGGCGCATGTTGAGCACCAGTGACAAGCCCTTCTTCCTGGACAAGACCCCGGCGAACGCCCTGGTGCTGCCCTTTCTGGCCAAGGTGTTTCCCAGAGCCCACTTTGTGATCCTCACGCGAAACCCCTGCTCCATCTGGGACTCCTACGCGGAGTCGTTCTTCGACGGGGACTACGAGGCAGCCCGAAACTTCAACCCGATCCTCCTTCGGTACGTGCCGGCCATCGCCCGGTTCCTGCGGGAGGCCCCGGTACCCCATGTCCACGTGCGGTACGAGGACCTGGTCACCGATCCCGGTGCCGCCCTGCAGCGAATCTATGGACACATTGGCGTGGACCATGAGCCAGACACGGTGCACTACGGAAGAAAGGCGCCGGAGGGCGCCGGGCTTGGGGATCCCATCGGGGTCGGGCAGCACAACCAGCCAGTGACCACCTCCGTCGAGAAGTGGGCAAACCATGTGGCCGCGGACCTCGGCAAGGAGCGCATCTTGCGGGACATTGTGGATGCCCTGGACCCGGAAGACGTCGCCACCTGGGGCTACGACAAGAGCACCCTCTTCGACGCCCTGGGCCGGGTGGATGTCCACGAAGCCCGGGCAAGCGCGGTGGCCCGACAAAAGAAGGACCGCTTCAGTCGGTACAAAATGCAGCGCCGGCTGCTGGTGCACCTGCGGCGCAACATCCACAAGAACGCCCTGGGAAGAATCGTCACCCGCATGCGTTTTGCCTGCGACGTGCTCCTGCGGGGCGTGGGGCAAACCGGCTGGACCGAGGCCACCTCCCAAGCAGTGGGCGATTCTGTGCGGGAGTCCGACGGGGAGTAGGATGGGCGGGTGCCACGCTCGGTCCTCCTCGCCTGCCTCCTCGCCTGTGCCCTGGCCGCAGGCACGGCACTGGGCCCCCTGGAGGGAATCCCCCACGTCACAGATGAGATTGCCTACACGCTCCAGTCGCGGCTGTTTGCGGCTGGCATGCGCACCGGCGCCGTGGCGGACAACGCGAGCATGGTGCTCTTTCCGTTCTGGCAAACGACGGGCCCTGGGCACGCGGTCTTTCCCCCTGGATGGCCGGCGTTGCTTTCCCTGGGGGAGTTTCTGGGGGCTGCCCTCTGGGTGAATCCCCTGTTGTGCGGGTTTCTCCCAGCCCTCACCTGGGGGTTGTCCCGAGAGATCGGAACCCCATCCCAGGCCCGCCTCGCAGCCATGGTCATGGCCCTCTCCCCGGGGGTCTGGATGCTCGGGGCCTCTCGCATGGCCCACACCTCTGTCCTGGTGGCGCTGCTCGGTCTAGCCGTGGTGGTGTGGAGAAGACGAGATGGAACCGCCGCCTGGTGGGGGGCTGGCATGGCGCTCGCCTATCTGGTTCTTGCCCGGCCCTTCGATGCCGCGGTGCTCGGAGGCCCCCTCGCCGTGGCTGGCTGTCTGCGATGCCCGCGCCCGGTGCACAGGTTGGCCCTCCTGGTCCCCGCCGCATTCGCAGTCCTGGTCACCGGCCTGGACAACCTGCACCTCACCGGCTCCGCCACCACCTTTCCCGTGGGGCCCTGGTTCGATGCCTGGGTGCCGGAGCGCCCCCCCGGATGCAACAAGCTGGGGTTTGGCACAACCCTCGGCTGCCATGAGACCCTGGGCTCCTGGGGCCACGGACCCGCCAAGGCAGGCGCGATTGCCGGCGCCTCCTTTCTGCGACTGGACCGGCTGCTCCTGGGGATTCCCGGGGGCCTTCTCCTCGTGGCCCTTGGGGCCTTCACCCTCAAGCGCCGCAGCCTCCCCCTTCTCGGCCTGGGGGCGCTGACCCTCGGGGGCTACGCCCTCTACTGGAGTCCTGGCCTTGCCTACGGCGCACGGTTCTACCACCCGCTCTACCTCTTTCTGCCGCTCTTTGTTGCAGTGGGGGCCGAGCGAACCCTGAGGGGCGCCGCCTGGGCAATCCTGGCGGTCCCCCTCTTTTCCGGCGGCTCGATCGCCCAGGGGCTCCATGGATACTGGTGTGTCGATGGAGAGCTTGCGGACCAGCTGAAAGCATGGGATTTCCAGGAAGGGGTGCTCTTTCTTCAGGGCGACGGGGAGCGGGATGCCGCCTGGCCCCAGGCCGACATCGATGCTTTTACCTGCACGCCGCTGTTGGAAGCAGGGGATGGTTTCCACCTGTGGAATCCCGCCACCACCGCGGGTGGGCTCCAGGTGCGCCATGCCCTGCGTGATCCCAGCCAGGCCCGTCAGTACATGCAACAGCTTCACCCTGGGGCCAAGGCCCTCATCCGCACCCAGGACGTTGCCCGAGACTCCGAGCGACTGGAACCCCTCAAAACCGGAGATCTTTCAGACCAGTGAGTCGCAGTCCAAGGCCAGGCGGGTCACAGGCCCCTGGGCGCTGTGGTGATCATGCTGGGGACCCTCGTAGATCGCCAGGTTGGCCACGTCGAAGCTCACCCGGGCGACCTCCTGGTTCGAGGCGCTCATGGCCACCACTGAACCAGAACGGTTGGCCGCCCCCGGGTTGGACACGGTGTCGTCGTACCAGTGGTCCAGGGTCAGGTCCGCGGAGAGCCCATTGAGCAGCACCAGGCGGGAGCGATCCTCCTGGATTTCCAATTCCAGGAACTGGGCCACAGGAATTCCATCCAATTCCAGCAGGTACAGTCCAACTTCCTTGCGAATTTCCTCTGGAACGAACATGTAGTGCCCTGGGGTTTCGCCATGGTAGGCAGGCCCCGAATTTCCGTCAAGGTCGGAGGTAGCGTGACGTCACTGGTCGTGGACTCTCTGGCGCAGTTGGTGGGCTTCCCCACGGTCTCCAACCGGCCGGTCACAGAAATCGCGGCCTGGCTTGCCCATCGTGCCGAAGATGCGGGCTTTCACGTGGAGCAATTCCAGTCCTCCGCGGGCAAGGCGAACGTGGTCTGCACCGCCGGGCCCTTGGATCGCATGGACCAGGGCCTGGTGATCTCCGGGCACATGGATGTCGTGCCCGTGGACGGGCAACCCTGGAGCAGCGACCCGTTCACGCTCACAGAGAGGGGGGGCCGACTCTTTGGACGAGGCACAGCGGACATGAAGGGCTTCATCGCCTCGACCGTGGAGGCACTGGACGAGGTAGACATCGCCTCGCTCAAGGCACCCCTGGTCTTGATGTGGACCCACGACGAGGAGGTGGGCTGCCTCGGAAGTGCGCACCTGGCGGATCAGCTGGGTGCCACAGGCCGCCCCCTTCCAAGGGAGGCCCTGATCGGCGAGCCCACGAACTTCAAGATGGTTCGCATGCACCCGGGCCACGTGGCGGTGCAGATTGTGGCCACTGGGGAGGCGGCCCACAGCTCCAAGCCGGATCTGGGTGCCAGCGCCATCAAGGCAATGGGCCGAGCCCTGGCCGCCATTGACCGGCTGGAGCGGGAGCTACAGCTGGAGCGCCGGCTGGAGGCGTACCTGGACCGTCCGTGGGTGACCCTGAACACGGGGCTCATTCACGGTGGCAGCGCCGTGAATCTGGTTCCTGCCCGATGCGAGATCACCCTGGGGTACCGCCCGCTTCCAGGAGATGACCCCCTGGGTGTGGCCCGGCGCCTGGAAATGCGGTTCGCGGACCTGGACCTGCCCCCCGGAACCGAACTGCACCTGCAGGTGCAGCGCATTACGCCGTCGCTGCTCACGGACGAGGGTTCAGACCTGCAATCCCTCTTGACCCCTCACGCCCACTGCGAAGACACCACCGCCGCCGCCTTTGCCACCGACGCCGGCAACCTGGCCCGACTGGGAATTCAGTCCCTCATCTTTGGCCCGGGTTCCATCGACGTGGCCCACAAAGCGGACGAGTACGTGGAGCTTGCGGAGTTGGAGAAGGCCAAGAACATCGTGGGCCAGATCGTTCGCCAGCGCTGCGGCTGAGGGCCGTCCTTCCGGGACCGTTCACCAGGCCAGGGGATGACTTGACCCGACTGCCCGGGCGAATACGCCATCCCCCAGGGGAGTCGGGTCGTTTCGAGGACTCCCCGGCCCGACTGCC
>CAZRYF010000056.1:10594-33531 GCA_964604165.1 uncultured Enterobacterales bacterium
TACGCCATCCCCCAGGGGAGTCGGGTCGTTTCGAGGACTCCCCGGCCCGACTGCCCGGGCGGATACGCCATCCCCCAGGGGAGTCGGGTCACCAGCCGAGGCAGAACGTCCTGATCAGAGAGTCATCAATCGTCCCCGAGACCCCATTTCTCCTCACTGAAATCCAAACCTGTCCACGCTTCCACCTGGCCGACCATGGCCCCGAAGGCCTTGTCCTTGTGATCCCCAAAGGTGGCGAAGACTCCCATGGCCACCAGCAGGATGATGGCGATGAGCCGGCCCACCGAGTCCACCCCCGGGTGCACCGCCATGGTGTCCTCGGTGACGTCATCCTGGTCATCGGACGGAACCCAGTCTTCCGTTTCCAGATCATGGATCTCGTCAAGATGAATGTCGCTCATACAAACTCCCCGTCCGGCAGTCGAATGGCCTCCAGAGTCTGCCCTTCTTCCCCCACGTACTCCACCACAACGGTCTCGTCCGCCGGGTCCATCTCAAACCGCACCACGTTTCGTTCAGCGGTCCCCGCCAGGAACTGGTCTGTGGGCTCCAGCATGCCCCCCATGGGATTCATCCGGTTTCCCGCCGCCCCCATGAGGATGTCGAACATGCCGTGCCCGGGCCCTTCCGCATCCACGCGGGCCACCAGCCCGGTGTGGAAGTCCCCGGTCAAGAAGTACACGTTCGGGACCGACCCGATGGCCTCAACCAGCCGGGATCGCTGCTCTGGAAAGCCCTGCCACCGATCCTCCACCCGCAAGCTACCCACCAGTGGCTCCAGATCCACCATGGGCACCGAGTTCAGGACGCCCTGAAACACCGCACCGCTCCCTCGCATGGACTCCACCAACCACTCCAACTGGGCCTCGGAGATGTACAATCCTCCCTCTGGATCCCGCTCGGATCGGCAGTCGAGCACATGCAAGTCCAGGGTGTCCCCAAAAGATAGGGTGCGCCACGTGGCCTCTCCCAGGCGCGGAGTGCACGGGGTGTGCTCAAAGAACGCCTGCATGCCGAAGGCTTCCTGGTCCGACGTGGCAGGGACGGTCCCCCAGTCGTTTGTCACCTCGTGGTCATCCCAGGTGGCGACCACCGCCGTGGAGGACAAAAGATCCCGGTACCCGGCGGACGAGAGGTTCGTCGTCCAGAAGGCGCGGTACTCCTCCAGGGTGGCTGCGCCATCCGCGTAGACCTGGTCCCCAGCCAGCAGAAAGAACGAGAGGTCCAGGGCGGCGGCTTGGGACAAAACCGGAAAGGGCACATAGGAGTGCTTGGTGCAGGCGCTTCCACCAAAGACAAGCCGGGAGGTTCCGCTGGCGGCGGGAGATTGCCAACGACCGGTGGATGAGCGACTTCCCCCACTCTCAAAGGCGAAGCTGTACCAGGTGTTTGGGTCGAGCCCATCGAGCACCACGTGCAAAAAGCCCCCGGCGTCCGGGGTGTGGTCTGTGCGGGAGACCTCCTGCCAGGCAGCGCCGTCCCAGCGAACCACCACCAGCTCCGGGGCAGCGCTGGAGGTGATGCGGCTCCAGCAGATGGCGGAGGAAGGGGCGGGGTCGCCCACCTGCACCCCCAGGGGAAAGAGGGCGTCGTCCAGTGGAGTCTGGGGCGCCCAGGACGGGGGCGGCGCTGCTGGCGCCTCCCCACCCCCCGTGTCCTTGGGCCGGGGACACCCCACCAAGACGCCTGCCGCCCCAAGACGCAAGGCTTCTCTCCGGCTGATCACAGGTCCCGACATGGGCTGCTTCTATCCCGAAGAACCCCTGTTGTAGAGTGACCCAAAACAGGTGGCACATGAAATCCGTCCTTTTCTCCTTGCTCCTCGTTTGCGCCTGCCGCGACACCGAGAAAGAAACCGGCTCACTGGACACCCAGGCTCCGGACAGCCCCACGGACACCCAAGTCGAGGCCGTCGACGCCGATGGCGATGGCTTTGACACCACCCAGGACTGTGACGACGAGAACCCGGACATCCACCCGGTGGCCGTCGAGGTGTGCGACGAGATTGACAACGACTGCGACGGGCTTGTGGATGATGCCGACGACCCGGTCGGAAACCAGAGTCTCTGGTACCAGGACCTGGACGGTGACGGCTACGGAGATGAGAGCGCTCCCCGGGAGGCCTGCGAGGCGCCGGCCGGCACCGTGGCCGATCACAGCGACTGCAACGACCTGGACGCCCGTTTCCACCCGGGCGCAGACGAGAGCGACTGCACGGACAGCGCCGACTACAATTGCGATGGCTCGGTGGGGTTTGCGGACGCCGATGGGGATGGATTTGCCGCCTGTGAGGACTGCGACGACGCGGTGGCAAGCACCAATCCGTTGGCCTTTGAGATCTGCGATGGAGCCGACAACGACTGCGACGGCACCAGCGACGAGTCGGACGCCATCGACGTGTCCACCTGGTATGCGGACACGGACGGAGATGGCTACGGAGACGCCGCGGTCTCCACCGAAGCTTGCGACGCCCCCTCCGGCACCGTGTCCGACGACACGGACTGCGACGACACCTCCCAAGCCATCCACCCGGGGGCGGCCGAGGCCTGTGACGGGGTGGACAACGACTGCGACTCCATGGTGGACAGCGACGACCCGGACGCTGTGGGTACCACCGTGTACTACGCGGACGCCGATGGAGACGGGCACGGCGGCTCCCAGTTCCAGCAAGCCGCCTGCGAAGCCCCCACGGGCTACGTCAGCACCAGCGACGATTGCAACGACCTGGATCCGGCCTCCTACCCGGGCGCCAATGAGACCTGTGACTTCGTGGACAACGACTGCGACGGACAGGTGGACGAAGGCGTGCAGTCCGAATGGTACGAAGACAACGACGCCGACGGGTACGGGAACGGGGCGGCCTCCCAGCTTGCCTGCAGCGCCCCGTCGGGCACTGTGGGCAACGCCCTGGACTGCGACGACTTCAACGCCGCCACCAACCCCAGCGCCTACGAGGTCTGCGACCTGGTGGACAACGACTGTGACGGCAGCACCGATGAGGACGCGATCAACGCGGCCACCTGGTACATGGACCAAGATGGAGACGGCTACGGGGACGCCTCGTCCAGCACCGCCTCTTGCGCGGCCCCCACGGGCACGGTCTCCAACGACGACGACTGCGATGACACCAGCAGCACGACCTCCCCCGCCGCTTCGGAGACCTGCGACGGCGTCGACAACGACTGCGACGGCCAGGTGGACGAGGCCGCCGTGGATGTGTCGACCTGGTACATCGACGCCGACGGAGACGGGTATGGCAGCGACTCCACCACCCAGGAGTCATGCAACGCCCCGTCCGGATTTGTCGGAACCGATACGGACTGTGACGACTCGGACAGTGCCTTTCACCCGGGCGCCACCCCGGGCTGTGATGGGGAGGACTACGACTGCGACGGCGCCATGGACAATGATGCCGATCTGGACGGCTACCCGGCCGCAACATGCGGCGGCACGGACTGTGACGACACCGACAACTCCTTGACCCCCTCTCCCGGCGGAGGCTGCTCCCTGGGAACCGACTGCGCCGCCATCCTCGCCGCCGGCACCTGGAGCACGGACGGCGTCTACACCATTGACCCCGACGGTCTCGGGAGCACCTATACCGCCCAGAATGTCTACTGCGACATGAACTCGGACGGCGGCGGCTGGACCCTCGTGGCCAGCAACCACAGCGACGACACCACCTTCCCCACGGGCACAGCCCGCCAGGGATACACCCTGGATCTGTCGGGCTACTCCGGCAGCCCCAGCCTGACCTCCGACTACCTGATCGGGCCGGCCATCGCAGCCATCTCCTTTTCCGAGGCGCGGGTCTACAGCGACCAACTGGGAGACGGAAGCGTCGTCATCGACACCCGCTGGTCCCAGAATTGCTACCAGTGCTACGAGGAGAACAACGGCGGCAACCAGAGCTATGGAGACGCCCACACCGCCGACAACCCGGGCTGTGGAGCGGACAACCACTGCAATGTGGACGCCCAATACGCCGACACCTGGAGCGGCGGCTGGGACTCCAACTCCAACCAGCGAACCATCGGTGGGGCCTGCACAAACGGCGGCCCGGACCCGGCCCAGGGAACGTACATCGGCCACGGCTCCTCTGAGAGCTCCTGGGCCGGCGAGGGAAACTACTACAACGGCCCGAGCGGATGCACCGCATACGACTTCAAGGTCTACGCCACCTTCGTCCGCTGAACCCGCCCCCCAGCGCCCCGGGTCATGGAACTGTTGGAAAGGGTGTCAAAGAATCAAGACTTTGACCCCCCTCCTCCCTCTCTCCCTCTCCTCTCCTCCTCCTCCTTCCTGAAGACTGCCAGAAACAAGGACGGCCCCAGGGCCTGTCCCGACCGGGGGAGCTTTCGATGAGACTCCACCCGGAGCCCCGCCTCCCGGCCCCAGTCTTCCACTTCAACCCGGGCAAAACCCAGGTGCTGGTGGCCCATGGTGGTGCGGTACTCCTCCCTGTCGTGTCGCACCATGTCCAGGAGCAGCAGCCGGCCTCCCGGCGAAAGGGCTCGCGCTGCCTCTGCGAAGACGCGCTCCGGCTCCCTTACGTGGTGCAGCACCAGCATGCACACCGCCGCATCCACCTCTCCATCCTGTAGGGGAAGGGCCTTCAGGTCCCCTTGCCGGAGGGACACGTTGTCCAAGCTCCCCAGACGCTGCGCCGCCACGTCGAGCATGGCCTGCTCCCTGTCCACACCGATCGCACGGGACACCCCTGGCGCCAGGGCCGCCAGCACGCCGCCGGTTCCACACCCCAGGTCCGCCACGACGAGCTTCTCTGGAAGCAAAGACAGGAGCGTCGGAAGCAGGTAGCCGTCTCCAAAGAGATCCCGCCGCAAGGCATCCCAGCTGCCCGCCACTTTCTCAAAGAACTCGGAGGAGCTGGAGGTGCGATGCGCCAGAACCGCATCCAAACGAGAGAAGTCTTCGACCAGGTGGGGATCGTCCTGAATCACACCCCGCACCAGGTCCCAGACGCCGCGCTCCGCATTGGGCAAGGCGTCGGGCAGCATGCGGAAGAAGTTGGCAGTGCCCACGGACCGCCGCTGCAGCCACCCGCCCTCGAGCAGGGTCTTCAGGTGCCGACTGACCGTGGACTGGGGAAGTCGCACCACTTGAACCAGCTCCCCCACCCCCAACTCCGACCGCTCCAGAAGGAACAAGAGCCGCACCCGGATGGGATCTGAGAGGATTCCAAGCTGGCTGCAGATCTCAGGGGTCACCGGCAGTTCTCCTGTTGCCATTCAGCCGTTCATCCGGATATAAGGATAAAGGCAAGCAGCGTTGGCCGTCCAGCCAATTTCAATTCGCACTCTTTCATCGAGGACACCATGCACCCCACCCCCGCGGCCCCCACCGGCCACAAGACCGAGGAAACCATGAGCACCCCCGTACCGTTGAGCACTTCTACTTTCATGGACACGGGCCTTCCCTTGTTCTCCGACCTGGACCACAAGGTGGCCGATCTTTCGGCGGACACAGTCCGTTTCGGCCGCAAAGAGCTGGATCTGGCCCTGGTGGAGATGCCCGGTCTCGCGGCCCTTCGGGAAGAGTACGCCGGCCAGCAGCCCCTGAAGGGCGCCCGGATCATGGGGTCGCTGCACATGACCATCCAGACCGGCGTGTTGATTGAGACGCTGATTGAGCTGGGCGCGGACGTGCGCTGGGTCAGCTGCAACATCTTCTCCACCCAGGACCACGCCGCCGCCGCCACGGTGGTCGGCCCCCACGGCACCGTGGAGGCTCCTGCCGGGGTGCCCGTCTATGCGTGGAAGGGTGAGTCCCTGCCCGAGTACTGGTGGTGCACCCTCCAGGCCCTTTGCTGGCCAGGTGAGAGCGGAGCAAACCTGATTCTGGACGACGGGGGCGACGCCACACTGCTGGTGCACATGGGTGTGGAACTGGAGAAGGCCGGCACGATGCCCGACCCCTCCACCACGGACAACCCGGAGATCGCCTGCGTCTTGACCGTGCTTCGGGATGTGCGCGAGACCCGGGGCGACACATTCTGGCAGGAAATGGCCAAGAACATCCGGGGTGTTTCTGAAGAGACCACCACCGGCGTGCACCGTCTCTATGAGCGCCTGGAGGCCGAGACCCTTCTATTCCCAGCAATTAATGTGAACGACTCGGTCACCAAGAGCAAGTTCGACAACGTGTACGGCTGCCGCCACTCCCTGGTGGACGCCATCATGCGGGCCACCGATGTGCTGATCGCCGGCAAGCGCGTGCTGGTGTGCGGCTTTGGCGACGTGGGCAAAGGCTCGGTGCAGTCCCTGCGCGGACAGTGCGCCAAGGTCTCCATCACCGAGATCGACCCGATCTGCGCCCTGCAGGCGAGCATGCTCGGCATCGACGTGGTGACCCTCGAAGACGTGGTCGCAGACCAGGACATCTTCGTCACCACCACCGGCAACAAGGACATCATCTCCGCCGCCCACATGGCACAGATGAAGCACAACGCCATCGTCTGCAACATCGGCCACTTCGACAACGAGATCGACATGGCCGGATTGGAGGCCATGGTGGAGAGGGGCGAGGTGGAGAAGATCGAAATCAAGCCCCAGGTCCACGAGTGGAAGTTCAAGAACACCACCCACGGCCCGAACGGGGGCGGCCACTCGATCCTGGTCCTTGCAGAGGGCCGGCTGGTGAACCTGGGCTGCGCCACGGGACACCCCTCCCTTGTGATGAGCGCGTCCTTCACCAACCAGACACTGGCCCAGATTGAGCTGCACGAGAGCGCCGAGTCCTACGGCATCTCCGTGGCCACCCTGCCGAAGCACCTGGATGAAAAGGTGGCCACCCTTCACCTGGAGAAGTTCGGCGCCAAGCTGACGGTACTCTCGGAAGAACAGGCCGCCTACATCGGCGTGACCGTGGAAGGTCCGTACAAGCCCGAGCACTACCGCTACTAGCAGGGTACCTGGGAGAGGGAGAGCTTCCTCTCCCAGGAAAACACCATGTCCAGCGATCGAAGCACCGCCGCCGCCGCCGAGGTGAACCGGATCAACCTGTTCTACCCGCTCATGCCGCGCCTTGGCACGCGGTGGGCCAAGGCACGACCGTGGGAGGGCATGACCGTGGGGGTCAACGCCCACCTGACGACCTTGACCGCCGCTCTCCTCCGGGAGCTCTCCCTGGGGGGCGGCACCTGGGTCGTCAGCGCTGCAGACGAGGCCACCACGGACCCGGGGGTCGTGGAGATGGTGCGAGAGCTGGGCATCGAGGTCTACACCGGCGGGGACAACGAAGACAGGCACCTGGGCGTGCTCTCCCACCGTCCGCAGCTGCTGGCCGACGTGGGGTTTGACCTGGTGGCCGCGCTTCTGGATCGCGCCCCCGAGGCGATCGAGAGCGTGCGCGCTGCCGTGGAGATCACCCGCAGCGGCATCACGGATCTTCGGGCCCGCACCGACGTGCCCATCGGGGTGGTGAACATCAACGACGGCCAGTTGAAGTCCCATGTGGAGAACCGCCACGGCGTGGGCGAGGCCCTTTGGGGCGCTGTGCGGGGTATCACCGGGCTCCATCTGGCGGGACGGCGGGTGCTGGTGATTGGATATGGAGCCGTGGGACAAGGACTCGCAGCCTATGCCCGGGCAGCCGGTTCCGTGGTGGAGGTGGTGGATGTGCGTGCCGTGCGCCGCCTGGCCGCCCACTACGACGGCTTTCCCACCCCAGATCTGAACGATGCCCTCACCCGGGTGGAGATCGCGGTGACCGCCACCGGTGCACCGGGCGCCCTTCCCCTCTCCGCTCTCCGGCATGCCACCCGGGACGTGGTCCTTGTGAACGCGGGCCACGGGGGGGACGAGATCGATGTGGCGGGTCTTCGGGCCGCCGCCCTGGAAGGGGTGGAGGTGGGTCAAAACTGCACCCGCTACCGCCTGGAGGACGGCCCCTGGCTGTCGCTTCTGGGCAACGGACACCCGCTGAACATTGTGACGAATTCTGGTTCTCCAGAGCCGGTCCTGCTTCACTTTGCTGTGCTGGGGATGACCCTGGAGTGGCTTGCCGGAACCTCCGTGGAGTCCGGGGAGCTGCAGGCACCTGCCGAGGTGGAAGAACAGGCCGCTGCCCTGGCACTGGCGGCCCTCCATGGACAGTAATCCAGTGTCCGACAGATCCGCCCCCATTCAACAGGTGGACGCACTCGTTCGGCGGGCGACCCGCGCCATGGATGCAGGAGAGATCGGACCGGGCACCGAGTTGGCCAAGCAGGCCGTCGACCTGTCTCGCCTGGCGTGTCCCCAGGCAGCCCGGGAGCGGGTCCTGGCGCTGTTGTGCTTGCTTCGCACCCACCCCCCCGAGGCAGTGGAGATGCTGGCAGAAGCACACGCCGTGGCAGATGAAGCAGATGAACCCCAGCTTGTGACCGCCATTGCCCATGCGGCCCGCACCCTGGGCCTTCCCCTTCCCACCCACGTGTTCTGATGCACCTGTACCTGATGAGACATGGAAACGCCGAGGCATCCTCCGGGGTGGATGCAGAGCGGAGGTTGACGGCCCGGGGGCAGGCCGAGGTCGAAGCGATCGCCACAGCCCTGGAGCGGGCTGGCTGCAGGCCGGGGGGGGTGATCCACTCGCCCCTGGTGCGGTCTCGCCAAAGCGCCGAGATCGTGGCCAACCGGTTTGGAGAACTGCGCTGCATTGAGCTGGCAGAGGTGGTGTCCGGAGGGGATTCACTTCTGCAGATCGTGGGTGCGTTGGAGGTGGAGAATCCCCTGGTGGTGGGACACGAGCCCTCCATTCCCCGCCTGGCCACCGCCCTGGCGGGGCTGGAGCACCGCTTGTTTTTCCACACCGCTGCCCTGGCAGCCTTTGACGTGGCGTCCCTTCCCCCCACCGGCGGTGCGCGGCTCTTGTTCTACCTGGACCCCTCCCTCTTGGAGTCCCCATGAAATTCGGCTCCATCGACCTGGGAAGCACCTCCCTGCACCTGGCCATTGCCCACGTGGACGACGAGGGAAGGCTGGATGTGCAGGCAGTACACAGGGCCAGCGTGCGCCTGGCCGAGGGGTGGAGCTCCGAGGTCCATCGCTTGTCGTCCGGCACCATCGAGAAGGCCCTGGCCGCCATGGTCGAGTTCCAGCGAATCTGCGACGCCCAAGGGTGCGAGATGGTCCTCGCCACAGCCACAGCCCCCTTGCGCGAGGCGGTCAACGGGGTGGACCTCCTGGAGGCTCTGCGGGACTCGGTCCACCTCTCGGTCCGCATTCTCACGGGACCGGAAGAAGCGCGCCTGATCTACCTGGGAACCCGGGACCACCTGGACCCCGCCGACGACCACCCCCTGGTCTTTGATCTCGGCGGCGGCTCCACGGAATTTGTCCTGGCCGCGGCCGATCGCCCCCCCTTGACCGTGTCGCTCCCCCTGGGGCACATGCGATTGCTCCAGCGGGCGCCCCATGGAAACCCGCCCACCCTCGACGAGATCCACGCCCTCCAGGGTCGCGCCCGGGGGCAGCTCGCGCGGCTGCGAGCCCAGCTGGCGGGGCGGATTCAGGGCGCACTCTACAGCCCCTCGGGGGCCGTGCGCACCCTGGCAAGACTGACAAAGGGTGACCCGGACCTGGGCCCCGGCAAAGGCGATACGGGCTTGGTGTTGACCCGGGATGACGTGGAGAACGTAGCCGTTCGGCTGACGCAGACCCGCCAGGAAGAGGTGGCCGAGTGGCCGGGCATGGATCCGCGCAGGTGCGGGACAATCGCATGCTCCGCGGCGATCGTGTCGGCGATCTTCGAGCTGGTGGATGCAGACCACCTGGTGACCTGTGAGGGGGGTCTCAGAACAGGGATCTTGATCGACTGGGTAGAACGCATTCGAGGGGCTGCCGTTCAACATCCCGGTTAGAAGGGCCGCCCCTGGAGATGCCCCAGAATGGCAGTCAACCGCGCTGCGATTGTCGACGCCCGGTTCACGGATGCCCTGGCTGGAATGGAGCCCGGGGGACCCCGGGCGGATCTCGACGCACCCGTGCGGGAGGGAACCGCACTGACCGCCCGAGTGGCCCTGGAGATCTTCGAGTCTCAGCTGACCAGTCGTCATCTGGACCTGGAGGCGCGGCGCCTGAAAGGCAAAGGGGAGTCGTTCTACACCATTGGCAGCTCCGGCCACGAGGGAAACGCAGCCGTAGCCGCGGCGCTCTCTCCAACGGACCCGGCGTTCCTACACTACCGCGCCGGTGCCTTCTTCGTGCAGCGCTCCCGGCAAGTGCCCCACCAGACCCCGATCCTGGACGTGCTCCTGGGCATGGTGGCCTCCCGCGACGAGCCCATCGCCGGGGGGCGCCACAAGGTCCTGGGCAGCCGGGCGCTGCAGATTCCGCCCCAGACCTCCACGATCGCCTCCCACCTGCCCAAGGCAGTCGGGGCCGCCATCAGCCTGTCCCGGGCCGGGCGCCTGGGGGTGGAACCAGGGGTGCCGGAGGACTCCATTGTCGTCGCATCGTTCGGGGATGCATCTGCAAACCACTCCACAGCCACCGGCGCCATCAACGCTGCCTGCTGGGCCGCCCACCAGCACCTGCCCATGCCACTGCTGCTCCTCTGTGAAGACAACGGTCTCGGCATCTCCGTGGCAACCCCGAAGGGTTGGATCGAGTCCGCCTACGGCCACCGCCCCGAGCTGCACTACCTCCAGGTGGACGGCCTGGACATTGCAGCCACCTATGACGCCGCCCTGGATGCGGTGGACCACGTGCGCCAGCACCGAAAGCCCGCCTTTCTGCACGTCAAGGTGGTGCGGCTCCTTGGCCACGCGGGCTCGGACGTGGAGCAGTCCTACCGTACGGTGGAGGAGATCGAGGCGCGGGAGGCGCAGGATCCCCTGGTGCAGACCGCCCGGCTCTTGATCGAGGGGGGATGGATGTCGTCCGAGGCCCTGGCCCATCGCTACGAGGAGATCCGGGAGCGCACCCAGGCCCTGGGCGAGGAAGCCACGCGCCGGCCCAAGCTCCAGAGCGCCGCCGAGGTGATGGAGGTGCAGGCGCCCCTGGACCCGGCCAGCGTGGCCGCCGAGGTGTCCCGTCCAGTGAGCGCCGCCGCAAGAGCGGGGTTCTGGGGGGAGCGGCTTCCAGAATCGGACCGGCCACGGCACCTGGCCATGCAGCTGAACCGGGGCCTCGGGGACCTGATGATCAAGTACCCCCAGGCGATCCTCTTTGGGGAGGACGTGGCAAAAAAGGGCGGCGTCTATCACGTGACCGCAGCCCTCTCTGAGCGAACCGGGGTGGGGCGGGTGTTCAACACCCTGCTGGATGAGCAGGCCATCCTGGGGCTGGCCATCGGGGCGGGCCACATGGGGCTCCTGCCGATTCCGGAGATCCAGTACCTGGCCTACCTGCACAATGCGGAGGACCAGCTGCGTGGGGAGGCCGCCAGCCTGCAGTTCTTCTCCCAGGGGCAGTTCAAGAACCCCATGGTGGTGCGCATCGCGTCCTACGCCTACCAAAAAGGCTTTGGAGGGCACTTCCACAACGACAACTCGGTGGCCGTGCTCCGAGACATTCCGGGGCTGGTGATCGCCTCGCCAAGCCGGGGGGATGATGCAGTGGGGTGTCTTCGCTCGTGCATGGCGGCAGCGGCGGTGCACGGCACGGTCTGCGCCTTCCTGGAGCCCATCGCCCTCTACATGACGAAGGACCTGTACGAACCGGGGGATGGGCGGTGGTGCGTGCCCTACGAGGCGGAGGGCCCCCATGTGCCCATTGGCAGCGCTCGCACCTGGGGCGACGGAGAGGATCTCACGATCGTGAGCTTTGCAAACGGCTTCTGGATGAGCCTGCGGGTGGCAAGGCGCCTGGAGGAGACCCATGGCATTCGGGCTCGGGTGGTGGACTTGCGGTGGCTCAATCCCCTGCCAGCGGAGGATGTGCTTCGAGAGGCGCAGGCCACCGGGCGGGTGCTGTTGGTGGATGAGACCCGGCGCACGGGAGGCGTCAGCGAGGGGCTGTGTGCTCTGCTGGTGGATGCGGGTTTCGAGGGATCCGTGACCCGGATAGCCGCCCGGGACAGCTTCATTCCCCTGGGGGATGCCGCGAATCTCGTGCTGGTGCAGGAGCCCCAGATTGAGGCGGCGGCGCTGGCCCTGTGCGGCAAAGAACCCGGGGAGCGCAGGCCATGAGACGAGCGCTGTTGGTGTGTCCGGGCAGGGGCTCCTACGGACGGGACCAGCTGGGCTCCCTCTCTCCCTCTCCCATCCTGGCCAAAGTGGATTCCTTTCGGGCAGGATTGGGCCGCCCCATTGTGACCGAACTCGACGGGGCAGCGCGATTCACCGCCAAGCTCCACGTGGCGGGGGAGAACGCATCGATCCTGACTTTTGCAGCGACAGTGGCCGACACCGAGCGCATCGCAAAGGTGCGCCCGGTGGTGGTGACCGGAAACTCCATGGGTTGGTACACAGCGCTCTACGTGGCCGGGGCCCTGGAGCTGCTCGAGGCGGCCCGCCTGGTAGAAACCCTGGGCGCGTACCAGGAGAAGAACGTGATCGGCGGCCAGGTGCTCTACCCGGTGGCGGATGAGCACTGGCGCCCGGACAGTGGGCTGCAGGCGGTCGTGGATGCAGCCTGCGCCGAGGATGGAGTGCATCTGTCCATTCGCCTGGGGGGCACGGCGGTGCTGGCAGCCGACCAAGAGGGCGTGCGGCACCTGCTGGCGACCCTGCCCAAGGTGACCCGGGGGGGCCGGGAGTTCCCCTTGCAGCTGCCCCTCCATTCCGCGTTTCACACCCCCCTGATGCAGGGGAGCTCCGAGCGGGCCCTCACGGACCTGGCGAACCTGAACCTCAAGGCACCCGTGCTGCCCCTTGTGACCGGCGACGGCCGGGTGTTTCGGTCCCACGCCTCCCCGGAGGAGATCCGGGACTACACCCTCACCACCCAAGTGGTGGCCCCCTACGACTTCACCGGCGCCATCGCCCAGGCCCTGGGGGACTACGCCCCGGAGGTGGTGGTGGCCCTGGGCCCCGGGGACACTCTGGGGGCCCCGATCGCCCAGGTGATGATCGCGCTTGGGTGGCGTGGCCTGCGGGATCGGGCCGACTTCCTGGAGGCCCAGACATGCGAGCAACCGCCGGTGCTGTCCATGGCACGGCCCGACCAGCGGGCCTACGTGGTAGAGGCATGAGCGAGCTTCGCGCCACCCTTTTGGAAGCCCTGAAGCTCAAGGCCCTGCCCCGGGCGGGCTGGGTGCGGGCGGGGGTGGCCCAGCCCGAGTCGGTGGCAGCGCACAGCTGGGGCGTGGCTTACCTGGTGCTGGTGTTGTGCCCAGAGAAGCTGGACCGGGGAAGGGCGCTGGCCATCGCGGTGGCCCACGACCTGGCCGAGGTGCGCTGCGGGGACATCACGCCGCATGACGGGGTGCCTGCTGCCGAAAAGAGCGCCCGGGAGCGGTCAGCCATGGAGGGACTGGCCGCTGGCCTGCCCAACGGGGATGAGATCCTTGCCCTCTGGCGCGAGTACGAGGACGGCGCGTCGCCGGAAGGCCGCTTCGTCAAAGCCTGCGACAAGCTGGACATGGCGCTGCAAGCGCAGCGCTACAGCGCAGCGCAGGGGTTGGACCTGGCCGAGTTCGTGGAGTCGGCGTTGGGGCGGCTGCCGGAGGGGGTGCTGCGGGAGTTGGCTACCCCGGAGGCCACGTGAGCTTTCGCCCAGCCAGCAGGTGGCAATGCAGGTGGAAGACCGACTGGCCGGCGCCGGCGCCGTTGTTCATGACCAGGCGGTAGCCACCTTTTTCCAGGCCGAGCTGTCGGGCGACCTGGGCGGCCCCCCACAGGACCCGGCCCAGCAGGTCGATGTCCCCCTCCTCGGCTTCGGCCACATTCACCACCGGCTTGCGCGGGACCACGAGCAGGTGGGTCGGTGCCTGGGGGTTCACGTCCCGAAAGGCCACCACGTGCTCATCCTCGTAGACCATGTCGGCGGGGATCTCCCCGGCGATGATTCTCTCAAACAAGGTCACGACACCTCCAAGCTCAACGCCACTGGTAACCCGAGGAACCCGGCCGTCAGTAGGAAGCCGTGATGGGCAGCACCAGGATGCCTTCTGCGTGCCGTGGACCCGCCACGATGAAGGTGCCGTCTCGGGCCACCGCCACCGTGGTGTCCACGAGCTTCTGGTTCTTTCGGTACATCTGGATGCGAAGCCGCGCCCGCTGGGGATCCCGCTTGAGCAGGGTGACGGTGACCACGCGCCCGCCGGAGACCGTGAAGCTCTTGGGACGCTCGGGGACGAGGTCCGCAGCAAAGCGCTCCAGCACCTTGAAGTTGTCGTAGCGCAGGTGGCTCATCTGCCGGGACCACCGGTGGAGCGCCGGATCCATGTGCGGCTTTCCGGTCGTGGCATGCACCACGAGAATCTGCACGTTCACCCGCTTGCCCGGCGGCTTCTTGGACTTGGGGCCCTTCGGGCCCTGGACCAATTGAGTCCGGGCCCCGTCGGCCGCGTGGGCGGTCAGGGGGCTTCCCACAAGGGCAAGGGCGAGAAGAAGAAGACGCATCACAGTGCCCCCCCCGTATCCACTTTTTCGCCTGGCGCGGCACCTTCATCGAGTGCATCGTCACCAAATGCATCCTCATCCACGAACAGGATGACCGGCGCGTCGTCTTCATCTCCTTGAATCACCTGCACAAAGACCTGGGAGGCATACTCCAGCTCCAGCACCTCCGTGTGGCTCAAGCCTGCAAACTCGATGGCCTCATCCATGGCCTTCTCGTCTACAGCCGTCTCGTCCGGCGCGACGGGGCTCTCATCCAGAAAGGGCATCACCACCACGAGCGCCAGGGCGGCCATGGCGATGGCCGGCACCAGGGTCCGCAGCCGACTGCCCTCCACGAGAATTGGCTCGGTGGCTTCCAGCTCCTCGGACTGCACGATCTCCCGGGGCTTGATGGCCTCCAGCACATCCTCCACCATCTCCGCTCGTTGGGCCTGGCTCATGTGGGCATGGTCCAGGATCACGCTGCGCAAGACAGCAGCTGTGGGCTCCCAACCCTCCACGTGCTCCGGGTCACCCATGCCAATTCCCGTGGCCACAGCACGCCAGGTGGTGGAGAGGTCGACCGCACGCACCTCCTGGGCAATGCTCTCTCGCAAAAGACGGCCCAGCTCCGCGTAGGAAGACAGCGCCTTTCGGGCCCCATCGTCGCTTCCGATGCGCTGTGCCAGGGCGAGGCGCTCCTCGACCGGCAGCTCACCATCAAACAGTGCGGAGAGCACCACCTCCTCAGAAGGGGCAATCTCCGCAACCTCTGTCTCTGCGTCGGGGCCGAAAGAAAGCATCGCCATGACCGAGTCCGCTACATCGGCTTCCCGGGGCACCCCCTCCCGCAGCACCACGCCCACCTCGCTCCACCCGTCCTCAATGGCCAGGGCTTCGAGCACCTGGGCCACCACGTCAAAAGAAGCGCCCGCCACATCCTGCACCGCCTCCTGCAAGGCCACCCGCAGGGCCTCGTGGGGCGCAAGTCGAGCATCCGCATCGGCGAGGGCCGCGATTTCTGCGCACTCGGCTTCTGTGGCCTCGCCATCGAGCACCCGCATCAGCAGGCCATCGAGTCGCCCGATGTCTTCGTCAAAGCTCACGCGGTTCCAACCCTCTTTGCACCTAACGGGCGGGTTTCAAGGTCATTCACAGAGGATTTCAAACCGCCTCCAGCTTGCCACCCAGGAGGCTCTGCATTTTGCGCCGCGCATAGAAGAGCCGGCTCATGACCGTCCCCTCGGGGATTTCCATGGTCTGGGCGATCTCCTCGTAGGAGAGGCCCTCGATCTCCCGCAGCACGATGATCTGTCGGTGGTCCTCGGAGAGCTCGTCCAGGGCCGCAAAGATCTTCTTGCGCAGGCGCTTTCTCTCCAGGTCCTTGCCCGGATTCATCTTTGCGTGGGAGTCGGCCATGATCCCGCCACTGTCTTTCTGTCCGATCTCCTCGTTGAACTCGCTGTGGCGGCGCACCTTCCTGCGGCGAAGCAAGTCGATCGCACAGTTCATGGCGATGCGGTAGAGCCAGGTGTAGAAGCTGGAATCCAAGCGGAAGCGGTCCAGGTTTCGATACGCCTTGACGAAGGACTCCTGGGTGATGTCCCGAGCCTCCTCCCGATCGCGCACCATGCCGCAGACCATGGCGAAGACCCGTCCCTGGTAGCGCTCCACCAGCTCCCGGTAGGCACCGGTGTCCCCGGCGCGAATGGCCTCGATGATCTTTCGATCCGCTTTCTTGGCTTCTTCCGGCGTCATCAGTGGGCCTCCTCCCAGGTGCGGCCCCAGCCGGCATCCACCACGAGGGGCACATGCAAATCCGCAGCCTGGGACATTTCTTCCTTCACCATCTTTGCCACGCGCTCTACCTCGCCCTCCGGCACCTCCAGGAGCAGCTCATCGTGCACCTGCAACAACAGGCGGCCCGCCGTGGGGTCAGCCACCAGGCGCTCTTGCACCCGGCACATGGCGACCTTGATTAGATCGGCTGCCGTTCCTTGAAGGGGAGTGTTCATGGCCACCCGCTCCGCGGCCATTCGGTCCCTGGGGTTTCGCGCCCCAATCCCCACAATCGGTCGCTTGCGGCCCCACAGAGTCACGGCAAACCCGTGCTCCCGGGCGTGGCCGATCAACGCCTCGTGGACCTTGGGCACCTGGGGGTACCGGGCAAAGTAGTCGTCCATGTACGCCTTGGCTTGCCCCACGGAAATGCCAAGCTCATTGCCCAGTCGAAACGCGCTCATGCCATAGACGATACCGAAGTTGATGGCCTTTGCGGCAGAACGCTGCTCCTGGGTGACCGAATCCAGGTCAACGCCAAAGATTTCAGAGGCCGTGCGGCGGTGGATGTCCTGTCCGAGACGAAAGGCCTCCATCAGGCCTCCTTCTCCGCAGTAGTGGGCCAGAATGCGCAGCTCGATCTGCGAATAGTCACAGGACAAGAAGACGTGTCCCGGTCGGGCCACAAAACAGGCCCGGACCCGGCGACCATCCTCGGTGCGCGAGGGGATGTTCTGGAGATTCGGGTTGTTGCTGGCCAGCCGGCCTGTGGCCGCCACGACCTGGTGGAAGGAGGTGTGCACCCTTCCATCCACCTCCGAGAGGGTCTTGGGGAGCGCATCCACGTAGGTGCTCTTGAGCTTGGTCAGGCCGCGGTACTCCAACACCGCAGCCGGCAGCGGGTGCACACTTGCCAGGCGCTCCAGGGTCTCCGCATCCGTGGAGAAGCCGGTCTTGGTCTTCTTCACTGGCTTCAGTCCCAGCTCGTCAAAAAGCACCACCTGCATCTGCTTGGGGGAGTTGATGGTGAAGGGGTGCCCGGCCATGTCGTGGATGCGGACCTCCACCTCGGCGATGCGGGTGGCCAGCTCCTCGGACAGATCGGCCAGGGCCTCGACATCCAGGCCGATTCCCTCCCGCTCCATGGCGGAGAGCACCGGCACCAGGGGAAGCTCCACCTCCCTGTAGACGGCCTCCAGCTCTGACTCCTCCAGCTTGGGCGCGAGCACACGGTGAAGCAGCCAGGTGACGTGGGCGTCTTCCGCAGCATAGGCGGTGGCTTTGTCAATGGGGACCTCCGCGAACGTCGATCCGGCAGAAAGGTCCGCCATGGCCTCCGAGAAGGAGATCATGCCGTGGCCCAACAGCCGCAGCGCCACGTCGTCCAGCTTGTGGCGCACCCGCTCGGGCTCCAGGAGGTAGTCGGCAATCATCGTGTCCCCGACGATGCCCTCCACCCGGTAGCCGTTTTCGGAAAATACCGAGAGGTCGTACTTCAGGTTGTGGCCGATCTTGCCCAGCCCCGCATCCTCCAGGAGAGGCAACAGAATCGCCATGGCCTCGGCCTCGGTGAGCTGCCCCGGCACCCGCACGCCATCCTCCACATGGGCCACGGGCACATAGACTGCATCGGTCTCACTCCAGCAAAGAGCGATGCCCACAATGGCTGCAGCCTGCGGATCCAGAGAGGTGGTCTCCAGGTCCACACAGAACCGACCCGCCGCGCGAATGTCCGTGGCCACCTGCGCCAGCACACCCCCATCCCGGATGCACCGGTACATGGAACGATCCACCCCCGATCCGCTCTCCCCATCGTCGTCCAAAGTGCCGAGCAAGGTGCGAAACTGGTACAGCAGAAAGAGCTCCCGGAGCTTCTCCGGGTCCCGTGGGTGCGCCACCAGGTCCGCCAGCTCCAGCTCCAACTCCACATCCAGCCGAATGGTCACCAACTCCCGGGAAAGCCGCGCCATCTCGGCCTCCGCGGCCAGAGCCGCCCCCCGCTTGCCCCCGATCTCCTCCGCGTGGGCCAGTACCGCCTCGACATCCCCGTACTTCTGCACGTACTTGGTGGCGGTCTTTTCCCCGACCCCGGTGACCCCGGGCACATTGTCCGAGCTGTCCCCGGCCAACCCCAACACATCAATGACCTTCTCTGGCCCGACCCCAAAGCGCTCTTCCACCTCCGGGGCCCGGATCTTCCGGTCCTTCATGACATCGAGAATGGAGATGTTGTCGTCCACAAGCTGGTAGAAGTCCTTGTCGCCGGTCACCATCCACACGTGGCGCTCCGGCGTAGCCCAGCGCTTGGCCAGGGTGCCGATGACATCGTCTGCCTCCACCCCCTCCATGGCCAGGCAGCGGTACCCCCATGCCTCAATGAGCTCCGGCATCTTGGGCCACTGCTCCCGAAGCTCCTCCGGCATCTCGGGCCGGTGGCCCTTGTAGTCCGGGTACAGGTCCACCCGAAAAGACGGCCCCTTGTCAAACACCACCACCACGTGGTCCGGCTGGTACTCCTTCTCAAAGCGCCGCAGCATGTTGGCAAACCCAAGGAGTGCGCCCGTGTTCAAGCCCCCCGCTGTCAGCTTGGGCATGGCAAAGAAAACCCGAAACGCGTGGTTCGAGCCATCGACAAGGAAGATCTTTTCCGCCACGTACGCCGCCTCCCCCGCATGGGTATCACGCCTTTGGCAGCTTGACGGTAGCTCCCGACACACCTACACATCTCTTGCGTGAACGGCACCTCCCAAGACCTGTTTCAGCCCACCCCCGAGCACGGGATGCTCCGGGAGATGGTCGCTGAGTTCACCGCCAGCGAAGTTGAAACCCAAGCAGCGGAGTTCGACGAGAAGGGCCAGCTGAACCTGGACTTGTTTCGAAAAGTAGGCGAGCTGGGCCTCTTGGGCATCACGGTGCCCGAGACTTGGGGGGGCGCAGGCATGGACACGGTCGCCGCGGTGATTGCCCACCACGAGCTGTCCAAGTCGGACCCGGGGTTCTGCCTGGCCTACCTGGCCCACTCCATGCTCTTTGTGAACAACGTCTTCCACTGCACCAACGACGAACAGCGAGCGCGGGTCTTGCCCCCGGTGATCTCAGGAGAGTGGGTCGCGGGCATGGCCATGACCGAGCCAGGCCACGGCACCGATGTGCTGGGCATGGCCACCACCGCGAAGAAGCACGGGGAGGTCTGGGTACTCAACGGCACCAAGACCTTCATCACCAACGGACCGGAAGGCCACATCTTCCTGGTGTACGCCAAGGTGGAGGGGCGCGTGACGGCGTTCCTTGTGGATCGGGACTGTCCCGGCTTTTCCACATCCCAGAAGATGCCGAAGATGGGCATGCGTGGAAGCACCATGAGTGAGCTCATCTTCGAGGAGTGCGAGGTACCCGCAGCCAACCTCCTGGGGGAGGTGGGGGGCGGCACAGCCCATATGATGCGCAACCTGGAGATCGAGCGGCTGACGCTTGCAGCCATGAGCCTGGGGATCGCGGACCGGTGCCTGGACCTCATGATCCGCTATGGGCAGGAGCGCACCGCCTTCGGCCAACCCATCAACTGTTTCGGACAGATCCAGGCCTATATCGGCGACTCCTTTGCCGAGACCGAAGCCGCCCGTTGCCTTATCTACCAGGTGGCCCACCACGTGGGGCCCAACCTGCGAAACCGCGTCGGCTCGGATGCCGCCAAGCTCTTTGCAGCCCCGGTGGGCAAGCGGGTGGCGGACCGGGCCATGCAGGTCTATGGCGGGGCCGGCTACTGCACCGAGTACCCCATCGAGCGGCTGTACCGGGACGCCAAGCTGTTGGAAATCGGTGGAGGCACCCTGGAGTCTCACCAGAAGAACCTGACCAAGGACCTCACAGCCAAGGTGTGTACATGATTGCCCTGCTGCTTTTTGCTTCCACTGGCTGCTACTCCCCGGAGACCTTTGTGGAGGCGAGAATCCATGCCGTCTGCACGTGGTACCAGCGGTGCGACATTCTGGAGGTCATCGACTACGAAAGCATCGCTGACTGCGTGGAGGAAAACACCGCCGATGCGGAGCAGAGCGGAGACCTGGGAGAGACCTGTGAGCCCTACGACAGAAGCGCCGCAAAGCAATGCGTGGATGAGCTAAACGCGGCCGGCTGCGAGGACATGGTTTCCTACTACCCAGCAAGCTGCTCGGAGGCCTGCCCAGCCAAGTAGCCCCCCGCTTGGGCGAGCTACTCCTCCGACGCCTCGGGAAAGGCCTCGCTCAAGAGGTGCAGGCTCTCGCCGTCCCCGCTCTCCGCCATCTGGCGGGCATGCAGAATGGGGTCGTGTAGAAAGCGCTTGAACATGGAGCGCGTCATGGCCTCCACAGCATCTCGTTGCTCCGAATCGAGGGTGTCCATCAATCCGCGGCTGCGTTCCATCTCCATTTGGCGCACGGACTCGGCCCGCTGAGTCATGGACATGATGGCGGGTGCTGCAGAGAGCCGGCCCAGAACCCGATAGGTGCGCTCCGCTTCGTTGACCACCATCGACTCCGCCACCTGGGCTTCCGCCCGGCGTCTCTCCAGCCCCTGCCTCGCAAGGTCGGTCAAGTCGTCGATGTTGAACACGAAGGCCCCCTCGAGTTCGTTTACATCCGGTGCGATGTTCCGGGGAACCGAGAGGTCCATCAGAAAGAGCGGACGGTAACGACGTCCCCGCATAACCGGTTGCAAAGCCGCCCGGGTCAGGATGGGCCTCTGGGAGGCGGTGGACACGATCGCCACATCTACCTGGCCCAGGTATCGAGACAATTGGTCCCAGGGGACCGGCGTGCCGCCCACGTCTTTGGCCATCTCCACCGCACTCTCAAAGGTCCGGTTCACCACCACCAACTCGTTGACCCCACCAGACAAGAGCGACCGTGCCACCAGGTTGCCCATTTCACCAGCCCCCAAGACCAGGGCATCCCGGCCCTTCAACTCCCCGAAGACCTGCCGCGCCAGGGAAACCCCCGCCGTCCCCACGGAAACCGACTCCTGTCCGATACGGGTGACAGTGCGCACGCGCTTGCCCACCGAGATGGCCCGGCGCATGAGGCGCTCGAGCACCTTGCCCACCGCCCGGTGCTCTCGCGCAGAGAAGTAGGCCTCCTTGATCTGCCCGAGAATCTGGGGCTCCCCCACGACCTGGGAGTCCAGCGAGCTCGCCACCCGAAAGATGTGCGCCACGGCCTCCTGGCCCTGGTGTCTGTAGAACCAGCTCTGGTCCCGTTCCAACCCCTGCAGACCCGCCATGTAGTGCACCAGCGCCAACCCCGGCTCCGGGTCCTCCACCAAGGCGTAGATCTCAACCCGGTTGCAAGTCGACAGAATCACCGACTCTTCTACCAGCCCCCCCCGCTGGAGAGCGGCGAGATGCTTGGCAAGCATGTCGGGGTCCATGGCCAGGCGCTCTCGCACCTCCACCGGAGCGGTGTGGTGGTTCATCCCCACCGCCACGATCTCGCGTCCCTGAATCACCCGTGCCACCCCTGAAACGCCACGTTGACTGCCGCCAAGGACAACACGAGCCCCGCGAAGCCAGCCACGCACGCCAGCGCCGCCAAGCGCCCGCGCCAACCCGCCACCACGCGGATCTGCAGCACCAACCCGTACCAGAGCCAGACCGCCAGGGTCACCCAACCAGTCGCATCCAAGGCGGCGCTCGTCCGTGTGGCGCCCCAAATTCCGCCCGATGCGATTCCCAGGGCCAGGGCGGAGAATCCAAAGAGCATGGCCCGGGTGTTGATGCGATCCAGGGCATCCAGGGAAGGAAGCCGCTCCAATCCCTCGAGGCGTTTGCCCTTGAGCCGCGAGCGAACCAGCAGGTAATACACGCTGACCCCAAAAGAGACGGTCAGTCCCACCAAGCCCAGGAATGTCATGGACGCATGAATCGGAAACCAAAAGCCACCGGGCGTGGAGACCTCAGAGGGGCGCATGTCCATGGGGAGCGCCTGGGACAACGCCAAGAACACCACGGCCAATGGAACAAACAAGCCTCCCAGACTCTCCATGCGCGGGGCCCGGCGGACGAGGAGGTGGGCACCAATGACCAACAGACCCAGGGACGCCAAAGAGGCTCCGGGCGTATGAACCGGCAGCCGGCCCGTCTCCATCATCAGCGCCCCCAGGCCGGCCAGGTGCAGGACTGCTCCGCCCAGGAGTGAGGGCAAGCGCACCCGCCCCAGCCAGAAAGGCCGGCGCTCTACCCCCAAAAATCCGGCCACAGCCACCACCAGGTAGGCAACCAGGGCCAAGATGAACAAAGTCTCGTCCAAGATGCCTCCGAATGTGCAGGTTTAACCCGCATTCGTGGAGACTAGGAGTCTTTTCATCGCATGCACGGTGCGACCAGGCGAGACCTTTGGACAGGGCCCAACTGCTTCGACATCCGAGCGAGCATGGCTCCGACTCGGGGGAGCTTCTGTTGGAAGTGCGTACGCCTCTCCCGTCCGCGAAAGGTCCAGCACCGCGCACACCTCCGCGGCACTTCCCAGGGCCAGTCGGTAGACATCAAGGTTCTCGTGGTCGAATCGGTGCTCCATTTCTTCCCTCCGGAGGACCGCAGGGGAGTGGGGCGGGCTCGATGGTCGATGGTCGATGGTCGAGGCTCGGTGCTCGGTGCTCGGTGCTCGATGGTGCAAACCGGGGACATGGGTGACAC
>CAZRYF010000057.1:0-30890 GCA_964604165.1 uncultured Enterobacterales bacterium
AGATCTGGGTGGTGGAAATGTCCGCGTGACCCAGCATCAACTGCACCGCCCGAAGGTCGGCACCGTGGCTCAACAGGTGGGTGGCGAAGGAGTGTCTCAGCTTGTGGGGGCTCACGGGCTGTTGGATCCCCGCCACCCTCGCCCAGAACTTGATGCGGTACCAGAACGCGCCCCGTGAAAGCGCCCCTCCACGAGGCGACACAAAGACCCAGGGCGACTCTCCGTTGGCATCCAGCTCTCTGCGCCCCTGTTCGCACCAGTGGGTGACCCAGTCTGCGGCCCGATCCCCAATCGGAACAATCCGCTCCTTGTCTCCCTTGCCCCGCACGGTGAGGTAGCCAGCGGACAGGTGCAAGGCGGAGCGCCGCAGCCCCGTAAGCTCGCTGACCCGAAGACCCGTGGCGTAAAGCACCTCCAACATGGCCTTGTCCCGCTGGCCAATGCGGGTCTCCACATCGGGTGCCTCCAGCAACGCCTCTACATCCGCCTCCGAGAGCACACCCGGCAAGCGCGAGGAGGCCCGAGGAGCCTCCACCAAGACGCTGGGATCGTTGGGCAACTCCCCTTCCCGCTCCAGGAACCGAAACAGCTGCCGGAAAGCCGCCCGGTGCCGCGCCGCGGTCCGCCGGGAGCGTCCGGTGTCCAACAGGAACCCCATGTACTCGGAGAGATCCTGTCGCTGTACACCCCCGGGCGTTTGAATGTCCCGTTCCGCGAGCCAGTTCCGCAGACACGCCAGGTCCCGCGCATAGGAGGACAAGGTGTTCTCGGCCAGGCCCCGCTCGACCCTTGCCCAGGCCAGGTATCCATCAATTGCCGACTCCACTTGCTCCTACCGCCCCCGGGAGTCGAACCAGACCTCGACAGCCTCCGCGATCGCCTCGGCCGTGGTCTGTTGGTAGAGCGGATGCCGAAGCCGCATCTCGTCATCCGGGTGGGTCAGAAACGCGGCCTCAAACAACACAGAGGGCATGCGCGTCGACACCAGGACTGCAAAGAGCGCCGCCTTGACCCCGAGGTTTCGGATTTGATCCGGACCGTACACACCGGTGAGCCCTCCCACGACCTCCTCTTGAATGCCCACGGCCAGCTCCCGGGACAAGCGGTTCGTTCCGGTGACAAGCAAGTCCGAGACAATGCTGTTCACCGGTCCCTGGGAGGCTGACACCGCGTTCTCTCGGCGCGCCACGCGGGCAGCACCCGCGTCGGAGGCTGCATCCAGGTAGTAGGTCTCAATCCCCCACACCGTAGGTGCAGGCGCCGCGTTCGCGTGGATGGAAAGGAAGAGATCCGCATCCAGGGCATTGGCGATGGCGGCACGCTCAGAGAGGGAGATAAATGTGTCGTCCGTGCGGGTCAGCACCACCTCCGCATCCAGCCGCCGCTCCAGCTGCTTGGCCACCCGCCGAGCCAGAGCCAGGGCGATGTCCGCCTCGTGGGTTCCGGAGACTCCGACGGCGCCGGCGTCTTTGCCGCCATGCCCCGGATCCACCACGATCACCCGCCGGGGTCTCCCCACCCGCTGGCCCGTGCGCTGCAGGGAGGCCCCCGCAATCCAGCTGGCCAACATCTCGGGCCGCGGAAGCGAGGAGTCCTGGCTGGAGCCAGGCAGGAGCAGGTCCACCAGCAAGGCACGGTCACTCAAGCTCGTGAGCCCAACCTCCCGGGCCCTGATCGTCTCCACGCTCACCTGCAGCTGTGACCCCACCACTGCCAGGGACACCAACCCCACATTTCCACGGTCCACGGGGATGAGCGAGCGCCCTCCCTCCTGGCTGTAGGCACTCTGGAGATCTTCCGAGAGCAAAAGCCCCTTGAACGACAGGGTCGCCCGGGCGGATGCCTTTCCCACAGAGGCCACGCTACGCACCTCGGGACGAGGAAACGCTTCATCGGCGATGAGCAGCACCTGGGCGTGATCTTCTCCCACGAAGATCCGCACTTGCTCCAACTCCGCCCCCTTGGCGGACAGAAGCACCGTCAGCCAGAGGAGCCACATGAGGGGCTCTCCTCTACCAGGCGGTACAGAAACGCATGGGCTTGTCTCGGGGTCATGGAGTCAGGGTCGAGTCCATCCAACAGTGCATGAAGCTCACTCTCTACCATCGAACCACTTGAGGAACCCATTTCTTCCTGGGAAGACATGTCCTCCGAGCTGTCTTCTGCGCCCCGGAAGAGGGACAGCTGGGATCCACCCTGTACCGCTCCGGTTTCCTCCAGCTGTTGAAGAAGCTCCCGGGCCCTTCCCACTACATCCTCAGGCATGCCCGCCAGACGCGCGCACTGAATGCCGTAGGATCGACTGGCGCCGCCCTTCTGCAGCCTCCGCAGAAAGATGATGCGCTCACCCCACTCGGACACTGCCACGGACCAGTTGGCCACGGCGGCTCGTTCCCCTGCCAGCGCCACAAGCTCGTGGTAGTGGGTCGCGAAGAGCGCCCGACACCGGACCCGGTCGCAGATGGTCTCCGCCACACTCCATGCAATAGCCAACCCATCGTAGGTGCTGGTGCCTCTTCCGATCTCGTCCAAGAGCACCAGGGAGCGCTCCGTGGCATGGCGCAGGATGTTGGCCGTCTCGCTCATTTCCACCATAAAGGTGGAGCGCCCGCTGGAGAGGTCGTCAGACGCCCCCACCCGGGTGAAGATGCGGTCACACAGACCCACCCGGGCCGAGTCAGCGGGCACATAGCTCCCCATCTGCGCCATGAGAGCCACCAGGGCCACCTGGCGCATGATCGTGGACTTTCCGGACATGTTGGGCCCGGTCAGGATGATCAACCGCTGCTCGGACTCGCCCAGGCGCACCGTGTTGGGCACGAAGTCCTCGTCCAACATCTGGCGTTCCACCACCGGGTGGCGTCCCCCCACGATCTCAAGTACCCGGGAGTCATCCAGCTGGGGCCGCACATAGCGATGCTCCACCGCGAGCTGCGCCAGGGACGCCAACACATCCAGACGCGCCACGGACTTCGCCAGATCCTGCAACTTCGGAAGATGGACCACGAGGCGCTCCCGAAGCCCCACGAAGTGGTGGTATTCCAGGCTCTTTCTACGTTCATCTGCCCCCAGCACCTTCTCTTCGAACTCCTTGAGCTCCGAAGTGATGTAGCGCTCTGCGTTGGTCAGGGTCTGCTTGCGCAGGTAGCTTTTCGGCACCTTGTGGAGGTTTGCCCGGGTGACCTCGATAAAGTAGCCAAAGACCTTGTTGTATCGAATCTTGAGGGAGGGAATCCCCGTAGCGTCCCTCTCTCGCTGCTCGATGGCGGCAATGGCGCCCTTGCCCTCACGAGACAAGCGAACCAGCTCATCCAGATCCGGATCAAGACCCTGTCGGATCAGGCCCCCTTCCATGAGGTGAACCGGCGGCTCATCCACCAGCCAGGTCGCCACTTCTTCGGCAACATCCATGCACAGATCACTGGGAAGGACCGCCTGCAATGCGGGATACTCAGACAGAGGGGCCACCAGGGATGGCAGCTGTTCCAGGGAGCGGCGCAGAGCCACCAGGTCCCTTGCGTTGGCGGTGTACTGGGCGAGCTTGCCGGAGATGCGCTCAAGATCCCCCACCTCCCGCAAACCGCTGCGCACCGAATCTCGAAGATCCACATCCCCCACCAGGGCCTCCACCCCATCCAGTCTCGCCTGAATCGCTGCGCGATCCATGAGGGGGTAGAGCAGTCGCTCCCGAAGGAGACGGCCTCCCATGGGGGTCCGGGTGCGATCCATGAGGCCCAGAAGGGTCCCCTTCCGTCCGCTTCCCCAGAGAGGCCGCACCAGCTCCAGGTTTCGGCGGGTGGCATCGTCCAGGACCACATGTCCAGACACCCGGTAGGTACGGGGCGCCTGGAGGTGGGGCAGGTCGCAACCCGCATTGGTTCGGGCATATTCAAACAAGGCATGGGCTGCGCCCAGGGAGGGGCCATGGTCCGCACACCCCAAGCCCGAGAGGTCCGAAACCCCATAGAGCCGGCAGATCTGCGGTCGGGCGATCTCCTCGGCGAAGGAGCCGTCATCCACGAAGGTGGTGGGAAGTTCTCCCAGCAGCGCCCGCACCCCCGGGTCATCCTCCAATGCCCTTGGAAGCACAGCTTCCTGGGCACCGGTCCGCGTGAGCTCCTCCAGCGCCTTGTCCCGGTTCTCCAGCTCCGTGAGCCGCACTTCTCCGGTGGAGACATCCAAGAGGGCCAGCCCCCAGCGGCCCTCAGAGGGAGACAATCCCACCAGCCAGCAGTTCTCCCGGGGGACAAGACTCTCCGGGTCCAGGCGAACCCCTGGGCTGACAACCCGCGTGACCGCCCGACGCACCAGCCCCTTTGCCAAGCGGGGGTCCTCCACCTGCTCCCCGATGGCCACCTTGTGCCCCCTGTCAATCAATGCCTGGATGTACCCGCCCGCAGCGTGGTGCGGAACCCCGCACATGGGAATGGGATCCGGTGCGCCCTTGTTCCGGGAGGTCAGGGTCAGATCCAGGGTCTCGGCTGCGATGCGCGCATCGTCAAAAAAGAGCTCGTAGAAGTCACCCATGCGAAAAAAGAGCAGCGCGTCCGTATGGTCGCTCTTCAACTCCATGTATTGGCGGAACATGGGAGTGTCGGTGCCAGCGCTCATGGGGACCTTCTTAAACGGGCGGCGTAGAACGCATCTTCGTCCCCCTCGGGGGGGGCCAGGAGGCATTCCCTCTCCAGCACATAGCCTGCTTCTCGCCCCAGAAATGCACGAATGACGCTGCTTCCCTCTTCCTGCATGGGAGAACACACGGAATACACCAGGGTGCCTCCTTCACGCACGTGTCTTGCAGCCGCGGAGAGAATGAGCAGCTGTCGAATAGCCAGCGCCGCCGGGTCTGTCGGCAAGGAGCGCCATCGAATCTCCGGGTGTCGACGTGTCGTGCCCAACCCTGTGCAGGGTGCATCCACCAGGACCGCATCAAATGGCGCATGAGAGAGGGTAGGGTTCCGCTCCCAGTCCACGACCCTCGTGTCAACCTCAAGGCCGATCCTCTCCGCGGACTGGTGCAATCGTTCCAAGCGCACTTTGGAGCGATCACAGGCGACCACATGAGCCCCCCGCTGAGCGAGACGCAAGGTCTTGCCCCCTGGGGCAGCACAGGCATCCAGCACCCGGTCCCCCGGCCCCACATCCACAAGGTCCGCACAGAACACAGCCGAGGGATCCATGACCCAGAAATCCCCTTCCACAAAGCCGGGAAGCTCCTCCACGGGGCCCACCTCCCCCTGGACCCAAAAACACCCCTCCAATTCCGCCCCTCCCGCCATAGCCGGCAGGAGATCAAGCGGTCCGTCACGAAGGGCTGCCGGAGGAGCGTCCCGAAACACGAGGCACAAAGGCGCCGCCGTGTCGTTTCTCTCGCACCACGCAAGCGTGGCCTCCTCCCCAAACCGATCCCTCCAGTCGTCCACCAGCCACTGGGGGTGGTTCACGCTGAGGGCGACCTCACAATCCTGTCCCACCCGGCGAAGCACTGCGTTGACGAACCCCTTGGCCCGGCCTGCTCGAAGTGCCTTGACCAGCTCGACCCCCTGGTGGACGGCGGCATGAGGCAGGGTTCGGCTGTGGACCACCTCGAACGTGCCCAGCTCCAGCGCCACGCGAACGGTCCGATCCAGATCTTCGCACGGACGATTCGCCACAGCGGAAATTCGCTGGTGCAGCTCCCCACGACGCCGCAGGACCCCCAAACAAAGATGCCAGGCCAACCCTCGATCTCGCCCCTTCGGCGGGGCATGTTTTGCCAGTGCATCTTCCGCATGGGCGCCGCCCTCCACATCAAGAAGTGCGCGGGCGGCTGCCAATCGACCTGGGTTTACCCGCGCCATCAGGGCTCCAGGTCCGCCAGATCGCGATCTACAAGCTCCCTTAAAAAGGCAAGAGACCGCACCCCTGGAATCCTGTAGCCGTTCACCCATGTCATGGGGGTGTTCTCCGCGCCCAGCTCCCGGGCCTGCACTTCAAACCGTTGAAGCTGCCTCTCGACCGCAGTCGATTGCCTCGCCTCCCTCCAAGAGTCCACTTCCAGTCCCAACCCTGACGCCAGCGCATCCAGCGCTTCCTCGTCGATCGGGGTGTTTCCAAGTAGCGCCCCCAACACCTCCCAGGAGTGTGCACCCGCCGAGAGAATCGCGCGGGCGGCTTCCCGGGACCCAAGGTGCCTCTCTCTGGGCAACAACAAGATAGAAATGGCCACCCCTGACTCTCCCGCCAGTCCAATCCAGGGGTCCTTCATCCGGGCGGAGAAGGGATCCCCCGGGTCCAACACCAACAGCAACTTCACCGGTGCATCGGCTGGGCCCACCACGTGCCGTCCTATCTCTCTCGTGGGTTGCCAAGGTTCTGCGTAGAGGACCCTGGGTTGCATGGCATGACGATCCTCGCCCGCCGCTGCTGCGCGAACAATCCGTCTTCCCAGCGATGGGAGGTTGGGACAACTGGAGTGGGACTGCACCATGCAGTCCGCCAGGGAGACCCCCTCTGTCATGCAGGGGAGACAAGGCGCCGTGGTGGAGTTGAGGACCGCCATGGCTTCCGAGAGTGGGCCGGGTGCAAGCTCGGTGAGCCCGGACAACGGAATTTCCTCCGCTGTACGTGTTCCAAGGACCAGCACCGAACGGCCATCAGGGCGCTGCCCCCGCACCATATCCACCGCCACGAGGTTCTCTGCAGCCTCCCCCACCGGCGTGCTTCTCAACACATCATCTGGCGAGTTGCACGCACCCACCCACAGAAGCAGTGAAATCCACACAGTCGGGGCCCTTCCAGGCCGGTCCTTTAACCCGCTACACCCAGTCTTCGCTCTCGACCGACTCGGGGGGGCTGGAAAGGGCAATTTCCTGCTCCAACCGCCTTGCCTTACGGCCATTGGCGCTTGCTCGAAGAAAGCCCCAGCCTATGCCAGCCACCAGCCCGACACCCAGGGATGCCAGCATCAACGGAGCAACGGGCTGCGGAGTTGAAAAGCGCCAGGCGACAAACCCCAGATTCAATCCGAGGGAGGCACTTGTGCCCGCGTTTTGCAACACAAACAGCGCCGCCAACCCACCGGCAAGCAGGAGAATCATCAAGCGCAGAAGCATTTTGTTTCGGTGCATGGAAGCGGCTCGGTCGCTTGGGAGCTTTCCCGAAGACTCCTAAGCGAGCGCTCCGTCCTTGTCAGCCTCGCCCACCGCCTCGACGGTCTCTTCTGCGCTGGCCTCGGCTTCCTCGGCACCGTTTTCCACAGCGCCGTTCTCCTCCGCAGGAGCAGCCTCCTCCGCAGGAGCAGCCTCCTCGGCAGGAGCAGCCTCCTCGGCAGGAGCAGCCTCCTCGGCAGGAGCAGCCTCCTCAGCGGGGGCAGCCTCCTCAGCGGGGGCAGCCTCTGCCTCTCCCGTGCCACCTGACATCTGGCTCGCAATGTCTCCCATCAAGTCGCCCAGTCGAGCGCTTGTCTCCACGGGAGTGGGAGGTACATAAGGCGCACCGTCGTCTCCTTCTTCGCGCTCCTCGGCAGCCTGCTGGGAAAGGGAAATCTTTCGGTCCATTGCATCGATGCTCAGCACGATTGTGGAGACCTTCTGGCCAATATCGTAATGCGCTGCCCAGTCGTCGCCTCCATGGGTCAACTCGGAGATGTGAACAAGACCTTCGACGCCTTCCTCAAGCTCCACAAACAGGCCGAACTCGGCCATGTGCACCACAGCACCTTCCACGGCCTGGCCCAGGAAGTAGCGGCCCTGCACGGACAACCAAGGGTCATCCTGCAGCTGCTTCATCCCAAGGGAGATGCGCTCGTTGTCCCGATCGATGTTCAGGACACGGGCTTCCACCTCGTCCCCCTTCTCGTATCGCTCGCCCGGGTGCTTGATGCGCTGTCCCCAGGACAAATCGGAGATGTGCACCAGTCCGTCGATGCCTTCCTCAATGCCCACGAAGATTCCAAAGTCGGTGATGTTCCGCACCTGGCCCTTGACGATGGAGCCGACCGGGTAGGCCTCCTCCAGCTTGTCCCAGGGGTTGGCCTCCAGCTGACGCATGCCCAAGGAGATGCGCTTGTTCTCCATGTCCACACCCAGCACCTTGGCCTCGACGGTGTCACCGATCTCGACCAGCTTGGAGGGCTGCTTCACGCGCTTGTTCCAGGTCATCTCGGAGATGTGGACCAAGCCCTCAATGCCGTCTTCCAGCTCCACAAAGGCGCCGTAGTCCGGGATGGAGACCACCTTTCCACGAACGATGGCTCCGATCGGGTACTTGTAGTCGGCCTCCTCCCAGGGATCGGGACGAATCTGCTTGTAGCCCAGGGAGACTCGCATGTTCTCCTCGTCGAACTTCAGCACCTTCACCTCAATCTCCTGGCTCACCTCAAACAGCTCCGAGGGATGTTGAATGCGTCCATAGGACATGTCCGTGATGTGGAGCAGTCCATCGATTCCGCCCAGATCCACGAACGCACCGTAGTCGGTGATGTTCTTGATCTGGCCGGTCATGATCACGCCCTCGCGCAGCCCCTGGACGGTGTCGGCGCGCTTGCTCTCGCGCTCCTTCTCCAGCAAGACCCGGCGGGACAGGACGATGTTGCCCCGACGCTTGTTGAACTTGATGATCTTGAAGTCATAGGTCTGGCCCACCAGGTAGTCCAGGTTCTTCACAGGCCGCAGATCAACCTGGGAGCCGGGCAGAAATGCCTTCACCCCGATGTCCACAGACAGGCCACCCTTTACCCGGGCCACCACGACGCCGGACACGGTCTCATCGGCTTCCACAGCGCGAGAGATCTCATCCCAGGCCTTCATGAGGTCGGCCTTCTGCTTGGACAGCATCAGGTTTCCCGATTCCTCGTGCATGGAGTCCAAGTAGACATCCACCTTGTCACCCACTTCCACAGAGACATTTCCTTCCGCATCGCGGAACTGGCCTGCGGAGATCGTGCCTTCCGCCTTGTAGCCGACGTCCACGGTGATCCAGTCGTCGGTGACGTTCAGGATCGTTCCCTTGACGACCGAGCGCTCCTTGACGGAGTCCTGGTCCAGAAAGTCGTTGAAAAAGCTCTCGAAGTCTTCTCGCGTCACATCGGCGAGGTTTACATCAAGGTCGGTGTCTTGGGTGTCTGCAGTCATGTGGTTGGGCGCCCAGCACGGTGGAACCGCGCATTGAATGGGACTTGCATGGGGTGGGGAACAAGCTGTCCGGTTGCCGGGGGAATCCCGGTGGGCAGCACCCACAAACTCAACCCCTGTTGCGCCTGTGGGCCAACGAATTCCATTGAATTCGAGCCACACCGCAACTATTGCGGCGCCGAAGGCCCGTCAAGCGCCGCGAACCCTCGCCATTTCAATGATTTTGGATGTGACCTCTCCCGGGGTGAGCCGGGTGCTGTCAAGGAGCACCGCATCGGAGGCCGGCTTCAAGGGCGCAACGGCCCGTTCCATGTCCTGGCTGTCCCGGGCTGCAATGTCCCTCTGGATCTCATCGTAGTCCGCGGCCACCCCGCGCTCGAGCATCTCCGCATGACGCCTGCGGGCCCGCTCCTCCAGGCTGGCATCCAGGAAGATCTTCAGCTCGGCCCCCGGGAAGATGACCGTGCCGATGTCCCGTCCATCCATGACCACTCCCCCCTCACTCCCCAGACTGCGCTGGATCGAGAGCAGCGCGTCCCGGACAGCCGGCCACCGGGACACCGCAGAGGCACCCTGGCCCACAGACTCCGTTCGAATGTCCTCGGAGAGTTCTTCTCCATCCGCCCAAACCCGCAAGCGTCCGGCCTCCCAGGCCATCCTCAACTCCAGAGAGCGAGCCATGGTCGCAAGAGCGGGTGCATCGTCGTGGGAGACCTGGCGCCGGGTGCCGAGCAACGCAACCACCCGGTACAACGCCCCGGAGTCCAGGTAGGTGTACCCCAGCATGGAGGCCACAGCTTTGGAGGCTGTGCCTTTGCCGGAGCTGGCCGGCCCATCCACCGCGATGACGATTCCCTTCTCACCCATGCAATGCCTCCCGTAAGGTCTGCTCAAACAAGGGAAAGGACGTGGCCACGTTGGCAGCATCCCTCACCAAGGTCTCACCCGTTGCTGCACAACCTGCCACGGCAAAGGCCATGGCGATTCGGTGATCTCCCCGCGCATCGACCACACCACCCGTCAAGTTCCCCCCTTGAATCCGCATGCCATCGGGCGTTTCCTGTACCTGAACGCCCATGGCCCGGAGTCCAGCCACTGTGGCAGCGATTCGATCCGATTCCTTGACCCGAAGCTCTCTTGCATCCGCGATGATCGTCTCCCCTTCCGCACAGGCGGCAGCCACGGCCAGCACGGGGATTTCATCGATCAGCCTGGGAACCAGTGCTCCTTCGATGCGAGCTCCTCGAAGGGAAGTTGCGCGAATCCGAAGGTCTGCCACAGGCTCGCCTGACGCCTCCCGCCGGTTCAATGGCTCGATTTGAGCGCCCATGGCCTCCAGAGCCACCAGCACACCTGTTCGCGTGGGGTTGACCCCCACCCCCTGAAGGACAAGATCGGATCCGGGCACAATGCTCGCGGCCACGAGGAAAAAGGCTGCCGCCGAGATATCCCCCGGAACCACCACGTCTGTCGCCGTGGGCACCTGGCCTGCTGGCACCACCAGCACGTTCCCTTGCCAGCCGATCTCCACGCCCATCGCCCCCAACATACGCTCGGTGTGGTCCCGCGAGCGGTGGGGTTCTGTGAATCGAAGCGTTCCCTTCCCGGCGCCAAGCGTGGCCAGCACCAGGGCGCTCTTCACCTGGGCGGATGCAATTGCGGAGTCAAAGGCACCCGCGACCACCCCTCCCCCGTGTACAGAGATGGGCGGACGGCCTTCCCGGGTGGAAATCCTGGCGCCCATGGTGCCCAGCGGGTCCGCAACCCGCGCCATGGGGCGCTCACGCAGGTGCACATCCCCATCGAGCACACTGGGAAAAGGCTGGCCCGCCAGCATTCCTGCCAGGAGCCGCATGGTCGTGCCGCTGTTTCCACAGTCCAGCACGCGGCCAGGTGGACAGAAAGAACCGGCCATTCCCACCACCCGCCAGCAGGCCCCTGACTCGATTGTGGCACCCAACGCTCTCAAACAGTCTGCTGTAGCCTCCACATCCCGGGCCTCCAGGAGCCCCTCAATCCGGGCCTCCCCCCGCGCCAGGGCATTGAAGATCAGGGCCCGGTGGGAAACGGATTTGTCTCCGGGCATCTCGAGCCGCCCGGTCAATGGACCTTCGGCCCGAGTCTCGATGTGGCTCACGCCTCCGCCATCGCCCCGAGCTTTCGGAAGCGCTCGTATCGGTCCGCCTCCAGCGCCTCCGGCTCCAATTTCTTCAGCGCTTCCAGGTGCTGCTCCAGGGCAGCCCCAAGAGCGCTGGCCGACTGATCCCAGTCTCGGTGTGCTCCAGAAGCCGGTTCTTCCACCACCGCATCGGCAATGCCATGCTGGAGGCAGTCCGAGGCCGTTATGCGCAAGGCGGCGGCGGCGCGGGGACCCTCAGCGCGATCTCGCCAGAGAATCGCGGCGCAGCCTTCGGGCGAAATGACAGAGTAGATGCTGTTCTCCATCATCAGCACGCGGTTGCCCACCCCGATCGCCAGGGCACCCCCGCTTCCCCCCTCGCCAATGACCGTGCAGATCACCGGCACGGTCAGCTGGCTCATCTCCAGGATGTTTCGCGCGATGGCCTCCGCCTGGCCCCGGGCCTCCGCTTCAATGCCCGGAAAAGCACCGGGCGTGTCGATGAAGGTCAGGATCGGACGGCCAAACTTCTCCGCCAGCTTCATCAGGCGAAGCGCCTTTCGGTACCCTTCGGGCTTGGGCATTCCGAAATTGCGAAGGATGTTGTCCTTGGTCTTTCGGCCCTTCTGGTGGCCAATGACCATGACCGGCTCTCCCTGAAACCGGGCGGTGCCACACACGATGGATGCGTCGTCGTGTCCCGCGCGGTCCCCATGAAGCTCGTCCCAGTCCGTGAAGAGGCGCTCCACGTAGTCCAGTGTGAACGGGCGGGCCGGGTGTCGGGAGAGCTGTGTGCGCTGCCAGGGGGTCAAGGAAGAAAAGATCTGGCGATGCAGCATATCCGCCTGCTGCTGAAGCTGGTGGATGGATGCTGAGAGGTCCAGCCCCTCCGTTGCTTGCAGCGCCCGCAGGCTGGAGATGCGCTTGTGGAGCTCCACCAGGGGGCGCTCAAAGTCCAGGACCAGTTCCATGGGCGGCGAACTATCTGTGTAGGGCTCCGGACGCCACAGAATCCGACCACAAGCGGCTCTTGCTACCTGGGGGGACCGAAGGCCCGGGTCGCGGCCTCAAGCACAGCATCTCTCCTGGCAGCATTCACCCTCTCAAAGCCCTTCAACCCCTTTAGAAAGGTTCTCTGCTTGCGGGCAAACTTCCTGGTGTCCCGCTGGGTCCGTCGAACGGCCTCCTCCAGGTCCAGCTCTTCCTCCAGGTGTTCCGCCAGATGGCGATAGCCCAAGGAGCGCATGGGCTTGGCATCTGAAGAGATGCCCCCTTCCAAGAGCCCCCGCACTTCCTTCAGGTAGCCCCGATCCATCATGCGCAGCACCCGCCGGTCGATCCGATCATCGAGATCTTCACGGTCCAGCCAGAGACGCACCGCGGCGTGCCGAGGGGACCCACGTTGCAAGGAAGCGCTGTGTTCCGCGTGGAGGTCAGAGAGTCGCTGGCCTGTCAGGCGGTGCACCTCCAGGCCACGGATAATCCGCACCCGGTCGTTTGGGTGCAAACGCTCCGCGAGAACGGGGTCAATGATTGCCAGGGCACCATGGACATCCGGCAGGGCCTCCAGCTCCTTTCGCAGTGCATAGTCTCCCGGAGGGGTCTCCACGAGCCCATACAACAGAGCCCGCAGGTAGAAACCCGTGCCCCCCGCCACCACGAGCGGACGCCCCTGCTCTCGGGCTTCCTCGATGACCCTGTCCGCCATGTCGGCAAAGTCCATGGCATCAAAAGCCTCGTGGGGATCCCGAATGTCAACCCCGGCATGGGGGTATCGACCCAACACACACCGAGGGGCTTTTCCCGTGCCGATGTCCATGCCTCGGTACACCTGCATGGCATCCGCGGACACCAGGACCGCATTCCAGAGGCAGGCCACATGCACCGCGGCCGCCGTCTTTCCCGTGGCCGTGGGCCCACCCAGGACCAGGATCGTCATGAGCGGTGGAAGCGGTGTTCCAGTTCGTGTTCCGACAGGCGGATGGCCACAGGACGACCGTGGGCACAGACGCCAAAGTCCACACCATCCAACGCCAGGAGAAGCTGCCGCATCTCGTACTCGTTCAGGGTCTGGTGAGCACGGACCGAGGCGTGGCAAGCCATGGTGGCCAGGATGTGGTCTGCGATCTGCTGGCCGGCGGTGGCCTTTCCGCCGTCTGCCAGCTCCTGGGCGATGTCTTCCAACAGTCGGGCAATGTCCACCTTGCCCAGTGCAGGCGGGACCGCTCGTACCGCAAAGCTGCCTCCGCCGTAGGGTTCCACCTCCACGTGCAGTCTGGTCAACACATCCAGGTGCTGCTCCAACAACGTCGCCCTTGCCGGCGACATCTCGACAATCTGCGGCGTGAGCAATCTCTGGGCAGCGCCCAGGCGCTCGGAGGCATCCTGGCGCATTCGGTGCAGGGTCACCCGTTCATGGGCCGCATGCTGGTCCACCACCACCATTTCCCCTGCCCCCTCGCAGAGGATGTAGGTGTCGGCGAACTGGCCGATGATGCGCAAATCTGCGAACCGCGGAACTGGAAGCAGCGCATCTTCCGGTAGATCGTGCCCTCGCTGGCCCTTTTCCGAGTCCCGAGGTTCGAAACCCGAGGCTCGAGATCCGAGACTCGAGACTCGAGACTCGACAACTCGATCCTCGACAACTCGATTCTGGACAACTCGACATTCGACTTCCCGCGCCCCATCCGCCTCTTGCGCCGGCAATGGCAGATCCATTGTATACGACGGCCCCGGCTCCTCCGGCACATAGCTACCCCGCCGTGGGTCCACGGGCCGACGAATGCCATGAAGCTGCAATCCATCCCTCAACCCTTCCGACAACGCCCCGATCATTTCCCGCCCATGGCGAAATCGGACCTCCACTTTGGAGGGATGGATGTTCACATCCACGTGATCCGGCGGCAGGGTCAAGTCCACCACCACAACCGGGTAGCGGCCCTTGGGCACAATGTGGCGGTACGCCTCCCGCACGGCCTGTCGCATCAACCCATCCCGCACGTAGCGGCCGTTGACGTACAGGTACAGGGAGCCCTTGGCTGTGCCCTGGTGTACGCCGACCGGAGAAAGAAGCGCCCGCACCCCCAGCTCCCCCGAGGCAAAATCAATAGGCACCAGCGCCTTGCCATGGGCGCCCAGCAGGTCCGCCGCCCGCCGAGCCCACTCCTCCGTGCGAGGGCTGCGCAGCACCTGGCTGCCCCCGTGTTCCACCGTGAAGTCCACCTCTGGGTGGACCAGCGCCTCCCGCACCACCGCTTCGGTGCAGTGTCCCAACTCCGTGGGCACGGTACGCAGGAACTTGCGCCGCACCGGCACGTTGTAGAAAAGCTGGCGCACATTGACCTGGGTGCCCTGTGGACAACCCGCCGGCTCGGGAGCCTGGAGCTTCCCGCCTTCCACGCGAATGCGAGTGCCCTCCCCCTCCCCCTGGAGCCGGGTCAGAAGCTCAAACCGACTCACCGAGGCAATCGACGGGATCGCCTCTCCACGAAACCCCAGTGTCGCCACCTTGAACAGGTCGTCATGGGTGCGAATCTTGGAGGTGCCATGTCGCTCCAGGCACATGAGGGCGTCAGATGAATCCATGCCCTCCCCATCGTCCGCTACCCCCACCAGCTGACGTCCGCCCGAGGTGAGCTTTACGGTGATGGTCCGGGCCTTTGCGTCCAGGGAATTCTCCACCAGCTCCTTCACCACGGCAGCCGGCCGCTCAATGACCTCTCCCGCAGCAATCTGGTTCACCAGGTGGTCTTCCAGGATGCGGACCGCCATCAGCTTTCCTCCACTGGGTCACCCGGCCGTCGCTTCTGTAGAAAATGGAGCCGGATTGGGGTGCCCTCGAACCCATAAACCTCTCGCAAGCGGTTGGACAAATAGCGCTTGTAGCTCTCGACCACGCCCTCGGGGGTATTGCACCAGATGTTGAAAGTGGGAGGCCGCACGCGGATCTGACTCATGTAATTGAGACGCACTGGGCGATGGTGGCGCTGGGGCGGAGAGTGGGCCATCAGCGCTGCCTCCAGAAAGCGGTTGCACTCTGACGTGGAGACCCGCTTGTCGAACTGGGCGTAGACCTGGTTTACGTATTCAAAGATGCGGTGGGTGCCCTTTCCAGTCAGCGCCGAGATGTAGAGCACCGGCGCCCAGGTCAGGTGCGGCAGCTTTCGCTCAAACTCCTCCCTCACCACAGCCACGTTGCGCTCCTCATCCTCCTTGACCAGGTCCCACTTGTTCACCAACACCACCAAGGCCCGCCCCCGGTTGATGACCAGGGCGGCAAGCCGGGCATCCTGCTCGGTCGGCCCCTCGGTGCCGTCGATCATGAGCAGCGTCACGTGGCAGCGCTCAATACTGTGAATGGCCCTGGAGACGGCAAATCCCTCCACGTCATCGCTGATTCGAGAGCGACGACGCACCCCTGCAGTGTCCACCAGCAGAAAGCGCTGGCCATTCACATCCAGAGGCGAGTCCACGGAGTCCATGGTGGTCCCCGGTGCGTCGTCCACCACGTGGCGCTCTTCTCCCACCAGCTTGTTTACAAGCGTCGACTTTCCAATGTTCGGGCGGCCGACCACGGCAATGCGAAGCTCCCCTTCCACCTCTGGGGTCTCGATCGCCTCTGGGACCAGCGAAAGAACCCGATCCATAATCGCCATCACCCCCCGGCCATGCTCGGCCGAAAGCGCGAAAACCTCCTCGAACCCCAGCCCATGGAAGTCATGGACCATCTCTTCGTGTTTCGGCGTGTCCAGCTTGTTCACCACGAGCAGCACCGGTCGATCGGACCTGCGCAGGAGACCCGCCACTTCCGAATCCAGCGGTGTCACCCCCGCCCGGCCATCCACCAGGAGAATGGCCACATCCGCCTCTTCTACAGCCGCCAACGCCTGCATACGCATGGCTTTGAACAGGTCCGTGTCCGGGTCGGGCTCAAGTCCGCCGGTGTCCACCAGCAGGATCTCCCGATCCCCCCACTTGTCGGTGGTCTCGTAGTGCCGGTCCCGGGTCACCCCTGGGCGGTCGTGCACGATGGCACGCCGCTCGCCGATCAAGCGGTTGAACAGGGTCGATTTACCGACGTTGGGCCGGCCGACGATGGCCACGACGGGCAGCATGATGCGGATGTAACCCGGTGGGTCAGCGCACGAAGAGCCCGTGGGCGTTGAAGTCTGATGTGTAAGTGTTTCCTGCCCCCCACCAGTGGGCGTTGATGTTGTACAGATCGTCTCCGCTGCTCATGACGTAGTACCCGGCACCAAAGCCCCAGTCGGTGATGCAGTTGGTCTGCGTGGGATTGGCATCTGTGAAGTTCGAGGCCGCTACAATGCCCCCGGTGTGGCCGTGGTTCAGGGAGTGGCCGGCGATTCCATTGCTGGAGTAGCTGTAGTCGTGTCCAAAAAACCCGTAGCTCAAGGTTCCGCAGTCGTTGTGGTGGGAGTTGTCCGGGTAGGCCGCATAGTCCAGGTTGTTGACGCTCCCGGAGAGCAACACGCCGTCTGAGATGCGGTTTCCTGCGTCCACCACGGAAAAGACGCTGCCGTAGGTGCCCGGGTGGCTCCAGGCGAGGTGGCGATCCGGGTCGGAGAGGCTGCGCACCATCACGTCGCTGAAGGCCACATTTGCAAAGGGCAGGCCGATGGCGTCCTCGGCGTTCAAGTTGGTGATGTCCCCGGTGTAGCCCGGGCCCCGCCAGAACGAAGTGTCGTTGCGGTTGCCGGTTGCGCCACTGCCCGTCAGCTTCACAGTCAGAGTCCATCCGCCACTTAGGGTCGTCATGTCGCAATAGGCGGAAAACGGGGCCACCGTCCCGCTGATTCCATCCGGGTCAAGGGTGTACACGCCATCTCCGGTGGAAACGCCATTGGAGAGCACCTCGTTGCAGGACACACAGTGGGCCTTGGTGCTGTCCGCGTCGTCACAGTCATCCGCGGAGAGAGCGCCATCGCAGTCCCCGTCCATTGCGACGGTGTAGGAGCCGGCATCGGCATCGTCACAGTCGTCCCCTGTCAGCGTGCCGTCGCAGTCCCCATCCATGGCCACCGTGTAGGAGGCCGCATCGGCATCGTCACAGTCGTCCCCGGTGAGGGTCCCATCGCAATCCCCGTCCACGGTGGACCAGGTAGAGGCGCTGTTTGCGTCATCGCAATCCAGGGTGTTGTCGGCAAATCCGGACGGCTGGTTGCAGGCCACGGAGAAGGTGGTCGGGATGCCATACCCGTCCCCGTCCGCATCCCGATACCAGGTGACGGCATCTACCGCGTCAGCTTCATCCGTGGCCCCATCGCAGTCGTTGTCGATCGTGTCACAGGACTCCACCGCCGCCGGATTCACCCCTGCACTGGCATCGTCGCAGTCCGCGCCCGCTGCCACGTACCCCGACGGCGCCTCGCAGCTGTCCGTGGTGCTCAAGGCGCTCCCGTATCCATCTCCGTCCCCATCGGCGTACCAGGTGGTCGTGTCGATGGCGTCCGCCTCGTCCACCTCGGTGTCGCAGTCGTTGTCCACCAGGTCACAGCGCTCCAGGGCGGCGGGGCTGGTGCTGGCGCTGGTATCGTCGCAGTCGTCCCCATTGACGGTGTACCCGGGGGGCTCGCTGCAGGACTCGGTGGTGGCGGTGGCATCCCCATATCCATCGCCGTCTGCATCCGCGTACCAAGTCAACTCCACGCCCTCATCCACATCGCCATCACAGTCGTTGTCCACCTGGTCGCACGACTCAGAGGCGCCTGGAAAGGCGCTTGCGTCGACGTCGTTGCAGTCATCGGCGGTGGCGACATAGCCAGACGGCATGTCGCAGGCTTCCACCACAAACTGGGTTCCCCCGTGGCCGTCGTTGTCCGCGTCCCCGAACCAGGTCGCTGCATCGCTCGCGTCCTGATCGATGTCCCCATCGCAGTCATTGTCGATGCCATCGCAGACCTCCACCGCATCCTCGTTTACATTTGCATCCAGGTCGTCGCACTCCTCGCAGGCGGCATACCCGTCCCCATCCGCATCGGCGTAGCCCACGGATCCATCACAGTTGTAGTCGTTGGAATCGGCGCAGTCTGACTCCAGGGCGCTCGGGTTGTAGCGAGGATCCGCATCATCGCAGTCCCCATCGTGGAGCACGTAGCCGGCAGGTGCCTGGCAGGCGTCGATGGTGTCGCCATCGCCCCCGAATCCATCTCCGTCGCCATCCAGCGTCCAGGTCGGCGCATCCGCCGCCGAGTCGTCATCCGTAGCGCCATCGCAGTTGTTGTCCCGCCCATCGCAGAGCTCGTCCGCGTCTGGATGCACGTCCGCGTCCAAATCATTGCAGTCCTCCTTGTTGTCCACCATGCCCGAGGGCTGATCACAGGCGTCCACGGAGAGCGCGTCGCTACCAAAGCCGTCACCGTCCGCGTCCTGGAACCAGGTGCTGGCATCCCCTGCGGAGTCATCCACCTGACCATTGCAGTCGTTGTCGATGTTGTCGCAAAGCGTCAGAGGCCCCTGGATACACCGTGGCGTCTCCATCGTCGCAGTCCTGATCCTCGGTGAACCCATCCCCGTCCCGGTCCACCTCTGAGATCTCCCCTGAGTCGATGGAGCCTGAGTCCTTGATCTCCTCCGGCTGGGGACAGCCGGTGACAATCACCAACACAAACGAAAGAAAGAGACCTTGAACCACGGACATGAACACCTCGAACTGGGAGGTACGCATTGTACACGGGACCGCCGCGTTCATTACGGCAGCAAGGGGGATGGGTCCGCCTCCCGGAGCACGTCCAACACCAGGGCCGTAAACGAATCGGCGTCCAGGTCTCGTCGGGAGCCGTGGCGTAAGACCCGTTCAAAGGCCCTCTCTCCCAAGGACACCCGAAGACGATTGCTCGCCGCCAGATCCAGGGTCGGTGCCATATCCGGGCCAACAAGATCAGGGGTGCGCCGATGACCGGTGCCCTGCTCAAAAGCAAAAGCCAGCCCCAACACAGCAAGGTCTTCCCCTTCTCTTCCCACCAGCTGCATCCCCACGGGCAGTCCCTCGGCCCACCCGCCCACGACCGTAGCCGCTGGAAGTCCGGTCACGGAGGTCAGCATGCAGTTCGGGGCGCCCCTTCGTGCCCTGGGAATGCCGTGGGCATCTGACGGCAACAGCAGCGCATCCAGATTCAGTTGATCCATGCGGGACTCCACCCACTCGGCGTTCTGTACATAGCGCGGGTCGGGGTCTTCCAGGGACTTGAGCAGCCCCTTTCCAAGCTTCTCCCGGCAGGTCGCCGCATCGGGCCAGACCATGGCCGAATAGCCTTGGCCATCACAGACAGCCTCAAAGGTCGTCGGAGGATCTGTGGTCGCAAGAAATGCCTGGACCGCCGCCTCCCAGCCTCCAAACCGGCGACGTGCATCCAGCTTGGGCAGCGCAACGTCCTCCACCACGGTGGCCCCAAGACGCGTGAGGTCCTGAAAGACGGCGTCCCACACCGCCGACACTTCAGGGCTCTTGGTGGCGTAGGGGAACCGAAACTTCTCCTTGGTCTTCTTGGACAGAGCGCGAACCACACCGATTCGCCTTCCCACAAGGGCGTCCGGCTTCAGGGCAGCGACGTATTCCCCATCGCTGCCTGTGAGCGTGTCCAAAAAGGCCGCCAGGTCGGTCACAGTGCGGGCCATGGGACCCGCAATCGAGTCTCGGGGGTTCCCCGGGAAGATGCCGTCAAGGGGCACGCGGTGTCGACTCCCACGCAGGGTCACAAGGGCGTTGTAGGCCGCGGGGATCACCAGGGAGCCGCAGTTGTCTGTGCCAAGGCCCGCCAGGGCAAACCCCGCAGAGACTGCGACCGCTGTGCCCGCAGAGGACCCCCCCGGGTTGAGGTCAGGTGAAAAGGAATTGCCGGTGCGCCCGTGGGCGCCCCCGATTCCATAGATGCCCCGGGCAAGCTCGTCCATGGTGGTGGAGCCCACCAGGAGCGCACCCTGGGATTTGAGACGAGAGACAGCCGTACCCTGGGGCGCCTTCATGCCTCGCCAGCCAAAGACCCCATCGGTGACATCCACCTCGTCGGCCGCGTAGTTGGTCTTCACCACAAAGGGCACACAGTGCAGCGGCCCCACCAGGGTGCCTGTCGCAGAAAAGGCCTGGTCCAAGGCGTCTGCCTGCTCGCGCAAGGACTCATTGAGGGTCACAAACGCGTTCAGGGGAGGACCGTCCGAGGTGTCCAGGTCAAACCTTGCGATCCGATCCAATCGCTCCCCGATTACCTCCGCGCAGGTGATCGAGCCAGACTCCAAGGCGCGCTGCAGGCCCGCGAGGGTCGCCTCGCTCGACACCCAGGGCGGCCCCAATTCCACCTGGACACCGGGGGCCTCCCCCGCGCCACAAGCCCCCACCCAAAGGGCAAGGACAGCGAGGACCATCGCCTTCATGGCAGCGGGTAGTTGCCGGGCCAGGACTCCAACCCCATGTAGGCAGCCACCTTCATGATCGCGACGCCCCCGTGGGCGGGGATGTCCAGGCGAATGGCAGGATCGTCCTTGTAGAGGGAGAAGCCGCCCAGGGCGAAATCCGGGTCGTCAAAACCCGCCATTTCTCCAGCCCTGTACTGCCACCGCTGCATGTACTGGGCCCCCAGCAAGGCGGCCCGCCGGTAGGTACGCATGCGCTCCGTGTCTCCGACAGCCTGGGCCATGCGCCAGCAGTCGGCGGTGGCCTCGAGCTTGAGGGTGTGGTTCCAGTTGGGGGAGCCGTCCTCGTTAGGCGGATTCGCATAGAATCCCCCGAGATAGGCATCCTCCCGGGTGTTCAACGGGGTCCATTGTTTCGCCACTACATCGTCGCCGACGAAAAACAACAGTTCCGGAATCCAGTCGGCCGGCCGAAGGCTGTGCAGCGCCACCAGGGGCTCTGCCGCCCACAAGCCGTAGAGGTAGGGGTACTCAAACAAGTCTTCGGTGTCATCGCGGTTCTCGTGGTGGTAGCGCCCGAGGGCCTCCAGAGCGTCCAGGTAGGTGACTTCTTCCGTGTGCATCCACAGATTCCACAATGCCTTGTGGGCCTGCTGGGCCTGCAGTCGGCTGGCCCCTTGGGCCATGCGGCCATCGCTGTCCATCTGGGAGAGGACATAGGCGCCGAATCCGTCTATGGCTTCATTCCAGTCCACAGCGCCGGTCAGGCGGGCATGCTCGGTCATTGCGATGGTGAGCAGCACAGTGCCGCCCATGGAGGTGCGCTTCCAGCTGCCGTCCTCCAGCACATCGATGTCGTCCATGTGGGCCCAAATGCCCTGGCGGGCGCCCACCTCAAACTCGGACCGGCCTGTCACATCAAAGGCCCGGACCAGGGTGATCACCCCCATGAGCTGACGACCCAGGGAGTCATCGTCTGTCCACTCGCCGGTCTCGGGTTGGTACTCGTAGCCTGCGGGGAATCCTGTGCCCTGGTTCTGGGCTCGCAACAAGTAGTAGGCGGCCAGGGTGAAGGTGTAGGTGATGGACTCATCGCCATTGTCGCCCCCGGTCTGCTCCAGGGGCAGGGGGAGGTCATCCCAGGTGGCAACATCCTCCGGCAATTGGACCTGGGGCGCCTTGGAGTTGTCGTAGACGTAGTGCGGGGGGTCTTCCACATCCCAGTCCCCGGGACCACAGGCCAAGAGCAAGAGCGCAATCATGGGTTCTCCCAGGCAATCACCCCGCCGTAGCCCACCACCGCTTCCGGGTCCTGCTTCACGTGGAAGCTGTCTCCGCGCACAGAGAAATCCGTCATCTCCCGGCCCGACCCGGACAAGACCGACATCATCATCGCCGCAACAATCTCCCCGCCAATGGTGATTTCATCGGTTGTGACGTACTGGTAGAGGCCATCCGTGTCGAGGGCGTTGATGTGCGCCAGAAGCTGGGTGTCCTCCGCCTCGGCGGTCTCTACCGACTCGTAGTGGGTGAGGTCCGAACTCGAAAGAAGCAGCACGTCGTCCCGTTCTGCCAGCACCCGGTGAATGGCTGCCCCAAATGCATCGATTCGAGCCACATCGAACTCCGGAAAGTGGGTGCTGGGGGTGTCCCGCACGGCGATCACAGCCACCTTGGCGTCTGGATTCAGGTACTGGATGAAGGGAAGCTGCATTTCGGCAGGGTGGTTCTCAAAAGCCACGCGATCCGGGACGAGATCTGGCATCGCTGCCTGCAGCGCCCCCGTCAGATCCTGGTCTACCTCCAGGGCATGCCCTGGCACAAGCCACGGCCCCTCGGTCCAGATGGCAAGGGCCTCCCCGTTGTTGGAGTGGTTGGGGACCAACATCAGCACCGTGTCCGGTACTTCAATCCGCGCGTAGACCTCCGATGCGATGGCACCGGAGCTTATCAGCCTGGCATGGGGGGTCAGAACCGCTGCAGCCCCGGCTGGTTCAACCCCATCGATTCCTTCCAAGAGAGCGCCGATCTCGGCATCCAACTCATCAGGCTCCAGGGGGTACCAGCTCCCGGCCCGGCTCCAGGTGCGGGCGGTGGGATCATCAATGCCCGGTTGGTCAAATCCAAGGCCGGTATCCTCAGGACCACCGGTGCAAGCGAGAAGAAGTAGGGGCAGCATGCTGCCCTCCTAATGCGCCCGCTACTTCACCCACAAGTGCCCGTTGCCGCTGCCCTTGGCGTCGCTCCGACATCCAGCGTTGTTTCCGCTCTCCGGGTGCCGCTGGTAGGCCATGGACCAGCCGTAGCTGTGATCGTGGTGGTGTCCGAGGCCACGGGTGCCATGGTTGGGGCTGAACTGCACGAGAGAGCCCTCGTAGGAGCCGGTGCAGAGAGAGCAGTTTCCGCTGTACACTGAAGCTGTCGCATCAAAGCTGCAGGTGCTGCTGCAGTACATGGTCTGCGCGTTGCTCTGCCCATCCCAGCACGTCATCCGGTAGGAGGTGGAGCCCGTGTACGGGCTGGCGGACTGGATGGCGTTGATGGTGGTGTCCGAGAACTTCTGGGTCGAGGAGACGTCGGGTTGGATTCCGGTGGTGGGCAGGGCCACCGAACCGGTGGCGTAGTGAGCTTGGTTGTCTGCGGTGGTCATGCGGGCGACAAGGCCCCATCCCCCGCCGTCCTGGGTCATGTCGCAGTAGATGCTGAACGAGCTGGCGCCCCCCGAACCATCTGGATCAATGGTGTACGTGCCGTCCGCCGCCCCCGGGTTGTTCTGAAGGAACTGGTGACAGGAGTTGCAATGCTGCACCGTCGCGTCCCCGTCGTCGCAATCTGTCGCCGTGAGGGTACCGTCACAGTCTCCATCGGTGGCCTGGGTCGTCGAGGCCGAGTCGAAGTCGTCACAGTCCTGGGCTGACGGGGTGCCGTCGCAGTCCGCATCCCCCACGTTCGATCCAGCGGACACGTCGTTGTCGTTGCAGTCCACGGTGGTCAACACGCCGTCGCAGTCCGCATCATCTGCCACCACGGTGGAGCCGCTGTCGGAGTCATCGCAGTCATCCGCGGTCAACACGCCGTCGCAGTCCCCATCCGTGGCGAGGGTGTGGGAAGACGCATCGCTGTCATCGCAATCCGCACCCGTCAAGGTGCCATCGCAGTCCGCATCCACGTCGGTGGAGGTCGAAGACCCATCTGTGTCATCGCAGTCAGCGGTGTTGTCTGCGTATCCGACGGGCTGGGAGCAGGCGGTGGTGTTGGCACCCGCGACGCCGTAGCCGTCTCCATCCGCATCCACGTACCAGGTGGTGGCATCCACCGCCCCGGCCTCGTCCACCCCACCATCGCAGTCATTGTCCACGGAGTCACAGATCTCGTCTGCATCGGGGCTCACCTCGCTCAAGGTGTCATCGCAGTCCCCAGCGCTGGCCACGTGGCCGGAGGGCGCCGAGCACGACTCCGTGGAGCTGCCGGAGTTTCCGTACCCGTCTCCATCCGCATCGGCGTACCAGGTGGAGGTGTTGATGGCGTCCTCGTCCACACTCCCGTCGCAGTCGTTGTCCAGAGCGTCGCAGATCTCGTAGGAGCCGGGGTTCGTGGAGGCGCTGTAGTCGTCGCAGTCCAGGGAGTTGGCGGTGTAGCCAGTGGGGGCCGTGCAGGCGGTGGTAGAGACGCTGCCGTTTCCGTACCCGTCCGCGTCGGCATCCTGGTACCAAATGGAACCCACGCCCTCGTCGGTGTCTCCATCGCAGTCGTTGTCCGAGAGGTCGCAGGTCTCCTGGGCCCCTGGGTAGCTGGCGGGATCCAAGTCGTCGCAGTCGTCGTTGTTCGCGACGTATCCAGTCGGTGCGGTGCACGATAGTGCTGTGAACTGACTGCCCCCGTGGCCGTCACCGTCTGCATCCCCATGGAAGACCGCGGCATCGGTGGCGTCTTCATCCACATCCCCATCGCAGTCGTTGTCAACGCTGTCGCAGACCTCGGCCGCATCCTCGTTCACGGCGGCATCGGAGTCATCGCACTCCTCGCAGGCGGCAAAACCATCTCCATCTGCATCGGCAAAGCCCACCGAACCATCGCAGTTGTAGTCGGCCGGATCGGTGCAGTCCGCCTCCAGGGCGCTGGGGTTGAAGCGCGGATCGGCGTCGTCGCAGTCTCCGGTGTAGAGCACGTACCCGGGAGGTTGGTTGCAGCCTTGGGTGGTCAGCCCGTCTCCTCCGTAGCCATCGCCATCGGCGTCTTCGGTCCAGGTGCTGGCATCGGTGGCGTCGCTCTCGTCGGTGGCGCCGTCGCAGTCATTGTCCCACCCGTCACAGGTCTCCTCGGCGGCCGGATGAACCGCTGCATCCAGGTCGTTGCAGTCAGCGTCGTTGTCCACGTACCCATCGGGTCGCTCGCAGGCCTCCAGGGCAAAGTCCACCGCGCCGTAAGTGTCTCCATCGGCATCCACGTACCAGGTGGGTGCATCCGCAGCGCCTTCATCGATCTCCCCGTCGCAGTCGTTGTCCACGAAGTCGCACAACTCACTGGCGCCCGGGTGAATCGCGGCATCCCCATCGTTGCAGTCCGTCTCCTGTGAGTGGCCGTCGGAGTCAGCGTCCACAGCCTCCTCCCCCGTGTCGTCGATCTCCGTGTCCACCGGATCGCTGTCGGCCCCGCCTGTCTCCTTGGGGTCGTCTGGCTCTCGACAACCAGGGAGAATCAACAGGGAGAGCAGCGTGCTGGAAAAGAGTCGGGTCATGGGGTTCCTCGTGCCAAAGGGGGATGATAGGACAAGCGCAGGTTGGAGGCACGGAACCATGGCCATTGCCACCCACAAGGTGCCCGCTTTGGACACCCCCCCGCGGCTGGATCGCTATCTCGCCAGCGAGTTGCAGTGGTTTGTCTCCCGGGCGGCTGCGCGAAAGGCGCTGAAGCGAGAGGAGGTGCTGCTCGATGGGGCGCCGGTGGAGTCCTCGCGGCTGCTTCGGGAAGGCATGAATCTGCAGCTATTGGCCCCCACGCGCCGTGCCCCCAAGGTGTTTGAGCGGGCGCTGGAGGTGGTCTTTGAGAACGCCCACATGGCGGCGGTCATCAAGCCCGCGGGTCTTCCCACCAACGGAAACAAGCACCGGACCTTAGAGCACGCGCTGCCCCACAACCTCAGTCCTTCCCCCGCCCCAGATGCACTCCCCTGGCCGCGCCCGGTGCACCGGCTGGATGTGCGCACGGGCGGGATCGTGCTCTGCGCAAAGACCGCCTCGGCCCATGCCCATCTGGGTCGCCAGTTCGAAGAGCGCCGTATCGCCAAGCGCTACCGGGCGATCGTGGTGGGGCAGCTGATGGGAGAGGGGTCGGTGGATCTGCCCATCGAGGGCCGCGTCGCTGCCTCGCGCTTCCGGGCGCTTACCCCCGTGCGGGCCCTGAAGACCGACTGGGTCACCCCGGTAGACCTATGGCCTGTGACCGGTCGCACCCACCAGCTTCGCCTCCACATGGCCCACCTGGGACACCCGGTTCTCGGCGATGACCTGCACGGCGCGGGCCACCCGATTCTCCGTGGCAAGGGCTTGTACCTCTGGGCGGTTTCCATTTCGCTCCAAGTTCCAAACACCGGTGAGGCTCTCACTCTGAAGACCTCTCCGCCGACCCGCTTCCGGTCTTTTCTGGCGCGGGAGGCCCGGCGGTGGGAGAAGCACCGCGGGCTAGGGGCGTCCAGCGAGTCATAGGGCCTCCGCCACGGCCTCGGCCACGAGATCCGCCCCCAGGGGCGTGAAATGAAGGCCATCCAGGAAGATTCCCTCTCCGGGCAACCCCGGCACACGGGCGGAGGTCTCCACAAGGTGCCGTACATCCACTACCTTTACCCCCAGCGCCTGTCCCAGGTCCACCACGCGATCCCCGTGATGACGCGGCGCCCTGTCCGATCGGGTCGGGGGCTGCCGGGCCTCGGCCTGGCGAAAGAACGAGATGGCACCCTCCACGTCGCCCTCTCTAAGGGAGGCACGACCGGCCAAGAAGAGCAGGTCGGAAAAAGAGTCATCCAGGGCCAAGAGGTCGGCCAGATCCGCCACCTTCAACTCCGACTTCCGGGCGGGGTCCGCCTCCTGCCCGGGGCTCTCCCAGCGCTGGGAAACATGGGCCCAACCAGACTCAAAGCGGGCCAGATCGGCATCGGAGAGGTCTCTCCAGTGCATGGACCCCGACGGCTTCCAGTCCGCTCGGGACACGGGCGTCACCAGCACCAGTTCCACGCCGCGAGACGCCGCGCTCTCCTTCAGCCAGGTGACGTTCTCTTGAAAGAATGCCGAGACGTTGGCCTCTGCGTGCTCCTGTTGCACCACAAGATCCTGTCGCGCTGTGCGACTGCGAGGCACGGCGAGAGGATCAACCTGGAACACCGCCCGGGCCTTTGGGCCCCCCGTCGGTGCAACGCGGGTGGGCACCTTCGGGAGGGCACCGGCGGATCGCAACACCTCCCGCATCCACCGCCAAAGGGCGAGGTTGTCCCCGACGGAGCGCGTGGTCCGCAGAGCCGGAGAGGCTCGGAGGGCGGCCTCCACCGCCGGGTAGTAGGCGTAGTCGTTGTGCCCGGCGTAGAGCACCAACACGTCGGGAGAGAGGTCCCAGACCTCGGGCATCATGCGACGAATCTGGAGGGTGTTGTAGCCGGCCACCCCGGCGTTGATGACCTCAACGAAGCCTCCTTCCCGGGCGCGAAGCCGAGCCTCGAGGCGGCTGGGGAGGGTTTGGGCATCCTGGAGCATGAATCCCTGGACGGAGGAGCCGCCCAGGACCACCACCCGCCGGGTGCCAGAGGGTTTTTCACACAAGAACCGGTCCGGCTGCATGGCGTCGCGCTCGGAGTCTCCATGAAGCGTGTGCGCTGGGGCGGGACCGCAGATGGCCTCTCCTGCAGCGGACTCGAGGCGGGCGAAATGATCGGTGAACTGGGGGTAGTAGTGCTCCAGGGAGATGACCCCGTGCAGGCGGCTCCACGTCTCCCGATTCGGAGGTGCCCACCCGGTGAGCCGCAGTCCCACCTCCGCCACCAGAAGGAGCGAGAGCCCCCCGCAGAGGGCAAGGAGCTTCAGTCGGCGCCGGGGACTTGGGGGGGGGGAATCCACGCCTGGGAAGTGTACCGGATCGACCTGGAGAGGAGGAGCGTCTCGCGCTCAGTTGGGCTGTACGGACCGCCAGCTTTCGTACTCAACCGGGTCGCCGGACACCCAGGTAAATGGTGGCGTCGGTATCAGAACAGTCCACCCAGGCCGCATCGCCGTCAGTCCTACCCCGGATATTTTACCGGCCGTTCTACCCTACGGTCCCTCGCCGTTCGGCGAGGGCTTTCGCCGGCTTCCGCTACGCTCCAGCAGGCGGCCCCGAATTGCTTGCCGCGAAGGAAGAGAGGTGGCCCGTGAATGGGCATGTTGAAACTCCCAGCAGAAGAGCAACTCTTTCGCCGCGCCCATCGGACGAGCAAGTCCAGTTTCAGGCGTCTTCCCCATGGAGTATCATCCGGCCTTCCACTTGCCTTCATTTCGCCTTCACCGGCCCAGGAGCCCTTATGGAAATGGACGACATTTACGACCTCGTGATTGACTCGGTGCGACAGGCACTGGTGGAGGAAAACGGGGGTGGAGACATCCAAATCTCCGCCCGCATGGCAGGAGGGCACGTGATCTTCGAGGACGGTGAGGCCCGGGTGATGAAGGATGTACCCGTCGCGACCGTGTTCAAGAAGGTCACGAGCGTGCGGGAGAAGCTGCGGGTTCTGGAGCAGAAAATCAACAACCACCCGAGCCTATCAGCGCCTGAGGTAGCCGAACTACAGGCGTACATCTCCAAGTGCTACGGCAGCCTGACGACGTTCAACTTCCTCTTCCGGGACGACGACGACCAGTTTCGTGGGACGGGAGGGTAAGCGGCCCGGTTTCTGGACCTGGCCCGACTTGCGGGGGGGATGCGGCATCCGCCTGGGCAGTCGGGACGAACGCAGCCCCGACCGACCCGACTTGCGGGGGGGATGCGGCATCCGCCTGGGCAGTCGGGACGAACGCAGCCCCGACCGACCCGACTTGCGGGGGGGATGCGGCATCCGCCTGGGCAGTCGGGACGAACGCAGCCCCGACCGACCCGACTTGCGGGGGGGATACGGCATCCGCCTGGGCAGTCGGGACGGAGCGTGTCTCTTCGATGGCAGCCGCCTACTCGATCAGAAACAGAGGCCCGCGGCTATTTTGTGTAGAAGGCAAAGTTGTCGAAGGTGCCCGACTCGCTCGTGGCGTTGGGAGAGGAAAACGAAAGCAACACGCCGGAAGGGGGCGGACCGCTACCGGTCGCACAAAGGAGTTCCGAGTAGGTTTCACCCACCACCTCGTAGAGACAGGTGGTTCCGGCAACTCCATCCGCTTCCAGCCGGATGGTAACCGCGTCGCCTGAGAGGCCCGTCGCGAAGTCCAGAGAGGCGGCCGCAGCGGCGCCGCCCTCTGCCTGGACGTTCAAAGTCCCACTGTCCCAATAGGCCACTGTCGTCGTGCAATCGCTCCAACAGGCAGCGGTCACGTCAGCCCGAATCGCCAACTCCGTCCAAGTGGTCATCGAGGCGTCGAATTGAATCGCCCAGGTTCCAGCGGAGGCCGCCCCCCCCAGGCTTGGGGAGAGCAACTGGTTCCAACTTCGCAGCAAGGCCATTTGGCCACCCGACCATGCGGGACAACCCACCCCACTGCAAATAGGAGACGTCCACCCCCCTTCCCCACTATCGAAACGCTCCTCATACACCAGCTCCCAGCCCCCGGGAATCATGAGCGATTCGGTCGACGTCGGCCCAATTGCCCCTTCGTCGTCGGTTGCAAAACCGCTGCACGCAAGGGTCGACCCGGGTTCGATGTTCTCCTTGTAGAACGTGGCCGAGGATCCAGCCTGTCCTGAGGTGCCCTGCCACCCCGCACCATCTACAAGCCAATCAAAAACGTAGGTCAGCGGATCTGCATCGGCGTCCGTCGCGCTGACAGCTTCGCAGATCACGTCATCCACACCGGGTTCGGGCTCGGCCGGAGACAGAGAAAGAACAGGCGCCCCCGGCGCCGAGTTCAGTACCGTCACCGGCGTTGAGGTCATCGGCGATCCAGAATCCAAGCCATCGCTCGGCGTCACCCGCGCATGAACCGACTGGTTCTTGTCGAACGCGGTCGCGCCCGAGAGACTGTCACTGGAAGTGCCTGCGCCCACCGGTGCACCGTCCACGAACCACTCATAGGTGTTGGTGAACGAGTCCCCGGGGTCTGGATCGCTCACAGACAGGTTCGCAGCCACCGTGTCTTCCGTGTACAGCTCGGCCGGGGCCAAGGTCAGGGACAACAACTCCGGCGCGGTGTTGACCGCCGCCCCGGTGTTCGACATCACCCCCAAGCCCTGCTCTTCACCGTCGGTGGGCGTGACCATGACTTCAATCGTGTCCCCGCGATCGAACCAGGTGCCATCAAGGGTGGTGTCGTTGGCCACCAGGGAGCCGTTTACATACCACTCGTAGGCAAAGGAAATTGTGTCCCCATCGTCATCGACGCCACCGGTCACCAGGGCCCCAACCACATCGGCTTCTTGGGGCGCTGCGTTCGAGAGCGTCACCGCCGTAATCGACGGCGCTGAGTTCTCCACCACCACCTCCGCGCTGGTGAAGCTCGGCCCAGTGTCCTCCCCGTCGTCGGGCGTCGCCGTACAGGTCAGCACCTGGAACTTGTCGAAGTGGGCACCGGTCAATGTCTCGCCCGTCTCCCCGGGGTCGGCTCCGTTGACAGTCCAGGAGTACACATACCCTGCAGCATCCTCGTCCACATCCACCCAGCCCTCGGGGGTACAGGTGGCCGTAGTGGCTTCAAACACGCCATCCGGCTTGATGTTGACCCCAGTGATGGATGGCGCCGAGTTTGCCACCGTCACGGCCGCCGAAACCACCGCTTCCCCTTCCTGCACACCGTCATTCGGCATGCAGACTACATCGATCACCCCCCCCTTCGAGGTCAATGCCGGCTCCAGCGAGGAGCTCCCCGGGAGGGTCACGTTCTCTGAGAAGACCCCCACCCCCCCAACCTGCCAGTCACAAGTCGCGGTGAGGGCGTCGCCATCGGCATCCGTGGCCTCCAGCGACGCAATGATCGTGTCCAAAGTCCCCGGTTCGGTGGGCGTCAGATCCACCGACGTAATCTCGGGAGGGGTGTTTCCGATCACCAACTCCAGCGCCACCTGATCCCCCTCCCCTTCCCCATCCAGGGGCGTGGCCGACAGGGTCCAGCCCTGGTTTCGCGCAGTGTCCT
>CAZRYF010000057.1:30940-31746 GCA_964604165.1 uncultured Enterobacterales bacterium
CCAGCGTGTCCCCCTCCACCACCGTCCCGACCCCCGCAACGGACCAGGAAAACGAGAACGTCACCGGGTCGCCGTCCACATCGGACCCCATCGCCACCGCCTGCACGTCCTCCCCGGACCTGGGCACCTCGGGTTCCACCTCCACAGACTCCACCACGGGCACGGTGTTCAGCACCGTCACCTCCGCGCTCGCAGGCGGCCCCTCCAGGGTGCCATCGGTAGGCGTCACATAAACCCTCCAGTACTCCCCTTTGGCGGTCTGGTCTGCCTCCACCGCCGCACCATCCAGGTCCTTCCGTACCGTCCCCGACTGAAACCACTGCACGCGATACGAAACCGCGTCCTTGCCGTTTGGATCCACAGACTCCGAAAGGATCACCATCTCCAGGTCATCCACCGTGGTGGGATGCGCGGGCTGAATCTCGATGAGCACCTCGCCAGGAGGAGCCTGGCACGCAGAAAACACACCCAAGAACAACACAGCGGCCGTCAGAAGATTCATCGCGAAAAACCCTGGATGAGATCATGCATTGTGACGACAGCCCACCTGCGAGTCAAGCCCACAGGTTCGCTAGTCCCCCGACCCGAAAGAGCGCAGTAAAATCCGCAGTGGAATCGTCGTTCCTGGCGGGTTCCAGATGAAGGGGCGATATCTGGAATATGCCGAGGAATCGGGGGCCGCCAGGGATGAGGAGAACCAGCGGATTGGGCTGTGAACTTGAGGGTCGGGGGACTATCCCGCATATTTCACCAGGCTTCGTTGCGAGGGCTCGAAGTGCGCCAGCGAGGCGGGTTTTGGCGTGGCT
>CAZRYF010000058.1:0-31252 GCA_964604165.1 uncultured Enterobacterales bacterium
CACCTGCCCCTTTTCGGTCTTCAGCGCCGAGAGGGTCGCGCCCTCCACCTGCTGCTCGGGGCCGCCGTCCTGCGTCCAGGTGTAGGCGAACTCCAGGGCGTCGCCGTCGTCATCCGTGCCACTCGCAGTCGCAGTCACGTCCTCGTTTGAGAGCGGCGCCGGAATGTCCACGCTGACTTCCGCCACGGGCGGCGTGTTGCCAATGATCACCTCGCTGGCGACGGGAGGCCCATCCAGCACTCCATCGGTGGGCACCACGATCACCTTCCAGACCTCGCCTTTGGTGGTCTGCTCCGCCGCCACCGTCATGTCCGAGAGATCCGGCTGCTGCACTCCATCCACGTACCAGAGGGCGTGGTAGGACACCGTGTCCTTGGGGTTGGAATCCGCCGCCTGCGAGAGAAACACCACCGTGAGGTCATCCGTGGTGAACGGCGCCGCGGGGGACAGCGTGATCGTCGCCGGACCGGGTGGGTTGTTGCAGGCGACGAGCCACGCAACGCTCAGGGGAACCAGCCAGGGCAAACGCAGAGAAGGGGCCAAGGTCATGTTCTTTCTCCCGAGACAAATGCCGCGTCAGAGTTCATTCAAACACAACCTCCCTACCAGTGGAACTCCCGCCACTCGTTTTCAGCCGACGAGCTGAACCAGGCCGAGCAGAGACACCTGCGTAACCGCCGAATTCGCTCCACCCGGACAGATTCTGGTCCTCGGGAAGATACTGAACAAATTACCAGTACCGCATGTCCGGCGACCTCACCAACCCCCACGACGCGCTCTTCAAGCGAACGTTTTCGGACCTACCCACCGCCGCTGCTCATCTCCAGTCGGTGCTGCCCGCCGCGCTCGTGGAGGGTCTGAACTGGAACCAACTCTCCCTTGAGCCACCAGCACTGCTCGACGCAGATCTCACGAGCGGTGAGGTTGACCTGCTGTTTGAGGTCCCCTGGCTCCCCCAACTTCCGGGGACAGTGGAGGAGTTCGTCCCCATCCCGGCAAGGGTCGCGATCATCTTCGAGCACCAGAGCAGCGTCGACCCCACCATGGCCTTCCGCATGCTGCGCTACACGGTCCGCACCTGGGAGCGTTGGCTGCGAGAGCCAACGAACCGGCGTACAGGGCGGCTCCCGCTGGTGTTGCCCGTGGTGCTCTACCATGGCGCCCGGCCCTGGAGTGCCCCCATGAATCTCGCCTCGATGGTCGGGCCAGCCTCAGCGTCCCCGGCGTTGGCGGATGTCTTGGCGACGCTTCGACCTCGGGCCACCTACCAGCTCCTGGACTTGAGCGGGGCCGAAGAATCCTCACTTCAAGGAACGCTCTCCGGCCTGCTCTGCCTCTGGTTGTTCAAGGAGGTTGCGAGCGGCGATCTCATTTCGGTGCTGAAGCGCTTCTTCGGTGCCCACGGCCCCCTCCAGGATCCCGACGCAATGGCTTCCTTCTTCGACTACATGTGGACAACCGATTTGAGGTTGAAGGGCCTTCCGGATCATGCCACAGTACTAAAGAGACTTCACGAGTGCATTGGAGAGCATCCCATGGGAATCGCTAAACTACTACGAGACGAGGGCCGCCAGGAAGGGCGCCAGGAAGGGCGCCAGGAAGGGCGCCAGGAAGGGCGCCAGGAAGGGCGCCAAACAGCCCTCGCCCAGACCCTCGTGAGTCTCCTGGAGCGCAGGTTTGGTGACCTGGAGGTTGACCAGCGAACCCGGGTCTTGGGGACGGGCGACGAGGCGATTCAGCGCGTCATTGACGCGATCTTCGATCTGTCCTCCCTCGACGAGGCGATGGCGCTTTTGTAACGGGTGGCGAGTGCAGCGGGCGGGCACAGGGCCGTGAAGACGGCGAGCCGTGAAGACGGCGAGCCCCGCCCCTTAGGCCTCGGTAGATCGCCCCCCCCGCCCTCGTCACCAATGCCGGAAAGCATCCGAGGGCCGTACGACCCGACCAAGTTCTACCAGGCCCGAACAAGCGCCCCGAACCCGGATCCAAGCGCAGCGCCGTCAGGGAGTCGAAGGGGGGCTGTCCGAGGGAGCCCTCGGAGGGATTTTGTTTTTCTACAGGAAGACAAAATCGTGAGAGCGCAGGGTGGCCCGATCGCTGGAGGGGCTGCGTACCTGCCGCTTGCGATGGTTGCGAAACATTGAGCAACCATTGTTAGCGGCAGTAGCAGTCCTGGAGGCGCTCGGGAACACCCGGGCCCGAGGACAGCCCTCCAAGACTCCCAGGCGCGGAGCGAGTGAAGATGGAAGCCAATCCGAGGAGGCAGCCCTATAAAACTGTAGTTTCTTGCTTGCCGTTCAACAGAGCATCTACGGTGGGTGGTGGAAGCTATGCCACCACCTCCACCGACAACCCCATCCCCCCCACCCAGGGGATCTTGTTGTCCGGAAAGCCCGCCTCGGTGCTTCGCCCTCCCTCCGTCTGGCACCGGGTGACCAGGGCGTATGTGCCCGGTCCCGGCGGCTTCCACACCAGGCGCCACAAGGTCCATCGATCCGGCCCCGGTGCATAGGTCAGCTCCGCCTCCTTAAATGTCTCCCCCCCATCGGTGCTCACCTCGACCCGGGAAATGGGATCCGTTCCCCCGTAGGCCTTGCCGAGAATCCGCACCCGCAAGCCGTCCGCCACAATCTGGAGATCCGTGGGAAAGACCACCAGGTTCTGCACCACGATGTCCATAGCGTCCGCATCCGAGTCCGGGTGAAACCCCATCTGTTCCATGTAGGCTTCCAGCATGGCCAGCCAGGGAAGCTCGTAGGGAGCGTCCAAAAGCTCCACCAGGACCAGGTGCTTGGGATTGCACCAACCAAACCGCCCCGGGGTCAAAAGCCGCACCGGGTAGCCATGGGCCACCGGCAGGTCGTCTCCATTCATCTCCCAGGCCAACCACACCGGGCTGTCCAGATCGGTCACAGGCAGGCCCATGGTGTAGCCATCGGCGCAGGTGAATTTCAGGTGGCTCGCCCCCTCGAGCGAAAACCCGACCGCCTCCATGGCCTCCAGGAGCGGCACCCCCGCCCAAACAGCATTGTTCATACGAGGGGCGTCCGGTCGGGACTCGATGCACTGGAGGGTGTGCTCCTTCTCCCGGGCGCCCAGGGCGCTCAAGGTCTCAAAGTCCAACAACAGCCGCTCCCCGTCCCGGGTGTCAAAAGCCAGCCGCCAGGATTCGCGGTCGATTTCCGGGGCAGGAAAGTACGACACCACGTAGAACTCCTCATTGGACGAGATCGGATCCAACGTTTCGGGACCGAGAACGTCCCATTCTTCTCCCGTGTCCTCCTTCTGCTGCCCCTTGTCCTTGCACCCGAATGCGCTGACCTGGAGCACGGCCGCTGCCCCTCCGGCCAGGAGCGTTCTCCTGTCCAGCGGACGGGCCACCAGGCGCAAAATGGACCGTCCCGAGTCCTTGGGTTTCACAGGGCCCTCCTTGCACATCAATATACTTCTTCCATGGATGACGTCTCCCAAGCCACCCCGCTGGACCACATCCTGCTTTGGGCTTGGAGCCTCTGCACCTTCTTCGCGTGCGTGGGTCTGCTCCTGTACCTGCCCATGAGCACGCAGCCCGCCCTGGAGACCCTGTCAGAGACACCGACCCCCCTCACGGTCCTGCTTGCCCTCTGCGCCATGACCAGCTTTGACTTGTGCTGGGTCCTGTGGTGGCGACCCGCCGCAACCGCAGCCGTAAAGAGCGCCCTTCGCCTGGGCACCGGGGCCGCCATTCTAGGGTTCGCCTCCTATGCCACCTACGTCTACGGCTACTCCCACACCCTGCCGGACTCCGACGCCCCCGCCGTGGGGGAGGTGCCTCCGGACTTCTCCGTGACCGACCCGGACGGCCGCACCTGGAAGCTCTCGAACTTCCGGGGCACCACCGTGCTTCTGGTCTTCTACCGAGGCGACTGGTGACCCTTCTGCACCCGGGAGCTTGAGGGTCTCAGGCAAGTCAGTGCGCAGGTGAGAAAACAAAAGGGAGCGGTTCTGGCCATCAGCTCCGATCGGTGGCAGGACATGCTGCTTCGGGAGGAGCGCCTGCTCTCCGGACTGGTGCTCCTGGCGGATCCGGATCGGACCATCATCTCCGAGTGGGGGCTGGAGGACATGGCCCTGGGCAAGGAGATCGCCCGCCCCGCCGTGTACCTGATCGCCCCGGACGGCGCCGTCGCCTGGCGACACCTGCCCACGGACTGGCGAATCCGCATGGGGAAAGACGAGTTCCTGGACGCCTTTTCCCAAGGGGAGGACTCCAAGTGAGACGGCAATGGTACGATGGCCCCCTCGCCGCTCTAGGCTTGGCACTGATCGGGGTCGGGCTCCCCTTCTTCGTGCTGGTCTACTCGGTCGGCGCCCCGGTGATCCCCTTTGCCGGCCTGCTCGTCGCGGCTCTCGGTCTGTGGTTTCTCGCAGGGCACCGCATGGCCCGAAAGCGCCTCGGACGCGCCCGGAACAAGCCGTTAGGCTGAGCCTGGTGCAACTCCTGTTTGCCATGGTGGTGGGCCTGTTCGGGTGCGAGCCGGGCAACCCAAAGCACACTGTGGAGGTGCAGGTGCACCTGGAGCCCCCCCTGGAAACCCCCGGCGCCAACGTCTTCCTCACCGGTTTTGACCAGGTCGATCCCCACACCGGGCACCCGCCCCCTGGCAGCTCTCCCGCCGCCCACCACACCCTCGGGATGTTTGTCTACAAGTGGCCCCTGGTCACCCGGGTGGAACTCGTGAAAGGCTTGCACTACTTCGCAATGGTTGGGTTCCAACCATGGCCCGCCCCAGGGGACCACATGAGCAAGGCATTGAAGATCACCAGCGAGACAGATTCGCCCCTGCGCATCCTCGTGGGCGGCGGCACCCTTCCCGCTGAACCCCAGGGAGAGACACCGTGAGGACCTGGTTTCCCCTTCTTCTCGCCGCCTGCGGAGGTTCCCCCGAGGAGGAAGCCCCTGCCACCCCGCTGGATCCGAAGGGCCTCACCGCCCAGGATGCCAACGAGGGCCTGCGCATGTCCCTGGCAGAGAAGTCCAAGATGGCGTTTTCCCTGGCCGTGGAGGAGCTCTCGGACCGGGACCTCCTGGACGTTCCAATCCAGGTGGAGGTCACAGAACAGTTCGCGGAGGTGTCGGGTCACCTGATGCTGGTGGGCTTCAACGACGTGAGCCCCCTGACCCTGGTGCCCGAGATGGGGGCTCAACCCATGGACATGCAGCGGATTGGGGTGGTGAGCACCTGGCCCCAGTCCCACGAGGTCCAACTGGTGGACGGGCTCCACTACATGGCCATCGTCAGCCAGGATATCATGCCCGGCCCCGACGACATCATAAGCACAACGATCCAGGTCGCGGGAACCCCCTCGAAGGCCCTGGGCTTCACCCTGGACCGCACCATGGACCCGGTGCGAGGCGCCCAGAGAATCGCCAGAGACAGGTTCAAGGAGACGCTCCAAGTAGACATTGAGCCCCGTCCTGCCCTGTCCGAGTACGGAAACGTCTTTCTGGTGGGCTTTGACAGCATTGACGTCCAGGCCCAGCACCCGGCACCGGGCACCCCTCCCGTGGACTTTCAGCAGCTGGGCGTGGCCATCCAAGACTGGCCCATCCAGCGCTCCGTGGACTTGATGGCGAATGTCTACTACTTCGCCCTGTACACGGTCGATCAACAGCCGGGTGCCGGGGACCCGGCCAGCAAACCCCTGCGTATTGAGGGTGCTTCAGACGGCCCCTTGTCCCTCACCATCCGGGCCAACACCGACCAGACCCCTCCGGAGCAGATGCAGCTGGGAAGCCGCACCGAGTGGAAGATGAACGAAGACCAGGGGCCCGGCGTTGCCGCGGAGGAGAGCCCGATCACCCTGGAGATTCAAGCCGACATTCCCCTTCAGCCGGATGCGCGGCTCTTTCTCCTGGGCTTTACGGAGTTGGACGCATCGGGCGCCGCCCCGGAGAACATCCGCCCCCGGGATCACCGCATGATCTCAGAAGATGTGGCCGCGTGGCCCATGTCGGTCGAGGCGTCCCTGGTCAAAGACCTGCACTACTTCCTGTTCTACAGCCAAGGAGAGCACCCGCAACCGGGGGACGTCTCCTCTGAGGCTTTTTCTGCAAGAGACGCCCCGTCCGGAGAGGCCGCCCTGGAGGTCACTTTGGCCGAAGCGGCTCCCTCCACCCCACCGGAGGCTCCGGATCTCCCCACCGCACCGGTGACAACCACCGCCTCCATGGATCCGCCTCCCCCCGCGTCCTCATCAGGCCCCCCTCCGGGTCGAGAGTGGAAGGCGTTCTTGCTGGCCCTTCTCCTGGGGGGACTTGCCGGCTTTCTGGTGCCGCGGCTCACCGCTCGTCGGTAGAGGCCGTCGCACCAAAGCGCTCCTGGAAGAAGACCACCGAACCCGCGGGCACGTTCTCCACGGACTGACTCCGCCCCGAGGGCCAACGCACCAGGATCCGATCTGCCACCTCCGCATCCCCCAAGCCGAACCCAAGGGTCTGGCTGTTCTGGGCCGCCAGCCCCTCGCCCGCTTGAAGCTCTCGCAGCTGGTCCGTGTCCCCAACGGACACCACGATGCGAGCCCCCACCCCATCCCGGTTGGTCCACTCGGTGCTGGGGAGGTCGCCGTGGTTGCCCCCTTCCAGCCGAATGGAGAGGCTCTTTCCCGCCCCAGGCATGTGGTTCTGCAGCACCTGCAGCAAGGGCGCATTGGCGCTGACCACCGCCACATCCTGGCGACCGTCCTTGTTGATGTCCAGGAACACAAAAGAACGCCCATCCCCGGGAAGGTCCAGCCCCGTCACGGGGGACAGGTCCACAAAGGTGTGGTCCTCTCCCTGGAAGAACACCCGGTCTCGCTCGTGGCCAGAGAGAGACGCCCCGTCTCGAATGCGCTGTCGAATGCCGCCGTAGCCCTGAGGGTCACTCCCGGCGTCGGCCGGTGACTCAAAGCGGGCGACCGCCCGCCAGAACTCACTTCAACAATCGTACGGCAGGGCCTTGGGCTTGGGAGCCGAGTAGTAGCCGGACAACACATAAATGTCTGACAGACCATCATTGTTCAAGTCGCCGAACTGCCCGCCCCATGACCAGCCAGCCCGGGCCACATGCTCGGCTGCTGCCGGCCGCTCGAACACGTCCCCTGTGTTTCGCAGCAGCGAGTTCCCCGCCGCGGCCTTTCTCACCCGCGGGTCTACCTGCTCCAGACTTCCCAGGATCCGATCCCCGGCCCGGCTGTGCATGTTGGACACATACAGGTCCAGGCGGCCGTCGTTGTCATAGTCACCAAAACTCGCCCCCATGCCGAAGCCAAAATCCGCCGTGTGAGTGGTCTCCGTTACGTCCGTGAACTCGCCTTCATCGTTTCGAAATAAGTGGTTCGGCGAGAAGTCATTGGCCAGGTACACGTCTGGGTCCCCGTCGGAGTCATAGTCCCCCCACGTCGCCTGGTAGGTGTTCCGGTCCACAGACAGCCGGGAGTCCACCGTGGAAAAGGCGCCCCCCCCCTCGTTGTGGAGCAGGACGTTTCGCGGACCCGGGCGCTGCAGGTAGAACTGGAACTCCTCGCTGAACAACGCCTGTCCCAGCGCCGCAGCTTCCTCGGCAGGCACCAGCCCCTCCAGGACCGGCTGGGGCCCCAGCCCGTCTCGCACCAACCACTCGCGCACCTGCTCCAACATGGAAGCCGCGTAGGTCGAGACATAGAGATCGAGCAGCCCATCGCCGTCATAGTCCACGGCATTCACCGACGACACCAGAAACGGCGCCCGGCCCAGTCGCTCGGAGGTGACCTCTTCAAAGTGGGTGCCGTTGTTCTCAAACAGCATGGAGGACGCCAGGGTCCGCCCCAGGAAAAGGTCCGGGTCTCCATCGTTGTCAAAGTCGCTGAACACGGCAGCGGAGCAGTGGCCTTCCACGTCCAGGCCCCAGTCGCGGGCCACCTCATCGAACGAACCATCCCTCCGGTTGCGAAGGAGCTGGTTGGGCCCATGCCGGGCCATCACGTACAGGTCATCCCACCCGTCCTGGTCAATGTCCACCACCGACACCGCCGGGTGGCGATCAAAGGACTCGTACTCCAGGGGTGCCGCCGGATGCTCCCCGGTGGTGAGCGCCGCCAGCACCCGCTCCTCGTGCAGCGAACGGCGCACACGGGTCGGCACCTCCGTAAAGAACAGCGCATCCACGGTGAGGGTCTCAAACGATTGGGTGTGCCAGGCCCGAAGGAAGAACCCACCGTCCCGCAGGCTCCAGGTGGTCTGGATGGTGCTTCGCACCGCCACCTGCTCCCCGCCCGAACGCTCCGCAAGACCATCAAATTCCAAGGTCGCATGCCAGCTGTCCGAGGATGCAAACCCCGCGTCCCCCAGGTGCAGCGCGCCGTTCCAAAAGGTGAGCCCCTCATCCAGAAAAGCCCCCCACACCCGCAGGTTCTTGGACGCCACCTGGCGCTCCCTTCCAGCACCCCATGTCCGGATCTCCACCCCGAAAAGCGTCCTGGAGGTCCCCGGCCGCTCCGGGTCCACCACGGAAATGGAGGCCTCCAGCTGGTCTTCGCAGCCTGCCCCCGGCGCCCCCCCTTGCAGTGCACTCGCCATGGCTGGCAGTCTCGCCTCCAGGCGGCGCAGAAGCGCCTCGGACCTCTCCAGGGAACTGTCCTGAAGGCCGGTCGGCTCCTCACCGCCATCCGCGCAGCCGACCTGTCCCCCGAGCGCCACCACCAGCAAATGTCCAAACCACCTCATGGAAGCATCGTAGCGGAGTAGGCTGTGTTCATGCAGCTTCTCCTCGTGATCCTGCTCTCTTTCCCCCACGTCGCGAAAGCCGCGGTGGGCTGCAGCCTGCGCAATCCCGACGAGGACATCCGGTCGTTTTTCCCCGCCATGACGGACTACGTGGTGCACTCGGTGTCATTCCGAAACCAGGGAGTGGATCCCACCGCTTTAGGCCGTCACATTCAGGACGAGTTGGACGGACTCTATGAAACAGACGACGTCCCCTACTCCCTCTACGAGGTGCGGGGGGCATCCAGCATCCTGGGCTATGTCTTCGGAACCAACCAGAGAGGCCGGTACAGCAACCTCCAGGTCATCGCGGTCACCAATGCAGACGGCGATCTGACGACCGTGTACCTGCAGACCCTGCGCTCTCCTGCCTTCCAGTCCTTCCAGTCGGCTGCCTTCCTGGAACCGCTGGTCCGCCAGGATCTCAACTCCTTTCCCGCGCTCGCCCCCTGTTACCGGGATGGAAACTGCAAGAACGCATCCGTCGCCGATCCCACCCATGGCTCCGAGACCGAGGACTACCAGAACATCCTCCGGGCCCTCGCCAAGCTCTCGGGCCTCCAGACACTCCTGCTGCACCCCGGCACCCTCACGCCCCCCGATGACCGCCACGCCCGCGCCGAGTGGATCGGAAACCACCAGGGCGTGGAGCACCCGCGCACTGTCGCAGAAAACCCGCGCCTGGTTCCCGTCGCCGAGGCGGCCCTCCCGCCGGACACCCCCCTGATCGCCTGGCATCACCCAACAGGAATCCGCGCCTATCCCCTCTCCGCCATGGCTCAGACCCCCGTGGTGCTGGACCACGTGGGCGGCCAACACGTCGCCGTGACCTGGTCGGCTCCCTCCAAAAGGGCCGCTGTGTTCACCATCCAAGAAAAGGACGCCTTTCACTTTTCCGGCGACCTCCTCTTTGGCCACCGGGTGCTGGTGGACCACGCCACCGGCAGCCAGTGGTCACAGCGAACAGGCGAGGCCGTTTACGGCAAACGGGCTGGAGAAGTCCTGCCGGCGGTCCCCGATGTGGAGGTGACCCGGCTCTCAGAGTTGGGCGATGAAGCCGTGTGGGTTCTTGTGGGTCGGTAAACCACCACTGTCACTCCAATTTCGCTGCGAGCGCCCTTTGTGAAGCTATACTCGACTTCCCCGCACCCGGCATGAAACCAATCTCCTATCCGAGGGAGAAAACCGCCACCGATGAACCTACTTCTATTCATGACTACCGTTGCGTGGAGTGCAAACCCGCCTCCTTCTTGCGACGTAACAATCTGCGCCCAATACGATGTGAATTATGACGATGCCGACGCCGGATTCGGTGACGACTCATTCTTCAACACGGCTGCATACGGACCAGACTCCTTTTGGACGAATTCGTCGACTACCTACACGATCACAACACCGGCTGGCGCCTCAGTATGGAACATCGCCAACGCGGTGGGGCATGCAATGTACCGACGCTCGGCTGGACTCACGGGAGAGACCTTTGAGTTCTTCGACCAGTCCTATCCCTCGGACACGATTGGCACTGGCTACCACCGAGACAACGACCGAGTGTACGTCTCCTCCTTGGGAGCAAAAAACAAGTACATGATTGTCCACGAATTCGGTCACCTGATAGCGGCCCGGGCACACTGGTGTGGCAGTTCCTCCTGCTGTGACACTGCTTCTTGCGCTGCGGTGCAGCGATTACGGCGCACCCTACGACAGCTGCTTTTCTTTTGCTGACCCAGTTGCAAGTCACTCCATGAATCAAAAGGAGCATCAAAGTTCAGCGGCCTGGGAAGGAATCGCGCACTTCTACGCTGCTCTCGCCTTCAATGACACGTCCGAGTCAGATTGCGTATTCGTGTATTACAAGAACACCGATTGGAACTTGGACGAGGAATTTTCCCCATTGCTGATAGAAGCGGCCGAATTTGCCGTGAGCTGTGAGTCGGGACCCTCCAACAATCCACTTCCGGACTACCTTGGTTCCTATTGCGATGGAACACTGGACAACCGAGGAACGGAATACGACTGGCTGCGTTTCTGGTGGGATCTTGAGACGAAGGAAGGGATCTCAACCACTGAGATTTACAGCATCTGGGACGGGGCAGAACCCGATGACTGGAATGCAAACGGTGACCTCCACTGCCATGGGGCCAGTCTCCTGCCCGGGTGCGCGGATGAGCCGGCAACCCGTCTATTCGATTCCGCTGCATCGCTTGGTTTCGAGTCTGCGTGGGTGTCCTGGGACGTGTACAACGGCGTGCACCGGTGACCCTCCGATCCTGGCAGTTCCTGTTCGGTGCGGTGTTGGTTGGATGCAGTGGTAATGCAAAGGAAAAGCCGGTCGCCACCCCCACGGACACGGCAGACGACGAAACAGTGGATACCGGGGTGTACGACACAGATTCCTCCCCGGACGACTCCTCGCCGGATCCTGATGACATCGATGAGGACGGCTACACACCGGCGCAAGGAGACTGCGACGAATCGAACCCCCTTGTGTCGCCGGCAGCGGCGGAGATCACCGGCAACGACATCGACGAGAATTGCGATGGAACGCTGTATGAGACGATTCCCATTGGGCAACACGCTGTCTCTCTGTTTGGAACCGCGGAAATGTGGGCATTTGGCTCGATCGTGACCCTCGAGCACGCAGGACAGCAGAACCCAGGCACCGTGCTTGTGACCGGCGCGGCTAACGCTGGAGGCCAATACGGTGCGCCGGGGGAGGTGCATGTATTCACAGCCGAGGAGGCTGTGGCCGGCGAACTCGCTGGAACGGTGCTCGAATATCCCGGCATGGAAATGGCCGAATTTGGTGGAGTCTCTGGAGCGGTACAACTCATCGATAGCCGGGCTGCCTGGATTGTGGGGTTCAAGGATTCAAGTAATTATGGCGGATTCTGCGCTTGGGATTCAGCCGTTTCCGGTCGGGTGGGAGTGGATGATGCCGATGCCTGCATTCCCCCCTTTGATGGTGGGCTCAACCGCCTGCCATACGACATTACTGCCAATGCGGACCTCAACGGAGATGGTACAGACGACCTGGTGATGGGCGGAACGACTGGCGAGAACTACCCGATGGTGGGCGCAGCCTGGATCACCTATGGGCCGCTGGATCTTCCAACATTGGGAGCGGCCCCCACCGCCTTGTTTACGACACTCGTGGGCTCACCCAGAATCAATGGCCCCGGCGACCTGACTGGTGACGGCTACAGCGATCTCCTCGTGGCCAACCTCTCCGCTGATGGCCTCGCTACCGGTTCAGGGCAGGTCAACATCTTGCCGGGTGGAGGAGTGGAACTGGTGTCGATGGAGTTGCTGGATGGAATCGATGGCGATCAAGGTAGTTACAACACCGGACTTGCAGTGGCTGCGCCGGATCTCGACGGTGATGGCCAACTCGATCTCTGTGTGTCCGCAGCCATAGCGGACAATCGGCCATCCTCAAAAGTCGGGTGCTTTCTTGGCCCAGTGGTAGCTCGGCTCGCGTTTGATGAATCTGACTTTACCTTTCTCGCAGACGACGATCGGACAGCATTTGGCCGCACCCTGGCCGCGCTCGACCTGGAGGACGATGGCGACGATGAGATCGCCATAGGCAGGCCGGGCCATAACTCCCCTCATGCCACCCCCGGACTGGTGTATCTCTTGGATCCCATGTCGAGCGGTGCCGAACCAGTCGGAATTCTCGCCGGTCAACCCAACGACCGGCTTAGCCGGGCAATGGAGGCTGCAGACTTGGACGGGGATGGAAGAGACGACCTCGTCGTCGGTGCTCCAAGTACAAGCACCGGCGAGGTTGCACATGGCGCGGCCTATCTCCTGCTTGGAGGATCAAGGGCCTGGTAGCCGAGACAAACTTGAATTGTCCAAGTCTCGACCCTAATAGACCACCACCGTCCCCGCCTTCAACCGCCGCTCGGCCCCCGTCCCTCGCACCGTTCCCTTCACCACCGCCTGCTTGCCCTTTGACTTCTTGGGAATCACAAACCCACGCTCCAGGTCCAACTCCACGTACACCATGTCCCCTTTCCCCAGAAGGTAGAACCAACACCCCATGGGGCAGACCTCGCCGATCTCCCCCTTCACGGTGATCTCCCCCTCCGGGTGGGATGCCTCCCACGCCACTGCCGCGCCCTTCAACTCCCCCACTTCCGCAGCGGCCCCATAGAGCGTGTCCCCACCGCAACCGGCGAGGACCCACACCACCAGCCATCCGACCGTCAATAGACCCTCCGGTAGGTGTCCGACCCCTCGGTGATCACCAGCGCCTGGTCCGCAGCCAGGGGTGAAATCTTCTGCACACTCCCGGACGGCCACCGTACGGTGATCGGGCCCGTGGCTTCATGTTCCGCCAGGCCAAAAATGAGGTAGGGGCTGTTGGTGGAGGAGAATCCTTGTCCCGCCGCCACCTCTTGCATGAGTCTTTTATCCCCGACCTCTACGGTGACCCGCGCCCCGATGGCGCTCCGGTTTGACTGGGTTCCCTTGAACATCAGGTGCACCCAGTGGGCCCCGGTGGTGGTGTTCTCCAGTACAAGATCCCGCCACCTGTCCGAGAGCATCACCCCCCCGTTGTTCATGATCAGATCCGGGTCTCCATCCCGGTCCATGTCGGCAAACGCCGTGCCGTGGAACTTGCCATAGAAGTGGGGATCATCAAGCGGCGTGATGAGCGTAAATGTATCGCCTCCATCGTTTCGATAGAAGAGCGCCGGCTGCATGAACGACAGGGGATGGCTGCCCGGACCCAGCACCACGTCCAGGTCTCCATCCAGCTCAAAGTCCACGAACTGGGCCCCCATGATGCTCGCCGGCTGAAAGTCCACCTTCTCGGCAATGTTGGCGAACATCCCCGCGCCGTCGTTCTTGTACAGGGCGGCCCCGTGGTAGCCCATCTCCCAGGGCAGCTTCTCCAGCATGCCCTTGACCACTGTTTCCTCAGACCGGGCAAAATTGCTGGCGAGAATGTCCAGGTCTCCGTCGTTGTCGTAGTCGAACATCCAGGCGGCAAACCCCATGGAGGAGCCTTCAGACACCCCGCGTTGCACCCCCTCCTCCGTGAAGGTGCCATCCTGGTTGTTGATGTACAGCTGGTTCGGGGCTGTAAAGCCACTGCCGGGTACCCCGCCGTATGGGGGGCTGAACGAGTTCACAAACACGTCAGGCCACCCGTCGTTGTTCACATCCCCCACAGCCATGCCCACCGCGGTGGCCTGCAAAGGCTTGATTCCCGCCCCGGCGCTCACATCCTCGAACACCATGTCCCCCTTGTTCTTGAGCAAGCGCAGGGTGCCCCCCATGGTGCCGGTCACCGCCAGGTCCACCAGCCCATCCCGATCAAAGTCCAGGGCCCCGGACCCGCAGGAGTTCTGGTCCATGACCGCCACATCCCCGTCGTTGGTGACATCCACAAAGCGGGCCCCGGCCTCATTCTTCAGCAGCCGGTTGGGACCGGCACTGAACCAGGCCGCCTGGGTCAGGTAGAGATCCGTGAAGCCATCATTGTCGAAGTCCGCGGCCACCATTCCTGGCGGGGTGTTGTAGATGTCGTCCAGGGCAGCGTCCGCTGCGCGGATGTACCCCTCCCCCACCTTGTAGCGGTACAGCTCCGGGTGGGAGTAGGCGCCGTTGGCCACCAGGTCGAGGTGGGAGTCATTGTCCATGTCCAGAAAGGACACCGCGCCCGCCAGCTGCCAGCGCCGAATGCCCAGAGCATCCGCCCGGTCCCGAAAGGGGAAGTTCGCCGAGTCGGACTTCATGTGGTCTCCAAAGGAAAACAACTCAGCGCGACGCGCCTCGATATCGTCCCCTTCTTGGGCCGTCAGGGCCATGGAGAGCCAAAGTCGGGTGTGCACATCTGGGTGGATGCGGTGGGCCGACTCCAGGTAGGGAATCGAACGAGCGTACTCCCGGTACCGGAAGAAGAGTGAACCCGCATAGAAGTTCACGTCCCAGTCGTCCACAAACCAGGGTTCCTCCTTGTAGGCCTCGATCAAGGCAATGGCTTCTTCATCAAACCCAATATGCACCAGCCCCATGACCGCGTTGGCCTTCATGCGGTGGTCGTCCGGGCGGGCCGCCATGCGCTCCTTCATGTCGGCCACGATCGCGGCCTGATCCTCTCGCTTGATGATTCCCTTCCGATAGAGCTCCGCCACCGCCCAGAAGTTCACCTTTCCATCACGCAAGATACCCGCCACCGGGTCCTTCTCGTAGCGATCCCGCTGGGCCACCAACATCATGCGCGGCGGCTTCACCCGGACCTCCAGACGATCATTCACCGAGTCGTGGGTGTGAAAGTTGTCCCAGGGGCCGACCGCTTGGGCCACCTCGAATCGATCGGGCAGCTCCTGAGCGGGGACCACAGCCGAATCCACCTCCAGCAAAAGCGGCTCCTTGTCGCACGCCAAAAACCCCAACAGCGTCCACAACCAGAACATGGCGACCTCCTGCCGTTCACCTACTTCGCGCAGGTTGAAGGCGTCCACCCTCCAGCCACAAGTGTTGCTTCCACTCCGGGCGGTCGGTCAGGGCGCTGTCATGGGAAACCACCACCGCGGTGGTCTCCAGGTGTGCACAGAGATCAAAGAGGTGAGCCAGTGCCTGGTCCCGCTGGGCAGGATCCAGGCTGGCGGTGGGCTCATCCGCCAAGAGCAGACGAGGCCGGTTGGAGAAAGCCCGGGCCAGAGCCACGCGCTGCCGCTCCCCCCGGCTCAGCACACGGACCGGGTCGTGCGTTCGATCTGCAAGCCCCAAAGGCACCAGCAGCCCCGGGTCCACGTCACAGCCCGCCCCGCGGGCCACCATGTCCAGGTTCTGGAGCACCGTGAGGCTCTCCAGCAGGTGGACATCCTGAAACACCAGGCCCACATGAGAGAGCCGCCAGGCGGCGGCGTCTCCCTTCACGGTGGCCCCTTCCCACAACAGGTCCCCCGCATCCGGCACCACCAGCCGCGCCAGCAAGTGAACCAAAGTGGACTTTCCCGACCCGGAGGGCCCACGGATGAGGGTGTGCCCACCCGCTTCCACAGCGAGATCAAGCCCGCGAAGCACCAAACGCGACCCAAACCCCTTGTCGATACGCCGTGCCTCCAGCATCAGCGGCCCCTCAAGTCGACCAGGGAGCCCCCGAACCCAAGCCGCACCAGGGCGGGCACCGTGGCCAACACCCCCAGGGCCGCCGCCCCCACCACACCCCGGCAAATCAAACCGCAATCCAGCACCACCAACACCCCGTCCGGAGCATAGGGCAGCCTGTTCACAATCCAGTCCGTGGACACACCCGCCCCGCCCCAGGCCAACCCCACTCCCAACACCGTCCCCAGCCCCACCAGCACGAGGTTCTCCATAAGGGCCGCCAGGCCGATGAAGCCCTGGGAGAAGCCAATGGCATGCAGCATCACCCGGCCCGGGTGCTCAGCCAGCGCCCGAACCAGGGCCGTGTTCACCAGGACCACCCCCGCCAGCCCCACCAGGAACCCGGACAGCAAGCGAACCACCCCCCTCAGGTTGGCCATGGCGGCCCGCAGGGTCTCCACCACCCTCGACAGGGGAATCACCTGCAGCGCAGCATCCGCCTCGTACCGATCCCGCACCGCCTGGGCGTCCATCCGACCCGCATCCGAGAGCTGCACCCCCACTCCGGTCAACTTGTCCCCGAGACCAAAGGCCTCCTGGAGCCTTACCAGGTCCAACAGGACCGAACCATCGAGCTGGCTCCCGGTGCGCTCGAGAATGCCCAGCACCGGCAGCACCAGAGGGTCCTCTCCCCGGGGAAGCAGGATCTCGTCCCCTGGATGGCGCTGCATGAGCTCGGCCGCCTCGAACCCCAACACCACACCCGGAGTCTCCCCGTCGAGCCAGGTCCCCGCCCGCAGCGCCAGCCCCCGAGCCCCCAGAAGACCGGGCACCACGCCTTTGAGCAAGGTCATTCCCTCCGGGTTGTCCGGGTCACGCACCGGGTGGATCAAGGTCGGCCACGCCCCTTCCACGGCCGGATCCGCCTCCAGGGAGGACACCACACCATTTGGCATATACCGCAGCCCCACCCCTCCCCGAAGCATCAACGTGGCGGCCTCGTAGGGACACCCGCGCGCTGTGACCAGCAGGTCGTACCCCAAGCCGTCCACCTCTCGGGCCACCGCTGTTTCGTACCCCTGCACAAAGCCCTGCAAGGTCGCCACCACAAGAGTTGCCAAGGCCACCCCCACCACCGTGACGCCGGAGATCCACGGGGCCCGCACGAGGTTCGCAAGGGGCCACACAAGGAGGTACTTCACCTAAGCTCCCCCGTCGGACACAGTGAGAAGCACCAACTTCTCGCCGCAGAGGGACTTCAAGCGCTCGAGCCCATCGTCCCCCGGGAATTTGGCCAGGACTTCTCCCACCGTGGACGATCCGTCCAGCAGCTTGACCAGGTCCCAGCTCGCGTCCTCCAGGGGCACGATGTTTCGGCCCAGGAGCCAGGAGGAAGTGGAGGAAAACACAGGCCTTGTGTCATCAAAGGTGACACCTCGCACCGGCTGCAGGGTGTGGTTGTCCCCATCGATCTGCCAAGCCGTGTCCAGCTCCCCATTGAGAATCGGTACCAGGTCCTCCCGGATCTCCTTTTCAAGCTCCAGGGCGGCCACTTCTCGGACCTTTTCCTGGATCGCCTGGGAATCGCCTAGTTGGTCCTCCGGGTGATCCACCTGGTCCATGAACTGCATGTACATGTGGATCTGCTTGCGAAGCGCCGGGTGGGGGTTGGCGGGGATCGTGTTCACCAGGAAGCAGAAGGCCTGGCAGGCCGCCACGTTTTCGTCCAGGTTGAGCATGCTCCGGGCCTTCCAGAACATGTCGTCCGAGTGGGCCGAGAGGTTGCCCGCGTAGAAATAGTGGAGGAAGTCCCGGGTGACCTCCCACATGCGCTGGTAATTCGTGTCGTAGAAGGCCCGCGCATCGGCCTCCATGTCCGGGTCTTCCAGAAGGGTGTGCAGGCAGACCGAGGCCGAGTAGCCGGCGAGCATCGCCATGGTGCCACCGGACGACAGAAGCGGATCAAGAAATGCAGCGGCATCCCCCGCCAGGAACCAGCCAGGCCCCGCCACGGCCTCGCTGGTGTAGGCCCAGTCGGAGATGGCCCGGATGTCCTTGATCCTGCGGGCCTTTGGCCCCAGAAGCTCTTGCATGAAAGGAGCCTGGGCCATGGCCCGATCAAAGTAGGCGTCCAGCCCCATGGCCTGGTACTCCTCCTTGAATTCCTGGCCGGACACCAACCCGACGCTGGCCTGTCCCAGGTTCTTTCCATCCATGGGGATGTACCAGAACCAACCCCAGGGATTGCTCTCGATGAGCACGTGGCCCTCGCGCACCCCCTCCGGGCCCTTCACATCGTCGTAGTAGGTGAAAAACGCCACTTGCCGCATCTGCTCGTCGTAGTGGCGCTGGGTGACTTGCTTGCCCAGCACCGCCGCAGGACCGCTGGCATCCAGGACGAAATGGGAGTGGAGAACGTGCTCTCTGTCATCGTGCTGGTCCCGGCACCGGACCCCCACCACCCGCTCCCCATCCAGGACCGGACCGAGCACCGTGACGCCCTGGCGCACCTCCACACCCCGGCTTCCGGCATGCTGCAGGAGCATGTCGTCAAAGACGGCCCGATCCACGTGGTAGGCGTACGGGTAGGGCAGAAACGGGTTGTTGGAGAACAGCACATCCCACGGCTCCCGGGACTTGCCCCAGATGAAGGTGCCACCCGTCTTGTGGCGAAACCCCAGGGCCTCCACCTGTTCAATCAGCCCAAAGTCCTCCAGGATCGGCATCATGCTCGGCAGGAGAGACTCCCCCACCCGATGTCGGGGGCCGGTCTCCTTTTCCAGCAGCCACACCCGGTGCCCGTACATGGCGAGGTAGGCCGCAGCGGTGGAGCCCGCCAGGCCTCCGCCCACGACGATCACGTCGATGGGTCCTGAATTGCCCCACTCATGGCGGTGGTCGCTCACTGTTCTCCTCCCAGCGAAAAGGCCATTAGTTCGTACCCGAGGTACCCCATGGATTCACCCTGAATGGGAATACAGCCTCCCCGGCGAAAAAGATCTGTCCACTGATCCCGATCCAGGATCCGGCCGTTCCCAATGAGGTGGTGAATCAACTCATTGGAACAGGCATAGAGCCATTGGGATCGAGGGGTGGTGTCCCTTGCAGACAAGTCCAGACGAGGCTGCTCCAAAGCCACCACCAGGTTGCCCGGCTGCGCCTTCCCCAAGGCCCGCAACAAGCCGATGACCGCCTCTTCCCCGTGGGCCAGCAGCTCGTGAAAATGCACCGAGAAGTGTGCAGACCGTCCAGGTGGCGTTCGCTCCACCCAGCACTCCGGTGAAAAGAGATCCGCCTGCACCCAGTCGATGTCCAACTGTCCCTCGGCAACAGCACGGGATGACGCAGCCTTCAAAGCCCTTGGGTCGCGATCCAAACCCACCCGGGAGGAAACCGGGAGACCCGCCAGAAGACCGGTGGTCACACCCCATTCGACGACCCCATCCAGATTTTGGCGCCCCACCCAGCTGCCAAGAGCCGGCCCCATGCGGGCCCCGACCTTGTAGACCCCCTCGGCCGCGACAGTTCCCTTTCGTGAAAGACCCTCCCCATAGGCCCTCTCTCCACGCAACAAAGCCCCACAGGCCTCCCACACCGGACCGTAGGCCCCGACCCGCACATCAAAGAAATTCAGGTGCATCCCCCCGGCATCCGAGCGACCGAAACGTCCCACCACCGAACGCCCAAAGGGGGTCAGGTCCCAGACCCCGTTCGCGTCCCGGGCCAGGAGATCATCCACCCCTTGCACGAACCGCAGGAGCGTCTCCAGCACGGGCTCGACAAGCTCCAAGCGCTCCGCGAGGGCCCCGGTGGTCACCCCCTCTCCCGCCAACACCCCGAAAACACCACAGGCGTTCAGGTGAAAGAGCACCTGCGCCTCCACGTAGTGCGAGGCGCGTTCGTGAAACCAGGTCTCGGGGTCCAGGGGGGTCACTCCTGAAGATTCTAGCAGGCTCAACCCCACTTGCGCAGAAACGCCTCCCGCAGGGGAATGTCCTCCTGCACGCCGAGGGCCCGCGCCTCTCTTACGCTGGTCTCGATTCCCGCCTCAATCCGGGCCCAGATCTCCCCCGGGTGGCCGCTGTTTCCCGTTGCCAGCTGGCTGGCCACCAAGGAGGCGCTGCTGCAGCTTGCGATGCAGTCGGGCACCACCTCCACGCCCCTTTCATAGAGCAACTTCCGCGCATCCGCTGTCAGCGCCAGGTTCGCCCCTTCCACCACCAGGTGCGCAGAGACCGTCTCGGCGAGGGCCGCACCCACGCTGCCCGTACCGGCCGCCAGAATCAGCACATCCGCCTCCAACCCCAGCAGTGCGTCCCTCTCCAGGGACTGTTCCCCGACTCTGGCCCCGTCTACGTCGCTGTGCCCCACCACCCTTGCCCCCATCTCCTCCAACCGCACAGCGCTGCCCCGGCCGACCACGCCCCACCCCTGCACCAGCACCCGCGCCCCCTCCATTTCGCCTCGGCGGGCTGCCCGCGCCGCCCAGGCGACCCCGAGGCCCGTCATGTGGGGCCGGTAACCGGCCAGGTCCCCCATGCGATCTGGACACGAATCCCCCCGGGCCTTGGCCAGAAAGAGCTGGGGAACGCCGGCCCCCGCATAGATCGCCTCCATCACCTGGTTCGTGGCGCCCATGTCCTTGCCCAAGACCACCGAGGTCGTGAGCAACGTGCGGGCCCGCTCGCCGAAGGCGCGAGCCTTCTCCAGGAGCAGAGGATCCTGTGGATCCACCCTCAACCCGGCCTTCGCACCGCCCGTGGGCAACCCCACCGGCAGCAGCTTGCGGTGCATGTTCCACGAGAGGGCCTCGACCTCCTCCGCGGTCACGTCCCCGCTGACCCGGGTTCCTCCGAATGCGAGCCCTCGGGTCTCGGAGGCCACCGACACCCATCCCAAGAGCCCCCACTTCGGACATTCAACAACGGACAGGCTCAATCCTGCACCCCGATGGCATCGCAAAGCTCCACCCACTGGCGTGCTGCGGGCGCAGACTCGTCCATGGCCTCTGCGACCCGCAAGGACTCCCGAACCTGCCCAAGAGAAACCGGCTCCCCCCGCAGCACCCGGGCAAAGAGCAACCCCAGGGGCTCTGGACTGTCCAGCAGCGCCTCTCGCCAGGGTCCCATGGGAGCGATGAAATCCTTCACCCAATACGAGTCCCCCCCCACCACAAGCTCCTCCTCCCCAGCGCAATAAAACCTCGGTCCTCCTTCCAGGCCTCGAAGAAGGGTCGACAAGACCGGGTCACGGGCTGCGCCAATGTGAACCGCGCACAGATCCTCCCCGAAGTGCTGCTCACAGCGCCGCAGGCGATGCTGCACGAGCACAGGGTAGAGTCCAAGACCCCGCGCAAACTCCCGAAGAAAACAACGGGCCAACACCGGAAAGCCCTCGTGGGGAAAGTCGGGGGAGACCCGTGGGCTGATGGCCGCCACTGCCAAGGGCTCTCGCACCTCTCCTTGCACCGCGGTGTAGGTGAAGAGCGTGGTGGCCCGATCGGATTCCAGCTGCTCCAGAAAACTCGCTGCAATCCCCTCCGGGGTCTCGCCAGGCAGCCCAAACAACAAGTTCCTCCAACTGTGCCCACAGTCCTCGGAAGCCAGATCTTGCAGGATCCGACCCAACTCCTCGGGTCGCCCGGGGGATTGCACCTCCAGTGCTTCCCACCCGGTGGACCCGGTGATGTCCGCAGGCAAGACCAGGCGCTCCGCGTTGACTGGGGCAAGGGCTCCCACGTACGCTCCTCCAGGAACCCTGCATAGCACACCTGATTCATGTCGATCCGAGTCGTACTGCTGGAGAACGCGAGAGACCGAGAGGCGGTCTTTCGCTTTCGCTACCGAGTCTGCGCAAACGAGCTGGGCATCGAGGTGGAGGGCATGGACCACGACGCGGGCACCTTGAAGGGTCCCTGGGATGAGGGTGCACACCTGCTGGCCGCCATTGACCAGGAGACCGGGGCCACCGTGGGCACTTTGCGCTCGACCCTCTTCAGCGAGGACAGCATCTCCGAGAAAAACGTGCAGGCCCTTTTCTTGAAGGAGGTGTGCGGGGAGCTGGGCCAAGAGCACATCTCTTTGACCGGGGACCTGCTTGTCGACCCGGCCTACAAGGGGCGAACCGTGGCGTCACTCCTGGTCACGCGCCGCTACCAGCTGGGCCTGGAGCTGGAGGTAGAGCTGGACATTCTCCTGGCGGAGTTGTCCCTGGTTCACCTGTACCAACAGCTGGGATACCGTCCATATGCTGCGCCTGGACGCGCACTGGACCGACACGCTCTGCGGGTGCCCATGGCCTTGACCATGCGAGGGGCGATGCACCTGTTTCAGGTCAAGAGCCCCCTTCGCCGCTTCTTGGCGGCGGATTGCGACGATGGGGGGAAACTGGCCCAGACCCTCGAGCGCCTGACTCCCTCGTTTCAAACCCCCCCGGTGGACCCGCGGGCCATGCGGGCGTTGTGGGCGGGGCTCGCCGAAAACACCCTTCAACGCAAGGAGTACTCCCTGTTGGATGACCTGGAAGAGGACCAGGCCCAGGTCATTCTGGCCATGTGCCCCAAGGTCGATGTGCCCCGGGGCGAGACCATCTACGAGCTGGGAGAGACGGAGCAGGGAATGGGCATGGTGCTCGAGGGAGAGCTGGGGGTCACCCTGGACCGCGGTCCCGACCCGCATCTCATCGCGGTCCTGGGCCCGGGCCAGGTCTTTGGAGAGATGGCTGGCGTGCTCGGAGTGGGACGCACTGCGCGGTTGGTGGCCCTGGAGGCGTCCAAGGTGCTGCTCTTGCCGGACACGGCATTTGAACTGTTGGAGATGGAAGCCCCTCCCATTGGACGCCAGCTGGCCCGGAACATGGTGCGAATCCTGTGCGAGCGCCTGTTGGCCATGAACAAGCTCGTAGGAGGCGCCCAGGTCCGCCCCGAGGAACGAATACGCCCCGCGACCCCCGTGACCCTCTCCATGGATGAGGAGGAAACCACAGACCCAGCCGAGTTGACCGCGGACGCCACCCTCCAGAAGCGAGAACGAGAAGCCTTAGCCGGCCAGGAGATCGAGGGGCACTGGCTCCGGCGCCTGGGAGTCACTGGAGAGCAGCCGACCATTGTGCACGTGGGTGCGGGGCCGGGGAACACCACTGTGTTTCTGGCCAACCTCTTTCCCGGCAGCCAGGTCACGGGTATCGAGCCGGACGAGGCGCTCCTTCAACATGCAAACCGACGGGCAAAGGACCTCTCCCTTTCCAACCGGTGTCGCTTTCAGGCCGGGCGTGCGGAATCTCTACCCATGGACCGTGATTCCGTCGACCTCGCCTACACAAGGTTGCTTCTCCACAAGCTGGAGGACCCGGGAAAGGCCGTGTCGGAGATGGAACGCATCACCCGTCCCGGTGGGATGGTGGCCGCCCTGGACCTGGACGATGGGGCGATCGTGGTCTACCCCGAGCCAGCCGGCTTTCGGGAATTTCAGACCCGTGCCGCAAACGCGAGGGCAGACCTGGGGGGGAACCGGCGCATCGGGCGGCAAATGGGCACGTTGCTTGCCGAGGCTGGCCTCGAGGACGTCCGGGTGGAGATGCTGCCGTTGACGTCCGGGGATCTGCCCATCGATCTGCTGATGGATGCAGCTTTCGGTGCCGCTCTGCGGCTGATCAAGGCTACCGGACGTCAACAACCCGAAGACGAGGAGATGGTTCGCACCCTGATGGAGTTGGGAGGACGAACCGACGCATGGGTCGCGATACCGTTGTTCCTGGCCCACGGCCAAGTGCCGAGCACCGACCCGCCAGCGGCCAGGGAAGAGGTCTCCGAGGACCAGGAGCCCGAGGAGAATACGCCCACCTGAATTTGCGGATTCCCCTGGATCTCCCTATAGGCGCAGCGATCCGGAGGCATCCATGCGCAGCATCCCTTTCTTCGCCATCTTCCTGTCCGTTGGCTGCATGCCAGAGCGCCTGGAAGACGAGGTGGACGCAAACCCGCTTCCCGCTTTTGTCGAAGACTGTGAGAGCGCATCCAACGAGACCGTGGAGACCGCTTCGGGCCTTGTACTGGAAGACGGCAAGACCTGGACGGAGCTGGACCTGTGCGACGGCGATGTAGATGTCTACCGCATCGACATTCCCCCGGGATTCTGGGCAGCGGTGACCCTGGACATTGACGGAAACGGCAAGCGCAAGCGGGACCTGGACCTTTGGGCCCTGGAGAGCCCGGATCGCCCCATTCCCGCGAGCTTGGACATGGTGGAGGAGAGCGGCGATCTGAACGTGGTCTGGGCCTCGGCCACGGAGCAGCCCACCGAGCGACTCGCCTGGTACAACGACACGGGTGAGACGCTGATTCAGTACCTGGCCGTGGCCGGCTACGACGGCGCGAACGCGGACTACGACCTGCGGGTGAACCTGCAGGAGTTCTACGACGGCATGGACTGCGACGAGTACGTGGACGACACCCGCGACCGGGGCCCCTGCAACACGGTGATGCAGTTCCCCCAGGCCATGACCGAGGACCACTCCTACCTGGTGTCCCACCCCACCCACTACAGCGCCTTGCGACGGGAGGTCATCATGCTCGTGCGCTACGCCGCGGCCGAGACCGCTGCGGCGTTCGAGGACACGAACCCCATCGGGCTCCTGGACATGAGCCAACCCGATGGCGACACCCCGGGACGCTGGGAGGGACGGCTCCGCCACCCGGAAGGCACCCACGTGGAGGGCAACGACATCGACGTGGCCTACTACCAGACCGGCTCCGACAACCTGGGGCGCAGCGTCTGCCAGGAGAACGGCTACTTCTGCACCTCCGAGCCCCACATCCTCGATGCTCGCCGCTCGGCGTTCTTCATCGCCAAGCTGATGGAGTCGCCCTATCTGCGGGTCATTGGTGTGGACACGATGATCGCCCCCATGCTCGAGGACGCCATCGACGACCTCTACGAGGAGGGCCTCGTGGAGCGAAAGAGCGTGAACCGCATGGGCCGAAACCTGGCCTACGGTGACGGCTGGCCCTTCCACCAGCACCACTTGCACTTCTCCTGGAGCTGGGAAGGCGGAAACTACACCGAGTCCTTTGAGTCGGATGCAGCCTCCCCGCAGGACGCTCCTGGCTGCCTGCTCCAGAACCTCCCCGAGTACGAGGCGCCCCTGAACCCGGGCTTCCTCGACTGAATCTCTCCCTGACCGGATCGACACCATGAAAATGTATGTACTTCTGCCTTTGGCGCTGACGGCCTGCTCCTCGGAGATCCTCCCCCCACTTGAGGATCGCCTCGAGGAAACCGACCCCGTGGACGACGAGGTCAGCGACGACGACAACAGCGACGACGAGGTCAGCGACGACGACAACCTGCCGGACGACAACAGCGACGACGACACGGACCTGCCGGACGACGAGGAGGACCCCATCGAGGACGACTGGGTGGACTCCATCGACCTGCCGCCCTTTGTGGACGACTGTGGCACGGCCGAGAATGAGACAATTCAGACCGCCTCGGGCTTGAGCAGTGTGGACGGCTCCACCTGGAGGGACGTGCAACTGTGCACCGGCGAGCTGGATGTCTACCGTATCGATGTCCCCCCCGGCGAGTGGCTCTCGGTGAGCATCGAGATCGATGGTTCTGGGCAGGGTTCCACGGACCTGGACATCTTCGAGTTCGAGAACCCGGCCAGTCCTTTGCCAGCGGCCCTGGACATTGTGGACGACAGCTACACCACGAACATCACCTGGTACTCCTACGCCGAGACAAGCGTGGAATCCCTCGCCTGGTACAACGACACAAACCAGGCCGAGACCCACTACATCGCGGTGGCCCCCTGGGACACGGCGACAGCGGACTACGACATTCTGATCGACACCTCGCCGTACCAGGAAGGGGTGGACTGCGATGCGTTCTACTCCAACACCTCGGAGAGCGGTCCCTGCAACGAGATCATGCAGTTCCCGCAGTCCAACGCATTGGACCAGGGGTACGTGGTCTCCCACGACGTGCACTACAGCCACTTGCGACGCGAGGTGAGCTACCTCATTCGCTACGCCTCGGATGCCACCGCCGCCATGTTCCCGGGAACCAACCCAATCGGGCTCCTGGACATGTCCGAGAGGGACGGATCGACCCCCGGCACCATGGTGGGGCAGCTCCGTCACCCCCAGGGCACACACATCAACGGCAACGACATCGATGTGGCCTACTACCAGACCGGATCAGACAACCTGGGCCGCAGCGTCTGCCCGGAAGACGGGTCCTTCTGCACAGGTGCACCAGACATCCTGGATGCCCGCCGCTCGGCGTTCTTCATCGCCACGCTCTTGGATTCCTCCAATGTGCGGGTCATCGGCGTCGACCCCATGATCGCCACCGACCTGTTCGATGCGGCCGACGATTTGCGCAGCGAGGGCAAGATCACCGCCAACCAGCGCAGCCGCATGGACAGCTACCTGGCCTACGGCGACGGCTGGCCCTTCCACCAGCACCACCTGCACTTCTCCTGGACCTGGGAGAGCGGCCACAGCACCAGCGACACCTCTTCTGAAGGCTGCCTCGTGGAGAACGACGAGGACTACGAGGCCCCGCGGATGCAGGGAGGCTGGTAGTCCCTTGAGGCCGGAGATTCGCTAGACCGAGGGGGAGATACCCCATCTCCCGCCAGTTCTGGCGACCCTGAGGACGGGGGTTCGCCAAACCGAGGGGGGGATACCCCATCCCCCTCCAGTTCTGGCGACCCTGAGGACGGAGGTTCGCCAGAAAAGGGGGGGTATAAAACAACTCCCCCGGGTTTTGGCGAAGTAAGGGTCCTCAACCTCGCCAATTCCCCGGGGAGATACGCTATCTCCCCCCGAATTTGGCGACAATTGGGACCGAGGGTTCGCCAGAATGCGGGGGGTATAAAGTGACTCCCCCTCGATTTGGCGAACCCTGCGGTACTCAGAGCCGCTCGCCGTTCATGTAGCTGTACATGCCGCTTGGATAGACGCTGTTGACCCCCTCGGAGACCCAGTACACCGTGTCCCCCGCGGAGAGGTCCCGCAACACACATCCCCCCAGGTTCAGGTGCAACGCGCTTGAGCTGCGGTTCCAGGCGTACACCCGCCCCCCCTGACTCGAGACGTCCGACCCGTTGACATAGAGATCCATGTAAGTGTTGCCAGAGGAATTGTTGTAGCTGATGGTGTAGGTGCAAAGCCTGTACACCCCGTCACCTGGAATCGTCGCCACCCCCGTGGAGGTGTCATAGGCACCGCCTGCATTGACCGTGACCGCCCCGTAGACCAGGGTCTGCCCGCTGCTGAAAGAAGCGCCGCTGGAGTTGTACGCATGCCAGGCCACCACCCCCCGTCCACAGACCCAGGAGGACCCATCAAACTCCGCCACCTGGCCCTGGCTGCAGCTCAAGCTCCCCAAGGTGTCGTTGTCGTCGTCCCCGTCATCCAATCCCGCGGGTCGACTCGTGATCGCCGACCAGTCCAGGCTGGTCACTTGTGTGTCGTCGTCCCCGTCGTCCAGGCCGGCCGGGCGGCTCGTGATCGCCGACCAGTCCAGGCTGGTCACTTGTGTGTCGTCATCCCCGTCGTCCAGGCCCGCGGGGCGGCTCGTGATCGCCGACCAGTCCAGGCTGGTCACTTGTGTGTCGTCATCCCCGTCGTCCAGGCCCGCGGGGCGGCTCGTGATCGCCGACCAGTCCAGGCTGGTCACTTGTGTGTCATCATCCCCATCGTCCAGGCCCGCGGGGCGGCTTGTGATGTCCGACCAGTCCAGGCTGGTCACCTGGGTGTCCGCATCTGCGCCGCAGACCCAAGCCCCCAGCGCCGCGCTCCAGACGGGAATCGCTTCATCGGAACAGGCCAGCGCCCCCAGGGAATCCGTGTCCGCATCTGCGCCACAAATCCACTGGGCTCCCGCGGCGTTCCAGACCGGGATGGCGGCGTTGGTACAGGCAAGACTGCCCAGGGAGTCAGAATCATCGTCCCCATCCGCCAGGTCCGCCGGAACATCGGCAATGTCCGACCAGCCCACGGAAGCCACCGAGTCGGCGCTCTCTGCGCTGGCCGCACGCAGCGCCGTGGGCACCGAGCCAAGGGTCTGGCGCGGTGCCAGGGTCTCCCCGTCCACGGTCAGTTCCAACCAGAGAGGCCCCCCGGAGAAGAGCGAGTCATCCAGAGACGTGCTGCCACCAAGGGTCAGCGAGTAGTACCCAGCATCAAAGCCGACCTCCAGGATCTCACTCCAGAGGGCCGCGCCCCCGGTCTGGGCTTCAAACAGCGAAAACCCAAGCACGTGGTCTCCCTCCAGCCCAACACCATCCCCATCAAGCAGGCGCCCCTGGTGTTGAAGGCCGGTGGGAATCGCAAGCGCTTCCTGGGTCAAACCGCCGAGGGCAGCCCCGGCAACAAGGAGAAGAAGAAAGCGGGACATGGGTGCCTCCAAAGATAGGCAAGGCGAGTATACAGGCCCGCCACCCAACAAAAGGGCCATGCGCATTTCCGGCAGTGGTACAGTTTCTCACCGGAGGCACCCCTGTTTCGACTTCGTTCTACCCTGTTGATCTGCCTGGTAGCCACCGGGTGCCGGGAGAAGGATCTGGCCGTGGACACAGGCGAGGTGGACACCGGCACCCCGGTGGAGACTGGCACCGAGACTGGCACCGAGACTGGCACCGAGACTGGCACCGAGACTGGCACCGAGACTGGAAATCCCGGAGAAACCGCCCGAGAAGGTTCCATTTTCTGCGCCGCGGGAGGGGCGGTAACCGGCGCCAACATGAAAGGAGTCACCTGCACCGGCCCCCTGGACATCGCCGCCGTGTTTCAGACCAGCGGTTCCTACACCTGGCAGCCGGGGCCGATCACGCTGGTTGCGCCTTGAAGAGTACGCAGGCCTCGAGTCAGTAAGAAATCCCGAGCTTCCGGTACACAAAGCCCAACAACCAGATGGGGCCGATCAACAGGAATTGGAGGTCTTCGAAGAACGAGGGCTTCTTGCCCTCGATCTTGTGGCCGATGAACTGGCCGACCCAAGCCAAAAGGAAGACCACCAGGCAGCACTTCCACAGGGGCATGGAGACGTGGGTTTCCACCAACACGAGGCCCGTCACCACACAGGTTGAGATCAGCGCCATTCCGGCGGCCAGAGGCACGGAGAGCCGCAGGTAGAACACGAGCGCACCCGCGACAAGCAAGGTGCCCCAGTTCAAATAGGGCGCAGCCACCCCCGGCAGGAGCTGGTCCATGCCCAGCCGCGGCACGCTCCACCACAAGCCCACAGTCGTAAACAGGATCACCGGAACACAGATCCAATGGATGGTCTTGTTCACCGGATTCTGGTGACTCTCGCCGTACGCGTCGAACCAATCATCTGCTGTGCGCATGCCGCCCTCTCAGACCAATATGCCCTGTTGAGGTTAAGGGCGCTCCCGAACATCAAGGGTGCGCATGTTTTCTCTGACGCTGATTCTGCTGGCTTGCAGTGACGGTGCAAGTCACGTCACTGGCGGCCCGCTGGTGGTCTACAGCGGCCGCAGCGAGTCCCTGGTGGGACCCCTGTTGGAGCGGGCCCAAGAGGTCACGGGGCTCGACATCCAGGTGCAATACGGCGACACCGCCGAGCTGGTGACCCGGTTCATGGCCGAGGGGGTGGAGAGTCCCGCCGACCTTGTGTTCGCACAGGACTCTGGACACATGGGAGTGCTGGGAGAGCGGGAGCTGCTCGCGACCCTTCCTGAGGATCTGCTCTCGCGGGTGGACCCGGTCTTTCGGGACGAAAGCGGCCGGTGGGTGGGAGTCAGTGGTCGCCTGCGGGTGCTGGTCCACAACACCGATGCGATGCCCGCAGAGAAGATGCCTGCTTCCCTGGCAGACCTCGTGAACCCCGCCTGGGCAGGGCGCCTGGGGTGGGCCCCCATGAACAGCAGCTTCCAAGCTCACATCAGCGCCTTGCGGGCGCTGTGGGGAGAACAGAAGACCCGGGAGTGGCTGACCGCCCTCGCCGCCCTCGAGCCCACCCGGTACCCGAAGAACTCCCCCCAGGTGGTGGCAGCCGCGAAGGGCGAGATCGCCATTGGCTGGGTCAACCACTACTACCTGCACCGCAAGAAGACTCCCGACTTCAAGGCTGCCAACCACAGCTTTCCCACCCCCCACGACGCCGGAAACATCATGATGGTGTCCGGGATCGGCATTCGAGCCGGCTCGCCCCGTGCAGAAAAAGCCAGAACCCTCTTGAATTTTCTCTTGGGGGAGGAAGCCCAGTCCACCCTGGCCCAAGAGGTCTTTGAGTACCCGGCCCGACCAGGCGTTCCCACCCACCCGGATGTGCCTCCCCTGTCGTCTGTCTCCCTGGCCACCGTCGACCAATCCGCCCTCACCGATCTGGGACCCACCCGGGCACTCTTGCGGGACCTTGGGCTCCTTTAGGTTCTCTCTTGCGGCCCTCGGCGGCGCCTTTGTGGTGATCCTCCTTGTGGGGACTCCCCTGGCCGGCGTGGGCCTGGCTCTTGTGGATCAGCCCCTGGCGCCCTTTGAGAGCACCCCGGCTTCTCTGGAACAGGTCTTCTCGGAGAGCGGGGCCAAGACGCTCTTCTTGCATACCCTCGCCCTGGCCGGTGTCGTCGCCCTTGGGGCCGGTGCGTTGGGCACCTGGCTTGCGTGGATCGACGCTCGCTTCTCACTGCCGGGCCGGCGCACCCTGTGCCTCGCGGCACTCCTGCCACTGGCGATGCCCAGCTACGTGCTGGCAGGAGCCGCAGCCTCCGCGACCGGACAGAGAGGCTTCGCCCTGGCTGCCGCTGTGTTGATCATTGTGACCACCCCCCTGGTTCATCTGCTGGTTGGGACTGCCTTGGCCCGGGTCTCCTCCGCCGAGGAGGAGGCCGCACGCACACTGGGAGCCTCCCGGTGGCGGGTGTTCTCCGTTGTGGTCTTGCCCGCCTTGCGGCCGGCCCTGGCCCTCGGGGTGCTGTTGGCCCTGCTCTATGCGGTGAGTGACTTCGGAGCGGTGGCGGTGTTGGATGTGCCGGTCTTGACCTGGCGCCTCTACGACGCGGTGCGGGGACAAGAACTGGCCCGGGCCGCCATCCTTGGGGTAGCGGTGCTGGCGGCAACACTTCCCTTGTTTGTGGCTGCGCGAATCCTACGCGGGAGGGCGCCGGAACGCGCTGTGTCCAACCCCCGCCCTCCCCAGCGGGTCACTCCTGGCCCGTTGGCGGGCCTCCTTGCCTACAGCGCCCTGTTTACGATGGTGGGGGTGGGACTGGTGCTGCCGGTCACGGTCATGGCGGGCTGGGTCACCGAGGGCATTGCTACCCACCAGCAGTTTGCGGATCCCCTCGGCCCCCTGGTGGACACGGGCCTGTTGGCATTGGGAGGGGCCGTATTCACCCTGGCTCTGGCATGGCTCCCCGCCTGGACCAGCGGACGTGGCCGGGCCTGGA
>CAZRYF010000059.1:0-31068 GCA_964604165.1 uncultured Enterobacterales bacterium
GCAACCATCGGCTGCTCGTGGAACAACTGCACGTACTGCGACATGTACCGGGATAAGCCCGTCTTTCGCGTGCGGCCGCTGCACGAGTCGCTGGAGGACCTCGACGCCGCTGGTGCTGTCCACGGCGACCAGGTCGACAAGGTGTTCATCGCCGATGGGGATGCGCTGATTCTGGACATGGACCACTGGCTGCCGATTCTGGAGTCTTGTCGCAAGAATTTTCCCGGTCTTCGGCGGGTCAGTTGTTACGCCACTGCCGAGAATATTCTGGAGAAGACGCCGGGGGAGTTGGAGCGGCTCAAGGCCCTGGGGCTCACGCTTTTGTATATCGGGCCCGAGTCTGGCGACGAGATCACAATGCGCAGGGTTGCAAAGGGGCCTCGGCCGTCTGGGGCCACCCGGGACGAGGACTATTTGTTTGATGCCCATGTGGCCGCCGCCGCGAAGGCCCACGCGGCCGGGCTGAAGATCAGCACGATCTTCCTGCTCGGGGCAGGTGGCGTGGAGAGGAGTGAGGCCCACGCTCAAGGCTCCGCGCGGCTCGTCACGGCCATGGATCCGGAGTTCCTCTCAGCCCTGACTCTGACCCTTGTGCCCGGCACGCCGCTTGCCAAGACCCAGGAGCGCATTGGGTTTGTGTTGCCGCAGATTCATGGGCTCCTGGGGGAGCTTCGGGTGATCGTGGCGGAGTCGGCCCCGAGCGGGGCCCTGTTCCGCACCAACCACGCCAGCAACTACCTCCCCCTGGGGGGTCGGCTGCCCCAGGACCGCGATCGGATTCTGGGGGTGCTCGACGAGGCGTTGACTGGGAAGATCCCCTTGCGACCCGAGTGGTCTCGCGGGTTGTAGTTCGAAACCGTCGTGTCACAATGGCCAGATGCGTACCCTGATTTGCGGCCTGATCTTCGCCCCTGCGCTCGCCCACGCTCAGACCGCCACTTTGGTGTACCCCTTTGATGGGGACGGGTCCGACGCCCAGGGCACAGGGGCCGACCTGTCCCTCTCCGCTGGAGCGTCCACCACCAGCAGCAACAAGCTCTCTGATTTTTTGGGTGGATCCTGGGACTCGGGGGACTCGCTCTCACTGGCCACCGCAGGGGACCACGCCAGTCACGGGGACGACGCGCTTTTTGCGCCGTCAGCCTTCACCTTCTCGAGTTGGGTGCGCATCCCGGACTTCAGCCAGTGTACGGGCGGGCACTGCAGCATCGTGTCCAAGGGAAACACCGATGGCTCCCCCAATGGCTACTGGCTGATCACCAATGGCTCCGGCATGCTGCGCCTCTCCATCAGCGGCAACGGACCCGAGGCCAGCTTCTACGGCGACACCCTGACCGCCGGCCAATGGCACCACGTGGTCGCCACCTGGGATGGCTCGACGGGCTCCCTCTACCTGGATGGCAACCTGGGGGGCTCCCAGGCCATCTCCCATGCCATCGGGTACGGCTCGGAGACCTTTTATGTGGGCACCATGACAAACCGCTCCTACGACCTGGTGGGGCAGGTCGATGAGCTGCGCCTCTACCACCAGGCGCTGAGTGCAGCCGAGGTCGCCACCTTGTACGGCTGGTATGTGGACGGCGACGGGGACGGGTTCACCGGCGACGATGACTGCGATCCGGCAGATGGGACCGTGTATCCGGGGGCCCCGGAGTCCTGCGATGCGGTGGACAGCGACTGCGATGGCGCCACGGATGATCCCGACGCGATCGATGCAGCCACCTGGTACCCGGATGCCGATGGGGACGGATATGGCGACGGCGCTTCCGGGGTCTCGGCCTGCGCCCAGGTAAGCGGCCACCTGGCCGACGCCACCGACTGCGACGATGCCGAAGGCGCCGTGAACCCGGGGGCCACCGAGTCCTGCAACGGCGTGGACGATAACTGCGACGGCTCCGTGGATGAGTCCGGGGCCACAGGCGAGAGCCCCTGGTACGCCGATGCGGATGGCGATGGGTTTGGCGATGCAAACAGCTCGGCGCTGGCCTGCGCCCAGGTAAGCGGCCACCTGGCCGACGCCACCGACTGCGACGACGCCGACGGCGCTGTGAACCCGGGGGCCACCGAGTCCTGCAACGGCGTGGACGATGACTGCGACGGCGCCGTGGATGAGCCTGGCGCCACAGGCGAGAGCTCCTGGTACGCCGATGCGGATGGCGATGGGTTTGGCGATCCAAACACCTCGGCGCTGGCCTGCGCCCAGGTAAGCGGCCACCTGGCCGACGCCACCGACTGCGACGACGCCGACACCGGTGTGAACCCCGCCGCCACCGAGTCCTGCAACAGCGTGGACGATGACTGCGACGGCTCCGTGGATGAGTCCGGGGCCACAGGCGAGAGCACCTGGTACGCGGACATGGATGGGGACGGGTACGGCAATGCGGCCCTGTCCGCCCTGGCCTGCAACCCACCCGTGGGCCACGTGGCAGACGCCACGGACTGCGATGACGCCGCCAGCACAACGTACCCCGGCGCCACGGAGACCTGGTACGACGGGGTCGATGCGGACTGCGACGGTGCCTCGGACTTTGATGCGGACGCCGACACGTTTGAGAGCGACGCCCACGGGGGCAACGACTGCGACGATGCGGAGGCCGCCACCTATCCGGGCGCCACCGACAGCTGGTACGACGGCGTGGACTCCGACTGCGACGGCGCCTCGGACTTTGATTCGGACGGCGACACCCACGACTCGGAGACCTACGGCGGCGATGACTGCGACGACGCCGATCCCGACACCTACCCGGGGGCGCCGGACACCCCCTACGATGGCGCCATCTTGGATTGCGATCACGTGTCCGACTACGACGCAGACGGAGACGGGCACGAGTCCCACATCTACGGCGGAGACGACTGTGACGACGCCAACTCCGCCATCCATCCGGAAGTCGAAGAGACCTGGTACGACGGGGTCGATGATGACTGCGACGGAAACGACGACGACCAGGACGGAGATCGCTTTGGCGTAGACGACGACTGCGACGACACCGACGCCGACGTCTACCCGGGCGCTCCCGGGTGGGGAGACGACTGCGAGCCGGAGGACACATCAGATGCGGAGGACACCGCCGTGCCCTCGGATACGGACGACGCCCACGACACCGGCGTGTCAGGAGAAGGGGTGGGCACCAAGGGCTGGGGGTGCACCCACCGGCCCGCTCGCCCACATCCGGCAGGGGCGCTGCTTGCGCTCGGGCTTCTGCTGGCCCGAAGGCGGGAACAACGGTAGCCCCGCTCTCGGGTCGGGGATTAGTTCCAGCTGGGCTGAACCGTTCCCATCACCCCCCCCCGCATTACGTAGATCAGGCCATCCACCGGGTTGTAGTCGACCCCGCCGATGTAGCCGCTTGTGCCCGGGCTGGTGAAAGGGGTCGCGGGAATGGAAGTGCTGCCGGAGGCCAGGTTCCAGGTCAGGTCCACGGTGGTGTCGGTACACCACCAGCAAGGTCCGCTGCCGGACTGGCTGTTGATGCCGTAGACCACCCCACAGGCCATGAACAGGTTGGCGAAGTCGCTCTTCTCAGCGTGGGCGGAGGTCCAGGTGGTCTGAACCGCGAGGGTCGCGGGGTCGAGCTGGCTGACCACGATCTTCCCCGCCGCTGCCGGGGTGGAGTAGATCACGTAGAGGTTGCCGTCGTCGGCGGCAAAGTCGATGTCCGTGTTGGCGCCGTAGCTGTAGGCGTAGGTGTTGGCGTACCCGGCGCCCGCTAGATCCGCTCGTGCGATCTCCGTCTCCGCGTCCAGATCGAACGCGACCAGGGTTCGGGTGTCCTTCTCGTTGTGGTAGAGCACGCCGTCCCACACCAGGTGCCCCGTCCCGTGCCAGTCCTCCGGCAGGCTGATCGACCGGCTGCTGGTGCCCGCTGTCAGGTCCGCAGTCGAGGCATACTCCGTGAGCGCATCGTCGTCCGTGTCCATGGCGACCCACACACGCGCCGCCGCGCCCGGCTCCACATCGGCCATCCACGCGCCGACGCCGTACTGCCCGCCCCCGGAAGCGGTGGCCACTTCCACCGGCGCTGCCAGGCTGGCCAGGCTGTCTGAACAGGTGGCCAGGTCGGGCACCGGGGTGTCGGTGTCGGTGTCAGTGTCAGTGTCAGTGTCAGTGTCAGTGTCAGTGTCTGCGTCTGCGTCTGCGTCGGCGTCTGCGTCGGCGTCGGCGTCTGCGTCGGCGTCGGCCTCTGCACCGGTATCCACCGCTACGGCGGTGTCTGCTGAGTCATCTTCCTTGATCGGGTTCAGGTACACCTCCAGGCAGCCGGCGCCGAGGGTGAGTAGCAGGGGCAAGAAGTGCATGTCGATCTCCGCTTTTTGCTTGTAGCCACTCGGGGCCCCCCGGGCTCGTCCAAGTGGTAGAGTCCCGGCAGGCAACCCGAGGTCCCCATGCAAGCCCTTCCCGTCCTGATCCTCACCTTGTCCCTTGCTTCTTGTCGGGAGCCCGTGAACCCGAAAGACACGGAGGCGGAACCCGTTGACTCCGGGCCCGTGGCCACGGATTCGGATGCCGACGGCGATGGATGGAACGCCCCCGCCGACTGCAACGACGCCGACCCCACCGTCTACCCCGGTGCCAACGAGTACTGCGACGATGAGGACAACGACTGCAACGGCCTCGTGGATGACGACGCCTCAGATGCGCCGACCTGGTATGGCGATGCGGACCGGGACGGGTTTGGCGGCGACCAGTTTGTGGTGGTCCAGTGCGATGCCCCGGACGGCTACGCGGCCGATGGGGGGGACTGCAACGACCTGGATGCGGACAGCTACCCGAACGCAGAGGAGGTCTGCGACGGCAGCGACAACGACTGTGACGGCGCCGTGGACGAGGACGACGCCACAGATGCCTACACCTGGTACTTCGACGGGGATGGTGACGGGTACGGGGTGAGCTCGGACACCCTCGAGGGCTGCGATGCCCCCCGGGACTACACGGCCCATGACGGAGACTGCGACGACGCGGATGCGTCCTACCACCCGGGCGCCCTGGAGGCCGACTGCTCCGACCCCAACGACTACAACTGCGATGGCTCCGTGGGATTTGCGGATGCGGATGGAGATGGTTTTGCTGCCTGCGAGGACTGCGACGACTCCGAGGCCAGCGCGCATCCAAACGGAACGGAGGTCTGTGACGACATCGACAACGACTGCGATGGCGCCACCGACGATGACGCCACCGACACTGCCACCTGGTATCTGGACGCAGACGGCGATGGGTTCGGAGGGGACCAGGTCAGCGTGGAGGCCTGCGATGCGCCGGCGGGATTTGGCGCGGACAACACGGACTGCGACGACCTGGACGCTGCGAGTTTCCCCGGGGGTGCCGAGGTCTGCGACGGTGCGGACAACGACTGCGACGGCACTGCAGACGAGGGGGTGGGCTCGACCTGGTACGCGGATGCGGATGGGGACGGCTACGGCGACGCCAGCAGCACCCAGGTGTCCTGCGACGCGCCCATCGCCCACGTGGCCAACGGCGATGACTGCGATGACGCCTCCGCCAGCACCAGCCCGGCGGCCTATGAAATCTGCGACAGCATCGACAACAACTGTGATGGCCAGGTGGACGAGGCAGGAGCGCTCAACGGCTCCATCTTCTACCGGGACGCGGACCTGGACGGGTACGGTGTCTCCTCGGACTCGGCCCAGGGCTGCTCTGCGCCCAGCGGGTACGTGGAAGACGCTGGCGACTGCAACGACGCAGACGCCTCCATTGGCCCAGGCGCCAGCGAGGTCTGCGACGCGGTGGACAACGACTGCGACGGGACGACGGACGAGCCCGACGCCACGGACGCAAGCATCTGGTACCAGGACGCAGACCAGGACAGTTACGGATCTCCCAGCGCCACACAGACCGCCTGCGATCAGCCCACAGGCTACGTGACCGACGCCACGGACTGTGACGACACCAACCAGGGCGCGAGCCCGGGGGCCACCGAGTACTGCGACAACGTGGACAACAACTGTGACGGGACCGTGGATGAAAGCACTGCTGTGGATGCCACCACCTGGTACGCCGATGGGGACGGGGATGGACACGGAGACAGCGACACCTCCCAGCTTGCCTGCACCCAGCCCACAGGGACGGTCTCCAGCGGCGGCGACTGCGATGATGGTGCCTCGGGGGTTCACCCGGCCGCCGCGGAGGTCTGCGATTCCCTGGACAACGACTGTGACGGCACCGTGGATGGGGGAGACGTCCTGGGCACCGAGGCGGCTTGCTTTGCCACCGACTGCCAGGCGGTCTTGACCACCCGTCCCTCGGCGCCGAGCGGGGACTATTGGGTAGACCCCAACGGCGCTGGCGCCTTTCAGACCCACTGCGAGATGGACACCCAGTCCGGCGGCTGGACTCTGGTGATGAACGTGGAGCCCTCGGACGGCAACGCCGTCTACTACGTGAACACCACCTTCTGGCAAAACGACGCCGAGTACGGGTCCTACGGAAGCCACTTCACCAATGACTACAAGGGCCCCGCCGCCTGGCGCATGTCCGCCTCGAACATCATGGTGCAGGTTGCGGACCCAGGGGCCGCCGGTTCGCTCATCGGCTGGAAAGCCTGGGGAATGTCCTCCAAGACCTTTGACTCCTTTTTCCACAGCGGTGACAACACGGTGCAGACCTCCTCGGTGCTTGGAGAGAGCGTCGGCGCGGTCTATGCCTATGAGCCCCTGATCCAGCAGGGAACCCACCTGCGCAGCAACATGGCGGTCGGCCCGAACACCGATCGATCCCGTCTGGCGGCGGACAGCTACAGCCCCCATGGGGACGACAACCAGCCCGGCCTCGGCACACAGATGAACGCCGGTTGTTGTGGCACCAGCTACCGACAAAAGGACGTGGAGCTGTGGGTCAACTCCTCCGCCAATCTGTGGTGCACCTCCCCGGGCACTGGTTCCTATGCCTGGCTTGGAAGCGATGGGACCTGCGGTGGAAGTTGTGGTTCCTGCGACTCCACCGCCGGCCCGGGCTACACGCCGTACTGGACCTATCGAATCTACGTGCGCTGAGGGGGAGAGGCTTTGCTGCCTCCGTTTCGGACCCAACGAGGCAGCGGTTACTTGCAGGGGCAGCTCTGGCATTTCCGGGCATGCAGGAGGAAGTTCATGACAAGAACCACCCTGGTGTTTGGGCTCTTGGCGACGGCGTGTGCGACGGCCCACGCGGATCGTCCGGCCCCTGAAGCGCCTGTGTCAGAGGCCGCCTTGCCGGCTGCCGGGTCCGTCGTGACCCGCGATGCCGCACCCCGGTCTGTGGCTGGAAGCGGCAAGGCCTGGATCACCCGGCTTGCCCAGGGGGAGAACGCCTTTGTGGGCATGCTGGAGCTGGCGCCGGGGGCAGCGGTTCCCGAGCACCAGGACGCCACCGAGGAGTACATCTACTTCCTGTCCGGCAGCGGCACCCTCACCATGGCGGGCACGGCCTACCCGGTGGAGGCGGGCTCGTTCATCTACATGCCCGCGGGCATCACCGTGTCCTACCAGAACGGGGACACCCCTCTGGTGGCGCTGCAGGTCTTCGCAGGACCCGAGCCAGCGAAGAAGTACGATGGCTGGCAGCCGGTGGAGCCGGCGGCAGCACCATGATTCGCGCCCTTGGGGAGCGCCTGTCCCGGTTTTCCGCCCGGTGGGTGCCCGACCCCTTCGCCATCGCCCTGGGCCTGACGGGGCTCACCTTTCTGCTCTGCGTGGCAGCCACTGACACGGGACCGGTGGAGCTGATCGGGAATTGGGGAGGGCGGCTGGACAACGGGGATCTGCTGCCCAAGGAGATGGGGCTGTGGAAGCTGCTCACCTTTGGCATGCAGATGTGCCTGATCCTGGTGACGGGCCATGCCCTGGCCAGCTCGGGGCCGGTGCGGCGGGGGATTGACCGCATCGCGGACCTGCCGAAGACCCCCGGCCAGGCCGTCGCGCTCACCTCGGTGGTGGCCATGATCTGCGCCCTTCTCAACTGGGGCCTTGGGCTGATTGTGGGGGCGTTGCTCGCCCGGAACGTGGCCCGTTCGGCTCGGGCCCGTGGAATCCCGGTGCACTACCCCATCCTCGGGGCCGCTGGGTACACGGGCCTGATGGTGTGGCACGGGGGGTTGAGCGGTTCTGCCCCCTTGACCCTGACCCAGAAGAAGGATGTGGTGTCGATCCTGGGGCGAGAGGATGTGCTGCCCATCGGGTTGGGGGAGACGATCTTCTCCCCGCTCAATGGGGTGGTGACGTTGGCCATGTTGGTCTGTGTGCCCCTGCTGCTTTCGGCCATGATGCCCAAGCGCCCCGAGGACATCCAAGAGATCACCGACCTCCAGGCCGACGAGCCGCCGCCCCCCGAGCCGCCGCCCCCCCACCCCACACCGGCCCAGCGCATCGAGCGATCGCCACTTCTCTCGTGGATGGTCGCGGGGGCGATCTTTCTCTACCTGGCCTTGTACCTTGGGCGGATCGGGGTGGACCGCATTGATCTAAACGCCATCAACGGGCTCTTTCTTGCCCTCGGCCTGGTGCTTCACCACAACCCGCGGGCCTACGCCCGGGCCATCTCCGATGCCACCGGAAGCTGCTCCGGCATCATCCTGCAGTTTCCGTTCTACGCGGGCATCATGGCCATGATGGCCATGTCTGGGCTCATCACCGAGTTTGCAGGAGCCATCAGCCGGGCGGCAGGTCCCACCCTGCTGGCGCCGTTTACGTTCTTTTCTGCGGGGATGGTGAACCTTTTTGTGCCTTCCGGGGGGGGGCAGTGGGCGGTCCAGGGTCCCCTGGTGGTGCAGACCGCGGACAACCTGGGCCTGCCCCTGGGCAAGGTGATCATGGCCTTTGCCTATGGGGACCAGTGGACCAACATGTTGCAGCCCTTCTGGGCGCTTCCCCTGCTGGGCATCACCCGCCTCACCGCGAGGGATCTCATCGGCTACACCGGGGCGCTGATGCTCCTTGTGGCGCCGGTGTTTGTCGGGTTGTTGCTGTTGTTATAGGCCAAGTCTACGGAGAGAGCGATGATCAACAAAGTCATGGGCAGCGCAGCCGAAGCGGTGGCCGACATCCCGAGTGGAAGCACCCTGCTGGTGGGGGGATTCGGGCTCTGCGGCATTCCGGAGACCTTGATCGCGGCCGTGGTGGAGCTTGGGATCACCGACCTGACGGCCGTGTCCAACAACGCCGGCGTGGATGATTTCGGGCTCGGCTACCTGCTGGCCACCCGGCAGATCAAGAGGATGGTGTCGTCCTATGTGGGGGAGAACGCGATCTTCGCGAACCAGTTCCTGGACGGCGAGCTCGAGGTGGAGTTCAATCCCCAGGGCACCCTCGCCGAGCGCATGCGGGCCGGGGGGCACGGCATCCCCGCCTTCTACACCCCTGCCGGCGTGGGAACGCAGATCGCCGAGGGCAAGGAGACCCGGGAGTTCGGGGGGCGCCCCTATGTGCTGGAGGAGGCCATTGTCGGAGACTTCGCCCTGGTCAAGGCCTGGAAGGGCGACCGCCACGGCAACCTGGTGTTCCGCAAGTCTGCCCGGAACTTCAACCCCCTCTGCGCTCAGGCAGGTCGCATCACCATCGCCGAGGTGGAGGAGCTGGTGGAGCCCGGAGCGCTGGACCCGGATGCGATTCACATCCCCAGCATCTTCGTGCAGCGCATCATTCAGGGAGAGCGCTACGAGAAACGCATCGAGCAGCGCACCACCCGCCCCCGGCCCCAGGAGTAGAGCCCATGGCATTGGACCGCAACGGAATCGTGAGGCGAGCGGCGAAAGAGCTGCAGGACGGCTTCTACATCAACCTGGGAATCGGTATGCCCACCCTGGTGGCCAACCACATTCCCAAGGGCATGGAGGTGGTCTTTCACTCGGAGAACGGCATCCTCTGCTATGGCTCCTTTCCCTACGAGGGAGAGGAAGACGCCGACCTGATCAACGCGGGAAAGCAGACCGTGAGCGAGCTGCCAGGCTGCTCCTTTTTTGATTCGTCTCTCTCCTTTGGAATGATCCGCGGTGGCCACATCGATCTGGCCATCCTGGGGGCGATGCAGATCTCTGCGAGAGGCGACATCGCCAACTGGATGATCCCCGGGAAGATGGTGAAGGGCATGGGGGGGGCCATGGATCTCGTGGCGGGCGCCAAGCGGGTGATTGTGACCATGGAGCACCTGACCCGAAAAGGGGGGCTCAAGATTCTCAACGAGTGCAGCCTTCCGTTGACCGGGGTGGGGGTGATCGACCGAATCATCACGGACTTCGGGGTGATGGATGTGACCCCGGAGGGCTTGCTGCTCATGGAGAAGGCCCCGGACATGACCGTGGAGGAGATTCAGGCCGCCACGGAGCCGGTGCTCCTCGTCAGCGACTCCCTGAAGGACATGGGCGCTTAGGCGCCCGCCTCCGCCCGCCCGCTTCTCCCCGGAACTCTCGCGGAGTTAAGTATGCTGTCCCCGGAACTCTCGCCGGAACTCTGCGCGGAACTCCCGGCTTTGCCGTCTTATGGCACCCTACTCTACGCTCTCCCAGGCGAGCAGTTCGTCCTCCAGGGGGAGCCAGTCAGCTGACCGGGTCTCCCCGCGGGCCACTTCCAAGAAGGCGGTGGCTGCCTCGCGAATCACCCGGTGCCCCTGCTCCATGTCCAGGTTTCCCACGTCACAGTACTCGTCCATGGGGATCAGGGAGCACAGGTTTGAAAAGGCGAAGTGGTTGCCGCCCTGAAGCTCGGCCAGGTGGCGGGGGGTGGTGGCGAGTCGGTCCCAGGTTGGCCGCACCGCGGTGTCCATGGGGGTGAGGTTGTCGTCGGTGGCTCCCATGACCACGGTCGGGACAGAGATGTCCGCGAGGTGATCCCCAAACATCTGCCACCCAGCGGGGGTCATGGACAGAACCGCGCTTGCCCGGTTATCGCCCCGATCCACCAGCATCTCTCCCGGGTGGTCCGTCCCCCAATACTCCAGGGCGTCACAGAAGAGATCGTCCGGGCTCTCGCACACGCTGTCCAGGTGGGAAAGGTCCAGCTGGGCGCCTCCGACGGCGAGGGCGGTGTAGCCCCCGTAGGAGTGCCCGCTTACCTGGTAGCCGGCCGCTGGGTCCACGCAGTCATGGAGGGGATGGTCGGAGTCGGCGGTCTCCTCGTAGAACCAGTCCACGGTGTCCGAGATGTCCAGGGGGCGCCGAAAGGAGAGCTCCGCCTCCAGGGCGGCGTCCAGGTCCAGAAAAGTGTTGCCCGCGTGGTCCGGCGCGAGGGTGATCACCCCGCGGGTCGCCCAGAACTCGGTCAGGAAGATCGACTGAAAGCGAATTCCCGCGTTTCCGTGGCTGAACACCACCAGGGGACGCACCTCGCTGCAGTCCGGCACCGGCTCGCCGATGGCGCCGCTCGGGAGGAACCCCTGGTAGGTGACCTCGACCTCCTCGTCGCCCCTTGAAGCGGGAAACCAGACCTGTACAGGAAGCTCGACCCCGGCGTTGGGGGCATGGAAGGCGAGCTCCTCGGTGCCGACCAGGAAAGGCCCTTCCTCACCAGGGGGCGTCCAGTGGTCCATGGGCTGGGGAACGTCGGCACAGGCCCACAGCGCGAACAGGAGGACCAAACCTACTCCTCGGCCATGGGGGAGGGGGTCTTGTAGCTCCCGCCCCAGCTCTCCCCCTCTGTGCCATCCGGTCGAATGGCCGTCATCTGGTAGTCGCAGTCCCGGGCTCCCTGGGCATGGGGGGACTTGATGCGCCACAGCGGGAGCAGGCGGAAGCCCCGGTTCGGGCCGGAGTACCGCACGGTGTACTCCTTGTCGTGCTCCTGGAAGGTGGTGCGGCCGTGGATGTTGTGGGTGTCACAGCTCCAGTGGAATTTCATCTTCCAGCCGTCGCCAATCTCCGGCACCTTCAGCTCTACGAACAGGACGTGATCCCCCTCTGGCAATGCCTCCACGTCCTTGCCCAGGTACTGCTCGCACTTCTGGATCCCGGTGCAGATGCCCCAGCTCGTGTCGCTCCAGGGTTGTACCCCCGCCCGGATGCTGTCCAGGGAAGGTTGAATCAGGGTCGCTTCCCAGGCTTCCACCTGTGGACCCGCGGGTTCAGGGCATTCAGGGCATTCGGGGCATTCCACGGCTTTGCCGCAGGCCAGCAAGAAGAGTGTCCAAAGCATGGGCAGGCAACTAACCATGCCGCCGGCCTCAGGCGAGACGGTAGACGTCCACCATGGAGGTGCGCACCCGGGTGCGCTTGCGCCGGACAAGGCCCGCGTCGATGTGGACGAACAGGGCTCTCGCCACTTGGTTGAGTGCGTTCTTCCGTCGCTCCCGGGGCTCTGTCTCCCCGGCGACCAAGGTCTGTTTCAAGTCCGAAGGAAGCCGCTCAAAGACTTGCAGAACCGTGAGCCCGCCCGGGTACCAATCGCGAAGGACCGCGAGTCGGCTTCGTGGCCGAAGCGCCTCAATGATTGCATCTTCCAGATTCACTGCCACAATCCTCCCATGCTTGTGTGGTGGTTGCTGCTGGCTTGTTCCCCGGAGGAGACCCCTGGCGCGGTGGACCTCTTGTCCCGGGTGGACCCGTTTATCGGAACGGGCGGGGCAGGGTTTTCTCAGGGTTCCGCCTCCCCGGCTGCTTCTGCGCCGGGAGGAATGGTGAAGGTAGGGCCCGACACCTCTGGCGAGTCCAGCCCTTTGGGTTTTGCCCACTGTTCTGGGTACTGGTACGAGGACCCTTACGCTGTGGCCTTTTCCCACACCCGTCTTCATGGCACCGGCGCCTCGGACGGGGGCGCCATCGGGTTCTCACCGACCACGGCCCCATCGGTGGATTGGAAGGTGTACCGAAACCTGATGGACAAATCCTCGGAGGTGGCCTCCCCTGGGTTTTACTCGGTTGACCTCCCGGGGGTTGCCACCGTGGAGCTTGGGGCTTCTACCCGGGCTGCCCACCACCGGTACTCTTTTGAGGGAGAGGAGAGGTGGCTGACCCTGGATCTTGGCCACACGGCAGCTGACCATGATGTGCTCGAGAGCTGGATGGAGTTGGGCGCATCTGAGATCACCGGTTTTGTGCGCATGGCCGGGTCGCTCTCAGGTGGGTACGGCGGGCAGCCCACCTGGTTTGTGGCCCAGTTCTCGACACCCTGGACTGAAGCGGGCTTGTGGGTGGAGGAGGAGGCCACTGAAGCCTTGGTGCGTGTCGAGGGACGTGCCGTGGCGGCCACCCTGAGTTTCGAGGGGGATGTGGAGGTTCGGGTGGGGATCTCCGCTGTGGACCTGGAGGGCGCTCGGAACAACCTGGAGGAGGAGATTCCCGCCTGGGACTTCGACCAGGTGGTTTCCCGCACAGAAGGGCGCTGGGCGGAGGCGCTCTCGGCCTTTGAGGTTGTTGGGGGCACCCTGCCCGAACAACGCATGTTTGCCTCGGCTCTCTACCACGCCCTCCTCATGCCCACGAACTTCACGGATGTGGATGGCCGGTACCGGGGCCTGGACCAGGAGGTCCACACCGCTAAAGGCTGGACCTACTACACGGACTTCAGCTTGTGGGACACCTACCGCACCTTGCACCCGCTCATGATCCTGGCTTTCCCGGAGATCGCTTCGGACCATGCCCGGTCCCTGGCGGACATGGGGATTCGCCGCGGCGAGCTGCCGGTCTGGCCCCAAGGGGTGGGCGAGACCTACGTCATGATCGGCAATGCCGCGGAGGTGGTGCTGGCAGAGTCGGCAGGCAAGGGGGTGACGGGGTTTGATGAGCGCCGCGCGTTCGCCACGGCCCATGCCCAGGCCACGCTGCCAGGCGCCACCGGCGCCCGGGATGACCTCACTGCGCTGCTGGAGCACGGCTATGTCCCGTCAGACCTGGGGGGGGGCAGTGTCGCCAAGACTCTGGAATACGCAATTGACGATGCCTCGTTGTCCATGTGGGCCGAGCGGCTGGGTCATGAGGAATTGGCGGAGAGCTATGCCGTTCGGGCCCGTGCCTACGCTCATGTCTTCGATGCGGAGACCGGCTTCATGCGTCCCCGCAGGTCGGATGGGACCTTTGACCCCCTGGTAGAGACCGACTGGTCCGACGCCTACGTGGAGGGAAATGCCTGGCAGTACACCTTTCTGGTGCCCCACGATGCGGGAGGATTGGCGGATCTCTTTGGGGGACCTGACTTGCTTGCAGAGAAGCTGGACGCCTTCTTCTCCCTTTCTGAGCGCTGGGTTCCTGACTATGCGCCAGCTCCCTACTACTGGCACGGGAACGAGCCGGACCTCCATGCGGCTTTCCTGTACGGCGCCACCGGACTGCCCGAACAGACGGGTCGGTGGGCCCGCTGGGTGCGGGAGACCCACTACACGGATGGGCCGGACGGACTGGCAGGCAATGACGACGGAGGCACGCTCTCCTCCTGGTATGTGTTCGCGGCGCTGGGGCTGTATCCACTCAACGGGACCCTGGACTATGTGGTGTCAGCGCCGCTCTTTGATTCGGTGCGCCTTACGACCTCGGAGAACTCCTGGCTCACCATCACTGGGGAGGGAGAAGGATCGCTCTCTGAGCGAGTCCTCTTGGATGGAGAGGAGTGGACGGTGCCGGTCGTTTCCCACGATCAGCTGGTGCATTCGTCCCGCCTGCATACCGTGCGATCGAAATAGCGGGGGTCGGCGAGTGACCGGGAGTGCAATTAGAAAAGCGCCCCCGGGCGGGGGCGCTTTGAAATGAGTTGGCTACTGGCCGCCTTCCTCGCTCCCTGCCGGGGGAGCTCCTGGGGGGGGCGGACCGGGAGGTGTTCCTTCCGCAGTGGGGCCGCCTTCTGGCTCACCCGCGGGGGGGGCTCCATCGTCTGGCGGCACGACCGCGTTGGGATCCTCGCCCGGGCCGGGCACGTGTCCGCGCTCGTCGCTGGCGCCGGTGGCTTCGGCCGGGGGCTCACCCTCTTCCGGGGCCACGGGAACGGGAAGCTTGTCCAGGGTCAGCACAATTCCCGAGGTGTCGGACTTGATGTTGGTCGCATCTGTGGGTCCGGAGATGGCATCCACGCCGCCGGTGATCTTGCCGTCGCTGTTCATGTCGCAGAGAGCAGCGATCTCAATCATCTGGTAGTCGCCCTTGGGCACGTACAGGGAGAAGTCGCCTGTGCTGTCCAGGTCGGCAGCCGTCAGCAGGCGCACGCCTTGTCCGTCGGGGTCCAGGTTGTCCTTGGCGTTGGTGACCTTTGTGGGGTCGCCTTCATCCTTGGGGAGGGTGTCTGTTCCCACCACATCGACCCGAAGCTTGCCCTTGCAGTTGCCGTTGATCTTGCCCTTGACGGTGTAATGCTCGCCGCCCTGGACCTGTTCTTGGGTCTGGTCCATGTCCTGTTCCAGGTCCAGTGGCTCAGCCATGCCGTTGGCGGGGCCGGGGCCCGTCGCGTCTGCAACTTCGCCGTCCGCAGGTGCCGCTTGCTCTCCGCCAGCGGGGCCAGGGGCTCCTTCTGGACCAGCGGTGGCTTGGCCGTTTCCTTCCTGGGGGTCGGGGGGGGAGGGGCAGCCAACGAGTGCGAGGGCGGTAAGAATGGAAAGAATGGGGGTGGTACGCACGGAATCTCCCTCTCGGGGTTTGAGGTCAAAAGGAGCCTAACACCGGCACCACAGCGAGCAACAGTGGAGGATGCCCCGGGTTAAGGGGGCGCGAGGCAAGTCACCATGTTTCAAGCCATCTTCTTTGCAGGTGGGTTTGCGGTCGCGGCGGTCCCTTGGGGACAAAAACCCATCCTTCCCTCCTTGCTGACCCCCGCCCACAAGGTCTCCTTGGAGTCCTCTGGAGTCCTTTCCAAGGCTCAACTGACGCAATTGGAGGCGCTTCGCCAGGAGATTCAGCTGGAGGTGGGGGCGTTGCGAGAGGAGGACGGCCTCTCCGTGGAGCAGTTCAATGATGTGGCTGCGCGAATCAGCGAGCTCGAGGTGAATCGGCTGAAAAAGGTCGCCGGCGCTTCCTTCACTGCGCTTCTGGACTGGGCTGATCGGGCCTGGGAGGCGGACTCTGTGGCGATTCAAACCCGCCAACATGCCCCTCGTCCTCCATCGGGGGATGTGACCTACACGGTTTTTGCGACGCAGTATGCTCCCAATGACGCCGCTGCACCGGATGAGCTGGCGGTGCCGGATGTGTGCATCAAGTTCGCCAACCTGGGTTGGACCTCCGAGTTGGCCAGTTGGGGGTGTCCGGCCACGTACCAAGCGGGAAATGCCTACTCGGTGCACGTGGTGCACGGAAGCGATGCACGGGATGTCTGGGTGGGGGAGGTAGGGCCCTGGAACCACCACGACAATTATTGGAATGCGGCCGGCGATCCGGATCGGCCCCGGCGCATGTGGACCGACCTGGATCGCGGCATGCCTGAGGCACAGGCAGCGTTTCGGGACAACTACAACGGCGGCCTGGATGAGTTTGGTCGGACGGTCTTGAACCAAGCAGGGATTGACTTGACGCCTACCATCGCGGCCACACTGGGCCTTGCCTACTTGGAAAATGACTGGGTCGAGGTGACGTGGCTTTGGGAGACGGACACTGGCGCCGACACCGACACCGACACTGGCGCCGAAACCGATACTGGCGCGGGAGTAGACACACCTGGAGACACCGGGGCGGAACCGGGAGAGGACAAGGGGTTTGGCTTCTGTGCCACCGGGCCGGGTCGAACCGGGGGCTGGGGAGCTTCCTTCTTGCTCTCGGCGCTTGTGTGCCGAAGGCGCTCAACGTGAAGACCCGCCTTCCAGCGCCTGGAAAAGCACTCCCGGGAAGGGCCGAGCGCATGACTGTGCCGGCGGAGCACTTTGTTCTCAAGGCTCCCCTGGATGACGTCTTTCAAGGTATGGCCACTGCCCTCTTCGGCATGGGCTGTTTCTGGGGAGCGGAGCGTCTGTTCTGGACGGCGCCCGGCGTGATCAGTACTGCCGTCGGGTATGCCGCAGGTACGACGCCGAACCCCACCTATGAAGAGGTCTGCAGCGGTGGCACTGGCCACAACGAGGTGGTCCGGGTCATCTTCGATCCCGCCCTGACGTGTTTCACAGCCCTGCTGCGAATTTTCTGGGAGGGTCACGACCCGACTCAGGGAATGCGCCAGGGAAATGACGCGGGTACCCAGTACCGGTCGGGAATCTACGTGTTTGATGCGGAGCAACGCTTTGCGGCGGAAGAGTCCAAGGCGGCCTTTCAGTCCCGGCTCTCGAAAGCCGGATTCCGGACAATCACCACCGAAATTCTGAACGCTCCGACCTTCTATTTTGCGGAGGGGTTCCACCAGCAGTACCTGGCGAAGAATCCGGGCGGCTACTGTGGGCTCGGGGGGACCGGGGTGAGTTGTCCGATTCCATCCGAGGTGACGTCGTGAAATATCGTAGGATGGGCCTCCATTGCACCGGCCATCCCCGGTGGAGGCGGGTCGCGGAATGAGCCTGGATTTCTTCGATCAGCTTCCCGTTCTTGATGCGTTTTCGGATGTCCTGCAATTCGATGTCTATCGCCAGGCTCCCAAAGGCTGGTCTCTGGTCATCACGGATGTACAGGGTTCGACCAAGGCGATCGAGGCGGGCCTGTACAAGCACGTCAATGCCCTGGGAGCAGCGTCGATTGCGGCGGTGCGCAACGCTGTATCAGAGGTCAGCCTGCCCTTTGTCTTTGGAGGGGACGGGGCCACGCTTCTTGTGCCCGATGAACAATTGGAGACGGTGGCGCGGGCCCTGCTTCGAGTGCAAATCACCGCGAGAAAGGTCTTTGACCTGGGGCTTCGTATTGGGGCCGTCTCGGTGGCGGAGCTGGCAGAAGATGGCTTTGATGTGCAGGTGGCTCGCTACCAGGCCAGCGAACACATCTACCTGGCCATGTTCGCGGGCACGGGGGTGGCGGAAGCGGAGCGGCGTATCAAGTCTGAGGAAATCGGAGAACGCTATGCGTTCAAAGGGGAGCCGGGTGAGCATGCAGACCTGTCTGGCTTTCACTGTCGGTGGAGTCCGATCCACGCCCGGAAAGACCACGTGGTCAGCTTGATGGTGCGAACGATCGACTCAGACCCGGTCGCCTCTGGCCTGGTCTACAACCGGGTCTTGGAGGGCTTGAACAGGGTGTTGCAAGGGGAAGACGGCCGGCCAGTGTCGCCGGAGTCCCTTCGCCTCACCCTCAAGAAGAAGTGGCTTCAGGTGGAGGCGCACATGGGGGCGGAGGCGGCCGGTGGCCTCGCCCACTTCAAGGCGCTTCTTCGGGCCTACCGGGCGGTGGTGTTCGGCTGGTTCCTTATGCGTTTTGGAATCGATGCAGGGGGCTTCCCAGGCTCTCGTTACAAGGGACAGGTTACCGCCAACAGCGACTTTCGAAAGTTCGACGACACCCTGCGCATGGTGGTGGACATCACCCGGGAACAGGTGGCTGAACTGCGCACCCTTTTGGAGGCCGAGCACGAGAAGCGGGCCATCTTTTTTGGAACCCACGTGGCCGACTCTGCCTTGATCACCTGTGTAATTGAGCGGTTTGAGGGCGCTCACTTTCACTTCATTGATGGGGACAACGGGGGGTATGCCCTGGCGGCCAAGGAAATGAAAGCCCAGATGAAACGGGATCGGTCAGCGGCTGTCCCGGGTTCCTGAACCAAAGGAGTTTCCATGAAATACGGCCCTGTTTGTCTTCTGGCCCTTCTCTCTTCCCTCCTGGTGAGCTGCTTTGAGGTGCGAGAGGAGATCACCTTGAACCGGAATCGCTCGGGGAACTACCGGCTCGTGGTGGACATCAGCGGCATGAGCGGAATGATGGACCAGCTGGGTGAGACCCTCGGGGGAGAAGAAGGGGGAGAGGAGAGCGCAGCACAGATGGACGGCGGCATGGAACCCGACATGGCGGAGCAGGCGGACCTGTTGAACCAGGTGGATGGCATCTCGAATGTGGAGGCAGTGGCGGACGGCGGCGGCATGGGGCTCTCCTTCGACTTCAAGAACCTCGGTGCCCTGAACGAGGCGTTGGACGTGTTGGCTGCCCAGGATGACAGCGGCGCGTCCTCGCCCTTGGAGTTCACCCGGTGGAGCCTGGCCCGAGGTGCTGGAATCGGCCTTGGCTTCGATGGAGAGCAGGAAGAGAACAGCATGGACATGCTGGCCATGATGGAACCCACGTACACCCTGGAGTTCACGGCGCCTCGGAAGATTCGGTCGGTCTCCAACGAGGCGGGGGCGACCTTGTCCGTGGATGGAAAGACCCTCACGGTCACGGCTTCTTTGGCCGAGGTTGCCAGCGGGACCATGGACCTCACGAATGTGATCAAGTTCCGGTAAGGGGGACTTGGCGAGTCCGTTAGACCACCACCAGTCCCGCTTCACGTGCTTGGTACCAGCCGGCCTCGAATGCCTCGAACTCTCCGGGAAAGGCGCTCAGTGCCTCCTTGAGGGAGAGGGGAGCCTCCGTGGGGCGGGCGGCCTCCAGAACTTCCGCCAGCCACTCCAGGGCGGCGGCGGGGCCCGCAACTTCAGCGGCGTTTTCTCGATGATGCAGCACCAGGGTGTGGTCTCTCTCCAGGATCTCTCCCCCCAGCCACACGAGGCGAGCCCCGTCCTGGGGAGGTGCGTTCGGGGTCACCAATAGATCCTGCACGAAGTCTGGGGTGAGGGTCGATGGACCTATTGTCTCGGCGAACCAGCTCTCCACCGGGCGTTCCAGATCGCGTCCTTGCATCCATGCGCCCAACGCCCGGGGGAGCACTGAGTCGAACCGATCGTGCTCGCCCCCTTCCGGGTCTCGGTGCTGCAGGTCGTTGTGTGCAAAGGAACCACCGCCCGGCAGGATCTCCATGCCGAACTGGTCCGGATGATGGACCATCCCCGAGTGGCGGGTGAGCACAAAACGGTGCCAAAAAGCTGAGTCCAGTACCCCCGCACAGAAGAGCTGGCGCACCACCTCCATGGCATCCACAGTCTCCTGCTCCGTCTGGGTGGGAAAGCCGTACATCAGGTAGGCGTGCACCATGACTCCAGCGGACTGAAACGCGTCAGCGGCGGTGGCAACGCCCCGCACGGTGACCCCTTTGTCCATCTTCTTCAGCAGTCGATCGCTCGCCACTTCCAGGCCGCCGGTGACCGCCACCAGGCCGGAGGCTGCAAGGAGACGGCACAGGTCAGGCGTGAAGGTCGGCTCGAAGCGGATGTTCCCCCACCAGGTCACCACCCGCCCCCTCCGCAGAATCTCCAGAGCCAGGTCTCGCATGACCCGGGGGGGGGCGGCCTCGTCTACAAAGTGGAATCCCGACACGCCGGTCTGCTCTGCGATCTCATCCATCGCGTCCGCCAGGGCGGTCACACGGGCTGGCTCGAAGCGGGCGATGTAGTCCAGGGAGATGTCACAGAACGAGCAGCGCTTCCAGTAGCAGCCGTGTGCCAGGGTGATCTTGTTCCAGGCGCCGTCGGCCCAGAGACGATGGGCCGGGTTTCGGGTGTCGATAAGCTGGAGGTAGTGGCTGCGGTTCAGGTCGCCGTAGTCGGCGGCGAATGTGGTCTGGACCTGGGTGGCTGGGTGGTTGTGGAGGCCATCGCGTGTCCGGGTGCGGTGTCGGCGGTCGCCGTCTCCCGCCAGGTGCTCCAGCAACGCCAAGAGCGGTCCTTCTCCATCGTCATAGACGAGGCTGTCCACGCTGGACCAGAGCCGTGGTTCGTTGACGTCCCGGAGCTCCGTGGAGATGTAGCCTCCCCCCAGCACCACGTGGGCGCCGCGCTTCTTGAGGCGCTGGCCAATGCGGAGGGCTCCGTAGAGGTTGCCGGGAAAGGGAACCGAGATTCCAACCAGGTCCCCTTCGATGCTGTCCGCCAGGGAGTCCAGCACCTTGTCCACCAGGGAAGACTCCAGCAGGCGGGCGGCGATCGGATCGAATGCGGCGGATCCCGCCGCGAGGTGGTGGTGGTACCGGGAGAGCTCAAACCCTGAATCCACGCAGGAGGTCACGAGATCCACGAGGTCTTCCAGGTACAGGGTGGCCAGGTGGCGGGCGGCATCTTCCTGGCCCATGTCGCCAAAGGCGGACAGGTCCACGGCGGAGAGGCGGGGTCCCTCGGGGAGCAAGCCGGTCCCGACAATTCGAGATGCAAGGGTGCGGTCCCGTCCCTGGAGGAAGCGGATCACCGGCGTGATGCAGGTCTCATGGGATTCCCGCAGTGCCAGGGCCCGCCATGCGGGATCTGGAAGCGCATCTTTCCGTTCCAGGCCATCGAAAACCCGGGCGAGGCCCTCCTGGGAGAACAGCCGGAGAAACAGCTCGATTCCCAGGTCTCGCTGGGTCGATGGAATGCCTTTGGACCGGAGGAACCGTGCCAGGTAGGCGGGGGCTGGGTAGGGCGTGTTGAGCTGGGTCAGCGGTGGCAGGACCAGGGTGATCACGGCTCAGGTCCTGCAAAGCACGAAGTAGTTGCCCGTCTCCTTGCCGTTCTTGATGGCTCGGCCCACGGATACGTGCTCACTGACGCCGCGCATGACGTCGATCATGTTGGCGTAGACCAGGTACGACAAGCCGCGCTTGTTGCTGCTTGGCACGGGAAAGGCCTCCGGAGCGTCTGTGGCCTCGAAGTAGTAGTCAAACCACACCTCCCCTTCCACATCCTCTGAGGGGCGCACCAGGAAGTGCCCGGGGCCGATGAGCCAGCGAATGTTGTTCTCGTTGTAGCCCTGCACGACGTTTCCATGGGCGCAGACCCTCTTCTGGAATGTCTTGAATGCGGGCAGGTTGTTGCAGCCTTCGTTGATGATCACCTCGCCTGCTTCACCGTGGTAGTCGCTTACGGAAACCCCCCCTTCGGCGTGGGCGAACAGGATGGCTTGTTCCTTACTGCTCAAAGAGCGGATCCAGTCGACGCGTTCTTCCGAACCGGCTGCGTCCAGTTCGGCTCGAAGGGTGTGCACGTTCGTGGCGCTTGGTTTCTGCATCGCCTTAGACCTCTTGTTCGACCCAGGATAACCGGCCGCCATGGAGCAGGACCCGGCATCGATGAAGGCACTGATGGAGCGGATCCGGTCCTCTCTTTCCGAGAGGGCGTGGTCGGCGGGGGTGCGGCTGGCGCGGCAGAACCGGGTGTTGCCCGCGGGGGAGGATGCGGACGAGCTGCGCCTCTCGGTGTCGGTTCCCGGCCGGGAGTCGGCGGTCACCGTCTATCTGTGGCCCCAGGAGGTGGACTGGGGGTGCGACTGTGGGCACGAAGCCTGTGTGCATGCTGGTGCGGCGGTCTTGGCCGTGGTGCAGGCGCGAAAGCGAGGGGATGCGGCTCCTTCTGGATCGGGAGCCCCTCGGCTTCGCTACGCGTTGGTGCGGTCCTCCGGGGGGCTTCGGGTGCGGCGAGAGGTGGTGCGCGGAGAGGATTCGCGTCTCTTGGCGGGTCCCCTCTCTGGAGTGAACGGGTTGCATGTGCGTCCCCAGGATCTGGACGTCGACCAGGTCTTGCGCCTGGGAGACGGCAACATCCCGGGGGTGGGCTGGAAGCGCATGCTCCTGGCCTGGGCAGATGCGGGGGCGGAGGTCACCCTGGATGGCGATCCCATGCGGGTGTCGGATCGGGCCATCGCGCCGGTGGCGGTGGTGGCGGATGATGGGGAGGGCTTTCGGGTCAGTCTTCACCGGGCAATGGAGATCGATGAGGTGTTTTCCGGGGGGCTCGTTCGCTTGTGCGACACGCTGCATCCCGGCAGTGACGGTGGCCTCGTGCCCCACCAGCGGAAGACCCTCGTGCGGGGGCTGCGGTTTGAACCCGAAGAGGTGGGACAGCTGGTGGCGGAGTTCCTTCCCCAGCTGGAGTCCATGATCGATGTACGGATTCGCACGACCCGGCTTCCGGATGATGTCCAGCGCCTCCCTCCTCAGGCAGAGGTCTGGATGGAGGATGCTGGCGATGCGCTGCGGGTGCGCATCGGCATCGTCTACGGGGATCCGCCTATCGCCCGGGTGGAGGGCGCCTCCTTGGTGCTCCTGGGAGGGCAGGTGCCAGTGCGGGACCTGCCGGCTGAACGGAAGCTACGAGAGGACTTGGACCGGGTTCTTCGGCTTCCCCTCGGGCGGGAGATCGCTCTCGAGGGTGAGGAGGGGGCGCTGTTTGCCCGAAACCGTTTGCCCCACTTCAAGGGCATCACCTCCGGCAGTGTGGGTCGATTCCGACCTGTGGACGAAGTCACCGCGCTCTCCCTCGCACCAGCAGAAGGCCCCCTGGGGCTGCGCATTCACTGTGATGCGGATCCGGAAGAGTTGCTCGCGGCCTTCGGGGAGCAGCGCTCGCTTGTGCGGCTGCGGGAGGGGGGGTGGGCCCCGATTCCGCGGGCCTTGTTGGAGCGTCACGGGCACCTCTTGGCGGATCTGATGGCGGCTGCGGGTTCCGACGGCTCGCTTCCTGCCCATGCAGCCGGTCCCGCGGGGGATCTGTCCGATGCATTGGGGCAGGATCGACCCGATGCGTTGCAGAGTCTTCGCGGGTTGGTGGAGGGTTTCGAGGGGATCCCTCTCTTGTCCCCCCCCAAGGGCCTGAAGGCCGCGCTTCGGCCGTACCAGGCCGAGGGAATCCGCTGGATGTGCTGGCTGGGAGAGAACCAGTTGGGGGGGATCCTTGCCGACGACATGGGGCTCGGAAAGACCCTTCAGGCGCTGTGTGCTCTGGACCACTTGGGGGGACCGTCTCTGGTGGTGGCCCCGACGTCTGTTCTTCGGGCCTGGGAAGGGGAGGCCGCCCGGTTTCTGCCGCACCTGAAGGTCTGCGTCTACCACGGTTCCCAGCGCAGCCTGGACCTGTCAGCGGATCTTGTGGTCACAACCTACGCCCTCCTGCGCCTGGACCGGGCGCTCCTTGAGAGAGCTTGGAGCTGCGTGGTGCTGGACGAGTCCCAGGCCATCAAGAACCCCGACTCCCAGACCGCCAGGGCAGCCCGTGGCCTGAATGCCAAGCACCGTTTTGCTTTGACGGGCACCCCAGTGGAGAACCGGCTCGAAGAATTGCAGTCCCAGTTGGACTTCTTGATGCCGGGGTTTCTCGGGTCCCGAAAGGGCTTTCAAGAGCGCTATGCGCGTCCCATTGAGCAGGGGGACGAGGACGCTGCGACTGCTCTTCGGCGAAGGGTTCGGCCCTTTGTGCTGCGGCGCTTGAAGTCGGAGGTGGCGCGCGACCTCCCCCCCCGCACGAACGTTGTGCTGCGGTGTGAGCTGCCGGCGGATCAGCGGGCCGTCTACGAAACCGTGCGGGTCGCGGCCCGGGAGAAGGCGCGGGAACTGGTCGAGGGACACCGCACGCTGGAGGCGCTGGAGCATTTGCTTCGCCTGCGGCAGGCGGCCTGTCATCCGGCCCTTCTTCCCGGGGAACGACCCGAGGGCTCGGGAAAGCTGACGCTGTTGATGGAGAAGCTGACCGAGGTGGTCTCAGAGGGACATCGGGCACTGGTTTTCTCCCAGTGGACCGGCTTTCTGGACCTCATTCAGAAGGAGCTGAGGGAGCGCAACCAAAGGGTCTTGCGCCTGGATGGCAGCACCCGGGATCGCCAGGCGCTGGTGGATCGTTTCCAGGCTGAGGAGGGTCCGCCAATCTTTTTAATCTCCCTGAAGGCCGGCGGGACGGGCTTGACCCTGACCCGGGCGGACTATGTGTTCCACACGGATCCCTGGTGGAATCCGGCGGTGGAGGACCAGGCCACGGATCGGGCCCACCGCATCGGGCAGACCCGGCCGGTCATCTCGGTCAAGCTCATCTCGGCGGACACGGTCGAGGAGCGGATTGTGGAGCTGCAAGCGGCCAAGCGTGCGTTGGCTGCGGCGGCTGTTGGGGACGAACAGGGGCTGGTGGAGCGGTTGGGGCGCAGCGAGTTGCTGGAGCTGCTGGAGGGGTGAAGCGGGCGGCCACAGGGGCCGAAAGGACGGCGAACCCGCCCCTACCGCTATTGCGTGGGCACAGGGGGCACTGGCGCTTCTTCTGTGGAAACCAGGTGGCCTTCAATTGCCACCAGACGGGACTCCACCATCTCGGTGAGCTGGGCCTGGTCCAGGCGGGTCTGGTCCAGATTCTCCATCAATGCATGCATGAGCTTCTCATTTTGATCCATGGCGGCGTTGTGGTTTCGATTGGAGACCAGGATGCCTGTCGCCAGCATCACGAAGATGACGGACAGCATGGCGGCGCGGGATCGGAACGTGCGCTGGTTGTCCCGCTCCTTGTAGAACGCCAGCTCCCGCACATCGAAGCTTGTCCCAGCCTCGGTGATCTCAGTGAATTCCTTCAGAGGCGGTGCGTAGCTCATGCCAGCGGATTTGCGGTCTTTGTCGGCCATCGGGACCTCCTGTCGTGGGTCACTTTACGCCTTCTTGACAAGTGGGGTCAAGGGTCACTCGGCGGAAAGGTGGGTTAGCCTTGCGGCGAAAGAGGTGCCAACATGCGCGTTGTTTCCTGGAACGTCAATTCCCTGAAGGCCCGCGCAGACCACGTGGCCCGGTACCTGGAGGAGAAGGCGCCGGACGTGCTCTGCCTGCAAGAGCTGAAGCTGGTGGATGCCGCGGTGCCCCGGGAGATCTTCACGGACTTGGGCTACTACGTGGAGAGCCACGGGCAGAAGCAGTGGAACGGGGTCTTGATCGCCTCCAAGACGCCCCTGGAGGACGTGCAGCGGGGTCTGCCGGAGGCGGACGAGGGGCAGTCACGTTTGATCGCCGCAACCACCGGGGGCCTGCGCATCGTGAACCTCTATGTCCCCCAGGGGCAGGATGTCGAGTCTCCAAAGTACCAGTACAAGCTTCGCTTTCTCGCGGCGCTGGAGCGCTGGCTGCATGAGAACGCGAGCCCCTCGGATCCTCTGGTGGTGCTCGGAGACATCAACATTGCGCCGGGGCCTGATGACGTGTGGAGCGTGGAGGCGTGGGAGGGAAGGCCCACGTACACCGCCGAGGAGCATGCAGCGCTGGGGCGCATCCTGGACTTTGGGTTGGAGGATGTGACCCGGTCGTTCTTGGAGCCCGGCACCTTCACGTTCTGGGACTACCGGCAGATGTCCTTTCGGCGACGCCGCGGCATTCGCATTGACCTGCACCTGACGACAGGCTGCGTGACCCAGCGGGTGGTTGAGGCCTGGGTGGATCGGGAGGAACGGAAGAAGGAGAAGCCCTCGGACCACGCGCCCGTGGGAATTCTTCTTTCCAGCTGATCGACTGCAAAAAGGAAGGACGGGCCGCCGGACGGGAAAGCCGCCGACGGCCCGCTGGAGACGTCCAGGGGTGAAATATCCGGCTTAGTAGTAGTAGAGATCCGCCGGTACACAGGCATCGGTTCCGCTCTGGACATTGAGTGCAAGCTGCTTGAGCAGGGCCACTTCCTCGGACAAGGGGCCGTCCGTGAGGTCGGTTGCAACGGCAGCGACGGACAGCTGCGCCTGTCCGATGCGGAGCAGCGCTTCCTGCTCCTCCAGATCGCCGGTGCACCAGTCGGCAGCGGCTTCGAGGGCCAGGATCTCGTCGATCAGGCTGCCCATCTTGTACACGCCTACCTGGTCGGCTGGGGTCACGGCGGCTCCGTGGATCTCGCCGCCCTCCCAGGAGACGCTCACCTCGTCGCTGACGGTCTGCCCTTCCAGGTTCACGTAGGACATGCGGAAGGTGGCGATCTCCATGGGCAGCTCCGGGAGGTGCGAATCGTCCCCAAGTTGGAGGTCCAACAGGGCTCCGATTCCACCTTGTCGGCGGCTCAAGAAGAGGGTCGCTGCGCCCATCTCCACCTGGCCGGCTTCGTCGTCCAGGGGGGCGCCGATCGCCTCCGTGAAGGTGAGGCCGCTCGCGGGAGAGACGCTGATCTCCAGGTCAAAGGCAATGGGGGAGACCAGGGTGTCCAGCTCGTCGAAGACCTGCTGGATGTCTTCCTCGTTCGCAAGGAACACGCTGTTGCCACCGCGCACCTCAGACATCTCCGCTGCCAGCTCGCTCCCCATGTCCAGGCCTACGCCAAAGACTGTCATGGCGATGTCCTGGTCCGCGGCGTCTCGCAGGAGGCCGAGGAAGGAGCCCTCGTCGGTGCTCCCGGTGTTTGGTTGCATGTCGGCGAAGAGCATCACCCGCTTGGAGACGCCGCTCCGGGTGGAGGCGGACTCCAACATCTCCACGGCCTTGCGCATGCCGGCTTCCATGTTGGTGCTGCCCCCGCTGTCCAGGTCGGCGATGGCATCCAGCATCTTCTCCTTGCCCCGCGCATCCATGGTGCGGAGGCGCTCGTGGACCTGGGCGAAGGCGCCGAAAGTGACAATGCCCAAGCGGTCGTCTTCATCCAGCTGGGCGACCAGCTCCCGAAAGGCAGATTGCAGGGCGGGAATGTTGTGTTGCATGGAGCCGCTGATGTCCAGGGCCACCGACAGGTCCAGGGGCGGGCGCTCGAAGGTGTCCTCCTGGACGTTGGTGCCAAAGCCGATCTGCACCAGCATCTGCTGGCCGGAGCCATCCACTGGATCCACCAGGCTCGCTGCAGCCCGAGGGCAGAGGGACTGGAGGCAAGGTGCGCCGGAGAGAGGGAGATCGTGTTCGGAGAACAGGCCTTCCGCGGTGAAGTGGTCCCGAGAGGGAACCTGCCCCTCGTCGATCAGGGCCCGGGCGAGGTCGATGTCCTGGGAGCCCCCTGGGGTCACGCTCATGCTGCCCCCGCCGAGACTGTAGCTGTGGCAGCCTGAGAGAAGGGCCAGAATGGGAAGGGTGGTGAGGGTGGTGCGGGTCATGGGAGCCTCCTCTCTTGTTGTTTGAGTCCAGGCACGTCGCAGGAACCGTGCCAGTCTGTGCAAATGGTTGAAATCGTGCGGCTTGTCTCGGGTCGTGGGCGCGGGTTCCCTGGAGGATCGCGACATTCCGATCCTTTTCGTTCAGCCGGTCTTCGGTTAGAGGATGGGTCCCCCGGAACAAGGAAGACACCATGGCCAACCTCAACGGAACCCGAACCCACCAGAACCTCAAGGACGCCTTCGCCGGCGAATCCCAGGCCAACCGCCGCTACTTGTGGATGGCGAAGATCGCCGACATCGAGGGATACCCAGAGATTGCCGGCAACTTCCGGGACACGGCGGAAGGTGAAACGGGCCACGCCCACGGACACCTGGAGTACCTGGCCAAGGTGGGAGACCCCGCCACGGACCTGCCCATCGGTGACACCGCTTCGAACCTCGCTGCTGCGGTGGCTGGAGAGACCCACGAGTACACGGACATGTACCCGAGCATGGCGCGGGCCGCGCGGGAAGAGGACTTCGGCGAGATCGCCGACTGGTTCGAGACCCTGGCCAAAGCCGAGAAGTCCCACGCCGGGCGCTTCCAGGGCCTTCTCGACGACATCGACTAGGGCGTCGATGGCATCGGATCCCATCTCCTACCAGCCTACAGAGGGGCTCTCTTACGACCCTTCTGAGGACCGGTACTGGGATCCGTCTGCCCTGGCGGAGGAGATCACCCGCGTCTTCGAGGTTTGCCACGGCTGCCGCATGTGCTTCAAGTACTGCGACAGCTTCCCGTCCCTGTTTCGCTTTGTGGACGAGGAGCACGATGGGGACGTGCGCCGGGTCACCGAGCTGCAGACCGAGACCGTTATGGAGGCTTGCTTTCAGTGCAAGCTCTGCGAGGTCCAGTGTCCCTACACCCCGCGGGAGAGCCATGAATTCCAACTGGACTTTCCAGCGCTCGTACACCGCTACAAGGCTCAGCGGACGAAAAACAGTGGGGTCTCCCTTCGGGATCGTGTGTTTGGGGATCCGGATGGGGCGGCTGCCAAGGCCCGGTTGACAGGGGGGCTGGCCAACATGCTGAACAAAAGCCGCCTGCACCGTCGCCTGATGGAAAAGGTCATGGGGATTCACCGGGACAAGCTCCTTCCGGACTTTGCCGCCACCACCTTTGAGAAGTGGGCCGAAGAGGCGGGGTTGCCTGGCGATCCAGGCCACGAAGCGGTGCTGTTTCAAACCTGCTACGTCCAGAACAACGAGCCGGAGGTCGGCCGGGACACGGTGGAGGTGCTGCAAGAAAACCAGGTCGATGTGGCCTGCCCGAGGGGCCTTCAGTGCTGCGGAATGCCCGCGTGGGAGAGCGGCGACCTGGAGACCTTGCGAGAGCGAGCGCGGCACAACCTGGATGTGCTCGAGCCCCACGTAGAGTCCGGCGCCAAGGTGCTGGTCATCAATCCCACCTGCTCCATGACCATGCGAAACGACTACCCGACCCTGTTGGAAGGAGTGGATCGCGAGCGGGCGAAGAGGCTGTCAGAGGCCGTCTGCGATGTGAGCGAGTACCTCTGGAGTCTGAGAAAGGAGGAGCGGTTCAACACCGACTTTCAGAGCACCCCCGGAGATGCGGTGGCCTACCACGTGCCCTGTCATCTGCGTGCCCAGAGGGTGGGGTTCAAGGGACGGGATCTCATCCGCAAGATCCCCGGTGTGACCCCCAAGGCCACCCTGGAGTGTTGCGGCCACGACGGCACCTTTGCCATGAAGGTGGAGGGTTTTGAGGCTTCCGCTCGCATTGGAAGGAAGGCCTTTGACGGAATGCAGGAGGCCAGCGCCGAGGTCTGGGCCACGGACTGCCCCTTGGCGGCCATTCAGTTCAAACAACACGCGGGCGTGCGTCCCATGCACCCCATGAGCGTGCTGGCGCGGGCCTATCGAAGAGACGGGTTTCCCACCCCTTTGGAGACGGAATGAGAAAGGTCGCACGCAGTGAAATCCTGGACTTTGTCACCTACGCGGAGCAGCGGGATGAGTTGCGCCCTTTGTTTCTGGAGGCCAAGCGGGCGCGGCGCGTGCAGCACAAGGAGGTGCTGACCTTTCTGTTCGAGAACCAGGAGACCGTCCGCTACCAGGTCCAGGAGATGATGCGGGTCGAGAAGATCGTCCGAGAGGCAGACATCCAGCACGAGCTGGACACCTACAACGAGCTTCTGGGAAAGACGGGGGAGCTTGGCTGCACCCTGCTCATCGGCCTGGAGGATGAGCAGGAGCGGGACGCCAAGCTTGTGGCCTGGGAGGGCCTTCTTCCGCACTTGTTTCTGGTGGTGGAGGACGGCTCTCGTGTCGGAGCAACCTGGGATCCGCGCCAGGTGGGCCGGGGGCGGCTCTCCAGCGTGCAGTACCTGAAATTCGACACGGGTGGGGCGGTGCCCACCGCAGTGGCGGTGGACTTTCCCGATGAGGCGCTGAGAGGTGAAACGCCCCTTACCGACGAGCAGCGTGAGGCGTTGGCGGGGGACCTATGCAAGTCCGCGGGCTAAGCCTTCCCCGTGCCCGTCCCCGTGCCCGTGGGGCGCAAGGGGGGGGCTCCCCGGGTCTCGATGCGTCCTGAGTAAATGGCGTCGCGGTTGAGGTACATGACGGTGGTGCGATGCACCATGGCCACGTGGCAATGTCTTAGGATGAACCGAGGCGTGAGAAACCGGTCCAGGGCGACGCGGTCTTCCTCGCTGTGGATCTCCATGCACAGCACCAGGACCCGATCCAGCACATCCCATAGGTCTGAGAGAATGGGGACCTCAAAACCCTCCGTGTCGATCTTGAGGATGGAGATCTCCTCTTTCGATTTAAACACGTGCTCCAGGCTGGCTCGGCAGATCTGGATGATCTCACTCCTCCCCGACTTGTGGTCCTGGTCGTTTCCGAACACAGAGGACGCGGCGCCTCCGAATTCGTCCGAGAGGAAGAGCGGAACCTGCTCGTTTCGTGCACCCAGCCCCCGCTGGAGGATCTCCACATTGGGGAGGCCCTGGGTGTTCTGTTCAAGAAGCGTGAAGTTCTGGGAGAACGGCTCGTAGGCGGTGATTCGCGCCTGGGGGAACAGGCAGTGAAAGAAGACCGTGGCCAACCCCACGTGGGCGCCGATGTCGACGATTCGAGACACCCGATCCAGGAGCAGCAGGTCCATCGGGTACTCGATTCCGCCGAGCACCTTGTGGGCGTCCTCTTCCGCCCCTTCTGGGTAGTGAAGGGCTCGGCCCAGGTTTTCTATATGAATACTCTTCAGCATGCCGCGGTGCCTCCGCTCCTTGGGATATAGCAACGCTCGGCCCGGATCAACTCTCCTCGTTGTCTCCCGTGTCGTCGTCGCCGGTGTCGTCGTCGCCGGTGTCGTCGTCGCCGGTGTCGTCGTCGCCGGTGTCGTCGT
>CAZRYF010000060.1:0-30980 GCA_964604165.1 uncultured Enterobacterales bacterium
CACCCTCGAGACCTACACCATGAAGGAAGTCGTCCGAACTGGATGAAGGTTGAGTGGGGGTACACGGTTATACTTTCCCCATGAGTGAGCCCTTCCGCGTCCCGGGTGGACGGCAATTCTGGTTGAGCCCCCCCCAGGTGATTGCGTTGGGGGTGATCACGGTGTCCCTGGCGCTGCTGGCTTTCTTTTTGGGGGTCATGGTTGGACGAGGGGAGGGCGCCTCCGAAGGGGTGGCAGCGTCCTCCTCCCAGGCCCTTGTGGGGGCGGACATCCAGGACGACACCATCACCGAGCTGCTGGCCAAGGTGGAACAGGCCGCTTCCCGCCGAACGGCTCGGGCCGCCGAGTTCAGCTTTCCAGATGAGCTCGTGGCCTCGGTGCCGTCGGTGGAGGTTCCCACACCCGCCACTGTCTCTCTGGAAGCCGTGAACGTGGTGTCGCCGGACCCTGGACCGCCTCCCGCGCCGGAAGAGGTGGTGGAAGCGGAGCCCACCGAGGCCGCCGAGGTGAAAGAGGAACGGCCCGCTGCGCCGACCCGGGGATGGGCAATTCAAGTCGCCAGCTACACGGATTTGGGGGAGGCTGACACCCGGGTTTCGGAGCTTGAGTCCCAGGGGCACGGCGCCTGGCATGTCCAGGGATTCGCCAAGGGACACAATCGATACCGGGTTCGGATTGGTCCTTTTTCCTCGGAGGGAGAGGCGGAAACTGCGCTGAAGAAGGTGGCAGGAAGCCTGCCGGAAAAGGACCTGATGCTCACCCGGAACGAGTAGTTCCGATGAAGGGGTGCATTGACTTGCACCCACCGAACGGGGGAAGATCCTCAAAGTGTTGAAATTCATGGCGGAGATGCTTGTGATCCCGTGGCTGTTGGTCTGTGCGCTGACGGCAGGAAGTGCTTCGGCTTGGGCGGAGCAAGTGGACGGGGGCACGTTCTCTGTTGCGGGCGAAGAAGCGGAAGAGTCAGACACGTCCCAGTCCCGGGTGTACATCATCCAGTCAGGGGACACCCTGTGGGACATTTCCAGCGCTTTTTGGCAGAGCGCCAAAGAATGGCCGCGCATGTGGTCCTACAACACCTACATCACCAACCCCCACTGGATCTACCCGGGAAACACCATCCTGTTCACTCCTGGCACGCTCCTGGAGCCTCCCACCATGGACCTGGAGGGGTCGAGCGACGGCGACGGCGACGGCTACGTGGTTCCCGCCAAGCAGTTTGAGACCGTGGATGCCGAGTGTGGCCCGGATGTTCGCTTTACGGACAAAGTGGCGGCCAACCTCTACGTGACCCCCGGTTTCCTGGCGGGACGCGGTGAAGTGGACTTCAAGGGCCGCATCTACGGGGCCAAGACCGGCATGATCAGCCTGGGAGAAGGTGACCTCATCTACATCCGCATGGAAGAGTCGGCTGCTGTGGAGTGCGGGGATGTCCTGGCGGTTGTGCGTAGGGGCAAGCGGGTTCGGCACCCGGAGATTCGACGGCTGCGGTACGGCCGGATGTTCCAGGTGGTGGCCGAGGTGCGAATCCTGCACACCGAGGGGGGCATGTCCACGGGCATCATCCGTCGTTCCTACACCGAGGTGCACCGAAAGGACCGGCTCACGACGCTGTATCCGGTGGCGGTCACCTTGCCGGTCTCCAAGCCAAAGGGCGAGCTGGACGGCATGATTGTGGACAACCTGAACAAGCTCGTGCGGCTTGTGGCCACAGGCGAGACGGTGTTCATCGATCGAGGCCGGGCGGATGGGCTGCGGGTGGGGGACTCCTTTTACGTGGTGCACCGGCGCGACTACGGAAAGGACATCCACCAATATGACACCAACCTTCCGGCCCAGGTGGCTGGACGCGTGGTGGTGACCCGTGTGGACGAGTACCACGCCACGGGAATCGTGATCGACGCCAGCGGGGTGATTCGCCGCGGAGATCACCTGGCCATGAGCGTGGACTGACCTTTTCTGCATGAGAGGCCTTGTCGCCTTGGATGTGGGGAATAGGTTTGACTGGCTGCGGCGACCTCCCTTGGAGAGTTGCCATGAACACTTTGAGCGGGCGTTGGCTTGCCTTTTCTCGCGCCTCGGGTCGGCTGGACCCCCGGGCTGTCCTTCAACACGTAGGGGGGCGCAAGGGGCTCGAGGGGGCCACACTTCGTGATCTCATGAGGGCTGGCGTGCCCGCCGGGCTGGCCCAGACCATTCTGGAGACCCCTCCTTTGTCCTTTGAGGCGTCTTGTTGGCGCATCGGAGATGCCGACTACCCTGCGGATCTGCTCGACCTCACCCACCCACCTTGGGTGGTGTGGTACCAGGGGAACGCGGAGCGGCTAAAGGCACCGGCGGTGTCTGTGGTGGGGGCGCGGCGGTGCACCCAACGAGGTCGGGACACGGCTTCCTTGTTGGCCCGGTCCGTGGTGGAGGCAGGGGGCGTAGTCGTTTCCGGGGGGGCCCGAGGCATTGACCACGCAGCACACCTCGGGGCCGAGGGGCAGACGGTTGTAGTGTTGGGAGGGGCACTTCGCTCCTCTCGAAGCCATTCTGCCGACCGGCTGCTTCAGGACATCCTGGCCAAGGGAGGGCTGATCCTCACGGAGGTCCCTCCGGGGGATCCCACCTTTCCCTTCCACTTTCCCAGGAGAAACCGATTGATCGCGGCCTTGGGTCGGGGGTGTGTGGTGGTGGAGGCTGCGAAGCGCTCTGGGGCCCGAATCACCGCTCGCCTGGCCCTGGAACTGGGTCGTGACGTGGCTGCTGTGCCGGGGTCCATGAGTGCTCCCGCCTCGGCTGGCTGTCTGCGGCTCATTGCCGATGGTGCCCGCTGCCTCTGTTCCATCGCCGAGGTGGTGGATCTGCTGGGCACTGGAGGGGGGGGGGCCGTATTTCAAGCGGAGACTCCCGAGACCGTCTCTCAGATCGCCGCCCGCGTGGGCAAGTCGCCGGGAGAGGTGCTCAGGCTGTTGGCGGTCTGGGAGGTGACCGGAGCGGCCCGCAGAGCTGCGGGAGGCCTGTGGTGGATCAACTCTTGCGGCGGCGCTTCTTCTTCGCCCGGGGGTTCTGGCGCTTCTTCTCCAGGAGGGCCATCGCTGCCTCGAGGCTGAATCCCTCCGCCTCTGTCCCCTTGGGTAGGCTGGCGTTGATGTCGCCGTCTGTCACGTAGGGCCCATAGCGCCCATCCATGAGCTTGATGGTTCGGCCCTCCCCGTCCGCTCCCAACTCCGAGAGGGCCTTGGGTGAGGAGCGGCGGCCTCGCTTGGAGGGTTGGGCCAGGAGCTCCAACGCCTGCTCGAGGGTGATCTCAAGGAGGAAGATGTCCTGGGGAATGTTCCGGGTCTCGTCCCCGCACTTCACATAGGGGCCATACCGTCCGTTGAGGGCGAGGACCGGGTTGCCATCGGAACCTGGCCCCAGGTCCAAGGGCAGAGCCAGCAGCTTCAGGGCTGTCTCCAGGGTCATGGTCTCGGGGGTCATGCCCTTGAGCAGGCTGCATCGGGGAGGCTTGTCGCCCTTCTTTTCCATTTCCCCCAGCTGTACGTAGGGCCCAAAGCGCCCATCCCGGACCGTGACGTCCAGTCCGGTCTCAGCATCTTGGCCCAGCACTTTCGGACCTTCCTCTTCCTTGGTGAGGATCTCCAGTGCCTTCTCCAGGCGAAGCTCGTCCGGTGGTAGATCCACTGGAATTCTGCCCCGGCGCTCACCGTGCTCCAGGTACGGCCCCCATCGGCCCACGCGGGCCAAGACATCCGCCCCATCCGCGGCCCCCAGGGGGATACTGCATACCTGTCGGGGATCGGCCTTTTCTTCTGCGAGGGCGAGCAGAGAGACCAGGCCGCTGTCTCCTGGTTCTCCGTTTTCCTGGCCCCGGTAAAACCGGTTCAGGTAGTCAAGTGAAGCCCGCTCGCCCCGGGCGATGGCGTCCAGTCCGGACTCCAGCTGGGCCGTGAAGTCGTAGTCCACCAAGTCCCCGAAGTGGCTCTCCATGAGACGAGTCACCGCGATGGCCGTCCACGTGGGCACCAAGGCCGTGCCCCGCTTGAAGACGTAGCCTCGGTCCTGGATGGTTCCGATGATGGACGCATAGGTGCTTGGGCGCCCGATTCCCCGGGCCTCCATTTCCTTCACCAGGGTGGCTTCCGTCAGGCGGGCCACGGGCTGGGTGGTGTGGGGCCGGGCTGTGAGGGTTTCCACTGCGAGGCTCTGACCCTCTTCGACAGCCGGAAGCTCTCCATCCGCTTCTCCCCGTCCCAGCTTGACCGCGCTGGATTCGGGTGTCTGGACGTAGGCTGCGCGGTAGCCCGCGAAACGGTACACCTTGCCGGATGAACGAAAAAGGGCCCTGCCTACGGTGGTATCCAGTACGGCGCGGGTGCCTCGTGCATCCACCATTTGGCAGGCGACGGTGCGCTTGAAGATCAACTCGTACAGGCGGACCTGGTCGGCCTCCATGGTCTGAGCGCACTCACCTACAGTACGCAGGTGCTGCCCCGCAGGACGAATGGCCTCGTGGGCTTCCTGGGCGCTCTGGCTCTTCTTCTTGTAGAACCGGGGGGATTCCGGGAGGAACTCGGCTCCGAACTCCTTTCCAATGTAGCTGCGCGCTGCATCCAGGGCTTCAGTGGAGAGGTTTGTGGAGTCGGTTCGCATGTAGGTGATCCAGCCGGCCTCGTAGAGACGCTGGGCCACACTCATGGTGCGCTTGCCTGACCATCGGAAGCGGCGGTTGGCCTCCTGCTGCAGGGTTGAGGTGGTGAAGGCCGGGTGCGGTCGCTCGGTGAACTCCTTTTCTTCCAGGCGCGACACGACGGCGGGAAGTCCGTTCAATTCGGCCAGGAGCGCCTCTGCAGTTTCTTGCTGAAGGTGGACAAGTTCGCCCTTTTTCTTCAGCTGCCCGGTGGCAGGGTCAAAGTCTCGGCCCACGGCCACGCGGGAGCCGTCTACCTCGACGAGGGCGGACTCAAAGGAGCCGCTCTCAGCCTGCATCGTGGCTGCCAGGTCCCACCACTGGGCTTCCCGAAAGGCCATGCGTTCTCGCTCTCGCTCCACCACCAGGCGCACGGCCACGGACTGAACACGGCCTGCAGACAGCTTGGGCTTGACCTTGCGCCACAGGAGGGGGGAGACGTTGTAGCCGAAGAGACGATCGACAATTCGCCGGGTCTCCTGGGCCTGCACCATCTGCATGTCCACTTCCCGCGGGGTGTCCAGGGCGGTGAGGATGGCCCTCTTGGTGATCTCATGGAATGCGAGACGGTAAATGGGGACCTTGGGGGAGAGGGCCTCCACCAGGTGCCAGGCGATGGCTTCTCCCTCGCGATCCTCATCTGTCGCGAGGTAGAGGGCGGGAGCATCCGCCAGGAGCCCCTTGAGCATTTTGACCTGCTCTTTCCCCCGCGTGGTCAAGACGTAGAGGGGCTTGAAGTCGTTGTCCACATCGACCGCGATCCGGGCCCAGGACTTCTTCTTGAAGGCCGCTGGGATGTCGGCCCCTTTTTCAGGCAGATCACGGATGTGGCCGACGCAGGCCTCTACCCGGTACTCTTCGCTTAGGAAGCCACGGATGGTGCGTGCTTTGGCGGGGGACTCAACAATGACGAGGGGTTTTCCCATGCTCTCTCTCGGTGCGACAATTCTGTAGGCCGCGAACTGGGCAAATACAGCCTTGTTGTCCAGGTGGCAAGGGAATTGGTGAACTGCGGTAGGATCAAGGAGAACCCATGAGCGAGGGGAATCGGTGAGGCCGCTGGAACGATTCCTTGCCTTTCTCCGTGCGGAACGAGGCGCCAGTACCCACACGATCAGGGCCTATCGGGGGGACCTGGAGGCTCTGGAGATTGCCCTCGCTGATCAGGACACGGATTTGGTGGAGGCTCGTCTGTCTCAACTTCGGGGTCACCTTGCCCGTCTCTCCAGGAAGGCCCCTGCGCCCAGCACGACACGCCGGCGGCTTGCGGCCTATCGCACCTTTTTTCGGTGGGCCCTTCGAGAGGAGCTTGTGGAGGCCTCTCCGGCGGAACGCCTGGCGGGACCTCGGGCGCAGCAGCGGGTTCCGAGGTTTCTGGATCTACCCGAAGTGCTTGACCTGGTGGAGAAGCCTGTGCAGGAGGGTGCTCTTGGATTGCGAAACCGGGCGCTCCTGGAGCTGGCCTACGGGGCCGGGCTGCGGGTCTCAGAGCTGGCGGGATTGGATCGGGGGGACATTGATCTACGGGAGGGGTTGGTGCATGTGCGATCTGGAAAGGGGGGTAAACAACGCCTGGTGCCCTTTGGCCCCCCCGCGGCGGAGGCCTTGGCTGAATGGATGGAGTCCTCGTCGGGGGAGGCCCTCTTTCTGAACCACCGGGGGGGAAGACTGTCCACGCGCTCCATGTACCGAATTGTCCGGAACTCGGGCGTCAAGAATGGTCTGACAGATGTGCACCCACACGCCCTTCGCCACACCTGCGCGACACACATGTTGGCCGGGGGCGCGGATCTGCGGGCCATTCAGGAGCAGCTTGGGCATGCCTCTCTGTCCACAACCCAGCGCTATGCCCACGTGTCTCCCCAGCAGCTGGTGGATGTCTACCGGGCGGCACACCCCCGCGCGTCCGGGGGGGAACCGGGTGGTGACGGAGCGCCAATTCCTGTGTCCTCGTCATCTTCATCCAAAATTAAATCGGACTCCTGATATTCTCCCTCTATGAGCGAGCTCACTCCGTCCGAGCTTCGGGCCCTCACTGAATTGCACGTAATGGCGACCGACGAGCGCCACTATGACCTGTTGGGTCTTTGCTCGGATGCCTCCCCCGCGGAAATCCGAAGCTCCTATTACAATCTCTCCCGCCAATTCCACCCAGATCGGTTCTACCGACGGAAAGTGACCTTGCACCGGGAGCTCATTGAGGAGGTTTTCACCGGTATCAACCGCAGCTATGAGCTTCTCGCCGATGAGACGGCCCGGCGCCGGTATGACCTGGAGCAAGCCCGTGCGGAGCGGGAGCGGGAGCGGAACGAAGAGAGAAAGGAAAAGGCCCCGGGGCGGAGACGCAGTCGAAGGGGAACCAAGGAAATGGGAAGATCCCGAGCCGGGGCGGAGTCCGCAAGTGCGCCGGGCCAAGGGACCACCGGGTCTGGCGATGGGGCGGAAGGCTTTACCATTTCGAGGCCTGTTCCAGAGGAGAAGGTGCCCGCACCGGATTCAGTTCCCCCGAAGGCCGCTGCTCCCTCCGGCCAGGCGGCTGCCCCTCCCCAGGCGACTCCACCGACCGAGCAAGTGGCGGCGAAAGTGACAAGGCCACGAAGCTCCATTCGAGAGGCTGCTCCGCCGCGCCGTCCCCCCCAGATCCAACGAGAAAAGAAGGAGGAGGAGCCCGCTGCCGCAGCGGGGCCTGATCTGAGCAAGGACGAAGACACCGAGGAGCGAAAGGCGCGGCGGCAGGCTTTCCGGGAGCGCCGGGAAGAAAGGGCTGCCCGTGGTCGGGAGCGCACCCGATCTCGGGGAAAGTCTTCCCTTCGGGAGGCGGTGGGCCACAACCGGGGAAAGGCGCAGGCGCACTTTGACGAGGGAAAGCGGGAATACGAGGCGGGCAACTACATCAAGGCGGCGAGTTCACTGTACCTGGCGACCCAATTTGACCCGGGAAATGCCGAGTACAAGGCGCTCAACGAGGAAGCCCAGCAGTTCGCGCGGAACATGCGCGCCCTTCAGTTTGTGAACCAGGCCGAAAACTCTGAAGCCTATGGCAACTGGCGAGATGCCCTGGATTACTACCAGAAGGCGGTGGAATGCAATCCCTCCGAGGGGCTCGCCTATTATCGCTTGGCCCAGCTTCTCTACAGCAAAGCGGACGACACCCGGGGAGCCGTCACCCAGTTTCGGACGGCTGTTGCGCGGGAACCGGAGAGCACGAAGTACCGCTTGGCCCTGGCCGAGATCTACATGGTGGTGCAGATGCCTCGAAATGCGGAACGGGAGTTCCAGAAGGTGCTGGAGTTACAGCCGGAGAATGCAGCCGCTAAGGCGGGCATGAGAAAGGCGCGGAGATAGTTTCCTGCCGAAGGGCCTCTGCGCGGCAGCCGGGATAAGTCGCCTCGTCCGGAGAGGGAATGACAAGACCCAACACCGTGGTTGTCGGCACCCAGTGGGGCGACGAAGGAAAGGGAAAGATCGTCGACGTGCTCGCCCCGCGGGTGGGTTGGGTGGTTCGTTTTCAGGGGGGGAACAACGCTGGGCACACCTTGGTGGTGGATGGAGAGAAGGTGGTGCTTCACCTGGTTCCGTCGGGGATCCTGAACCCGAAGACTCGCTGCGTGGTGGGCAATGGGGTGGTGGTGGACCCCGAGGTGTTGATCCAGGAGATCGAAACACTCGCGGCGCGGGGGCGCCATGTGACGCCGCATGACCTGGTCTTGTCCAGCGGGGCTCATGTGATCCTGCCCTATCATCGGGCACTGGATGGGCTGCGGGAGGCAGCGCGGGGGGAGGGCGCCATCGGCACGACCCGCAAGGGGATCGGCCCGGCATACGAGGACAAGGTGGCCCGCCGGGGCATTCGCATGTCCGAGCTGATCCAGCCTGACGTGTTCCGGGAGAGGGTGGGGGCGGTCCTGGAAGAGAAGAACCGGATGATTGTGGACTGGTACGGTGGGGAGGCGATCACCCTGCAGTCGGTGGTGGAGGTGTTGGAGCCCCTGGCCGAGCGTCTGGCGCCGCACGTGGATGATTCCGTGGGTCTGCTTCGCGGGGCGGTGGAGCGAGGCGACGGAATTCTCTTCGAGGGCGCTCAGGGCACCTTCCTGGACGTGGACCACGGCACGTACCCTTATGTCACTTCCTCCAACACCGTCGCAGGGGGTGCCTGTGCGGGGGCGGGCGTGGGTCCTCGGCACATCCAAGAGGTGGTGGGCATCTCCAAGGCCTATACCACCCGGGTGGGTTCGGGCCCCTTTCCCACGGAGATGTCCGGGCAGGCTGAAGAGCGGCTCCGGACAGTCGGTGGCGAGTTCGGTGCCACCACCGGGCGGCCGCGCCGTTGCGGCTGGTTTGACGCTGCACTGGTTCGCCACGCAGCCGCGGTGAACAGCCTCTCGCGCATCGCCCTGACCAAGCTGGACATTCTCTCCTGCATGGACGAAATCCAGATCTGCACCGGGTACCTGGACGCAAGCGGTGACCCCCTGGACAGCGTGCCTCCCTCCGCGGAGGCGCTTGCAGCCGTGCGCCCAGTCTACGAGACCCACCCGGGTTGGGCCACGGACATCACCGGATGCCGTAGCATCGAGGAGCTTCCCGCAGCTGCGCGGGCCTACATCGAGAGGATCGAGGCCCTGGTGGGAGTCCCGGTGGGCCTGGTGAGCGTGGGGCCGGGCCGGAAGGAGACCATCCTGGTGGACGACTTCTTCCGAGGCCCTTGAACCGCCTCCGCATCCCGGTTACCACGCAGCGGCTGGGCCGCTAGCTCAGTTGGTAGAGCACCGGCCTTTTAAGCCGAGGGTCACAGGTTCGAGCCCTGTGCGGCCCACTTCAGACCCCATCGTCTAGTCAGGTCCAGGACACCGGGTTTTCATCCCGGCAACACGGGTTCGAATCCCGTTGGGGTCACCTCTCGCCAAGAATGCCCAGGCGGCGGGCATTCACGGGGGATTCGGTGAATCTGTTGGAGCGTCCAATGGGCTGCAATTGCACCGAGCGCCTTGCATGAGACTTACATGGGAGCGGCGGTGCGCCCGGGGGTTCAATCACCCATCGTGTGCATGTTGCCATCTCAAGCCACCAGTGCATAGAATGAGCACCGAGCAAGAGAGAGAATCCGGAACTCTCGCTGACCGGACTGATTCGAAAGGAGCGGGATATGGCATGCGGTGGAACGACCGGCAACGTGCAGAAACACCTGACGGCACTCTCGTCAACTGAGGCGATCGAGTGGTTCACAGGGTGGATGCAGTGTGTGGGGCTCGATGACGCCATGCCGGTCATGGTGGCACGGGTTGCGACTTCAGACTTCTTTGAGGCGCAGATCGTGGCCCAGGTGGCAAAGGTCCGAACGGACGCTCCCGAAACCCTGGTTCATCTGGCAGCAGTTCAGACTCCCACCGCGGGGAGCTTCGACTACAATTCGGGGGTGCTCGACCTGTCCAGCGACACGGCGGGCGCAATGTTCATCAGGTTTGGGGTGGCTTACAAATCTCCAGCGGGCAATCCCAATGCGCAGCCGATGTGGAGATGGAGTTGGCCTATGCCCGGTGTGGCGAACTGATTGGCTCTGGTAACTGGCAGATCAACAGCACCACCACCTCCGAACAGTTCCAGGTGATCTCGGGTTGGTTGCCGACGATCCTGGTGGAAAAGGTCAAGTTGGCGGCCATTTGCGCCGGGTTGACGGGAAACCTGGAGTGGCGGCTTGCCTACCGAACAGCGGCTACCCAGAAGTCCCTCCCCAGTGCGTGGAGCAATGTGACCGACGCTAGCGCGCCCTACGGTACAGGCGAGATCAACACTGGCGATCTTGCGCTAACGCTGAGCTTGAAGATGTGGGTCCAGTTCGCCGTCTCCTACAAGGTGCCGGCCGTCGGTGACTCCGGGCAAGCAAGCTTGACTACGGCGCTTGGCGTGCGCCGGAGCTAGTGGGTCTCATTTTGGCGAATGCACCCCGCGGCGAACGGAATGGCGAGATGTCGGGGCTCTCCCCGGCACGACGGATGCTTTGGGACTCGTTCGACGTCACGCTGTAAGCACTCGGCGAATCCATGGTTGCCAACCCATCACAGCGGTGTTCGTTCCTGCGAACCCATCTTCTACGGCGTTTCGGGCCCGAACCGCTCCGCCCATGCCCTGGGCGTAAGGTCGCTCAGCTGGGAAGGTGTGGCATCGGGCAGCAGGCTCAGCACGTCTCGTAGGTACTCGTAGGGGTCGATGCCGGCCAGCACGCAGCTGCCGACTATGCTGAAGCAGGTTGCTGCGATCTTCGCGCCGCCCTCTGACCCTGCAAACATCCAGCTCTTGCGACCAACGACGGGACCTCGAAGTTGGCGTTCAGAGGCGTTGTTGTCTACCGGCACCCGGCCGTCGACCAGAAGGACCACCAGGATGTCCCATTGGTTTCGGGCGTAGGTGACGGCCTTTCCCAAGGCGCTGGAAGGTCGCGCCGTGGTCGATTGGGTGTCCAGCCAGGCGCGAAACTGGCTCAGCGGCTCTGATAGGGCCTCGTGTCGGGCCCGTGCCCGGGCCTCTGGCCCTACCCGTCTCAACTCTCGTTCCAGGGCGAAGATCTCTCGAATGTGGGCCAGGGCGTGGCCGGCCTGCTCGGGGGCCTCATTTCTTGCTTCGAAGAACTTCCTTCTGGCATGGGCCCAGCACCCGGCACGGGTGACGCCATCGGCCTTTGCCACCAGGTTGTAGGCACCAGCACCGTCGGTCAGCAGCGTGCCTTCGAACCCATCGAGGAAGTCCGCCGGCCGGGCCTGGGTGCCGTCCATGGTGGACTTGAACACGACTTGCGTACCGTCGCTGTAGCTCCAAAGGTGACCGCGGCGCGGCTGGTTCTTGGCTCCATCAAGGATGGGCATGCCCGTGGCGTCTGACTGGATGAAGGGGCCGGCCCGCAGATCCTCGGCCATCGTATCGACCACGTGGCCAAGCAGTCGGGCGGACTGCTTGAGCCAGCCGCACATGCTGGAGACGGCGATCTCCACGCCGGCCCGTGCTCCGCAACCAAGGGGTTGCGGATGCCCACAGCCGGGCAGGATAGCCCGGCTGCACTCGCTTGAACCGCTTGGCTTGCCGGGTCAACGGCATATGGTCAGCGAACTTGTCGGTGATCACTTTGGCCACCAGGCCGTCCGCGGGCAGGGCCCGCTCCAGGCCGAATTTCGGGGCCGGTTGCGTGACCACGCCCTGGCCCGGACAAGCAGGACAGGCCCGCTTTGCCCGGTTGCAGGCGAGGACCACGAAGCGACCGGGGATGTACTCGAGGCGCCGTGCCGCGCCACCCCGTTGGGGTTGCACGTGCCCACAGCCGGGCAAGATAGCCCGGCTGCTCGGAGACGTCGTGGCCGATTGTCTTCAGGTCGCCGCCACAGCCGTCGCAGGTGGTTCGACCACTCGCCCCAGAGGTGACATCGATTCGCCCCAGATGAGCCGGCAGCCGGCGCCGGCCGTGCCTCGAGCGGCGTTTTGGTTTTGATTGAGGCCGGGAATTCCCCTCCGCCGCTTCTCTTGCGGCTACCAGTGCCCCCCCAAGGTCGGCCGCCTCGCCAAGAAGCGACATTTGCCCGTCGGCCACGCGTTCGGCACGGCGGCCGAAACTCCGGCGCTTGAGTGCAGCCAATTCTTGTTCCAAATCGGTCAGCGCGGATTCGGCGACCTCGGCGCGGGCCTTGAATGCAGCCGCTTGGGTCTCCGCGGACTCCGCCCGAACGTTGGCCGCTACGAGCAGGCGCTTGAGGTCTTCAGAGTCGCCTGGAAGGTGCTTGGGAACCATGAATTCCCGTAATGGATCACCCCCGAATTGTCTAGGCCTTTTCCCGAGTTTCTGCGCTGCTGGGCCGGGGCGGATTCCAACGTGGCAGGCGACGGGCGCGAGACAGATCGATCCCCTCGAACAGGGCGGTGAACTCAGCTGATGTGACCACCGCCTCTCGCCGAGTCGTGTGCAGGTGCGGCACCCGAAATCGGCCACGCTCCAAGCGCTTGTAGACCAGGCAGAATCCGCCATGATCCCAGTACAACACCTTCAAGGCCGTACGCCGACGGTTGTGGAAGACAAATACATCGCCGCTCATGGGGTCGCGCTGAAGGTGGGAAAGAACCACGGCGGCGAGGCCATCTATGGATTTTCGGAAGTCTTGGGGTTCGGTGCCCAGAAACCCCCTCACTGTGCTTGGAATGGCGATCACAGCTGCTCCAGGGTGGTGACCAGACAGGCCACGGCCGTGGCATCAAAGCCGGGCCGGAGGTACACCAGGCGTCCACGGCAGAGCGCCACGACCATCGTGTCCTGGGATGGGGCCAGCGCCTCCTCCTCCACCTTCAGCTCGACAAACGCTGGCAACTGCTTCGGCTGATCCTCGAACCATCTGCGCCAAAACCAAAGCGAGGGAGCGCTGAAATCTCGCTCGGACGTGAAGCGTTGTACTGAGAGGCCGGATTTACGCCGTCGGCCAGGCGCTGCCTCCATTTGGCTTGAATCTCGGGGTTCTTGCTGGCTGTCCACGCCATGCGGCCTCCTGGAATGAACAGGGGACCTATGCACTGGATGGGGCGGGCGGTAGATGGGGTTTACTGAACGCGTACAAAGCAATAGGCAACGCTAACGACAATGACGAGGTCATCGGGGAGTGGATCCTCCCGATCCTCAAGATCAAAACCGCCGCCACCGGCGCGCAGTTCGCGGTTGTCGAGGTCTGGGAAATGCGGAAGCCGTTCTAAGCGCCCAGGAGCACCTCATGGCCTGCAAGAACAAGACGACCGATTGGTCCCCCGCCCGATTTGATCGATGGTGGCCGGCGGACTGGCCGTTTCCACCCACAGCACCACCGGTCGGGGCCATTGCGTCAAGGGCGGAGGTGAAAGCTGAACTGGCTCGTTTCTACGCTAAGTTCTCCAGAGAACAACGCCATGCAATTCTTGAGCAAGGTGAGGTTCGCGTCAACACGCCGGCCCATGTAGTTTACGGCACGTACTATGTCGCGCTCGGAGTCATTGCTGTTTACACTTTCTGGCGGCTCTCGGAAGTCGCGGAGTCACCAGCCGAACACCCTGCACAGGGGGTGGGTGAGGACACCGATGAGGAGGGAGAGGAGAACGGAGAGGAGAACGGCGGTTCGGACACAAGCACCGGGTATTGGGACGAGGGGGACTACTGCGATAGCCCCTTCCTCTTGTGTTGAGACGCGTTGGGTGCTCTTGATTCGACAGGCGGAACCGAGATGAATTGGATCGACCCAAGGGCGCTCCCTCGTGGCCGGTGGAAGCGCTGGGTTTGGTGCTGTGTCTGGTGTGCGCCTTTCGGGCTGTTCTTTGCCTGGTTGCTCATATTCAACCTGGAGCGAAACATCCTTCCCCCGGAAGCAACCAGGGAAACACGTCTTCTTGGCTATTGCCTGTTGCTGGCTTTCCTGGCGCTGGCAGTCCCAACTATAGTGATTGCAAAGCGAAAGCGGCCCCGTGAATCAGTCGAACGCGTCACGGCCTTCGGTGCCCGTCCCTCGTCCCACTTCCTCTTTTGGATGGTCCCTCCTTTGCTATTGATGATCTGGTTGCTTTGGTGGAATCTGCAACTGAACATCCTGCCGGCGACGGCGAGCGTGAAGCACCGCCTCTTTGGGTACTGCCTTCCTGTGGTCTTTGGGTTCTCGCTTGCGGGTTGGGCATTCGCCAGCGAGACCCTCGACGAGAACCGGTCGTCGCGCAGCGACGAGGGTGATCAATCAACGGGATGAACTGGAATCGACCCACCAACCCTTCCCCGGATAGCGCATGTCCTGGACGCCAAGCAAGGACCCCGCCGGACTCAATGGCAGGGACGGCCCGACAACCATGGGTTCGCCGAGTGCTTACCCGTTCTTTGGCTTGGCCGCAGCGGCAGCCCACCTGGGTCCGCTCTCACCACCACAACCGTCACCTTGCGAATCGGAGCCGGTCACTCCATATGGTCTAAGACTTGACCCCTCCGCCCCGCCACGCCCTCCGCCCTCGCCCTCGCCCTCCGCACCCTCCGCAAGGAAAACCTCACCCCCGCCCCACCAATCCATCGACCCGTTCCGCCCACTCCTGCCAGGGCACGGCCTCCACACCGCCGGGCAGCATTCTGGGCTCCTTGACCCGACACACGAGGAGGCCGGGGTCGCAGGTCTCCCCCACCAGGTTTTGAAAGCGGGAGAGGGGTCTCGTGTGACCGGGGGAAGGGGTGGCGGTCAGCTTTACCTCTACGGGCAGGATTCTGCCTCTTGTCTCCAGGACCAGGTCCACCTCCAGCCCGTCATGGGACCGCCAGAACCAGCAGGCGGGAGGACGTCCGTGGGCGGCGAATGCCTTCAGCGTTTCCAGGACGACCACGCCCTCCATCATCGCGCCGCCCATGGGACCGGCCAGGGTGGCCTCCCCAGATGGCTGGCGGGTCAGGGCGCAAGCAAGCGCCGGATCCAGGAAATACTGCTTTGGGGACTTGATGACCCGCTTTCCCAGGTTCTTCTGCCACGGGGGCAGAAGTGCCAGGATGTAGGAGGCCGCCAACACGGAGATCCACGCCTTGATGGTGGGCTGGCTCACCCCACAGGCGCGGGAAAGTGTGGCGGCGTTGTACTCTTGGCCGTGGCGTGTCGCACACAAGGCCAGGAACTGCTCAAAGGTGCGGAGATCCCGGATGTCACGGACCTGTCGTACGTCGCGTTCTACGTAGGTCCGCAGGTAGGAGCTGATCCAGAGGGCGCGGTCGGTCTGCTCCAAGGCGACGTTGGGGTAGCCGCCTCGCCAAACGACCTCCTCCAGTTCTCGGGTCGGCAATTCGAACTCGGAGAACGGCAGTAGATCCAAGACAGCGACCCGGCCGGCAAGCGATTCACTGACGCCTTGCATCAATTCAAACTGTTGGGAGCCGGTGAGAAGGAAGCGTCCATTTCTTCGACGATCCTGGTCGATGCGCAATTTCAAGGAGGTGAGAATCTCCGGGACATGTTGGATTTCATCCAGGATCACCTCCTCGTTGAAGCGATCCAGGAAACCGTTGGGGTCCTCTCTTGCAAAGGCCCGCTCCAGGGGGTCATCGAAACTGACGTACGGCACGTCCGGTTCGTTGTGGCGCAGGAAGGTGGTTTTTCCGGATTGTCTTGGCCCGGTGACCAATACGGCTGGAAAGCCCTTGCACGCGCAGGCAAAGGCTTGGCGAAGTTGACGCTGAAGGTACATTAGTGACCAAACTAAAGTTTAAGATTAGTATTGTCAAGAATTCGTTGTGCCCTCCCACGGACCCCCTCGCCCCACCCAAACCTTCCCCGCGAGCACCGTGGACCACCCGGGCGAAATTGATGTGAAGCGCAGCCCGGCCATCTGGGGTGCCATCGAGAGGGCATTGCTCCCGTCGACTGGCTTGCCCACGCAATTCCAGACACTTCCGCTCGTCGGTCACATGCTCCAGACATGTTCCCTCCTCCCGTAAGCACCTGAAATCACATGTGCGGCGCCATTCTCGGTCCGCAATGCGCTACAGCCTCCTAGATTCGAGTCGCTGCCCGTTGGGTGACAGTTGCGCTTCAGCCATTCCAATGCGCCTCCTCCGCGTTAGGAAATCCTCCTGCAAGCGAGGAGGGCTTGATGGACCATTTCCTTTGTCTCGCCGACCATTCCCCGGAGGAGCTTCGCGGCCTTCTTGATCTGGCCGACCGGATCAAGGCCAACCCGGCGGCCTATGCCACCCGCTGCCGGGGCAAGACCCTGGCCATGATCTTCCAGAAGCCATCTTTGCGCACGCGGGTGAGTTTCCAGACCGGCATCTACCAGCTCGGTGGCCAGGGGATCTACCTCGGCCCCACGGACATTCAGCTCCACCGGGGCGAGAGCATCGTCGACACCGCACAGGTCCTCTCCCGGTACGTTGACGGCATCATGGCCAGGGTCTTCTCCCACTCGGATGTGGAGGACCTGGCCTCCGGTGGGCAGATTCCGGTCATCAACGGGCTCTCGGACCTGCTGCATCCCTGCCAGGTGATGGCGGATCTGCAGACTATTCGCGAGCACAAGGGCACCCTCGCCGGCCGCAAGCTCGCGTATGTGGGCGACGGAAACAACATGGCCCACAGCCTCCTGTACGGCGGCGTCGCCATGGGCATGACCGTCAGCGTGTCCCACCCCACGGGATACGCCCCCGACCCGGCGGTCCTCTCCCGGGTGCAGTCCATCGCAAGTGAGACCGGCGGCGGCGTGCAGGTCACCGAGAACCCCCACGACGGAGTGGAAGACGCGGACGTGGTGTACACCGACGTCTGGGCGTCCATGGGCCAGGAGAAGGAGCGCGAGGAGCGCCTGGCCCGGTTTGAGGGATTCTGCGTCAACGCGGAGCTCATGGACTCCGCGAAGGACGACGCGATCTTCATGCACTGCCTTCCCGCCCACCGGGGAGAAGAGGTCTCCGCCGACGTCATCGACGGCACAGCGTCCGTGGTCTTTGACGAGGCAGAAAACCGGCTCCACGCCCAAAAGGCGCTCATGGTCCGGCTCATGGGGTCGGATTAGGGCATGCGTGCTAAATTGGGCCAGAAGGAGGGCGTCCTTGGCTGAGACCCTCACCATCCACGAAGTCGGTCCCCGAGACGGGCTGCAGAACGAGTCGGCCCTTGTGTCCACGGAGGACAAGGCGGAGTTTGTCTCTCGCCTTGTGGAAGCCGGCTGTACGCAGGTCGAGGTGTCGTCTTTCGTGCGCCCCCGATGGGTGCCTCAGCTGGCGGATGCAGAAGATCTCATTCGCCTCCTGCCGAGAGGAACCGATTGCACCTTCTGGGCACTGGTTCCCAACCGACGGGGGATGGATCGGGCCCTGGAGTCTGGCATCGGCGCTGTGGCCACGTTCATGTCCACGTCCGAGACCCACAACGAAAAGAACGTCAACCGCACCCTGCGGGAGTCCTTGTCGGCCCTGCGAGAGGTAATTGCTACCGCCAAGGCAGAGGGGCTCCTTGTGCGGGCTTATTTGTCCACGGTTTTTGGCTGTCCCTTTGAAGGGGAGGTCGACCCGGCACAGGTGGCGGACCTGGCCGGCGATCTGGTGGCCGCCGGTGCGGATCACATCTCCCTGGGAGACACCACCGGCATGGGCGACCCCTCCGGTGTAGAGAAGGTCTTGAGCACCCTGGTGGATGCGGGGCTCCCCCTGGATTCCCTGGCCATGCACATGCACGACACCCGGGGCACCGCCCTGGCGAATGTGCTCACCGGACTGCGCTTTGGCGTGCGCCGCTTCGACGCCTCAGTGGCGGGCCTCGGGGGCTGCCCCTACGCGCCGGGGGCCTCGGGCAACCTGGCCACGGAAGACCTGGTTCACATGCTCCACGCCATGGGGCACGACACGGGTATTGACCTGGACAGCTTGAGCGACACCGGCGCCTTTATGGCCCGCACTCTGGGCAAGGAGCTGCCCGGGCGGTACCACCGCTACCATCTGGCCCAGAGAGCACGGGCGGAGCGCGAGCGGTCCGTCGGCTGATGCCCAAGGCGTTCCTCAAGATCGTTTCGGGCGTGAAGCAGGGCACCAACGTGCCCCTGCCCAATGACCGGCCGCTCCTGGTGGGGCGGCGGGATGCGGACCTGGTCCTGGACGATCCCATGGTGTCCGGGCGGCACCTGCAGATCTCCCTGGAGGGAGACACGTGGTTTCTCCAGGACCTCGGCTCGACCAACGGCACCATGGTGGACGGTCGTCTGGTCCGGGAGGTGGCCCTGGCGCCCGGGTCGGAGATCACCATCGGCAGCGCTCGCATGGTTTTGTTTGTGTCCAGCGAGGGGGACTTGGGGGACTCCGCCGAGTCGCAGGAGTCCCCCCGGCCAGCCCGTGGACAGCTGGAGGTGGCCTGGCTGCTGGACGAGGAGCTCGTGGAGGTCAAGGCCCCGGGGGACAAAACCGGAAGTGGGGGAGACATCATCGGCCAGGATTTGCGCCTGCCCCCCGGCGTCAACGCGGTGGTGGAGGTGGTGGCCGGGCAGGACTCCGGGCGGGTGTACCGGTTTGTGCGTGGCAACGTCGCCATCGGCCGGCGCATGGGAGAGATTCCCCTGACCGATGCCGAGGTGTCCCGCCGCCACGCGGTGGTCGAGGTTTTCGGCCGGGAGATGATCTTCCTGCGGGACCTGGGCTCCACAAACGGCACCTACCACAACGGCATGAAGGTGGGCATCGCCCGGTTGAAGACCGGAGACACCATCGGGGTCGGGAAGACGGTGATGAAGCTCAAGGTCACGCACTGACCGCCGACGGGCGGCTCCGTGCCGGCCCGGGTTGGCCCCGCCCCTGCGCCTACTGCGCCGCCAACCAGCGCTGCCAGGCCTCAATGTGCTCTTGTTGGGAGCGACCCTCTGCAAAGTCGTACCCCACGATCCTGCGCAGGGCGACCAGCGCGGAATCCACCACCTGTGGGTCTTCATCCCCAAGGGCCAGGCTCAAAGCACCAAAGGCCTGCTTGCTTCCGATACTGCCCAAGGCGAGCACAAAGCGGCTTCGGGCCCACACCGACTGGCCCCGGTAGTAGTTCGTGGGATCCGCCAAGGCCTTTTCCAGGGCGGGAATCGCAGCCGTGTCCTTGAGAATCCCCAAAGTGTCGGCTGCTGTGCCTCTCACCACCAGGGCGGGATCCTCCAGGCCCCGGGCCACCCGCTCGGTCACATGGGTGGGTTTCAAATCACCGATGGCGGACAGCGCAGCCACCCGAACTGTGGGGCGGGGGTCCAGGAGCAGGGCCAGGACCACGGGCTCCACGCTACGAGACCCGGTCTTCCCCAGCACCCGAATGGCCACCCAGCGCTCCCGGGGGGGGGCGTCCTTGTTCTGGGCCACTTCCACCAGGGACTCACGGTTGCCAGGATACCCGGCCACCAAGCTGTCAAACAGCGCCATTCGCGCGTCTTCTGTGCGCTCCGAGTCGGCGGCCTGGGTCAGCGTGGTGGCAAAGCCCGCATCCTGCGCTCCTAGGAGAAGAACCAACCCCAGGGCAATCAATGCAAACCTCCGCCGGCCTGGGCCAGAAGATTGGCCAGCCCGTGAAGCACCAGGATGACCACAAGGGGAGAAAAGTCGATGCCGCCGGTCATATCAGGTCGAATCAAGGCCCGAACGGGCGCGGTAAGTGGATCCGCCACGGCGCGGGTGAGAGAACGCGGTGGTCGGTTTGGATCCGGGAGCACCCAGGATAGCAGTGCGTCGGCAATGACGATCACGCTCAGGAGCGACAGCAATTCGTGAACGAGTCCAACCATAAGGGCACTAGAACACGTAGGCGATGCGGGATTGCAAGGTCCACAGGCTGCGGTCTTCGGCGCCCTGCTCCACAAAGTACGGCACCCGGTCGGTCACGGTGGCCCGTGCCCACTCCAGGGAGAAGTCCATGTGGTTGGCAAAGAAGATCTTGAACCCCAAGTCCAACTCGGTGCCCAGCAGGTCGGAATCGGAGTCTTCGTCGGTGCGAATGATGGAGCCGTCCGGCGCATCGGGCATCGCGAGGAGGTAGGCGGCGATAAGCTCCCAATTCTCCAAGGGCCGGTATCGAACGCTGGGGTAGAGGTAGCGGGAGTTGTACACCCCCCCTTTGCTCCACAGGCCTCGGGCGTCTTGTGACCACCCCGCCGCCGTGGCCCGCGCCATCACCTCCTCATACAGCAGGATGCCCACGTTGTGGTCTGGGTGAAGCGGCCGGCTTGTCAGCTCGTCGTCCGCGACATCCGCGTCTCCAGAGGCATAGCCCGCCTCCATCATCGCCGTGAAGTCGGGGGTTTCGTACCCGAGCCTTCCCACAGTGCCCACGATGTTGGCTTTCTTGTAGAGAGGATCCGCCGGGTCGCCCCCCGCCAACACAATGTTCCGGGTCTCACCCTGGATCGTCAGGGCCTCGGCCTCCACCCGCAGCTTTCGCAAGGCGAGCTTCAGATAGCCGTCGTAGATCCACACATCCGAATCCGACTCCATCTGCACCCGGTGCACGGCGTAGCCCCCGACCGTGAGGTCCGCGAGGTCTTCTCCCCAGGGGAGGTCCTTGCCCTTGTAGATCAAGACGTACACCATCTCCAGCACATCGTCCTCGTTCTCGGCCCACCAGTTCTCGCTGCGCTCCGCGGCATCCCGGTCGGTCGTGACGTCATGGGATTCGTCCTCGAAAGGCGCTGCGGAGTCCACGCACCGCTCATCATCTCCCGGGTCGTCCAGCCCGTCCGCGGTGCACTCGTACCCGTGGTACTGAATCAGCGGGTCTTCCACCAGGCGATCGATTCCAATGGCCATGAACAGCGGGGTGCCCGGGTCGTCTCGGCCCAGGATTGCGTTGGCAATGGAGAGTGGCTTTGTGGCAAAGATAATGCGGTCGTAGGTCGAGCCGTAGGCGTTCTCTCCGAAGGCGTCGTCCAGTTTTGTGCCCTCGTTGGCGAGCAGTCCCATGCCCCAGTTGGAGGGTTGGCGTCCTACCCGCAGCAGCCCGACGGGCAGGGCGAACTCGGTCCAGGCGCGCTTCACCTGGAAGTCGCTGATGTCCTGGCCCTCCACCCCCGTGTTGGAAGGGTCACCAGCGAAGAGCGCTGTGGAGGACTTGCTCATGTTGTCCCCCCACACCACGTTGTCCATGGCGTCGGCCATCATGAAGAACTTGGCCCGCCCCTGAAAGTCCAGAGAGGGCTGCAGTCGCAGCTGGTGGGTGAGGTACTGGGAGCTGCCCGCCGGGTGAAAGAGGCCGTGGTGGCCGTAAGAGCGGACCCGGTAGTGACCGTCCAGGCCAAATTCGTAGTCGTCGTCTGCAGCCAGGGCTGGGCCGGCCAGGGAGAGAGCCGCTAGGGTGGTGAGAATCATCTTGGGCGTCCTCCTGCCTATCCATCATCCGTGCAGGTAGGGGTCAAGCAGGCTGCCGGGTAGACGACGCCGTCCCCGTAGCCAAAGCTCACGCTGGAGATGTTCAGGGAGTCCGCGAATACATCCACCGGAGAGGTGGCCAGCAGCGTGGGGTTGCCCCCTGTCTCGAGCACGCCGTAGAGCTCCACGATGTTTCCGCGCCCCTCGGGGACGTTTAGAACCACCCACAGGCCGTCGGCGGAGGTGGTGGTGCGGTCGCGCACCGGGAAGTCGCTCTCAAAGTACCGGACCACCTGGCTGTCCGGGTAGTTTCCTTCCGCATCCCGCACAATCACCTGGGCACCTTCGATGGGATCACCGTTGCAGTCATAGGCCGTCCCGGCTGCAGCCCCCTTGGTTTCGTCCACAGAGACGCCCAAGAGAGAGGGGATGATCGCGTAGGTGGCTGTGGAGACTGATTGGAACTCACCTTCCTGGGCGGCGACAGGTGCAAGCACCTGGTGGGCATCAATGGTGATGATGGTCTCGTCCCGGGCCGGGTCCGTGCTCGCTCGGTAGGTGAACGGGGAGCAGGTGGGAATGGGGTCCGGGAAGCTCATGTTTCCGGAGGTGTCCGTGGTGGCAGACTGGTCCGCCGCCGCCCCCTCTGGGATGGAGTCTCCCAGGAAGATCTCCACGGTGGCGGCATCGACCGGATCGTCGGTCTCAAAGTCCTTCAGGACGCCCGAGACCGCAGAGTCCACCTGGCAGTCCGCCACGGGGCTCTCGGACAACCAGGCGTCTCCGGCGGTCCAACAGGTCAAGTCATCCGCATCGCCGTTCTCGGTGAGGATGGGATCGGCCGCGTTGATCAGGGAGCCGAAGAACGCGGCGTCCGCCGTGTCCTGTCCGGTCTCCTCGGTTTCCTTGTCGCCAAGGCAGGCGCCCAGGGCGAAGAGGGGAAGGGCCGCGAGGGTCAGGTTGCGCATGGTTCTCTCCAGTCTCCAGGAAGACCCACCTGTAACGCGAATTGGATGGGGCTTGCCTTCAGTGGTTCAGCCTTCCCAGGCCATTAATTGGCGAATCGCCTCGTCCAGCAGTGGCTCTGTCTGAGGCCCCAGGGAGTTGGTCTCCTCGTAGTGATCCCCTTCGGCTTCATCCAAGTAGGGCACCGTGGGGTGTACCTCGAAGTCGTAGGCGGGAATGATGTAGCCAAGCTCGTCGTTGGCCAAGCCCACAATCCAGGCGTGCTCGGTTTCCATCAGATCGGCCCAGTAGGGTCCGCTGGGGGCGGCCTCCACCTGGGGGGGGTTGGGGTTGTCCGGGTCGATGAACGGGTCCAACTCGTTGCCCACCCGGCTGCCGTCAAAGCCGCCGAAGGCCACCTCGGGAAAGAGCTCCCCGGGCACCGTCAAGATCTCAAGCGAGCCGATGGCCACGTGGGCCACCTCGGTGAAGACTTTGGGCACGTTGGTGTCGGAGAGAAGCTCGGCCGGGTCGTAGTCATACAACTCCCGGTCCAGGACCCCTGACAGGAACATGGCCTGGAAGCCGATGTTGTCCACGGGAAGCTGGACCCGCTGCACCTTGAATGAAAGGGAAGGGTTCTCCAACGTCTCCCCGCCGTTTATGGCCTCAAGCATCATCTCCCCCACCACCTTGCCCATGGCCTCGGACTTGGCCCAGTCCGAGCTGGAATGCTCCACGCCGTTTCCATCTGTGACCGTTACCCCCAAGGGCGTCATGAGTCCCCCCACGGTGCCTTGCAGGTAGACAGCTGTGCCCCCAAGCCCCTCGGTGGTGCCCCCGTCCCAGGTGACGCCGTTCTCCACGGCCTCCCGGAGGTAGTGGGAGTAGTCAGCGGTAAGTGCTGTGTTCTCATCGGAGAGCACCTCCGGGTGGTTGCCCCAGTTCACCAGGGTCACCAGGGTCTCTCCGCTCTTGTTCGCCAGCCAGGCTGCGCGGACCTTTTCATCCACGACCTGTGGATCCCGGGAGTCCCGAATGAGATTCCGGGTGCCCTTTTCCGAGGCCTCCTTTGAGTCGACCCATCCCACCTTGAACGTTTCCACGTCCTCCAGGTTGGCCACTGCCTCCTTCAGGGCGGTGACCGTGCCAGCCCGCACCTCGGCCGCGTAAGCCGGGTCGTAGCCCGTTCGCCCCACTCGCTGCCCCCACAGGCCGACCGTGTCCGGCCCTTCGTGGGTGTGGGTGCTGGACACCACGAGCCAGTCGATTTCAATGCCTTCCTCTTTCAACTGGGCCCGGGTTCGCTCCACGTCGTCGTAGAACCACCCCACAAGATCCACCGCCACAATCCCAATGCGGGTGGCCCCTTGCTCGATCACCGCCGCGCGTGCCCACAGAGGATCGTGGCTGCTGGCGGCTGGGCGGCCGTTTTGGAATCCCGCAATCCAGACCGCCTGAAACTCCCCGTCTCCCTCACCTGTGTCCGCGGCGGTCCAGGCGTCGTCCTCCGGGCAGATGCGGTCGCAGCCACAGTCCAGGAACACGTCGCCATCGCTGGCCTTGAATTCCGCATCGTCATTGGCATCCTCCCAGGACTCGAAGCAGGAGGGGGTGATGTCGGTCTTGCCAGCGCCGGCACGAAGCGCTCCTTTCGCGTCATCGCACACCCCAGACGGATCCCCCGGGCAGAAGAGATCCGGAGACCACACCCCTGCGGTGTCTTCCTTTTCCTTGTTGCAGGCGGACAAAAGGCTGACAAACAAAAGGGGGACAATGTGCATTCTTCGGCTCCGAATGGGGAGAACCCCTCCCACCACTTGGTGGAACAGGCGATGCTTGTCAAGGTGGTCGTTGACCCTGCCCCAATGCTGTGCAACCCTACTGTGAGCCCGGCTGCGTCGCACCCGGGGCAGGGGAGTTGTGACGATTCGAGGCGACGGAGAGTACCGGATGTCCAGCTTTATGCGCATTTTGCCGTGTTCATTGCTGCTTGTGGCCAGCTTCTCGGGCTGTGCGCCCAGTGAGGACAAGGGCTGGGGTGGGGGGCCGAGCGGTCGGACCACAGACGATTCCACAGCGACCGATGACTCCAGGGTCGAGACCGGCGAGCCCTGCCTGGACACCCCTTGTGATTCCTACGGCCTGGAGACGGGTTGCCCGGAGAGCGGACCCTGCGACACCGGGGGAGGGGAGGTCGAGTACTACTTTGATGAGCCCGGGGACTACCTGGCCCTCGAGCAGGGGGAAGAAGAAGGGTACCTGGGGGACGAGTCTGGGGACTCCAACCAGAGCCACCAGTTCTACTACGTTGTGGTCAACGCCAGCTCGGACGAGGTGGGATTTCGCCTGAATTACAAGGATGGTCCCCCGAGCACTGAGAGCAGCAGTGGAGACTCCGGCGGCGGTGGCGGCGGAGATACCGCAGGCGGCGGCGGTGGCGGCGGCGGTGACGGTGGCGGCGGTGACGGTGGCGGCGGTGACGGTGGCGGCGGTGACGGTGGCGGCGGCGCTCCCGGAAACGGTCCGCCTCCCTCTTCGGCCGGGCAATCCCCCGGCCAGCACCGCATTCCCGCCCACGACATTGCTCGACGAGAAGTGCCTCCTCCTCCTCCTCTGGAGACGACGGACATCGGGTCGGCCTTTGAGGAGTTCCTTGTTCGCGATGACATCTCGGATGAAGAGAGTTTTGTGCCGGTGCCGGCCACCTTGTGGGGGGTGGGCGAGTACGTCGCCATCTGGGTGGACAACGATGTGCCCATTGACTGGGACTACGAGTGCGATGACGATGTGGATGTCTACGATGCCTCCCTTTCCAATTGCGCTGACGGTTGGGACAACGACGGCGATGGACTTGCGGACTCCGACGATCCCGACTGTGGGAGCACGAATTGGACCGAATCCGCCTACGGTACCGGCCCCCGCAGTTCCTTTGGCCTCTCCAACTGCCACTTTCGCACCATTTCCAGCATTGTCGATGCAAACATCGTCGTGAATTTCCGATCCCTCTTCGGCGACGAGTCGGACATCAACAATGACGGGAAGATCTCGGTCCTCATTACGCCGCAACTCAACGCCCTTCCCCTGACCTCGCCCGACGAGGACGACCACACCAAGACCATCGGCTCCTACGCAGCCCCGTCCATTGATCTCGATGACTTTGACGATGAGAGCAACCCGGGCTCCGATGAGCAGGAGGTCATCTACGTGATGGCCCCGGACCCGGTCGGCTTCTACAACCCCAACGCCCAGGCTTCCGTGGAGGAGTACACCTCCCAGGAGATCCTGGGGCAGATCGCGGCCTCCTACATCAAGCTCATCGTCTACAACCAGAAGGTCCTGGTCAACGAGTCCAACATGGAAGAGGCATGGCTGATGAAGGTCCTGTCCGCTGTGGGAGCGGACCTGGTGGGCTTTGGTGCCATTTTCTACAGCGAGGCCTGGACCTATTTGGATGCTCCCTACCTCTACGCCCTGACCGATGGGGACAGCGAAGAGGGAGGCGGCGCAACTCAGGGACTGCTGGAAGAGTCGGACATGGGAGCCCAGTACCTTTTTGGACGGTGGCTGGCGGATGCCTATGGTTCGGGGATTCTTGCCGGCATGACCCAGAGCGACCTGACGGGTACAGACAGCGTAGTGGATGCCACGGGTGCCGAGACCTTTGAGGCGTTGGTGGTCAAGTGGCAGGTCGCCCTGCTGACCACGGGCGTTGAAGATGGGGCGGGGAGCGCCCTGGTCGATCCGGGCACCTGGGTGCCCTATGCGGAGGCCTCCACGATCTCCGCCCCCACGGCCGCGCCTGATCCCCCGCAGGTAGGCGTCTACTACGGCGCCAACGGCCACCAGGTCGGGTTCAACCTGCGGGGAATCAACCGCTGGATGGAAGGCGGAACCAGCGACTCTCCCACCGAAAATGAGAGCCGCCGCACCATCGCTGCCGGCCCGGATCACCACACCTACACGCCGGGCTACGCCTATTATGGCCTGGCCGCAGAAAACTACGGGGCCTCCATTGCCCGCCTCACCCAGCTGCCGTACTCGGACACCACGGTGCAGCTCAACGGCTGCCAGGGAGAGTGCGTGGGGGCGATCATCCGTTGGCCGGACATCTCAGTGCCGGACACGGCGGTGGAGACGATCTTCTCCCCGCTCGATGCCAACGCGATGGCGCTGCCCATGCTGCCCTCAGACGGGACACCGGTGTTTGCCATTGGCGACATCTCCGACGCCCGGGGCATCTCCTCAGTGGAGTCGGAACTCTTGAGTTCCACGGCAGACATTCCAGACCTGGATCGATGGCTTCTCGACCTGACGACGCGGACACCCGGGGAAGCCGTGCAGGTGGCCGTCTGGTTGGACCGACGCTTCAAGAGTTCTGAAGGGGAGGTGTCGCCCTATGACCCGTGGATCGCCCTGGCGGAGAAGGACTGGGTGCCGACCCCAACGGTGAGCACCCATGTGTCGGACAACTCCTGTGCCGACGGCCTGAGCTGGAGCTATCCATCCTCCATGCTGGAGTACCTCGTGGGGCAGATGTTGCTCACTTCCACGGCGTTCTCGGACGACGATGAAGATTACGAACCCTGCGGGGAGCAGTCCACAGAGCCGGTGACCTGTGCCAATGATTGGGATGACGACGGGGTCTCAGATTCCGAGGAGTTGATCCCGGAGACCTTTGTGCAGCAGGTCATGGTGCAGCAATGCACCAACAACGGCAGTTGGCCTCCTGCGACTCCGTATTCCGCTGATTGGATCGACCAGGACGAGATCGATGAGGACGATCAGTTCAGCTACTCCCACATCTACAACGTGGGGGGTCAGAGTGGGGAGGAGGGGGAGGAAGCCTTGCTGTATGCGACACTGGAGGGCGGCAAGGAGTACCTCCTCATCGTGTCTGGTGGGGACGACATCGGGACCTATGAACTTACGATGCAGCAGTTGAACTGATCCCAACGCCGTTGACCTCCCCCCGGGAGTTGGTGATCGCGAACTGTACTGGCAGTGATCAGCTCGGCGTGGTCCGGGCCGTGCCCTGCGATCGTGGCGCCGTCGAGGGCCCCTGACATCTTCAAGGTCGTTGGGGGGCGGGTAGCGGTCTGACCATAAGGTTCCGCCTGCCCGCCGGCGGAGCGGGGCGAGGCTTTCGAGATCGAGCGCCATGGCGGATCCAGCCCTCTACACGGCCCTCTTGAGGGGCCTCTGGCCGGCTGTGTCCGAGTCGATCTCGAAGGCCCAACTGTTCTTCGCAAACAGAAGAGGGAGCATGTCGGGGCTCCCTGAGAGGATGGTCAAGCCGGATAGAAGGTCTGTCCGCACGTGCCGCAGAGGATGATGGTCCTCGGCGGACTCTTGCGGGAGGCCCGTAAGCGCTCGGCGGGTGGCATCTTACTCGCCCTCTCGCGAGGCCATAGGGGAATCGCGGAGGTGCTGAATGGCGAGGCCACAGATTGCGCCGCCGCGTCCGCGGGCTCCCAGTCTGTCTCGTTGGTGAGGATGGCTTGGTAGCGCCATTCCAAGGAGGTCTGGATGACCTTGCCGTTTTTCCCCGATCTGTGATTTATGCTTGTCTCCATTCGAATCTCTCCTCGAAGGCGAGACCGCGAATTCCCTCTGAATCCCAAGGCTGGAGGCACCCGTGTCCACACGTCCAACCACCCGATATCGGCTCGCTGCGGTGGCCTTCCTGGCGCCGTTGCTGCTCCCGGGCACCGCCCATGGCGCGACGTTCTACGTCAACGACCTGTCCGACGGCCCCGACGCCAACCCAGACTGCATCTGTGACACGGGCGGCGGCCCAGCCGGCGGCGCAGTCTGTACGTTACGCGCCGCAGTGCAGGAGGCCAACACGTGCCAGACGGTAGGGCCGCCCCACGACATCGACCTGCCCGCTGGCAATTACATTCTGAGTCTGGCCGGGTTCGGCCCGGACAAGGGAGACCTGGACGTGGTGGGGACGGGTGTGATCACCAACATTCACGGCTACGGCGCCAACGTGACGGTGATCTCGGCCAGCGCGCTGGCGGACCGCATCTTCGACGTGGACGCCGACGCCATCCTATTCATCGAGAACCTCACACTGCGCAACGCCACGCACGCAGGGGACGGCGGGCTGGTGTACAACGCCGGGACCTTCGACGCCTTCGCGGTCGAGATGGACAACGGCACCACCAGCTTGGGCATCGGCGGGGCCGTGTACAACTCGGGAACCGCTTTGCTCGACGACTGCAACATCCACCATAACTCCGCCTACGACTACGGCGGCGCCCTCTACAACACCGGCACGATGACCGTGGTGGACTCTACGATTGAGAAAGACGCGCTCACTGCCAGCACCTCATATGCGGGGGCGCTGTACAACGCCCCCGGGGCTACCGCCGACATTTTGGGCGGCAGCATCTACGGGCACACTGCGGCCACGGACGGCGGTGCCCTGAACAACTCGGGGTCGATGTCGCTCACCGGGGTGGAAGTCATGGGCAACACCGCCACCGGCGGCTACGGCGGGGCCGTGTACAACTCGGGAACCGCTTTGCTCGACGACTGCAACATCCACGATAACTCCGCCTACGTCGGCGGCGGCGTCTTCAACTGGGACATGATGACCGTGCGGTCCTCCACGGTCTCCAGCAACTACGCCTCCAACTCAGGGGGGCGGGCTGTACAACTACGTGGGGGCTACCGTCGAAATTGTGGGCGGCAGCTTCTCCGGGAACTCGGCCGACAGCGGCGGTGCCCTGTCCAACCACGGGCCAATGTTGCTTTCCGGGGTGCAAGTCGTGTCCAACAGCGCCATCGGCTACGGCGGCGGGATCCTGTACTCCTCCAATTGGGCCGACCCACTCATCATCGAGGATAGCTGGGTGTCCGGCAACAGTGCCCCCATTGCCGGCGGCATCTTCTCCCAGGGGACTCTGACCATCACCCGCTCCACGGTCTCCAGCAACTACACCTCCAGCTACGGGGGCGGGCTTTACCTGTCGCTCCTATCGGGCCCCACCCAAACCATCTCGCAGAGCGCCTTCTACGAAAACGAGACGGACGGTTCGGCGGGCGGCGGAATCCTTACTGACGCCGGCACCCTCGCAGTGGCCAACAGCACCTTCTACGACAACCGGGCGCCCAACGGGGAGGGCGGGGGGCTGTTCATCGGGCAGTCCGCGGACCTGCAGCTGTCGCATGTGAGCGTGCTCAACAATCTGGCCCAAGTTGGCGGCGGCTTCTACGCCGACACCGGTAGATCGGGGAGAGTCGAGCTGGACGACACGATCTTGGCCTACAACTCTGCCTCCTCCTCCACCGGCGGGCCCGACTGCGATGGGCAGTATGACGCGCCGGCGTCGTTGGGCTTCAACATCCTCTCGAACACCCTGAACTGTTACTGGGTCCCCGTCCCCGGCCGCCCCGACTTTATCGCCGTCGACCCCATGCTGGGCCCCTGGACCGTCAGCGGGATGGCGGGCTCGGGGCACCGCCTGCCCCTGGCCGCCGGTCTGATTGAGCAGGCCGACGCATATGGCGGCGACTGTACTGGCAGGGATCAGCTTGGCGTGCTCCGGACCGTGCCCTGCGATCGTGGCGCCGTCGAGGGGCCCTGACATCTTCCAGGTCGCTGGGGGGCGGGGCGGGCAACTGCCCCGCCTACTCTACCCCTTGTGAGTCATTCGGGATAGGCCCTCGCCCTGAGGAGGCGGGGGCCCCGTGTAGACGCACCAGACCCCCTGAAATCACTCCCCCAGCGCCCCCGGCACCGCTCCTGCAACTCAGACCTCGCGCGAGGATCTCCTTCGCACCAGCGCGAGGCCGAAGACCAGCAGCCCGGCCAGTCCACCCACGGGGGACGGGGTGGACGAGGCGCATCCGCAGCCCCTGGGGTCATCGCCCTCGTTGCCGTTGCCACCGGCTTCGGCCGGGGTGAGCGGGTCGTCGTCCTCACCGTCGAGCAGGCCGTCGTCGTCGGTGTCGTCGTCCAGCGGGTCCGTGCCCGCTTTGATCTCGGCGCCGTCGAGCAGGCCGTCGTCGTCCGAGTCCGGGTCATCGTCGCTGGTTCCCAGCAACTGCTCCTCGGTCCAGGTGAGCCCGTCGCCGTCGTCGTCGTCGTCCGGCCCGCCGCTACCGTCGCAGTCGCTGTCCACACCGTCGCCGGTGGTCTCGGTGGCAGTGGGGTAGACGGTGTTGTCGGTGTCGTCGCAGTCGGTGGCGTCCGTGACGTACCCTGTCGGCGCCGTACACGCGTCCGTGCTCGAGCTGGCGTCCCCATAGCCGTCCCCATCGGTGTCCGCGTACCAGGTCGACAACGCACATTCGCCTTCGAAGACGACCGCCGAGCCAAAATTTGGGCCGTTGTCGTCGTCTCCATACGCCCCGACGATCACGTCGTCGTAGCCGTCGCCGTCCACGTCCCCCGCGCCCGAGACCGAAACGCCAAAGTAGTCGTCGGCCGCGCCGTCCCAGGCGGTCAGCTTGGTTTCGGAGCTTGGGTCCACCCCCGAGCTGCTGCCCCCGTACACGTACGCCGAGCCAGAACCT
>CAZRYF010000061.1:0-25867 GCA_964604165.1 uncultured Enterobacterales bacterium
ATTCGAACCCCCGACCTTCTGGTCCGTAGCCAGACGCTCTATCCAGCTGAGCTAACGGCGCATGGGAGCGAGGGGCGGAGACAGAGGGATTCGAACCCTCGGTACAGCTTTTTAACCGTACACACGATTAGCAATCGCGCACCTTCAGCCACTCGGTCATGTCTCCAAAGAACGGGCCGCCCAGAAAGGGCGGAGGCGGTGGGATTCGAACCCACGAGTCCTCTCGGACTGACGGTTTTCAAGACCGTTGCCTTCGACCACTCGGCCACACCTCCACAAGGTGCCGCCCAGCGGCTTCTATTGGCGCGCGGTGATGCGGTCAAGGCCCCCCATGTAGGGACGCAGGACATCAGGCACCGTTACCGAGCCGTCTGCCTGCTGGTGGTTCTCCAGAATCGCCACCAGTGTGCGGCCCACAGCCAAGCCGGAACCGTTGATTGTGTGCGCAAGAACGGGTTTGGTCTTGTGCCCTCCGGGGCCCGCCTCGGGGCGGTACCGCAGCTTCATTCGTCGGGCCTGAAAGTCTCCATAGACCGAGCAAGAAGAGATCTCCCGGTAGGCGTTCTGCCCGGGAAGCCAGACCTCGATGTCGTAGCAGAAGCTCGCACCAAAGCCGATGTCGCCTCCGCACAGGGCCATGGTGCGGTAGGGCAGCTCCAGGGCCCGAAGGCAGGCTTCCGCATGGGCGGTGAGTGCTTCGTGTTCCGCGGCGGAGTCTTCTGCTGTGGTGATCTTCACCATCTCCACCTTGTGGAATTGGTGCTGGCGAATCAGGCCGCGGGTGTCCTTGCCGTAGGAGCCGGCCTCCGAGCGGAAGCAGGGTGTAAAGCAGGCATAGGACTTCGGCAGATCGGCCGCCTCCAGGATGTCGTCCCGGTGCAGGTTGGTGACGGGAACCTCGGCGGTCGGAATCAGAAACGCGTCCTGTCCGTTCACTGGCTCCGAGAGCTTAAAGGCCTCGGTCTCAAACTTGGGAAGCTGGCCGGTCCCCTCCATGCTGCTGCGCCAGACCACGTAGGGCACCATGACCTCCTGGTACCCATGCTGGCCCGTGTGCAGGTCCAGGAAGAAATTGATCAGGGCCCGCTCCATGCGTGCCCCGGCCCCGTGAAGAACCGCGAATCGCGCCCCGGAGACCCGGGCGCTGGCTTCCGTGTCCAGAATGCCCAGGTCCGCTGCGAGCTCGTCGTGGGGCTTGGGTGCAAAGTCCGGGGTGGTGGGTTCCCCCCAACGCCGAATCTCCTGGTTGTCTCCCTCGTGCAGTCCCGGAGGAACCCGGTCGTCCAGCAGGTTGGGCAAGGACATCAGGAGGGCTGTTCGTTCGGCCTCAATCTCAGCGGTGCGGGCTTCCAGTGCCTTGGCTTGCTCGCTGGCATTCCGAACCTGGGTCTTGAGGTCCTCGGCCGCATCCCGCTCGCCAGCCTTCATCATGGCGCCGATCTTTGGAGACAGCTCGTTTCGAAGAGCGCGGCAGGCCTCGGTCTCCTGAATCAGTGTCGCGCGTTCGGCCTGCAAGCTGGACACGCGGGCTGGAACAGAGAGGGTGTCCTCGTCGGCGTTGCGCCGGCGAAGGTGGTCCACCACGGTTGCCGGGTTCTCGGCGACGAAACGGGGATCGAGCATGGCGCCTCCGGGGGCGTCTCTAACCCGGAGATCCGGTCTGGGTAAGGACGGCCTGCAAGTGCGTCGCCAGCGATTCGGAGGCTTGGTCCATGTCTGGCGCCCGGGGCAGCTCCGCCTGCATGCTGGTCAGCAAATCGGCGCTCATGCCGCAGGGGTGGATGCGGTGAAACCAGTCCAGATCCGTGTGCACGTTCAATGCCAGCCCGTGCCAGGTCACCCACTTGCGACAGGCGATGCCCACGGAGCAGATCTTCCTCCCTCCCACCCAGGCGCCGGTGTTGCGCTCGTCCCGGGTGGCCATGAGATCAAATTCCCGGCAGGTCCGAATGGCGGCCTCCTCCAGGTTCCACAGGTGTCGGTGGAGATCCCGGCGTCCTTCGGGCAACGCTACGATGGGGTAGGCCACCAGCTGGCCCGGCCCATGAAAGGTCACGTCTCCCCCGCGCTCCACCTCCACCACCTCGATGTCACCGGGGTCCAGCAGGTTCCCCAATGCCTGTCGGTTGCGTCCCACGGTGAAGACCGGGTCGTGTTCTACCAAGAGAAGCGTGTCCGGGGCCTCCCCGCGGATTCTGGCTTCCAACACTGAGACCTGCAGATCCCAGGAAGCGCGGTAGGACATGCGCCCGAGGTGTCTTACAAGCAAGCCCTCACGGCCTCAAGCACCTGGGCATGGACCGCGTCGGGGGTGTCCTGTGCATTCACGCGGACAACGTGTTCCCCGCGGTTGGAGAGCAGCGCAAGAGCGGCTTCATAGGCGTCTGCGATGTTCTTGAGCGCCTCCAATTTTTCGAAACGCTCCCGCGAGGCCCCCCGCTTTTCGATGCGCTCCATGCATGCTTCCGGGGAGAGGTCCAGAAAGACAGTGATGTCCGGTGCACGAAAGGAGGCGTTCAGTCGGGCGACCTCTGCGAGGGGAGACACGAGGGATTGGTAGGCCAGGCTGGAAGCATAGTAGCGATCCGTGACCACAATTTCGCCGGCGGCGAGACGGGGAAGGATCTCCCGCTCCAGGTGGTCCGTGCGGTCGGCTGCAAAAAGCAGGGGAAGCACTCCGTCCCCCACCGGCTCCTCTCCTTTCAATGCGGCGCGGATGAGCTGACCGACCGGCCCTCCGGAGGGCTCGGCCGTGGCGTGGGCGCCCAGGGCGTCACAGAGGCGCATCACCTGGGTGGTGCCCCCGGATCCGTCCAGCCCTTCCATGGCGACAAAGCATCCACTCATGGACTGGTTTTAGCCGTGCCTTGGTGTGGCGGCTATGTTCCGGGGTGCCATGATGACACTTTGGATTGGATTTGTTCTGCCGGCCCTTGCTGGCTCCCCGGAACCTGCTGCCGATGTGGCGGCCCTATGGGAGAGCTATCTCTTCCATTTTGAGCCCGAGGCCCTGGGTGCCGATGCTGCGAATCGCCCGGAATTTACCTGTGCGACGCCGCTCCTCCCCCAGCTGGAGGAGCATTGGCTCGACTTCACGGACGGCCAGCGGGCGCGCATGACCCGGGCGTTGGCGCCGTGGAAGAGAGACTGGCTTGACCCCTTGCCAGACCGCCCCCCCCGACCCCCTTCCGAGCACGCTGAGGCCTCCTGTTTCACCACCAGCCGGCCCTCTGGTGCGGGTTCGGACTGGGAATACCCGGTGGAGGAGACCCTTGGAACCTGCCACACAGATGGCGTCGCCACGGCCACCGAGTGCGCGAGCCAATCCGAGTGTGATGATGGGTCGGGGGCTGCTTGGACCTGCGAGGGCTACGACCCAGGCTCTCCTGGCAACCTCCCGAACCGCATCGTCACGGAACATTTCAGCGTGGAGTGGGACGAGGCGGATGTCTCAGAAGCCACGGCCCAGGCTTGGGCCGATGCCCTGGAGGAAGGCTGGGACGTGGAGATTGAAGAGATGGGTTGGAAGGCCCCCGTCAAGTCCGAGGAGTACCGGGTGCTGGCGTACATCTCCAGCATGGGATTCCAAGGGGCGTTTACCTACGCGGACGAGTGTGAGGGCGAGTACATGCCCTACATCGTGGCGGGCCAGGGGAGCTTTGGTATGAGCTCTACGTGGTTTCAGGACATGGCGGCCCACGAGCTGAACCATGCCATTCAGTATGCCTACGGCATGGCTCATGAGCCATGGTATTGGGAAGCCACCGCCACGTGGATCCAGGAGTACGTTTTTCCCTCCCACGACTGGTGGGCCTTCTACGTGGAGGGTTTTGCGAGCCTCCCCCACCTGGCACTGAATGCCAGCTCCCAGCAGGACTACGACGTCTTCATGCATATGTATGGCATGGCGATCTTCAACTTCTACCTGGACGAGTACGTGGGAGGACCGGAGCTCGTGCAGGACCTGTGGGTGGCGGGCCAGAGCGCTCTCGGCCAGCTCTACAGCTACTGGATCGGGGATGCACTGGAGGAGGTCGACCAGGATCTGGATGACATCTACGACGGTTTCATCGCCGCAAACACCGTGATGGAGTACAGCTCGGGGGTCTCCTACCCAGACGTGGAAGAGGTGCAGAGCCTCGGATCCCTGCCGGCCACCGGCGGCAACGACGGAGAGGATCGCCCCCAGGGATATGGTCAGAACTACGTGCGGATTGCCACGAGCACGGCCCATCCCGCCACGCCGGATTTGCGGCTGGAATTTGCTGGGGACATCGATCGGTCCTGGACGGTGTTGCTGGTGGGAATTGAAGACGGTGCTGTGGCACGCGTGCAGAAGGTGGCCGTGAGTGATGGGGAGGGCACCGGGACCCTCTCCGACTATGGAGACTACGACGACGTGTACATGGTGGTGTCGCCGCTGGAGGACTCCACCCGGGGTCGGTCCTATGACTGGGAGATCCTGGCCATCGATTCGGAGACCTGGGAGGATCCAGGAGAACCCGACGAGACCCGCGGGCTCGGCTGTGCGTGCTCCACTGGAAGAGCCGGGAGTCCCGGATTCTGGTGGCTGGCGCCCCTGGGGCTCGCCTGGCGTCGTCGAAGGTAGGGAGTCGCGGAGGGGGGGCATTTCAGCGCACGGTCTGGATCGCTGGACCCTGTGGTAGCGTGCGGCTGGCAATTCAACCTCTGGCACTTTGGGAGCCTTCATGCGCGCCGCTCTTTCTGTTTGGGTACCCCTCGTCTTGGTGTCTTCTCTCTTTGGATGTCGCAACCGGGGCAAGGATGTCCAGGACGGAGAGGTGGATACGGGGACAGAGGAAACGGGGATCGAGGACACAGGGGAGCCGGAGGACCCGGGCACGACGGTGTACACCTTGGATGAGGACGTGGTTTGGGAGGTGGACCAGCTGGTGGGCGGCGTCTGGTATGTGCCAGAAGGAGTCACGCTGATTGTGCGGGCCGGGGTGGAGGTCTCCTTCATGCCGGGTGCGGGTTTGATGGTGGACGGCACCTTGTTGCTGGAGGGGACCACCGAGAGCCCGGTCACTTTCGTGAATGATGCGCTGGCGGCGAGCAACCAGGGAGTCCAGGTGGGAGGCACGGCGGATGCGTCTGTGCTGGACAACGCCACGTTTACCGGGGTCCATCTTCGACTCGAGGGGGCGGCGACCCCCTCTGTGTCGGGCCTCTTGATGTCAGATGCCTCCTTGACGGTCTACAGTCGTAGCACCGGTTTTACGGTTTCAGACTGCACCTTCAGCGATGGCTTGAGAGACAACCACGCCGGCATCATCTCTCGGGAGTTGCCTTCTCTCACGGTGACCGATTCCACCTTTGACCAGCTCTACCTGGGCATTCAGTTCGATGGGTTGAGCGACGGCGCGTCACTTTCGGTGCAAAGCAGTACGTTTGCTGACAGCCGCCTTGCCATCCAAACGGGCGTGCTCCAAGCCCAGCCCGTGGTTCTGACCCTGAGTGATTCCCAGATCACAAACATGACCGGCTATGGGCTGTACCTTCTTCGCACGGCGGCGACTTTGACCAACGTGCAGTTTCAGACCTCTCAGATCTATGGAATTTATGGAGACGAGTTCTCAACCGCCGATCTGACGACCGTGACGGTAGACGATACCCAGGAGGACTGCATCCGCGTCGGCGGGGGCGTCCAGGCCGACGGGCTCACCGTCTCCAACTGTGGCAACGGCGGCATTGTGGTGACCGAGGGGAACCTGGAGGTCGCCAACAGTACGATCACAGACGTCGTGGGGTTCGGTGTCTATGCCAAGGGCGACGTCACCCTCAGCACCTCGAGCGTGACCCGGTCCGACTCTCACTGTGTACACGCGAGTCGCGGATCTGCGATCGTGACGGACTCTACGCTGTCGACCTGTCTTTTGAATGGGATCTATGCCTACCAAGGGAACGTGACGGCCACCGGTGTGACCCTCTCCAATGTGGAAGGAGAGGCGCTGTATGCTCACACGGGGACGCTCACCGTTGAGAACACCTCCATCAGCGGCGTCCGGGGAAACGCGCTCAAAGCGTACCGTGGGGACGTGGTGGTGAATTCCACCACTGGGTCTGTGGTTGTTTCGGATGTCCAGGGAAACGGTGTCAACGCAAGTGATGGTGCAGTGACGGTGGACGGCATGAGTCTCTCGGATATCCGAAAGTACGGGATCTATGCGAGTTATGGGGATGTGGTCGCCAACAATGTGTCGATCACGGACGTGGGGGTGACGGGGATCTACGCAAGCTATGCGGACATCACCGCGAGCGACGTCCAGATCGACACCGCCTCTTCCTCAGGCGTCTATGCAAACCGGGGGGATGTCTCTCTTTCTGCCGGGTCTGGAACCCTCGAGGTGCGCAATACTACCGACTACGGCGTGTATGCCTCCTGGGGAGATGTCACGGCTTCAGGTGGCACCATTCTGAACACGGGCAGCACCGGTGTGCAGGTCTCTCACGGTGACTTCTTCTTGAGCAACATGAGTATTCAATCCACAGGCTCCCATGGGGTGGTCTCCCAGTATGGAGTGGCCAGCACCGTCTCTGATACGACGATTGCAGACACCTTTCACACCGGGGTGTACTCCTATGCGAGCGGCACGATGACCGTCACCGACACCACAACATCCGACACGGGCTCCCACGGATTCTATGCCTACCGGCAGGACCTGTCGCTGATCCGATCCAACGCGACGGGGGCGGGGCAATTTGGCGTTTACGTCTACGAGGGGGATCTGACTCTTCAGGAAGGCATCATTTCAAATGTGGACGGCTATGGACTGTACGTCTACGAGGGCGATGCCACGATTGATCAGCTGCAGATCGTGGATGCCTCGGGCACCGGGCTGGACAGCGTGGGGGCGACTGGCATCTACGTCACCGACGGTACCGCCAACATCAGCAACACCCGGATCGAAGACACGGACCTCTATGGAATCCAGGTCAACGGAGGGTCCATCTCGAACTCCACCGTTACGCGATCGGGCTTTCGAGGCATCGTGGTCACAGGAGACCAGGCCATGACCATTTCGGGCTGTGAGATCACCGACAACCTGGATCGGGGCATCATCGGTCAGTCCTGGGGGGACAACCTTATGGATGTCACTGGAAACAACATCACTGGAAACGGCGGCTACGGGGTGCAGTACGCCCAGTTGGTGGACGGCAACTTTGTCTCGGACAACTACACGTTCGTGGGCGCCGACCTTGGGGACGGGGGCACGGTGGACGGCACCCGTGACACCAACACCGACCAGGTAAAGACTGCGGACGCCGTGTCCAATCCGTTGAGCGCAGCCCTGACTGGTGTGGGAGCGCCCTAACCCAAGTCCAGGGACTCGATCCAGCTGGAGACCGCCTCCCAGGCCCGTGGATCGGCGAGTAGATCCGCGGGGTGCTCAGCGCCGGGCACCATCTGCAACGCCGCCTGCTGGGGAAAGCAGGCGGCGAGGTCCCGGGCGTGGGCCGGGTCGATCAGCGTGTCGGCATCACCGTGTACCAGCATGGTGGGGCAGGTGACCTGGGGGGCCTGTGCGGCCGAGTCGAAGGGGCTGACCATTGTGGCGCGAACGAGCCAGGGAGGGTTGTGTTCACAAGCCACGCGCATGGCCGAATGAAAGGTGGCCAGAAGAAGAAGGGCACCGGGATCAAACTCGGCCGCCACCCCAATCGCCACCCCGCCCCCCAGGGAGCTGCCCAGCACCAGGACCTTTTCCGGTGGATGGATCCGCGTGATCTCTTGCCATGCGGTCCGGGCGTCTTCCCGCAAACCAGCCTCGCTGGGGCGTCCGCGGCTGCCTGGATAGCCCCGGTAGTTCACGTGGAGGATGTCGAAGCCCGCGTCCAGCAGTCGCGCATACCGGGGTGGATTGGAGCCGCATGTGCTTCGGTTTCCGCTGAAATAGAGCACCGCGCGTGGGTTTCCGCGCTGCATCCACCACCCGTAGAGGCGCACGCCGTCCGAGGTGGTGAGCTGGATCTCCCGGGCGCCATTGCGTGCGGCCTGCTCCTTGAGCACGCTCCTGGCCACCCGGGGGGCGGGAAACAGGGTGAAGCCCTCAAGCAGGTTGCGAATGCCCATTTCGTCAGGGCGATGTGATGTACATCAACGCCAGGCACATCTCGTCTGAAGTGCCGTCCCCCCAGTGGATGTCTGTGTCAGTGGGGTTGTCGAAGCTGCACTCCAGGGACAGGGTGTCCCCTGGGCCCGCCGTGACGGGGTTTTCCAGCAGGTAGGAGCGCTGCCAGTCGAAATCCCAGGCGGGGATGTCCAGGAGGCAGGTCTCGTTTCCATCCGCATCGGTCTTCCAGAGGCGGCCGCGGACCCCTTGGCGGTGCATGTGGAGCGCCGAGTAGTGGATGTCGAATTCGTAGCGGGACAAGGTGTAGGAGAAGCCATGGACCACATCTTCAGACTGCGCAGGAATGGTCATGGAACCGCCCAGCAACCAGCTTGGATCCGCCCAGGGTTGAATCAGGGCGGGATGGTCCACGGATGACTCAATCATGAGCTCCATGGCGACCTGGGCTGGGGCGGCCCCGTCTTGTTCGGAATTGAAGTGGACCTGCAGCACTATCTTGGAACCGGCCGCAACGCCGATTCCTGTGCCCTCGGGCAAGTCACCGGCTGCACCGCCCGGAGCCCATGCGCCGATCCAGGCGACGTCCTCGGCGCTTGCGACGCCGGGACCTCCAAAACACTCGTAGCCCTGGGCTTCATCGGCGTCGTCCAGCGCCACGACGGCGTCCGTGAGGGTGGGTTCGATGACAAACGCGATGCCGTGGTGGACGACCTCAAGGTTGTCAGGATCCAGGGAGAACCCGGTCACGTACACGTCGTCTTCGTAGGGCCAGTCCAGCACGAAGCAGCGGTACTCGTCTGGGGAGAGCACGGGCGTGTAGGGCGCATCCATGGTGAGCACCCGGTCGACCCGGGACAAGGGCCGCTGCTCCGGGGCGGTCACTTCCACCGGCTCGTCCTGGGGGTCGCCTTCGGGTGAGCCTGCCTCTACCCAGGCCTCGATCAGGGCGATCTGGTCGTCGCTTAAGCTGATGTCGTATTGGTAGTTGTTGCAGGCGCTGTCTGCGAACCAAGGGGGCATGGTGCGGTTGACCACGGCGGTGCGGATCGCCTGGGACCACGAGAGAGCGGTTTCATAGTCCGTGAGATCGAATTCGCCGTAGCCCCCCTCTCTGTGGCATTCCGAACAATAGGCCCCGAAGAGGGGAGCGATATCCTGGTTCCAGGTGGGGCTGTTGTTGTCGGGAGGGGAGCCGCTGTCTTCCGGGGAAGGGGCGGAGGTACAGCCTATGGCAAGGGATAGAAGGAGAAACATGGTCCTTTTGTTTACCCGGTCAAGCGGGCGACCGTTGTAAACGCGGTGTTTCCTTACCGGTTGCCTACGTGGATCGCCTGGCCGATTGCGTGCTTGGCGGCTTCCATCACGCCCTCTCCCAAGGTCGGGTGGGGGTGAATGGTCATGCCAATGTCCAGTGCTTCCGCATCCATTTCAATGGCCAGGGCCGCCTCTGAGATGAGGTCGGATGCGTGGGAGCCCACGATGGTTACCCCCAAAACCCGGTCGTCTGAAGCGTCCAGGATGACCTTCACGAAGCCGTCGGTCTCTCCGGTGGTCAGAGCACGGCCGATGGCTGCAAAAGGCACCTTGCCCACCTTCACCTTGTGTCCGGCCGCCTTGGCCTCATGCTCCATGAGGCCCGCCGTGGCGACTTCCGGGTCGGTGAACACCACCGCGGGGACGGTTTTTGCGTCCTTGTGGGCTGCGTGGCCTGCGATGGCCAAAGCTGCGATCTCTCCTTCATAAGAAGCCTTGTGGGCGAGCATGGGTTGGCCTGCCACGTCACCGATGGCCCAGAGGCCGGGCACCGACGTGCGGCACTGGTCATCAATCTGGATAAACCGGCCGTCCATTTTCAGGCCGAGCTTGTCCAGCCCCAGGTTTTCGGTGTTTGGAAAGCGGCCCACGGTCACGAGAATGGCGTCCGCCTCCAGGGTTTCCTCTCCCTTGGGGGTTTCGACCCGCACCACTGCACTGTCGCCGGTCTCCTCCCAGCCCAGGGCCTTGGACCTGAGCTTCAGGGTCACACCCAGCTTTTTCAGGCGCCGCTGGAGCACCCGGGAAACATCCGGATCAAATCCCGGTAGCACCTGCTTCTCCAGCTCCACTACGGTCACCTTCGAGCCGAGATGGGCGTAGACTCCCCCCAGCTCCAGGCCGATGTAGCCTCCGCCGATGACCACCAGCTTCTTTGGAACCTCCGCCAGAGCCAGGGCGCTGGTGGAGTCGTGAATTCGAGGATCGGAAAAGGAAAACCCTGGAATCTCGATGGGGCTGCTGCCGGTGGACAAGACGATGTGATCCGCCTCGACCTGGACCTTGCCGTCCGCTGTGGTGACCTGAAGCACCCCCGGCTCCTTGAGCACCGCGGTGCCCACGAGCTTCTGGGCTCCATTGTGGCCGAGCAGGGTCTCGACCCCCCCTGTGAGCTTGTCAACGATGCCGCCCTTCCAGGACTGGAGTTGGCCCATGTCGATGGAGGGCTCCCCCTGGATTTGAATGCCCATGTCCGCCGCATGGCGCAGGTGCTGCATCTGCTTGCCCGCGTGAATCAAAGCCTTGGACGGTATGCAGCCCACGTTCAGGCAGACGCCGCCCCAATTGTCCTTTTCAATGCAAACAGTCTCGACTCCCAGCTGGGCGAGGCGAATGGCGCAGACATATCCGCCGGGGCCTGCACCGATGACTGCGGCCTGGACTTTCAGCTTTTTCATGGGGCAGGTCTTTCCTAGGCGATGGCCGTTTCACTGGTGGCCGGGTCGGTTTCTGTGAGCTCATCCCAGGCACGGCCGATGGGATCGTCCCCCCGGGTGAGGCGGGCTTCGATAAAGGCGGGGCCTCCCTGGGCACGGGCCTCGCTCACCGCAGAGAGAACATCGGTGATGAGTCCGCCGTCCACGGTCCTTGTCTGAATGCCAAAGGCGATGGCCTTGGAGGACAGGGAGCCCGCGATCTGGGGGGGAAGGGGAGAGTCCGGGTGGGAGAGGTCCCACGCGTGGCAGAGGAACACCACGGGCAAGGAACGGAGAGCAGCGAGGTTCAGCGCCTCGTGAAAGGAGCCCGTGGCGGCGGACCCCTGTCCAATGAAGCACAGGACGGAGCCCTCGCCTGCAGCTGCCAGCCCACAGGCCTGAAGCATGCGGGCGCCAGCGGAGGTGGTCACGGGGGCCACCCGGTAGGGGCGGGCACCTGCGTGGCCATCTCGAAGGCGCTCGACGGGGCAGCCACGAAGCACGGCGCCGGTGCGCTCCCGAAGGCCGGGGAAGATCCAGTCGCTGCGCTCCATGCCCAGAAAGCCGCCGGTGATCACCGCCTCCAGGCCGCGGGCCGAGAGGGCAAAGGGCACCGGATCCGCCTCTCCCAGCTCGACATCGGCGGCGCGGATTTCTTCCAGGGCGGAGCGCATGGACATCAGCTGTTCACCAGGATCTGGGCCGGGTTCTCCAGCACATTCTTGAGGGCGGCCACAAACCGTGCCCCCACCGCACCGTCGATGATGCGATGGTCAAAAGATGGCGACAGGTAGACCATGGGGCGGATCTCCAGGTCCCCGTCGACCACCACCGGGCGCTCCCGGATCTTGTTGAATCCAAGGATGGCGACCTCCGGGTAGTTGATGATCGGGGTGGCCAGCACCCCTCCGATGTTGCCGACGCTGGTGATGGTGAATGTGCCCCCTTGCAGCTCGTGCAGCTCGACTTTTCCCGTCCGGGTGCGGGTGACCAGGTCGTCGAGTTCGGCTGCGATCTGGAGGACTGACTTCTGCTCCACGTTCTTGATCACCGGGACAAACAGCCCGTCCGGGGTGTCCGTGGCTACGCCGATGTTCACGTCGCCCTTGACGATGGTGGTGAGGGGGTCCTCTTCCACGGTGGCGTTGACCTGCGGAAACTGCCGAAAAACCAGGGCAACCGCCTTCATCACCATGGGGATGTACGTCAGCTTGACGCCGTGGGCGGCGGCCGTGGGCTTGAGCTGGGAGCGCAGGTCAACCAGGCGCGTTGCATCGACTTCTTCCACGTAGGTGAAGTGGGGCATGGTGGTGGTGGAGCGCACCATCTGCTCGGCGATTTTGCGTCGAAGACCGATGATCTTCACCCGCTCCTCAGCGCCGCTGGGCATGGCGGCTACGGTGGGAAGCGATGCGGTTGGCGCGGCGGGGGCGCCACCGCGGGCCATGGCGTCTACATCGGCTCGCGTGATGCGGCCGCCTTTTCCGGTGCCCGCGACGGTGTCGATGCTCACGCCGGACTCCCGAGCGTGACGACGCACAGCCGGAGTGGCTAGGGTCTTTCCGTGGGTGCGGGGTGCGGGGGCGGCTATGGCTGGCGCGGCTATGGCTGGCGCGGCTGCTGGTTTTGCAGGTGCCGCTGGTTTTGCAGGTGCCGCTGGTTTTGCAGGTGCCGCTGGTTTTGCTGTGGCCTTCTTCTCCTGCTCTGCCTTGGGGGCAGAGGCTCCATTGTCCACAGGAGCACCGGCGCCGTCGTCATCAATGTCGATGAGCGGCGAGTGGACCTGAATAATGTCCCCTTCCTCCGCATGGAGCTTCTCGACCAACCCCCCAGTGGGGCTGGAGATCTCCACGGTGGCCTTGTCGGTCATGACCTCGCAGACAGGCTGGTCTGGGGAAATGGTCTCCCCTTGGGACACCAGCCACCGGACGACCTCGCCCTCGATGACGCCCTCACCGATTTCAGGAAGCTTAAACACGAACATGGAGGCTCTCTCCGCTTAGTAGAGGGTGCTGTCAAGCACCGAGGAAACAAGGGCGTCCACGCCGTCTTGGGACAGAAGTGTCGCTTGGGGAGGGGACTCAAGGGATAGAAAAGCAGCGTCGGTCACGGCTCCCAGCAGGTGCTCCAATCCGGGACCTTCCGTCGCCAGAACGACGTGGCCAGTCTTTTCAATGGAGGCCCCTACACACGCCACATCCAAGGGCGAGAGGCTGCGCAAATCCACCACCTCCACGTCCACGCTCTCCTGGTTCCAGAGCTGTGAGGCCGCTTGCAGGGCCAGAGACACGCCGCCGCCGTGGGCCAGCAGCGTGCAGTCGTCACCGTCTCGCACCACTCTCGCACCGGCGAGTTCGGTGGCCTTCAGATCCCAGGTGCTGCGGTCCCTGTACAGGCGCTGGGGTTCCAGGATCACCACAGGGCAGGAGGCTGTCGCTGCAGCCAGCAGCAGGCCGGCGGCGTCTTGAGCCGAGGAAGGGGAGACCACCTTCAGGCCCTCGACGTTGGACAAGAGGCCCGCGGGATTGGCTTCAAGAAAGGGGCCGCCACCCACCCCGGATCCACAGGGGATTCGAACGATCATGGAGGCTTGAAATTCCCCCCGCGTGCGCTTGTGAAGCGTGGCCGCCTCGCTGGCCAGCTGGTCCAGCAACGCTGGCACCCGGTCCGGACCGGACAGCTCGACCATCGGTACCCGGCCTGCCATGGCGAGGCCCAGGGCATACCCCACCAGGCCGGACTCGGAGAGGGGAAGGTCATAGACCCGGTCCGGCCCGTGGGCTTCCAGCAGCCCTTCGGAGGTGCCGTGGATACCCCCCAGCCGACCGACAGACTCTCCGAGGAGCACCACGCGGGGGTCTGTGGACAGGAGGTGATCCTGTGCGTCGCGGATGGCCTCGGCAACCGTGCCGCGCGTGCCTTGGGCGGATTGGGTCATGCGGGCTCCTGGGGGGCTTCGAGGGCGCGACGAATAAAGAACTCGCCGGCCTTGTAACTGGAGCGAACCAGAGGGCCAGAAGCGACGCTTGAAAAGCCCATGGCCAGCCCGTCTTGTTCTAACTGGGCAAAAGTCTCCGGCGGGACAAACCGGGCCACTTTCAGGTGCTTCGGGGAGGGGCGCAGGTACTGTCCCAGGGTGAGGAAATGGCAGCCGACCTCCCTCAGATCGGCCATGGCCTCCCGGGTTTCCTCTACCGTCTCTCCCAGTCCCAACATCAAGGAGGACTTGGTCCAGCAGCCTGCCTGTTTGAGATGCTGCAAGACTGCGAGGCTCTGGTCGTAGCTGGCGCGCGGGTCCCGCACTGTGGGGGTAAGACGCCGGGTGGTCTCCAGGTTGTGGGCGATGACGTCGGGTCGAGAGGCCACCACCAGGTCCACCAGGCCCATGCGTCCGCTGAAGTCCGGGACCAGGACTTCCACGAGGGTCTTGGGGCTGGCGGCACGTATTTCCCGCACGCAGGATGCAAAGTGCGCTGCACCCTGGTCTGCCAGGTCATCCCGGTCCACCGAGGTCAGCACCACGTAGTCCAGGTCCATCTCGGTGATGGCGCGGGCCACGTTGACCGGCTCGTCCCCGTCCAGGGCCGGGCCGTTTCGACGGGTGTTCACGGCGCAGAACCGGCAACCGCGTGTGCAGATGTCCCCCATGACCATGAAGGTGGCGGTGCCTCCTCCCCAGCACTCACCGATGTTTGGGCACCGGGCTTCCTCGCAGACCGTGTGCAGTTTCAGGTCCCGGGTACGCCCTTTGATCCGGGCGTATCGGGCCTGTCTGGGTCCTGTGGGGAGGCGGACCTTGAGCCAGTCGGGTTTGCGGGCCTGCATGGGCCCGCAATTAACCCGAAATCACCTGGATCAGTCGTGTTCACCGTGGGCGCGTTCGCCATCGTGATGAGAGCGCTCTCCGCCGTGGTGCTTCCTTCTGTGCATTCGCTTCTTCACGGTCTCGTGGATCTCCTCAATCTGTTCCTCGGTCAGGTGCTGTTTCAGCTCCACCATTGTGCGAATCTGCTGCTTGAACATTTCACCCTTCAGCGTGGCCACCTGGTCTGCCTGGGCCAGGGTCTCCTCCAGGTCGTTCTTGCTGGCTTCCATCATCTCGTGAAGGCCGGAGTAGGCCTCTTTCAGCCCGGACTGAAGCTCCTCCATTGTCTCCCGGTGGGAGTCCACGAGAGAACGAATCTTCTTCTGGGTCCTTTCATCAATCCCCAAGTCGTCCCCATGCTCGGCGATCATGCGAAACACTGTTTCGTGCATCTTGAAGCCGCCCGTTTCACCATGGGCGGCGTGTTCAGGCCGGGTGGGGTGGTCACACTCAGAGTGCTCGCCGTGACCGGCAAAGGCCGCGGCCGGGAGCAAGAGGAGGGAGAGAATGGCAAGGGTGCGGGTCATGGGGGCTCCTGGTTTATTGGAAGAAGAGGGTGGCGAGGCGCTGGTAGTCCTCGGGGAATTCAGAGGTGTCGAGGGGATCGAAATCATCGAATCGGTACAGGCTGTCCCCGGACTCCGAGGTGGCAGCCGTGTCGATAGAGGCCAATTCCACGGGTGCGGTGGCAGGGGTCTCGGCGGGGCCGATGCCTCCCTGGGGTCGCACGAGCAGAAGGACCGCTGCAGCGGCGAGCAACGCCATGGGCAACACCGGGCGACGGCTCCGGGTGTTTCCAAGTTTCGCCTGCAACCGTGCGTCAAACGCCTCGGCATCGGGAGTGGGGGGGTGAAAGGCACTAGAAAGTGCCTCGACAAAGCGGTTGTCGTTCTTGTTCATGGTGTGCCTTCCAAGTCGCCCAACTCTGCCCGGAGGCGGGGCATGGCGCGGTGGAGGTGGGTCTTGATGGTGCCGGGAGAACGCTTCAGGATCGCCGCGGTTTCCGCAATGGTGAAGCCCTGCAGATGCACCAGCACAAAGGCCTCCCGTTGGCTGCGGCTCAAGTTGTCCAGCGCCATGCCGATCCGCCGTTGCAATCCGGGATCCGGCAGGGCGGGCGAGACGATCTCAGGAGCAGTGGGAAGGGCCTTTTCACGCCTGGATTGGCTCCGCCGGTGGTTGTGGGCACACCGGACGAGAATGCGAAAAAACCACGTCTCCAGTTTCGCCTCGGAGCGAAACCGCGGCAGGGCCCGGTAAGCGCGGAGGAAGGCCTCCTGGGCGATGTCTTCCGCGGCTTGTGCATCGCCGCCACAGAGCCGCCAGGCGAGGCCGACCGCGCGGGTGCGGTAGGCATCGACGAATCGCCTGAACCGTACATCCGGCGGATCCGCAGGGGCAGCAAGTGCAAGAGAAGGTGTGATCACGGCATCCATGGGGGAGTTCTTGGAATCCTCACCCATTTGGACACCGGTTTGTGCAAATTGGTTGACGGCCGCCTCAGAAAAAAAAGAAGTTGACGGCGCGGTATACAGCGTGTATACCGCGGTTCCCACGCGGCACCCGACCCTCCGGTTGCCCGCTTCAAGGAGCCCAGATCATGCGATTCCACCTCGTTCTCGCACTCTCCCTCGTCGTGCTTGTTGCCTGTGCAGGAGGAGACTCCGAGGACGGAGATCCTCAGGACAGCGGATTGGACACCGCGGAGGAAGCCGATGCCGACGGTGACGCCGATGCCGACGCCGATGCCGATGCCGACGCCGACGCCGACGCCGACGCCGATGCCGATGCCGACACGTTCCTTCCTGACCCCGGGAGCTGGGTGATCACCCAGTCCCAATTCCTGGAAGATGCCTGCGACGTGAAGGAATACGTGTCCAGCGGTTCGGTGGGGAACACTCTCTCTGTAGAGCCCGCCCGCACTCCCCCCCACCCGTAGGGGCGGGTCCCCGTGCCCGCCCGTCCGTTCCTCAGACCGCTCCGCGCCTGGGAGTCTTGGGGGGCTGGCCTCGGGACCGGGTGTTCCCGAGCGACTCCGGGACTGCTACTGCCGCTAACGATGGTTGCTCGATGTCTCGCAACCATCGCAAGCGGCAGGTACGCATTCCCTGAGGCGATCGGGCCACCCTTTCTCTCGCGATTTTGTTTTTCTGTAGAAAAACAAAATCCCTCCGAGGCATCCCTCGGACAGCCCCCCAAGACTCCCTGACGGCGCTGCGCTTGGATTGGGGCTCGCCGTCTTACGGCTCGCCGTCTTACGGCTCGCTCCCCGACCTACCAAGCCTCAGACCCGCCGAGAAGCAGGTAGGCCGAACCGCGCATGGTCCCTCCGCCATCGGCCCAGGGAGCGCCCAGGGCGAGGTCGTCTCGGCCGTCGCCGTCGATGTCGCCCGCCGCCATGTCGATTCCCAGGCCATCGAAGGGGACGCCGGCGAGGATGCTCACGGGCTCTGCGCCGCGTGTCACCGGGTCGAAGAGATAGACTTTTCCGGGCCAGCCGTGGCCGAAGTAAGGGTCGTCGGGCACGCCGATGGCGAGTTCGTCGTCGCCGTCGCCTTCCAGGTCAAGCGCCGCAAGGGAAAACCCGAAGAACGCGTAGGTGTCCTCGGCGACAAAAGTAATGTCGGCGCTGCTCAAGGGGTGGCGGCCTGTCACCGGGCCGTAGAAGCAGCCGACCCGGCCTGCGCGGGTGCCGACCTGGTCGTCGAGGGGGGCCGACACGCAGAGGTCGAGTTGGCCGTCACCGTCGAGGTCGGGGGCTGCGATGCCGGCGCCGGTGTTGGCCTCTTCGCTCTCGCCGTCGATCCCGTCCAGCAGTTGGATGGACTCCGGGACCACCGCGCCACCGGGCAGTATGAACACTTGGCCGGCGTGAACGACCTCTGTATCTGCTGCGCCGTCGGCCACAATCAGATCGGTGTAGCAGTTGTCCAGGTCGGCGTCGTAGTTGTGGTTCGCTGCACAGGAAGAAGTGTCACAACAGGAGGGACTTCCACACCAGTGCGCCCGGGCGGCAAGTAGGTGTCCGAACTCATGGACGATGATGACTTTGTCGTCGGCTTCCCCGGAGGAAATGTAGACCCGGTCATCGCCTCGCTCGTAGCCTGATCCACCGACTGTCGGATAAGGCTGATAAAAGAACTCGAAGGTTTCGCCAGACAACCCACCGGAGTGCCGGTACATGGCGTGTCCCACCGCGTTGGCGATGTTCCACTGTGAGGCGCCCAGGGGCGTGGTGATCGTGTAGGTGCCCGAGGAACCCGTCCAAAACGACGGCGGCCCGTATGCAAATGTGCCCATCAGAGAGTCGTCGTCAAGTACAACGAGCGTGTTGCCTCGGATGGATGCTTCGGATTTCACCTTGACGTCATAAGTCTGCAGGCAGGACAACGGAATGCTGGCGGGGAGACAGCCAGCGTCGGGGCCGTCCCACAAGGTGTATCCATCATAGACGACGGTCCCGGTACTGGCCTTCACCACCTCGATTCGCGCACCACGCGCAGGATAGGCGGTGTCCGAGGTGATGTAGTCATCGCCAAAGCCTGGGTCAGCATCGCTGTAGGAGACATCGTATTGGGCGCAAAACGTCACGTCGCAAGGTGGGGCCGGCGGGGCCGCCAAGACTGAGGCAACGATTGAAAGGACAAATCCCATGGCTCACTCCCTATTGAATTTCAGTTGTTTCCCACGCACCCGGATTGGGTTCGTTGGGAGTCACAAGCACCCCCCCAGGGGCAAGTGACTCCACCAGCGCGGGATCGAGAAAGATGGGATCCGCCGAGCCATACGGGAAGGCCACCCGAAGGGGCGTTGTCGATGCGACCCGACCCAATGCAGATCCCTGCCAGGCCCACACCTCGACCACTATCGAACTCAGTCGAGAGCCCTGATCTGGGTCCCAGAAGGCGGCGGCGGGAACATCGACCGTCTCGAACCGTCTCCGCATACGCGCCATGCCAACCTCCTGTTTCCGATGGCCTCGATGCCATCGGCGGCAGGGATCTATCAGTGGCTGTTGACGTGTCAACACTACTACCCGCAATTTGGAGGAAGAGTATTCTCGGTGTAGAAGGAGCATTATGGGGCGGCGCACTTGAGGAGCCGTCCCGGCAGGACGGTCTGCGATCCGACCCCTCAGCCTACTTCACCCGGTACCCCTCCATCTCGTTGTTGAAGATCCAGGCGACGACCTCGCCGATCTCAAACGAATCACTCATGAACGAGCGCCGGGTGGCCGCTGCGGATCCGGCCTTGCGCAGGTCTCGCCGGGCGTCGCTCATCTTGCCGATGCGCTCTCTCCAGCGGGTCACGTTTGAGCCCCGCAGGTCGACCCAACCCTTCTGGGCCCAGGCGTCCGTGCTTCGCTTGGTAATGGCCGCCGAGGTGGCGTGTCCGCTGACCTCCGGCACGTTGATGCGGGGACCCCGCACCAGGGTGTTGCCATCGGGCAGCAAAATGGGAATGCCGATGGAACACGCGGCGTGGTCCAGGTTGCTGGCTTCCAGGGCCTCGACCAGTCCCGCTGCCACCTGGGCGGCGGGTCGGGTGTCCTCCAGGAACTCCTGCATGGAGCCGTAGACCTTGGTGAGCAGGGCCACCTCAAAGAGCAGCTTGGATAGCTCTGGCGGTCCCAAGCGCCCCAGGGCGATGCTGGGAAGGCACTCACCGGCCTCCAGAGCTGTCTCTTCCACTTCCCGCAGATCCTCCAGGGCGACGTTTCGCAGGAGCCCCGCCTTGTAGCTGGGGTTCAACACCGCGCCGTCCAGCGCGGAGATCACGTCCTTGCCCGTGTTCGCGCCTCGGATTTCCAGCACCACCGTGCGGGCGATCTCCTCGGGCGTGATGTACTCCATCTGGCCCAGGGCCGTGATAGCGGCGAACTCGCCCCGGGTAAAGACCCCGTTCTCACCGGTGTCCACGACCGGCACTTTCAGGTCACCAAGACGCTCGTAAGACGAGGGCTCCTGGGCGAGCTCCAGCCGGTCGTTGTCCGACAGGGCCACCTGCTGCGGAAGGAAGACGTGGGTGTTTCCGTGCTTGTCGCTGGCTGCCCGCACCTGCACCGCCCGGTAGCCGATCATGGCGGCCGGCTTGACCTCTTTGACGATGGGGGCCTTGGGCGTTCGGGCCAGTAGGAAGAGCAGCCCGGTCTGTGCAAAGGCGGCTTCTGTCTTGGCCAGCAGTTTCTTGGAGGGGCGGTCCTCTGAGTGGGTGTAGGGAATGTTCAGTCCCATGCCGCCGGTGCCGGTGGTGCCCACCTTCAAGTAGAGGGTGGTGCCGTATTTGCGGGTGGCCCGGTGCACAAAGCGCACATGGCGAATGAGCTGGGGCGTGGATTGGGAGAGAAGAAAGGTCTCCAGATCCGCGGTACCCTCTGCGTTGAACCCGCCCTCCTCGCCAATCCAATCCTGGACCTTCGCCGCTCCATCAAAGACGTCCTGGTAGGAGAAGGAAGTGGCGGTATTGACGGCATCCACCACCACGTCTGGTCGGTGGCGGCGGATCAGCTTGACCAGGTGGTTGTTTCCAAAGGCAGAGTCAAAATCTCCGTACAAGGCGTCGAGCAGCTCCCGTCGCTTGGACACGTCGCCCAAGATGGCCTTGCGGGAGAGCTCCGCCATGGCGCCGGGCACGAAGAGATTTCCCCAGGCGGGCTCAAAGGAAATGGCGTCGCCAAACTCCTGGCGATGGGCGTCGCAAGCTTCACGGGCTTCGGACTTCAGCAGAGAGGCCACGATGATCTGTCGGGGATCGAGGCTGCGTACGATGTGCCGTACGACCTGGGTTCCAACCAGGCCTGCACCACCGAGAATGAGGTAGTCCTTGTGCATGGGATCTCCGACGCCAAGCGGGCAGGGCTCCTATCACGCTGATCGAGGTCAGTCTCGCCTTACCGCCGCGGTGGTCCTTGTCCGTAGCGGGTCTGCAGGGCGGACTCGGCGGGACGCTCTCCCAGTGTGATGTCCAGCTTCAGGGTCTTGGAGCCTCGTCGAAGGGTCAGCACCACCGTCTCTCCGGGATTGTGGCGCCCAATGGAACGCACCAGCGCCTCCCGGTTTTGGATCTTCTGGCCGTCGAGGGCCAGCACCACGTCGTTGGACTTGAGCCCGCCTGCTGCGGCGGGTGTGTTTGCATGCACCTCACCGATCAAGGCGCCCCGGGGCGTCTTCATCTCGAGGGCCGCCGCGACCGCCTCATCCAGGTCTCGCACCCCGACACCGAGCCAGCCCCGGGCCACGGTGCCGGACTGCTTCAATTCCTCCAGCATCTCGGTGACCATGTCGATGGGAATGGAAAAACCGATGGTGTTGGCCTGGGGAACGATGGCGGTGTTGATGCCCACCACCTCGCCGTTCAGGTTGAAGAGCGGTCCACCTGAGTTTCCCGGGTTGATGGCCGCATCGGTTTGCAGGAAGTCGTCGTAGGGACCGGCGCCCAGGGCCCTGCCCTTGGCGCTGATGATTCCGGCGGTGACCGTGTGGCCCAGGCCAAAGGGGTTTCCAATGGCGAGCACCCAGTCGCCGACCCGGGTGTCGGCTGATCTTCCCAGGGGAACATGGGGCAGGTTTTTGCCGGAGACCTTGAGCAGGGCCACGTCGGTGCGGGGGTCGGAGCCCACCAGGGTGGCGGTGCGGGTCTCGCCGTCTTGAAAAGTGACTGAGACCTTGTCGGCGCCGGCCACGACATGGTTGTTGGAGAGCACATAGCCATCGGCCGAGATGACAAATCCGCTTCCCTGGCCACTGCGATTCGGGCGCTGGCCCTCGAATCCCTCGGGGAGTCCAAAGAAGAAGCGGAATTGCTCCAGGGGATCGGACATGTCGGCCGGGCTGGCCTGCACCTCGACATTCACGTTGACCACCGCTGGGGAGAGGCGATCCACCAGGGGGGCCAGGGAGGGCAGGGCCCCCACGGCGCGATCTGGCGCGGGCGTGCGGGCCTGGGCGGTGGGGGCGGGGCAGCCGGCGGAGAGGGTGAGGCCGGTGCCGGCAGCTGCCAGCACCAGGGCTGCGGAGAAGAGTTTTCGCATGGAGGTCCTCCAGAGGGTGTCACGACACACGGTGGGGCCGGATGATTCCCGGCCCGGATCAGAACCTGGAGGCCACATCTGCCATCACCTGGCAGGCGTTCTCGGCGATGATGTCCCCGTGGCCCGGGATGATTCGGACGATGGCCCCGCGTTGGGCCTGTTCGGTCATCCAGATGCGGTAGGTCTTGCGGCGGCGAGAAAGGGAGAGCATCAGCTTTCCAATGGGGGTGACCTTGGGGCCACCGGCGGCGCCTGCGAGGGTACCGTAGACAAACCACCAGAAACCGGAGCCCGCCGTGACGTTGAAGAACAGGTCCCCGAACACGGAGGTCTCTCCGTCTTGGGAGCGCACCAACATTGCGCCCTCCATGGCGTTGGGTCCCTGGCAGGTGGCAAATCGAACGGTGTCGTCCTCTGCGCCGGGCTGCGGGAGGTCCTCGTAGGTGTGGTCCACCGGGACCTTCTTCTCCACCATCTTGCGGGCGCCGGCTGGGCAAATCACCCGAATGTCCGGGTATCGATCCTTGAAGCGTCCTGCATCCATGCGGTGCCAACCGTTGGGAACCACCAAGTGGGCCGGTCGCCCCAGGGCCTCCAGTGCGGCCATGCCGGCCTCGTCCATGGCGATGGCGTTCCAGATCACGAGATCCCGGTTCTGCAAGCGGGCCACCACCATCCAGCGCCGTATCTGCATGTTGGGGATCGATCCGTCTACCACCCAGAGGTTCTCGGCCAGGGGGTGCAGCGGGCTGTGGTCGTCGACCTTCCAATCCAATTCACTCATTTGTTCTCCTGGGCTGGCTGTGTGGGTGGCGCGGCGAGTATCCTCGCTGGATGCTGCCTCGAACCTGTCTTGTCCCTATCCTGGTCCTCCCCTTTTTTGCCTGCAAGGGTCCGGACAAGGACAGAAAGGAGACCGGGTCCGACACCGGGGAGACCGGAGAGGTCGACTCGGGTGACACCGGAAACGGCGAGACCGGGTCCGACACCGGGGACACCGACAATGCAACGGGGGACTCCACCCGGCACGTCCTGGCGATCATGATTGATGGTTGGGTTCCAGCATCCATTGCCGCCGCCAACACCCCGGAGTTGGACCTGTTGATGGCCCATGCCGCGTTTAGCTTGGAGGCGCGGGTGGAGGACACGACGATCAGCGGGTCCGGCCAGGCGTCCTTCTTGACCGGGGTGCACCGGGACAAGCACTTGATTGATGACAACACCTTTGCCGGGGAAAACACCTGGGCCTACCCCTCATTTCTGGCTCGGCTTGAGACGGCGCGGCCTGAGGCGGGGACCGCTCTTTACCACACCTGGGAGCCGCTGCGAGACGTGTTCTCGTCAGATGCGGACACAGTGGAATTCCATGCCTACAGCGATGATGGCGATGCACAGATGGTGGCGGCTGCGGTGGAAGACCTCGGCATGGAGGAGATCCATGCCGCAGCGATCATGATCTCGGATCTGGACACCGCAGGCCACACCTGGGGATTCTCCGAGACGGTGGCCGAGTACCTGCTGGAGCTGGAGAGCATCGACGCCCAGGTGGGCGCGCTCATGAATGCCGTGAACCAGCGGGCCAATCGAGACCGGGAGGAGTGGTTGATCCTGTTGTCCACGGACCACGCGGGCTCGGGGACCAGCCACGGGCAGAACATTCCCGAACACCGCCTGGTGCCGCTCATTGTGGCGGGGGATGGAGCGGTGGCCGGGGAAATCCGCCACGCCCCGGATGTCGTGGACATCGCCGCCACGGCGCTGACCCACCTGGGGGTGGCGCTGGACGGGGATCTGGACGGCCGGGCGGTGGGGTTGTCTGTGACCCCGGCGCCGGCTGCTGCGATGGGTGTGGAACTGGTGGTCAATGGTGGAGGGGAGCTGGAGAGGGGGTTCGGTGACTACGAACCGGATGCAGCGGTGGCAGGCTGGGTGGATTCGGGTTCCTTCACGGTCATGTACTACGGAGCGTCGGGGGGGTTTCCAACCGATGGCGTGGACGGGCCGAGCGATCGGGGGGAGAACTTCCTGTGCGGTGGTGGAACCACAACGGACGCGGACATGTTTCAGGACATCGATCTCTCTGCCCTGTCCGGAGCCATTGATGCCGGGGGCGTGACCTACGACTTCTCGGCCTGGCTTGGGGGATACGATCAACAGGACGACCGCGCTGATGCGGGGCTGGAGTTTTTGGATGAAAACGGGGGGCCTTTGTCCACAGTCACATTGACCGGGCCGGATGCTTCGGAGCGACTTGGCTCCACCGGACTGATGGAGCGACAGAACACGGGTGTTGTGCCTGTCGGGTCGCGGACCGCGCGGGTGCACATCGTCGGCATCACCTCGTACGGATACAACGACGGCTACGCGGACAACGTCTCCTTGGTGCTCTCCGGCGCCAGTCAATAGGTCCGCACGGGAAGGGCCGTGCTTCAACTCAAGGGCATTTCAGTGGACGCCATCTCCGTGGGAGGGCTGGAGACCTGCATTCAGCTTCCGGGGATGGATGTGGCGTTTGATATTGGCCGGTGTCCTCGCTCGGCGGTGCATCGAAACACGCTCTTGTTCACCCACGCCCACATTGACCACATGGGGGGCATCACCTGGCATGCGGCGACTCGCTCGCTGATGCATCTCTCCCCGCCCACCTACGTGGTGCCGCCTGCCAATGTGCCGGCCATTGAGGCGGTGTTCGAAGCGACGCGGGCGCTGGACGACTCTGATCTGCGCCATACCCTGGTGCCCGTGGGGCCTGGGGGTGAGTATGTGCTCCCCTGCGGGGTGGTGGCCCGGCCCTTTCCGGCGGTCCACGTGGTGCCGTGCCAGGGGTATGGTCTGTGGGAGCAGAAGCGCAAGCTGAAGCCGGTCTACCAGGGTTTGCCGGGTGAGGAGATTCGCCGGCTAAGGGTCGACGAGGGTGTGGAGGTTACGGACAAGGTGGAGACGCCGGCAGTGGCGTTTTGTGGGGACACGCGCATCGAGGTGGTGGAGCAGCAGGAGGTGGTGCGCACGGCGCGGCTGCTGATTCTGGAGTGCACCTTTGTGGATGAGCGGGTCAGCGTGGCCAGCTGTCGGGAGCGGGGCCATGTGCACTTGGAGGAGATCGCGGAGCGGGCGGATCTGTTTGAAAACGAGGCCATTCTTCTGACCCATTTCTCGGCCCGCTACACCGCCCAGGAGATTGTGGCGGCCCTGGACGCCAGGTTGCCGCCTGGGCTTCGGGAGCGGGTGACGCCGCTGGTGAACGGACACAAGGGGAAGCCTCTCGAGATGGACGCACAGTAGCCCGTCTTGCTCAAAGGCCTGGCGGCGAGAAATAATAGGGGCGGGTCGAACGAAACGCTCCTGGCAAGGAGGGCGGAACTCGCCCGACCCGGACCCAGACGATGGCTTCTGGGCGCCCCAGCGAAGAGGTTAACTCACACTTAACTGGGGTGGCAGGATTAATTCGCCTTGTTTTGCCTTACCTTGCCTGGATCAGGCCTCCACGCCAAACGCGTGGGCCATCAGCTCTTCAAGAGGCACAACCTCCAGGGCGGCCGCGTGGGTGCTCTCCAGGAGGACATCGCAGGCCTTCCCAGCCTGAAAGGCCTGGCGCCAGGAGCCGGCACAGACACACCACTGGTCGCCTTGGCGAAGTCCAGGAAAGCCATGCTCCGGGTGGGGGGTGATGAGATCATTGCCCATCACTTGCAGGAATTCCAAGAACTCCGTGGTCATTCGTGCGCAGACCGTGTGGGAGCCCATGTCGTCTTCATCGGTGTTGCAGCAGCCGTCCCGGTACCAGCCGGTCTTTGGATCCAGGCTGCAGGTCATGAGCGGGGTGCCGAGGACGTTGATGGGCGCTTTCATGGGGCGTGTCATAATCCGGTGGCCGGGGCCTTCAAGCCGGTTCCAGGAGTCCCAGGATGTTTGGACAGCCCCACTGGTTTCGAAAGCGGGAGGTCGGCTGGGGGCTGGTGCCAATCACCTGGCAAGCGTGGGTCTATGGCGTGGTCTGGTACGGGCTGATTGGGGTGGCGGGAGCTTGGCCCTGGGTGCGGGGGGAGCGGGGGCTGGCAGCAGGGCTCGTGGTGGCTCTGACTTTGTTGAAGCTCGTGGACATGAAGCTGATTCGGGATCGGATGCAGTAGGAGGGGAGACACCCCAT
>CAZRYF010000061.1:25891-30568 GCA_964604165.1 uncultured Enterobacterales bacterium
CCCCCCCCGGTTGTGTTCGCCCCGGCCCCCCCAACCGGACACTCCAACCGGACACTCTTGGGGGGAGATACGCCATCCCCCCCGGTTGTGTTCGCCCCGGCCCCCCAACCGGACACTCTTGGGGGGAGATACGCCATCCCCCCCCGGTTTTGTCGCTCCTCGCGACGTAAGTCCCTTGTCGCAGACTGCGAGAGGGTGGTTGTGTCGCCCCACGCGACGTAAGTCCCTTGTCGCAGACTGCGAGAGGCTAGTTGTGTCGCCCCTCGCGACGTAAGTCCCTTGTCGCAGACTGCGAGAGGGTGGTTGTGTCGCGGGAGTGGCCGGCCTGGGGCGGTGGCGGGTCAGGCAGCCAAGGGGCTGACCCCGGCATGTGCTTCTCGGAGCCCGATCTGGAGGCCGATGGCCCTCGTCAGCGCGGGGTCAGGTGGCTTCAAGAGGAGGCGCTGGACACTTCGAGGACAAAGAGACAGGTGCGAGGCGAGCCAATCGATGGAGAGCCCTTGTTCCTGTCCCCAGTGAACGGCCGCACGGCGAGCATCCACTGTCTCTCTGCTGCGGCCGTCCAGGTCGGGTACGGCCACAGTCGAAGCCGCCGCCGCCGCCTCCCGGAGCCACTTTCCGTGGCTGCCTGTGCGGATCGCCCCCAGGAAAGGCGCAAAGCCGCTCGGTTCCAGTCTCGGTAGCTCCCGGTGGATGGCCGAGAGCGTAAACGCCCCCAGGGGCCGCAGACCTAGGAGATCCGGCAGGTTGCTTGCCTCCCGAAACGGGTCGTGACGGGTCTCATGCCGTTGGTGCTGCCGAAGCACATAGGAAAGGGCCGATCGCAAGTGGCGCTGCGTCTGTACCGGGCCAAACCAAGCACGGTCAAATCCGTTGTCCAGTTCAAGGTCGCGGACCAGGCCACCCAGCAGATGGTTGACGAAGATCCCCGCCACCTGGCGGTCGCACCCAAGGAGCAGGTGCAGGTGCGTGTCCGGCACCGAGAACGCCATGATCTGCGGGTCTCTCCGCGCCCGCTGCGCCTTTCCCAGGACGAGTCGTGCCAGCCGCTTCGGATCACCATCCCGGGAAGTGATGACTCGATTCCGCCGCAATCGGGCGGTCACATGCCAGGCGATGGCTGTTGTGGATGCGGGCATGGACAAGAGGGTAGGCACGCCTGAGGCAACGGCAAGGGCTCGGCAGTCAGAACCCGAGTGCACACCTCCCTCAGCGGACAAGTCCAGGCGGGGATAGCCCATCTCCCCCCAAGAATGTCCGTGGAGACGGGGCGGCCAGTCTTCTTGTCACCGGATGAACAAGCTGAAGGCAGCGACGCCCAACTCTTCGTTGCCGGGTGCCTCGTTGGACAGGAGGCGGCCTTCATTGATTTCCGGTGCGTAGCGGAAAATGGCGCAATTCTGTTCGGTCTTGCCATCGGGTTCCCGGTGCCCATCCGGTCGGGTGAACCAGTTTGTGTAGGACGCGCTGCGCCCGTCCCATGTCCGGCTCCGACTTGTCGGTTGGATCCGGTTCATAGCGCGAGGAAGTGTGCATCTTTGACTCTCGTTGACCCGGGATCCCCGCCCTACTGCACCAACAGATACGTCGACATCATGTGGAAGTGGTCGTCTACGTGGCAGTGCACCATCCACAGGCCCTCGTTGTCGAGCACCGGCAGGTGGAAGTAGGTGCTGATGGCCGGGCCGATGACCTCCACGTCCTTGACCTCGTCGGTCCAGGGGTCCTTCCAGGTGTAGCCGTGCATGTGGAAGGTGTGGAACTCGTGGCCGAAACCCACCACGTTCACCCGCACGCTGTCCCCCACGTTCGCCAGGCTCGTCAGGGACTCCATGGTGTCCGTCGTGAACGCCTCGCCGCGAACCTCCTGCACCACGAGGGTGTGCAGGTGCTCTGAGGGGTCAAAGTCGTGGTCTTCCCCCGTGTCGGCTCCGGTGTCGTCGCCGCCATGAGCATCCATGGCGTCTTCATCGATCTCAGTGGTCCCCTCGTACACGTTCATCATCACGTAGTTGATCATGTGATCCGGGGCGTAGAGGGCGTTTTCCGCGGGATCCCGGATCACAATCACCCCCACCACTCCGCTCTGGCCCTGGTACTCGATCAACTCGTCATCGAGCACATGGGAGTGGTACAGGTAGGTCCCCGCCGCTTCAATGGCCTCCCAGGTGTACGTGATTTCCCCGCCCGCCGGCGCCAGCGACCCCACTCCCTCGTTGTCCTTGTCGTAGCGCACCCCGTGCGGGTGGAACCCGATGGCCTCATTGGTTTCGTTTTTCAGGGTGATCTCAATGGTGTCGCCCAGGTCCGCCACCAGCGTTGGCCCCAGGAACTGGCCGTTGAGGTGGTAGCCATGCACCACCCCCATCGACATGCCCCCATCCATCTTCAAGTCGTAGTCGCCGTAGGTGGCGATGGCCTCGTATTCCCGGGTCACGCCGGTGGGTTCGACCTCCTCGAGCGGATCGTAGACCTCTTCTTCCGCGGGCGGATCGGGAGGGGTACAGGCCAGGGCGAGGAGTAGGAACATCAGGTCATCCCTCGTCGGCGGACATCTCAAAGCCGGCGGTGTCGTCGGTGCAGAGCCCTGTGACCACCCGCCCTTCGGAGGCGGTGCTTCCCTCGCAGCTCTCCCAGTAGGTCGTGGTCCCCCCCAGGGTCACAGTCGTTCCTGCAACCGACCCGGTCTGCGGCGTTTCATCCGCTCCGTGGTCCATGCTCCATTCGCTGAAGGCAAAGGTGCAGGCACTTTCGTCAAAGGAGATCGTGACCCCCATCAGCATTCCGAAGGCCGCCCCGCGCACTGTCCAACCCCCAGGCGACAGGGGCACGCAGTCCCCGGAGGGGCCTGTGTCCACAACCTCAGGCGCGGTGTCCTCCAGCCCTGTCTCCAACGGCTCCGCCGGCGTGCAGGCGAGCGCAAGAAACCAGGGAATCACCGGCTCTCCTGGCAGGCTGCGTAGGTCTCCGCCCAGTGCAGGTATGCCGCATAGGTGGCCTCCTCCAGGGAGTGGATCTTGGGGCCGCCGTCGTGGTAGACGCCGCCGAGTGCCTCGTCCAAAGGCTTCAGGATCAGCTGGCTCTGGCTCGGGTTTTCCACGTTCATGTACCCAGCGCCGATCACGTTGTACATGGTGCGTGCCTTGGCTTCGAGCCCGTGCTCCGGGTCCACCCACACCGGCGCCCCGTCATACCCCTGGGTCCGTCCCTCACCCCCCTCGTAGTGGCAGCTCGCGCACCGTCCAATCCAGTGGTAGACCGTGTCGCTGAAGGTGGCCACCAGGTCCGCCTCCGTGCAGGTCCCAAGCGGGCTTGCAATGGTGGAATCCAGGGGGTTCTCTTCGCTGGCGGAAGAGCAAGGGTCCTCGATGGTTCCGCAGACATCTTCCTGGCACACGGCTGAGTACTCGATCCAGGAAAGGAAGCCGTCGTACTCCCTCTGGAGGGTCTCCTCGGTGATGAGCGCACTGTCCGGCTCGCCGTTGGCGATAAAATCAAGCACCCGGCTCTCTCTCGGGTTCTCCAGGTCCACCACCCCCAGATCCACCATGCAGGCCATGGTCTGGCAAGGGGTGTCCTGTACATACATGGCCAGGTCCACGCCGGAGAGGTGGCACTGGTTGCAGGAGTTTGGGTGGGCGTCGGTCATGACCGGTTCGATGTACCGGTCGTACACGGCGCCGGCTTCCTCGGCGCTGCAGTCCAAAGGCGCAAAGGCTGTGTCGTCGGATCCGCCCGGCCCAAAGGGCTTGTCATCACCCAGGCCACATCCAAGCGCCGCCAGAAGAACCAACATCATTCCTTCACCTCGCACACAAAGGGCAGCTCCTGCTCTGCGTAGAGGTCGATCACCCCCCAGGTCTCCTCCTGGAACACGAGCGCTGCCACGTCTTCGTCGGCGGCGCCGCCGGTGTTTTCGCTCAGGTCTCCGTTGTTTGGCTCCCCCGGGTGCCAGATGCCTCCGTTGTCCAGGTCTCCCGAGGGCGGCCATCCCTCCACCCCCACCCAGAACCAGCCAAAATCAATGGACGGGGAGGTGGTTTCCTGCTTGAGGCCGACCCACCATCCTTCGTGCTCCCCCAGGCCCATGCGGTGGGCGGCATCGGTCACGGAGTCGTATTCGCCATCCAGGCCCATGTTCACCAGGTCGCCGTCGAAGACCGAAAAGCAGATCTGCCTTGCCTCCTGCCACCCAAGGGGGTTTGTGCAGGCGTAGTAGGCGCGGTCTTCTTCTGGGTCGGCGGTGTCGGCGGCGGGCTCAAACGTGGAGAGCAGACGGCAGTCCTCCCCGGGGCAGCTCTCGGCAAAGTCCGGGTCCGAGTCGTCGCAGTCCCCTTCACTTGCCACCCATCCTTCCGGTGCCTCGCAGGAATCGGTGGCAAACCCCGAGCTTCCGACCCCGTCCCCATCACTGTCCCGGAACCACGTCGACTCCACGCAGGGCTCCTCCCGCTCCTCGGTTTCAATGTACTTGGGGGCCAGACAACCCCCCAGGGCAAGCGCGACCCACATGTGACCTCCGCAGAGATTGAACACCGGTAAGAGCGCACTGTCGAGTCCAGTCACGTGAAATGGTGTCGAAGGCCTTGCCGGATTAGGCAGCAGAGCCCGGAGGTGAACATGTTGTTGGCGTCTCTCTTCTCGCTGGGACTGCTGTCTGCAGAAGCAGGCGAATTG
>CAZRYF010000062.1:0-29894 GCA_964604165.1 uncultured Enterobacterales bacterium
ATCTCTTCGAGCACCTGATGTTCCAGGGGTCGGAGCACGTCCAGGGGGAGTACTTTGAGCACCTCCAGAAAGTCGGCGGCTCCATCAATGGCACCACCAACGGAGATCGAACCAACTATTTCGAGAAAGTCCCCTCTGAGCACCTGCCCCTGGCCTTGTGGCTCGAGGCAGATCGCATGGGGTGGCTCTTGGAAGCGCTGACCCAGGAGAAGCTCGACAACCAGCGGGAGGTGGTCAAGAACGAGAGGCGCCAGTCCTATGAAAACCGCCCTTATGGCACCTCCTGGATGACGTTGATGAAGGCTGTCTACCCGACGGACCACCCCTACGAGCACACCACCATCGGCAGCCATGAAGATCTCTCCGCCGCCAACCTGGAGGATGTGAAGACTTTTTTCCGTACCTGGTACGTGCCCAACAACGCCTCGCTGGTGGTGGCCGGCGACTTTGACCCGGACACGGCCAAGGCACTGGTGGAGCAGTATTTCGGCCCCATCGCCGCCGGAGAGGAGCCCACGCCTCGCACGGATGAGCTGTTTGCCCTGGAGGAGAACATCGAGATTCGGCAGAACGAGGCGGGTGTGCCCTTTCAGAAGGTCTGGATTGCCTGGCCGAGTGCTCCTCTCTACGCCGAGGGGGATGCAGAGCTGGACCTGCTCACCAGCGTGCTGTCCGGGGGCAAGGACTCCCGCCTGGACCGGGTGCTGGTCCACGAAAAGCAGATCGCGAAGAGCGTCAGCGCGGCCCAGGTCAGCCGCCGCCTCACCAGCATGTACATGATCCAGGCCACGGCCGCCGAGGGGCACACCACCGACGAGATCGTGGCCGAGATTGACGCCATTCTCCGGGAGGTGGCTGCAGAGGCGCCCACCGCCGAGGAGGTGGAAATAGGGCGCACAACCTGGGAGGCGCGGTTTGTACGCGACCTGCAGAGCCTGCACAGCCGGGCGAACCAGCTGAACTCCTATTTTCTGAACACGGGGGTGCCGGACTCCATTGAGATGGACCTGGGCCGGTACGGAGCCGTCACCCCGGCAGCGATTCAGCAGGCTGCAGCCGGTCTCACAGAGGCGAACCGCGTGACGCTCCACATCCACCCGGAGGAGAAGTAGATGTTGATCTCTGTTCTTCTTTGTTTGTCTCTTGCCGAAGCCGAGTCATTTGACCGGACACAGGTACCTGACCCCCTGGAGCGCAGCGAGTTCACCCTGCCCCAGCTGCAGCGGGGCAGTCTCTCAAACGGCGTGGAGGTCTTGCTCGTGGAAGATCACGACCATCCGCTTGTTCGGGTGAAGCTGGTGTTCGAGGCTGGCGGCTTTGCGGACCCGGTGGGAAAGGAGGGCCTGGCGGGGTCCGCCTACGACATGCTCAACGAGGGTGCGGGGGGCATGAGCGCCATGGATATCTCCACCTCCCTTCGTCGCCTGGCCACCCACCTGGGCACGAGCGGGGGATTGGACGGGGGGCGGGTCACGCTGGACACCCTGACCCGAAACCTCGTCCCCAGTCTGGACCTGATGGCTGCAGTGACGTTGGAGCCTGAGTTTCCGGACGCCGATTGGGACCGCTTGCGGAAGCAGCTCATCCAGAACGTGGCTTCTGCACGCACTGAACCAAACAAGATGGCGAGCCGGGCGCTGTCTCGGACGCTCTTCGGCGACGCATACGCCGGCCGGTTCAAAACCGAAGAGAGCCTCGCCGCCATCTCCGTGGACGACATGAAGGCTTGGGCAGCGACATCACTGGTTCCCGGGAATGCTCGGTTCCTGGTGGGCGGGGACACGACCCTGGCGGAGATCACAGCGCTCCTGGAGGCGCGGTTTGGCGCTTGGGACGGGTCGGGGGACGCTGCGGCCACACCGACGCCGACGGTTCTCCAGCCCAAACAAACCACCCTCTACCTGGTCAGCAAGCCAGGGGCGGCCCAGTCCGTGATTCGAATGGGGCGTTTCACCTCTGACCGGTTTGACCCGGGCTACACAGACCTCACCCTGGGCAACAAGGCGTTTGGCGGCATGTTCATGGCGCGGCTGAACATGAACCTGCGGGAGGACAAGGGCTACACCTATGGGGCGCGGTCCTGGGTGAGCAACAACCACGCCGGAACCCGGTGGACGCTGTCCACAAGTGTTCGCACGGATGTCACGGGTGCCTCCTTGCAGGAGATTGTGGGAGAGCTCTCGGGAGTCGGAGGGATGCTCGGGGACGCGCCTCCTTGTGGATGGTTCAAGACCCGCTGTGGCTCCTGCCCTGAGCCTGTGCGTCTCGCGCCGGAGAGTCCGTTCTCCACGGATGAGATTGGGTTTTCAAAGTCCAATGTGCTCCAGGGGTACCCCTCCAAGTTTGAAAAGCCGGACTACCTGCTGGACCAACATGCGGCGGTCGCGCGGTACGGACTACCGGATGACTGGCTGGAAAGCTACATTCCCCGCGTCGAGGCGGTCACAGCCGAGCTGGCACAGGATGCGTTCACCACTTCAGTGGCGAACGAGCCCTGGGCCATTGTGGTGGTGGGCGACCTGGAAGTTGTCCGTCCGCAGTTGGTTGACCTTGGGTTCCCCATGGTTGAGTTGGATGCAGATGGCAACCTCGCGAACGACGGCTCATCCGTCGAGAGCGAGCCAACACCGCAGGAGGATTAGCGTGTCAATCCGGTCGGAAGTCATTTGGATGGATGGGGAGTTTGTTCCCTACGACAACGCCAAGATCCACGTCAACTGCCACACCCTCCACTACGGATTGGGCGTGTTTGAAGGCATTCGATCCTATCGGCAGGTGGGGGGAGGGGGCGCGATCTTTCGCCTGGAGGAGCACCTGCGCCGGCTCTTTGACTCGGCCAAGATGTGTATGATCCCCATGCCTTTCACCTTGGAGCAGGTGCGAAACGCCTGTATTGAGACCCTCCAGCGAAACGGGCTGGAGGAGGCCTACATCCGGCCGCTCGTGTTCCTGGGGGAGGGAGCCATGGGCCTCGGCGCTCGGAACAATCCGGTCCACGTGATGATCGCTGTGTGGGAGTGGGGAGCCTACCTTGGGGATGAGGGGCTGCAGCGCGGGGTGCGTGTGGCCACGTCCTCTTTTACCCGGCACGCGGTCAACGCGAACCTGCAGCGGGCCAAGGTGTCCGGCCACTATGTGAACTCGATCCTGGCGCGCTACGAGGCCAACGACAACGGCTTTGACGAGGCCATCATGTTGGACCAGATGGGGCACGTGGCGGAGGGCACAGGCGAGAACCTGTTTGTGATTCGGGGGTCCACCATCAAGACCCCTGCCATTACCAACATTCTCGGGGGAATCACCCGCCAGACAGCCATTGAGATCCTCGAGCGCAACGGACACGAGGTCATCGAGACGCAGTTTGGTCGGGATGCCCTCTACGTGGCGGACGAGATCTTCATGACGGGCACCGCGGCCGAGGTCACCCCGATTCGAGAGGTGGACCGGCGGCAGGTGGGGGATCCAGGTCCCGTGACCAAGCTGGTCCAGGACGTGTACCTGAAGGGGGTGCGCGGCGAGGTGGAGTGGATGCATCCCTACCTGACTGCGTACTGATTTATCCCCCAGCCAGCGCTGCCAAGGTCCGAATGGGGGAAGCGCAGGCTTCGATGTGGGCGTCCTGCATTGCAAGGGACAGTTGGGTCAGCTGCTGCATGCGGCCCCGCGGTCGGGAATTGATCTCGATTACGTGTGGAATGCCTTCCGGGTCCACCACCATGTCCACGCCGATCTCCACCAGCCACTCCCCGTGGGGGCACTCCGAGAGGATCTGAGCGCAGTCAATGGCGAAGCGTCGGGCCATGTCCAGGGTTCTGCGGGGAAGTATCTTTCGGGCGTCGTGGGCGGTGGCACCGCGCGCCACATTGGACACCGGGTCGTCCTTGGAGATGCGGGCCACGGGCACGCGGGGTTCCAGGCTCCCATCCTCCAGTCGCTGCACCAACCAGCGCAGTGCAAATCCTGCATGCCCTTTCGGGGGTGCAATGGCCCGCTGGAGAATGAGGGGGTCCTCCTGGCCGGGGACAGCGCCCTCGCCGAACGCTGGCAATTCATCTCCCGGGACCACTCTTCGCACGCCGAGGCCCAATCCGCCGTAGCGGGGTTTCAAGAAACCCGCCCCCCACGATGCCAGCACGTCGACAAACCGGTCCGGGTCTGTCTCCAGATCCGGCATTCGCAGCCCCTCTGACACCAGGAACTCCTGGCAGGCGACCTTGTCTCGGCAAAGGCGCGTGACGCTCCTGGGGTTTCCCATGGGCAGGTGGGCCACAGGTGCGAGCACAGCCTCGTACGCGCCGGGGCGGGACTGGCTGGGAAACCGATCGTGCACGGCGACGGGGGCCGAATCCGTCACCAGCTCCCATTCGCCGGGGTGGGCTCGCCAGGAGCCTTCCCCTGTGCAGAACAAGGCGTCGATTCCGTCGCTCGCCAACACCAGGGCAGCGTGGCCGACGGGGGTCGACTCAGGCGAGCGCGGCGGGCCTCCCAGGGGTGGGACGAGCACAAGGACTTGTTTTGCCATCGGGGACAAGACTCCCTTGGGTGTGATCTTGCCCCAGGTGATAGGGGTCGATCCATGAAGAAAGTCATTCCTACCTGGCAGGACCGCATTGTGTTGGTGTGTAGCCTCTGCCGCCCCGAGGGTGCACCCAAGCCTTCTTGCGGACACCACGGAGGGGAAGATCTGCGCACTTGGCTCAAGGAGCAACTTTTTGCCAGGGGCCAATGGGGCACCGTGCGCGTGGTGACTGCGTCTTGTCTGAGTTTTTGTCCGACGGAGGGGATCACCGTGAGCGTTCAAGGGGCGTCCGGCGAACCTGAGACCTTCATTGTGGATGGCCTCGCTGACCGTGACGCGTTGTTGGAGCGAATCACCGATCACCTGGATGAGCGCCCGACGGTCTGATTTTCAGGAGCGTTCTCGGGTTATCCTCCACGCCTCCCAAAGGAGCTCCATGCACATCGGTCAGGGCATTCGCCGAGCGGACGGCATCGCCAAGCTCACGGGCACAGCCCTATACGTGGACGACGTACACCCGGAGGGGTGCCTTCACGGGGCGACGGTCCGTTCCGAGCATGCCCACGCCCGCATTGTTCGCATCGGGTGGGCGCCGGGTTTTGATGCCAAGGGGCTCACCCTGGTGACGGCGCGGGACATCCCTGGGGAAAACGTCATCTACTTGATGACCCGAGACCAGCCAGCTCTCGCCGACCACATCATCCGCCATGTGGCCGAGCCGGTGGCGCTGGTGGCAGCACCCACCCGCGCCCGCGCTCTGGCGGCGGTGAAGCAGGTGGTGGTGGAGGTGGAGCCCCTGGAGCCCTTGATGGACATGGAGGCCAGCGAGGGGCACCAGACGGTGATTTTCGGCGAGGACAATGTCTTCAGCCGGATTGTGATCGAGAAGGGGGAGGTGGATACGGTCGAGGGGGGGCACCTGGTTGAGGGAGACTATGTCACCGGACTCCATGAGCAGCTCTACATCGAGCCCCAGGGCATGCTGGCCATGCCGCGGGACGATGGGGGGCTGACTTTTCTTGGGTCTCTTCAGTGTCCCTACTACATCGTGAAGGGTCTGGCGGATCTGTTGGGGCCGGATTTCGCAGATCCGGAGCGGGTCAATGTGATCCAGGCGGCCACGGGAGGGGGATTTGGGGGCAAGGAGGAGTACCCCACAATGATCGCCGCCCACGCGGCGCTCTTGGCCCTGAAGACCGGGGCGCCCGTGAAGATCGTCTACCGGCGGGAGGAGGACCTGGTGGCCACCACGAAGCGCCACCCGGTTCGGACGCGCATTCGAACCTGGGTGGGGGAGGATGGGCGCCTCAAGAGCTTTGAGGCAGACCTTCTCGTGGATGGCGGGGCCTACAACACCTTGACGCCGGTGGTGCTCTCTCGGGCCGTGTTGCATGTGACCGGACCCTACGCCTGCGAGCACGTGCGAATCACCGGGCGGGCGGTGGCGACCCATACGCCGCCCAATGGGGCATTTCGGGGCTTTGGTGCTCCCCAAGCCCAATTCGCCTGTGAGCGGCACATGGACCGCATCGCCCGTCAATTGGGCCTGGAGCCCCTGGAGGTTCGGCGGCGGAACCTGGTGCAGGAAGGGGACACCACCGCCACAGGACAGCGACTGGAAGGCCCTGGGGCGGACGTGGTGCTGGAGGCGGCTCTTACGGCGGCGCAGGCCCCACTTGATCTGGCGCTTGCCCGTCCGGCGGGCGCGGGGGAAGGGGTGGCCCGCCTGGCCCGGGGACGCGGGGTGTCCCTGGTGTTTCACGGGTGTGGATTCACCGGGAACGGGGAGGCTGCGCTGAAGGGGCGGGTCGCCCTGGAGCTGGCTGGGGGACTGGTCCGTGTGCTCACCGCAAGCACGGACATTGGGCAGGGCACGGACACGGTCTTCTGTCAGATTGTGGCAGAAGAACTGGAGATTCCCCTGGCCGCGGTGCAGGTGGCGCCCCATGACACCGGGGAGGTGCCGGACTCAGGGCCCACGGTGGCATCCCGCACCACCATGGTGGTGGGAAGCGTGGCCCAGAAAGCAGCACAGCGCTTGAGAGAGGCCCTGGCTGCGGAGGTGGGGCACCCCGATCTCTCTTTTCTACAGCTTCTTGAGCAGCGCACGTTGGAGACTCCCCTGCGGGTCGAGGAAGTCTATGTAGACGATGGCAAGCTTCAGTGGGATCCGGTGACCTACCGGGGGGACGCCTATCCCACCTATGGATGGAGTTGTTCTGTGGTTGATTTAAGTGTTGATCTCGACACGGGAGAGGTGGTCTACCACCGGTTTGTTTCTGCGACAGATGTGGGGCGTGCGCTCAACCCGGTGCTGGCCTCCGGTCAGATTGAGGGGGGCTCTTTGCAGGCCCTTGGGTGGGCGACCTGTGAGGAGGTGGTGCTCGACGAGCGCGGGGCCATGCAGAATGACCGACTGACGAACTACATCATTCCCACGAGCCTGGATGCGCCGGAGATGGAGACGGTCTTGGTGGAAATTCCCTATGAAGGCGGACCTTTCGGGGCCAAGGGGATTGGGGAGATTCCCATGGACGGCCCAGCGGCGGCGGTGGCGCAGGCCATAGAAAATGCGACAGGCGCCGTGCTGGACCGGTTGCCCATGACACCCGAGCGTGTGTTGGAGGCGCTTTGAAGACCCGGTTTCAACTCAATGGCAGGGAGGTCTTCTCTGAGGCGCCCCCCATGACCCGGCTCTTGGATGTGCTTCGAGAGGAATTCGGGTTCACCGGCTCCAAGGAAGGCTGCGGGGAGGGGGAGTGCGGGGCTTGTTCTGTGCTCCTGGACGGTCGATCGGTCTGCGCCTGTCTGGTGCCCGTGTGCCAGGTGGAGGGGGGAGATGTCGTCAGCGTGGAGGGGCTGGCGGAGGATGATCGGCTCCACCCGATCCAGGCTGCCTTCCTCGCCCATGGGGCTGCTCAGTGCGGCATCTGCACGCCGGGTTTCTTGATCATGGCGGCGGAGCTCTTGAAGCGAGACGAGATGGTGACCCGGGAAGACCTGCGGGCGGGACTGGCTGGGAATCTGTGTCGGTGCACCGGGTACCAGAAGATCGTGGATGCGGTCGCGGAGGTGGTTGGTGTCGAGTCCTAGCACCGCCTATGACGGCTTGAGGGTTCTGCGACCCAAGACGCTGGTGGAGGCGCTTGCGCTCCGGGTCAAGTACCCGGAAGCCCGGGTGTTGGCCGGGGGGACCGACCTCATGGTGGAGCTGGACCTGGGCCAGAATGTTCCGGACCTGGTGATTGACATTCATGGGTTGTCGGGACTGCGGGGGGTCGAGGTGGTGGACCGGGGGATCCGCATCGGAGCGTTGACCACGTACACAGAGCTGTTGCACGAGGCGGCTGTGCGGGAGGGAGCGCCCTCCCTGGCAGAGGCGGCTCGGACCATTGGCGCCCTCCAAATCCAGAACCGCGGCACCTTGGGGGGAAACATCGCGAACGCGTCTCCTGCGGGGGACACGCTTCCGGTCTTGATGTCCCTGGATGCGGAGGTGGAGCTGGCGTCGGCGGCCCGGGGGCCTCGGCGGGTACGGACCGAGTTTCTATTTACTGGCTATCGACAGATCGACATGGCGCCCGATGAGATTGTGACGAGTATTTTTGTGCCACACCCGCATGCGGCCGACCGGGTGCACTATCGAAAAGTTGGCACCAGGTTGGCCCAGGCCATCTCCAAGGTGGTGTTGGGGGCACGGGTGCGGCTGGAGGATGGTGTTGTGACGGATGCGCGGGTGGCGTTCGGCAGCGTGGCTGCGACACCGGTGCGCTGTCCCCAGGTGGAGGCGGCCCTTTTGGGGCGCGGCGTGGACCCGGAGGTGGTTCGGGTGTTGCCCGAGGACATTTCCCCCATCGACGACATCCGATCCACGGCCCCCTACCGGCTGAAGGTCGCGGCGAACGTGCTGCGATCCTGGCTGACGACCCTGGCCGAGGCCTGAGCGTGCCCCGCCCCCCCCGCGCAGCCCCCGCCATTGCGGGTATGGCCGGGCGGCCCTTTTCCCGTTTGTCTGCTCGCATCAAGTCCCACAGCGGGCCTCTCTTTCCCCTGCACATCGGGGACACCTACATGGAGCCTGTGGTGGGGGCTCGGATGCAGGATTTCACCGTGGAGGAACACCCGGGCATGCACCGGTACGCGCCACCTGCGGGCCGCCCGGAGCTTGTAGGCGCCATCCTGGAGCGGGTGCGGGAAAGAAATGGCTTGCCGATTGAGCGGGGTGGGGTGTTGGTGGGCGCCGGGGCGACAGGGGCGTTGGGGGCGGCCATTGGGATGTTCCTTGCCCCGGGGGAGGAAGTGCTGCTTCTGGCCCCGTTCTGGCCCTTGATTCGCGGGGTGGTGACCACCTTTCGGGGGGTGCCCGTGGAGGTGCCCTTCTACGGGACGGTCGACAGCGCCGAGGCGGCCGTGGAGGCGGTGGCGGAGCGGATTACGGAGCGAACAGCGGCACTTTATGTGTCAACCCCCTCCAACCCCACCGGGTGGGTTCTGCCGGAGTCCTGGCTGCATGCGCTGGCAGATCTGTGTCGTCGGAAGAACCTCTGGCTGCTCTCGGATGAGGTCTACGAGCGGTATGTCTACTCTGGATCGCATGTGTCGATCGGGCAGTTCGCCCCCGAGCGCACCTTTACCGCCTTTTCCTTTTCGAAGAGCCTGGGCATGGCCGGAAACCGGGTCGGGTACCTGGTGGGGCCGGAAGAGGCGGTGCTTGAGGCCAGAAAGGTCTCGACCCATACATTTTATGCATCACCCAACGCGTCGCAGTTGGCTGCCCACTACGCGCTGTTGCATGGAGATGCCTGGGTGGAGACCGCCCGGGTGGCCTACCAGCAGGCGGGAAACGCTGCTGCGATGCGTCTGGGCGTTCCGGAGCCTGAGGGATCGACTTTTTTGTTCCTGGACGTGGCTTCGCACCTTGACGAGCGCGGCATCTGGGGCTTCCTCGAGGACTGCCTGGACGAGGGCCTCCTGTTGGCCCCGGGACCGAGCTTTGGAGTCGACTACACCACCTGCATCCGGGTGTGCTTCACCTGCGTGGAGCCAGAGGTGGTGGAGAAGGGCGTCGATATCCTGGCCAGAAAGCTCGGGAGATAAACCACGGACGAATCCAAGCCCTGTGCACTTTGCGGAACCGCGACCCCCCAGGAGGAGATCTACTTCGCAGACCCCGGAGAGATCTGCCCAAACTGCTACGCAGACCTGGACCTGAAGAAGAGCCTGCGCAAGGGCACCCAGCAGCATGCCTGGGGTGCCATGGCAATCCTTGCCACAGCCCGGGCTTTTGTGGACCCATTCGGTTTGATCTCGCTGTTGGCCCTGATCTGGGCGCTCCGCTTCTTTCGGGAACTCACGACCAAGGACCCGATCCACGCCGCGGCCCTGGAGTCCATGAAGGGCCACCACACGATCGTGGCCACGCTGGCCGGGCTGGGGGGGCTGCAGGGGTTTGTGGCGGGGGTGATGGGCTTCCTGAGCTGAACCGACCTAAACCAGGGGAGATACCCCATCCCCCCTGGCTCGGTGTCCTTGTGGGGCGGGGCGATGTGCCACGAGGCCGGGGGGGATGGGGTATCTCCCCTGGGTCGGTGTCCCCTTTGGGTGGAGGAGTGTGCCGTGAGCCTGGGGGGGATGGGGTATCTCCCCCGGGTCGGTGTCCCTTTGGAGGGGTGAGGCGGTGTGGTAGGGCGATTTTGGCGGTTTGGAGGTGGTTATGGGGCCCTTTGGGGTCGGGCTCGGATGGTTGTTGGCCGGGTGTGTGCCGTCGATGCCCGGGTACGAGAAGGTCGACAATCCTGGGCATGACTTTGATGGGGATGGGGTCAGTGAGAATGAGAATGACTGTGATGACCAGGACCCGCTGAGTTTCCCCGGTGCTGGGGAGCGCTGCGACGGGTCGGACAATGACTGTGACGGGTTCATTGACGAGGATGCAGTGGACACGGTCGTCTGGTACTACGACGAGGACAATGACGGGTACGGCAAGGACGCGATCGCACAGGCCGCCTGCGATGCGCCCACCCCCAAATATGTGACCGTCGGGGGTGACTGTGACGACACCCGGGACGATGTACACCCCACCGCCGATGAGTTCTGCGACACGCGAGACAACGATTGCGACGGCTTCACCGATGAAAACGACGCGGTCGATGCCACCACCTGGTATGCAGACTCAGATGGGGACGGCTACGCCGATGACAGCCGCCCCTTTACTTCCTGCATCGCCCCCAGCGGCTACATCGGAAGCACCGACCCGGACTGCGACGATGGTCGTCCCACCGTTCACCCGGGGGCCACTGAGGACTGCCTGACCGCCCACGACGAGGACTGCGACGGCGTGGTGGACGAGGAGAACGCCGACAACTGTACCAACTACTACATGGATGATGACGGCGACACCTATGGGGTCGGATCGCCGAGCTGTCTCTGCGCCGCGTCAGGCAACCTCCGGGCCACGGCACTTGGAGACTGCGATGACTCGGATGCTGCAACGAATCCGGGAGCGTTGAATTGCGGGTTGCGGGGGGAATTGGATGTGGCGACGGCGTTTGCGTTTTTTGCTTCCGGGTGGCCGACAGAGGCAGGTGATTTCAATGGAGATGGCTACCTAGATTTGCTCGATAGCAACGGAAATTACAGTGGGTCCTTCTCTGCTCAGGGTGCAGTTTATCTGTATCTGGGGCCCATTTCTGCCACACCCATCATGGCTGACTGGACACTGTTGGGTGCAGCGCCATCTGACAATCTTGGCAGTGAGGAATTTCGGCTCGTAGACCACGATTGTGATGGCGATATGGAGTTGCTGGTTCAAACGGACAGCTCGTCCGGCGTACTCTCAATTGAGTCCACGGCAATAAGTCTGCCAAGTGTGGCGACCGATCATTCCCTCGTGTCTGCAGTGACTTCAACAACCGGAACCATTCGCTCGTTCGGCGACCTGGATGGTGACTATTGTGGAGACTTTCTTTCCACAACCGTGCATTACGGTGCTTCGTCGGGTCAGGTGTCTTCCACCTGGAGCGTAAGCCAAGAGTTTCTTGCAAAGGATGTGACTGGAGACGGGACGGTTGACCTCCTCGAAGTGCCCTTAGAAGGGGAAGCTGTTGTTCAAGTGTTCGAGGGGTCGGGGGGGCGAGAATTGGTGGCCCCCGCGGCGGATGGCGACATCACGTTTAGTACATCTGAGTTCCCAACTCTGTGGGTTGAAGTGAGGGTTCGGCCGGCAGGAGATGCGAACAATGATGGGTACCAGGACTTCCTCCTCTTGTCTCCGTGGGCTGGTAGCGTACCAAATCCATTTACTGGAACTCCGGATACACAAATAGGTCGGGTGTGGCTGTTCCCTGGCTCATCTGCAGGCGCTGGTGCGTGGTCTAATGAGAATGATGCTACAGCTGTTTATTCTGGCGAAAGTAGAGGCGATAGATTTGGCTGGGATGCGGCTGTCGGCGACTTTGACGGCGATGGCTCGATTGACTTGGTTGCCGCCAGTATGAATGGTCCTAATCCTGAAGGTGGCTGTCTCTTTTATGGCCCAATGGGTGGCTCGATGAGCACGTCAGATGCTGATGCTTGGGGTGGTCTATACGGACAAGCTGGAGTCCGGCAAGGTCTGGACGGCGGCCCCTATGACTTCAACTTCGACGGCTACGACGAACTCTGGGTTGGCGGCTACCTGTTCTACGGCCAGCCATAGGTCCAAACCCCGCCAACACCCCTCGCTGTATCCCCCCTCTACGCTAAACTCCCCAAATGCCCCCCACCTCACAGACCCCGACCTTTCTCTGGGACCGCAACATCTCCCCGGAACGCTTTCGTGCCGTGGTGAATGACCCGGTTGCGCCCGAGCACGATGCGTGGCTGGCCTTGATGCTTCGGGAGGCTCGGCCGGATGAGGTCTGGAACTGGACCACACCAGAGCACCTGGCTGCCCAGGTGGAGCGGCTCTCGACGCGCCTCGGCCGGCGAGGGCCCTTCTGGGTCTGGCTGATCGATGGATGGAAGATCCTTGGGCTTCTCTACCCGTCTCTCCCCTTTGCAGCGCCGGGTCTTGGAGGCTTTTCGAGACGTGGAGGGGGTCTGGCTCTCCGGGGGCGCGGCCCTGGGCGGTTTTCACCTCGGGCACCGAGGCTCGAAGGATCTGGGTCTCTTTGCGGCGGAAGAGGAGAAGTTGGAGGAACTGGGGAACAGGCTGAAGCAGTGGTGTGCTGCGGAAAATGTTCGATTGGAAGCTGTGCAGACCTTTCCGGGCTTTCGTCGTGTTCGGGTCTGGACGGAGGACGAGGAGACACTCGTGGACCTCGTGCATGAAACAGCCAGGCAGATCGTTCCTCTGGCGGACAAGCCGGTGGTCGAGGGCATTCGGGTTGACCCGCTGCTGGAAATACGCGCCAACAAGATCGCAGCGCTGCTGGGGCGGGCAGAGACAAAAGACCTGCTCGACCTGTACGTCCTGCAGCAGCATGGCCTCGATCCGCTGGACGGCATGGTGGATGCCCAACAGAAGGACAGCGGGCTGGATTCGGCCACCCTGGCCTGGGTGCTCTCTTCCATGCATCTCGACCTCGAAGGTCTCCTGCTGCATCTCGCTGTGGGCCTTCCAGAACTCGAGCGCTTTCGAGACCAACTTGTCGCAACATTGCAGAAAATGAGCTGGCCGGAGGAAGATCGATAGCGCACCGCGGTGGTGAGGCCCTGTAGCCTTCTCTTACACCCGCCGATGCTCCACCACCGGCATCCCGCGCCGGATCGCCCGCATCTTCTCCAGGTCAATTTCTGAGACACAGAAACCCTCCCCCTCCTCGCACTCCGCCACGACCACCCCCCACGGGTCGATGATCAGGCTGTGGCCGTAGGAGTGGCGCAGTCCCGCGTCGTCGTGGCGGCCGGCCTGGCCCGGGGCCAGGACCCAGCACTGGTTCTCGATGGCCCGGGCCCGCAGGAGGGTGTGCCAGTGGGCGGTGCCCGTCTTGAAGGTAAAGGCGCTCGGCACGGTGAGCAGGTCGGCGCCGGCCTCCCGCAGGGCTTGGTAGAGCCCCGGAAATCGCAGGTCGTAGCAAATGGTCAGGCCCAGGGTTCCCAGGGGGGTGTCGGCGATGATGCCCTCCTCCCCGGGCGCCACCGTGTCGGACTCCATGAAACGCACGCCGTCCTCGATGTCCACGTCGAAGAGGTGGATCTTCCTGTAGTGGGCGATGCGCTCCCCGTCGGGTGCGAAGAGCACCGAGGTGTTGAAACATTTTCCCGGGTGGTCTGGCGTCGCCTCGGCGGTGGAACCGATGAGCAGGTGCACCGACAGATCCGCGGCCAGCGCCCCCAGGCGGGCCAGGGTCGGGCCTTCGAGGGGCTCGGCCAGCGCGACCTTTTCTGCGTGGGGGCCGAGGAACGGGGTGTTCTCCGGGGTGGCGATGAGGGTCGCCCCCGCCGCGGCCGCCTCCCGCACCAGTCGCTCGGTGGTTGCGAGGTTTCGCTCTACATCTGAGGTGCAAGAGAGCTGCACACAGGCGGCCAAGAAGGGGTCCATGGCTTGATCCTACTCCTCGGCGGCCGAGGGCGCCGAATCTGCCGTGCCACCTACCAGGTTCTCAAAGCGCAAGAGCGCCAGGGCGCCCAGGAGCACGCCAAACCAGAGGGTCGCCACGCGAATGAGCAGGGCCGCACAGAGGGCCGCCGACTCAGGCACGTGCAGAATGGCTGTGGCCCCCCCCGCAAGGGCTGCGTCCGCCCCGCCGATGCCCCCGGGAAAGGCGCCACCGGCCACGGTGGCGAAGGCGTACAGGAAGGTCGCCGCGTCCAGGGACACCGCCTCCCCCAGCCCCCAGAACACCAGCTGGTATCCCACGCACTCGGCCCACCAGGCCACCCCCGAGAGCGCCATCAGCCATAGAAACGGACCCGGCGCGAGGCACTGGCGCATGGCCCGGTACGCCGCCTCCAGCTTCAAGGCGATGCGGCGCACGCCGGGCAGCCGGGTCAAGAGGCCCAAAATCCCCAGGGAAAGGGTCTCGCTCGCGAGCACCCCCAGCCCAAGCACCACCGCCGCTGCCGGCCAGAGAAGCCAGGCCACCTTGTCCGAGGCGAAGGTCCCAATCGACACTGCCGCCAGGGCGAGCACTGCGATCCCGTCGGTCAGGCGCTCAGCCACCAGCGCGGGCAGGGTGTGGGCTATGGGCACCCCCGTGCGCTTGGACACAAGCCAGGGTTTGAGGACCTCCCCCGCCTTGGCCGGGCTGATCACCATGGACAGCCCCGCCACGAAGATCCTCAGGTCGTCCCGCCAGTTGATCTCCACGTTCAGCACCCGCATCAAGGTGTGCCATTTCACGAACCGCAGCCCGTAGTTCACCAGGGTCAGCCCGAGAACCGGCACCGTCAACCACCAGGCAAAGTGCGCCAGCTCTCCCCCTACCGCCTCGGCACCGGCCCAGATGGACCCCCCGGTGTACAAGAGCATGCCCGCCACAAGGGCCCACACCACCCAGGTGCGAAAGCGGGCAATCAGCTGGGCTTCTTCGTCGGCCAACGGGCGCCTACTGAATGCGGATGGACTTCACCATCGTGCGCACATCACTGCGGAGCTGCTGCTGCAGGTTGCCGTAGATGGCGTAGTTCTCGCCGTGATCCATGCCAAACTCCACCCCCCCCTCATCTTGTTGGCGGGCCGGGAGCTTGTAGATCCAGAACTCCAGCTCGCTGTCGTCCTCAAAGACAAAGCGCCACTTGTGGCGGTCCACCACGGTGAAGCGTCGGCCATCTTTGGCCCGGGCGCTGGAGGTGGTCCCCAGCTCGCAGGTGTACATCCAGGGCGTGTAGTCCGAGTCGTAGGTGCAGTTGGCGTCCTTGCTGACGCTCTTCGGCGTGATGCTCACGCTCGAGAGGTCGGCCCAGGTCAGCTCGGTCTCACTGCCCGCCGCCTCCAGGGTGATGCCCAGGCGCCCCGCCGCGTCGGACCACTCATTCTCCCCGTACCAGTCCTTGGACACCTCGATGCGCCGGACGTGCCCTTTCTTGGTGGTGCCGTCGGCAAAGGTGAGGGTCACATTCAAGTCGGCGTTGTCGGGCTTGCGGGGGGCCAGCTCCGGGGTGGGGGCCTCCTCGTCGGGGATCAGCGCATCCTCGGCGAGGGGGCCGGGGGCGTTCTCCGTGGGGGCGGGGATGCCGATTGTCTCTGTCTCTGTCTCGGTCTCGGTCTCGGTCTCTGTCTCGGTCTCGGTCTCTGTCTCGGCACTGGCAACGGGGGGCGTCTTGGGGCCGCAAGCCGTCAGCAGCAAGAAAGAGATGGGAAATGCGATCCGCATGGGTTCCTCCGGTGGGAGAGGTGTATCGCTGTGTGTCCGGCTTTCAAGGGGGGGATGTGTCCTCCGGGGCGGAAAAGCCGCCCCCCCACCCGAGAGAGGCCGCACCAAGAGCCAGCAGGACCACCTGCTGCAGGCGCACCAGGGCCACGACCGCGAGGCCCTGCACGGGTTCCAGTTCGGTGGTGGCGAGCAAGAACGTCAGGAACAGAGCGTCCCATCCCAGCTGGGATCCGGGAAAGGCGATCAGCGCCACGACGGCGGCGGTCGCGGCACAGTAGGTGAACAGGATGCCGGGGGGATAGGGGTGCATGCCCATGGCCAGGCAGCTGATGTAGATGCCCACGGTGACCGATGCGTGGGCGCACAGGGCGAAGAACGCGGCCTTGGTGTACCGCGCCCAGCCGACCCGGCCCGTGGACCCCAGCGCATCCGCCAGGGCCACCACGATCTCATGGGCCTTGGCCCACCAGGCGGCCTTTGGGAGCTTGGGCCCGAGCCAGCCGAGGGTGCGCTCCGACCCCAGGCGAATCCAGGAGGGAAAGGCGCTGAGCAAGCCCAAGGTGACCGCGCCAAGTCCAATGCAGACGGTCACCACGGCCACAAGCCGGTGGTGCTCTTCGGGAACGGGCAAGTCCGCAAAGAGAAAGGTGCAGGCCGCCAGGACGCCCGCCAACCCCAAGCCGATCATCCTCGCGTGCACGCTGGCTGCCAGCGCCGTTGTGGCGGGAATCCCGTGGCGGTGGCGCACCAGGAGGGCTGCCCCCAGCTCCCCCACCGGGCCGGGCAGCGCGTAGTTCAGCATCAAGCCGGCGCAGACAATTCCCGTCAACGACGCGCTCCCTATGTGCTGCGCTTCTGGCATGAGAACCCGCCATCGAAAGGCGACAAAGACCATGCCGACGGTCATGACCAGGAGTCCGCCTGCCAGGCCCGCCGGCTGGGTGTTTGCCAGCACGCCTTTCAGGTCCTCCAGGGGCAGCTGGCTTGGAAAGAGCACCCAGAGCGCCACCGTGAGCAGAACCACGCTGCCCAGGGCCACCGCCAGGGCCGACCCCAGGGCCCGGGAGGGTGCCAGGGAGGCCAGATCAGGAGGCGGAGGTTTCTCTGGCACAGTGGGCTCGATCCGACTCGCGGGAGGTGAGCACAGCTCGCACCGCCACGCCAAAGGCCGCCTCTCGCCAGGCGGGATCCAGCGCCGGGGTCGCCCCCTCACTCCAGGCTCGCACCACCCGGTTCTTCTCCCTCTCCGGAAGGGACAACCGGATGGCGATGCCCTGGTGCGCTTCCAGGTCCAGGGCCCAGGTCTGAAGCTCCGAGGCCACGGCCTTCTGGTGGCCTCCCAGGGACAGGGACGGGGGCAACAAGGCCTCGGGGGCGTCCTCTGCGCGAGCCAGGAGCGCCAGCAGCGCCGGGCCGTGGTCCCGCAGGGCCCTCTTGGGGGCCAGTCGGTTCTCCAGCATGGCCTCTACACTCTCGGGCCGCCGCCGGGCCAGGTCAATCAGTACCGGGTCGGAGAGCACCTGGCGCGGCGCCTGGTTCATCTCCTTGGCCAGCTTCTCTCGCCAGGCCGCCATCAGTCGCACCGCCTCCCGGGCCCGTGGACTCCGAAGGTGTGGCGTGGCCATCATTCGTGTCCACGCCCCGTCCAAATCCGTGGGAGCGAGCGCCTTCTTGGCTGCCTCTTCGGCTGCGCCTTCGGCCCATTCGGTCTGTTCCGCAGACAGGTCCGCCGCGATCGTCTCGTACAGAGCATGCAGGTGGGACACGTCGGCAGCGGCATAGGCCTGCTGCCTCTCGGAGAGGGGGCGCTTGGACCAGTCGGACAGGGTGCAGCTGCCTGGCGTCTGCACACCCAGTACCTCGTGGAGCAGCTCCTCCAGGCGTCGTGGGAATCCCAAACCGCCGAACCCCGCCAGAACTTGGGTGTCCCGAACCGGGCCGGGTTTGACGCGTATTCGCGTGGAAAGGGCGGCCAGATCCTGGTCCAGGGCGTGGCCCAGGATCTCGCGAGACGACACCGCCCTGGTCAGCGGAGACAAGTCGGAGATGGCCTTCACATCCACCAGCAGCACGGGGCCCTCAGCCGCACAGATCTGCACCCACATCAACGAGGGTCGGTAGCGACGCTCCGCGTGGTACTCCGTGTCCAGGGCCAAAGGCCCCACAAGCCCCGCCAGGCCGTCGGCCAGAGCAGAGGTGTTGTCTACGAGTTGAACCGGACGCAACAAGAAAACCGCCTGCGAGGGGGGAGGCCCCTTACCAGTTCCAGCCGAATCGCCACCAGCCGCCGCCCTTTGGCGCCACCCAGCGCATGCCGGTGTCGGACGTGTCGTCGTCTCCGAGGCCGTCCATGGCGTTGAGGTCCAGGGTGTGGAAGCGCTTGTGGTTTCCAACCTCCATCTCCCACCAACTCCACGGGTCCAAAGGCTGCAGCAGGGACTCCATGGCTTCGGTGCTGATGTAGGGGGGCTCGTGGATGCCGAAGGCGGTCTCCAGCGACACGATCAGCGCCTCCAGCGCGGTGGCCAGGATGTTTTTCTCCCGGGAGAGAATGACCGCGTGCCGGTTGTCCAACATGCACAGGGCAAAAAGGGCTCCTTCCGGCAGAGAGGCCTCCGGGTTGCCCAAGAGGGAAGCGGGTAGCACACGCTCCATGGAGCCTGCATCCACCACCGAGGGATCGATCACCAGCGCCTCGACCGGGGAGCGCAGCCCCAGGATGTGTTGCCCCGCTCCGATCCATCCTTCGATCTTCAAGGGGACCGTCCCCGCCGGTCCCGAGAGCGGCGTGCTCGCCAGGATCTGCTGGCCCCGGGTGTGGGGGAGCAGCGCCCGGGTGATTGTGCGGGCATCGACAGGGGCCAGGTACAGGGAAAAAACGCCGGAGCCCTCGTCGTAGAACCCAAAAGTCGCCCGTCGTTCCGGGGGGCGGCTGGGGCGTTCCACCAAGTCCCGGGTGGCGTCGAGATCCCGCGCGGGTAGCACCGATCCGGTCTCAGACTGCAGTTGTTGTTCGAGGTCCATGGTGCCTGCCCAATTGCCGGCCAACATACCCGAGGAAACCACGGCCCGATACAGTGGATTGGACCGGAGGAGATATGTGGCTGGCCCTCGTGGGTATCGCCTGCAACCCAAGTGGGCCAGAAACGGTCGCGCCTCTGCCTCGAAGCGCTGGTTCCACCGTGGAGTTGGGCCCGGCGGACGCAGTCGCAGCGGCGGACATGAACGGGGACGGGGTGGATGAGATTGTGCGTATTCACGATGGGCGGGCCTCCTGGACCGGAGGCACAGCGCAGGTGGATTGCGCGGTCCAGGTGGTGGCCAGGGGAACACTGGCGGATGCAGAAGGGGAGCGGGCTTTTCTGGGGTGTGGCATGGACCGCGACCACCTGGATGCGCCGGCCCAGGTGTGGTCCGTGGGGTCCGAGGGCGCGAGGATTCTGTTCAGTCGACCGGGGGAGCGGTCCCAGGTGTCGGATCTCCGGGTGGTGGACGGACGCCTGTGGGCGGCCATCTTTTCCACGCGTTTTGACGTAGAGGGAGGCTGGATAGAGAGCGAAGGATTCACCCCCGTGTACACGGGCCGTCTGGCCACGAAGCAGCTCCCCGTGTCGGAGGACGGCGTGGTGGTGGGCCGGGTCTACGGGGTCGCCCCCCGGTCGGACGGGGACTTGCGCCTGGTGAGGGGGGAGGATCAGGAGAAGCTCCCGACCTGGCGGGGCGTGCGCTCTCTGGCGGCCTGGGACCCGGACCAGGACGGCGACTTGGACCTGCTTGTGGGGGATGGGTGGCACTTCGCCTATGCACAGCAAGCCCGGGCTCGGGTCTGGATGCTGGAGGGTCCTGACTGGAAAATGGGCCGCACTCTCGGCTTTTTTCCGTCGGACTACACCGTTCGCGCTCTGCACCCGGTGGGGGAGGGGGTGGTCGCTGTGGGCACACGCTCGGTGCGGTGGCTCACCCAGGACGCCCTGGGCTGGACTTCCCACGAACTGGGCTCCATCGATGAGACCCACAACGCGGTCCCTGCCCATACGAAAGAAGGGCCCGGCGTGGCCATCGCGGGGGACCCGGCCCTGTGGGTGCCCCTGCCGTAAGAAGCGCTCGTCAGTACCGGAACTGGGTCAGCAGGCTCTTCAGCTCCTGGGCCATGTTGGCGAGCTCGACGGCTGCGTCTTCGGCGTAGCTGGCCCCGGTGGAGGTGCTCTGGGCGGCCGAGGCGGCCTCGTTCACGATGTCGCTGATCTCGCTGGTGCGCCGGGCGGCCTCCGCCAGGTTGCGGCCCATCTCCGAGGTGGTGGCGGTCTGTTCTTCTACGGCGCCGGCGATGGCGGTCTGGGTCTCGTGAATCTGGGAGATGACCGTCCCGATGCCCCCCAGGGCCTCCATGGCCGTGCGGGTGTCGCCCTGGATGGCGTCCACCTTCTGGTTAATCTCCTCCGTCGCCCGGGACGTCTCCTCCGCCAGCTCCTTGACCTCCTTGGCCACGACGGCGAATCCCTTGCCTGCCTCTCCAGCGCGGGCGGCCTCGATGGTGGCGTTGAGGGCCAACAGGTTGGTCTGCTGGGCGATGGTGCTGATGACTTGAAGCACGTTGTCAATGTCGGAGCTGCTTTTGGCCAGGCGGGCGATCACGTCGTTTGTGGTGCTCGCAGCCTGCACCGCACCGGAGGCCACACGGGCCGCATCGGCTGCGTTCCGTGAGATCTCCTGGATGCTGGAGGCCATCTCATCCGCCATAATGGCCACGTTTTGCACATTCTGGGTGGCGTGGGTGACCGCGGTGGACACCTCGGAGGTCTGCTGGGAGTTGGAGTCCGCGTTGGACTTCATCTGTTGGCTGACGCTCGCCAGGCGATCCGAGGCGGCGGAGAGGTTGTCTGCCGTGTCCCAGATGGTGGAGATGGTGCCGCTGACCCTGGTGAGGGCGCGGTTCAGAGCCGATCCCATGCGGCCCACCTCGTCCTCGGTGCCCGTGGAGAGGCGTCCGGTCAAGTCTCCTGCCCCCATCCGTTGGAGCATGCTCACCGCCGATTCCAGGGGGTTCACTCTGCGGCGTCCAATGAGGGAGACCACAAAAGCCGCCAGCAGCGCTGCAATCAGTGTGACCAGCACGCTCACCTGTTGGAGGGCTCTCTGGGCGTCGTTGAGGTTTGCCCGGGAGAGCTTCACGGTCACCGAGCCCAGGCTGGAGCTTCCATCCTGGGAGGGAAGATTGATGGACTCCTCCACGGTTCCGTTGGAGTTCTCTACTCCGTGGAAAGAGGCCGACACGGCACCGGTGCCGGGAAGCACGCCCTCGAATTTGGCCTCGACCAGATCTGGCACGCCTGTGGCGCCATCGTTCAGCTGCTTCTGAATGGCTTCGGGCCCCAGGATCTCAAAGACCACCCCGTACTACCGTGTCCCGCAGATCTTGTTGCAAGAGGCTGGCCACCGTCGCGGCGTTCTGGCGCGCCGCCGCCTCCAGGGCGTTCTGGCTCTTCCAGGTGACCGCGCCCATGGCAAGTGTGGTCAACAACAGCACCGCCAGGCCGCTCACCAGCGCGAGGCGCGTGGCGATTCGGTCTTTCCAGGGGGTGCGCTCCATCTCCGCCGCGCCCAAAGCGCTGGCTGTCTCGTCAAAGGAAGGGGGCGATTCCATGTCCCGGTGCTCCTCAGGTTCCACAGGAAAGGACTGTATCAACTGCAACGCTGCCTCCCCATTGTGGATCCGGCGGGCCCAAGATGCACGTTCGCGAAACCGGGTGCTGCCCGCCCTGGGTCTACCACGAAGGCCACAATTGCCTGATTACACGAGGATTAACAGATTGTTACGGCCGGGTGCCCCCCCCTTGTCCGCAGAGGGGGTGATGTGCCATTCTTGTCAGAGATGGGGTGGCAACCCAAGTAGAATCACACCAGCAGCAGGGGCAGTGCCATGGACGGAATGGACGAAGTCATTCAAGAATTCCTCGCGGAAAGCCACGAGGGAATGGAGCAGGTGGATTCGGATCTTGTGGCGCTGGAGAAGGATCCGGGGGACTCCGCAGCCATCACGCGCATCTTTCGGGCCGTGCACACGGTCAAGGGGACCTGCGGGTTCTTCGGGTTTTCCGAGCTGGAAGAAGTGGCCCACGCCGGGGAGAACCTGCTGAGCCTTTTGCGCGATGGCACCTTGAGGATGACCCAAGGCACGGCCACACTGTTGCTGGAGTTGGTGGACGCCATTCGAGACCTGCTCGCCAAGGTGGACAAGGACGGGGGCACCACAGGCGCAAGCTTCAGTGACCTGGCGGCGCGCTTGAACGCTGCAGCCGAATCGGGAGAGGAATCTGTGAAAGATGACGCCCCTCAGCCCGAGCCCACTCTGGTGGATGAGCCGGACAAGGATCTGGACGAAGAGGTGGAGTACTTGCTCGGTGGCCTAGCAGAGGTTTTCTCCGAACCGGAAGATCCAAAGGGGGAGGCTGGGGAAGGACTGGAGGCTTTGCTTGAGCAGGAAGCGGCCCGAGAAGAAGAACTTGCACGCAAACAGGCCCGACTTGGAGACCTGTTGATTCGAAAGGGCTGGGTGGGCCCGGAAGAAGTGGCCTTCTGCGCGGAAAAACAGCGAGAAGGAGACCCGCGACGTCTTGGGGAGATCCTGGTCGAACACGGGAGCTTGCGCTCTGAACAGGTGTTGCAAGCGCTGGAGGTGCAGACTGGGGAAAAGAAGAAGGCGACAGGAAAGGCCCCGGGAGAAGCGCGCATCCGCGTGGACGTGGAGGTGCTTGATCGTCTCGTGAACCTGGTGGGGGAGCTTGTGCTCAGCCGAAACCAGTTGGAGCAAATTGCCAGCGGGCACAAGGATGCTTTGCTTCGGGCGGCAAGCCAGCAGCTGGATGCCATCACTACGGCCCTGCAAGGCACGGTCATGAAGACCCGCATGTAGCCAATCTCCCGCATTTGGAAGAGTTATCCTCGGGTGGTTCGAGACTTGGCGGTCTCCTGCGGCAAGAAGGTGGAGTTTTCCACTGAAGGTGAAGAGACGGAGCTGGATCGCGGCTTGTTGGAGGCCATCAAGGGCCCCATGACCCACCTGCTTCGAAACGCGGTGGACCATGGCATTGAAGATCCATCGGAGCGGCGCGCCCAGGGCAAGCCCGAGACGGGTTCGTTGAAGCTCCGAGCCTTCCACGAAGGAGGGCAGGTCATCATTGTCATTGTGGATGACGGCGGCGGAATCAACGTGAGTCGGGTGCGGTCGTTGGCCGTGGAGCGGGGGCTCATCACGAAGGCCCAGGCGCACAAGCTCTCAGATCAAGACGTGTCCCAGCTGATTTTCCTGCCGGGCTTCTCCACCAAGGCCAAAGATGTCTCCAACCTCTCCGGGCGAGGGGTGGGCATGGACGTGGTGCGCAGCAATATCGAGAAGATTGGTGGGAGCGTCGCGCTGGAGAGCGTGCGAGGCGTCGGGACCACCATCTCCGTGCGCATTCCCTTGACCCTCGCCATCATGCCATCCTTGATGGTGTGGTCAGGCGCCACCCGGTTCGCCATTCCTCAAGCGAACCTCGTGGAGCTGGTGCATGTACCGGCTGCCAAGGTGGCCAGTGCGATTGAGATGGTGCAGGACACGCCGGTGTATCGCTTGCGCGGTCGGCTCCTCCCGGTGGTCACCCTTGGATCCGAGTTGAAGCTGGGGGATGCGCGTGTTCCGTCGAGCATGAGCGGGATTGAATTGGTGATTCTGTCCTCGGATGACCGCACGTTCGCACTGGTGGTGGACGACGTGGGCGATACCATCGAGATCGTGGTCAAGCCCCTGGGGCGGGAGCTTCATGGGCTGTCGATCTACGCGGGGGCCACCATCATGGGAGATGGAGGCGTGTCGCTGATTCTCGACATCAACGGGCTTGCCCGGCGGGCCGGGGTGATGTCCGGTTCGATCCTGGTCCAGGACCTGGAGGATACCCGGGACACTTCCGAGGCCTTGGATGAGAACGCCGAGTCCCTGCTGGTGCTCCGGGTCGGAATGGATCGCCGGGTGGCCATGCCGGTGGCCTCTGTCGTGCGATTGCTGGAAGCACCGGAGTCGGCTGTGGAGTTCTCCGGAAAGCGAGAGGTGCTCCAGGTGGAGGGTGCCATTGTTCCGCTTTTGCGGCTGGCCGATGCCCTGGAGGTGCCGGATGCAGAGTCCAGGGACACGCTTTCGGTGGTGTTGTGTCGACAAGCCGGGCGACTGGTGGGGCTGGTGGCGACCCATGTCCACGACATTGTCAGCACCGTGGTCCAGGTGGACCGGGTCAGCCCGCGGAGGGGAATCGTGGGATCGGTGGTCGTGGAAGGCCGGGTGACCTTGTTGCTGGATGTGCCGGATCTTCTTCGCGCGGAGGGAATCAGTCTGGTGGAAGCCCAGGCAGAAGAGGAGGGCATCGCCTAGATGGGAGCCTTGCGGGAATACTGCATCTTTCACGTGGCAGACATGTGCTTTGGGGTGGAGGTGCACGAGGTGCGGGAGGTGGTTCGGTATGTGCCCATCGCGGACGTCCCCCTGTCTCCAGAGGTGGTGGGGGGGCTCATCAATCTTCGCGGGGAGATCATCACCGCCATCGATCTGCGCAGCAGGTTGGTGCAGGAGCCATTCAACGAGGATGCCCACCCCATGAACGTGGTGGTGCACACCGAGGCAGGCCCGGTCAGTCTGTTGGTGGACCGGATTGCCGGTGTCATCAGTGCGGATATGGACCAGTTTGAGCCGCCTCCCAGCACCTTGGGGGGGATTGCAAGAGAGCTGATTCGGGGGGCCTACAAATTGCCCAATGGTCTTGTGCTCGTGTTGGACACGGAGCGCGCGGCTGCAGTGAAGGTTCGGGTCTGACCCGACAAGGAGAACGTATGCGTGCCCTGGTTATCGATGACTCGCGAGCGGCCCGCTCTATTCTGCGGCGCCTTCTCGAAATGCTTGAGTTCGAGGTGCTTGAGGCCTCAGACGGGCGGGCAGCGCTACAGGTTCTGGAGGAGGAAGGGCACGTGGATTTGGCCCTGGTGGACTGGAACATGCCTGGCATGGACGGGCACGAGTTTGTTTGCGCCGTGCGAGCGGATTCGGATCGCCAGGATCTGACCTTGCTCATGGTCACGGCGGAGAACGAATTGTCCCAGGTGTCCAGGGCTTTGGAGGCGGGTGTCAATGAGTACCTCATGAAACCCTTTGATTTGCAGACGTTGTCGACGAAGCTGGAGCTGCTTGGCATGCGCGGAGGGTAGAGAGTCCCATGGGGGTGAAAGTCCTGATCGTTGACACGCCCGGGAAGGTGAGAACCCTTCTTTGGCAGACTCTGGCCAGGGCGGATGAGGTGGATCTCGTCATGGTGTCGGACACGGGCTCCGAGGCGGTGGAGTGCGTGGCGGTCATGCGTCCGGACGTGGTGGTGATGGACATGGAGCGCGAGGGTGTAGGCGGCGTCGCGGCCCTGGTGGGCTTGAGTCGGCGCCACGGGGACATTCCGATCATCTTGCTGGGCACGCAGAATCCGCGCAATGCCGAGGCTGCACTGGAGTGCCTGGCCCTGGGGGGCACCGACATTGCGGCCCGGCCGGATCTCTCTCTCGGAAGAAGTGTTGCGGGGCAGTACATCAGCCGAGAGCTTCTTCCCCGGGTGCTGCAGCTGGCGGGGACGGGGGCTCGTGCCGCCCTCCAGGCCGAGGGGGGGGCAGCGGAGGAGGATCTTCACGCAGCCCCGCGCCTGAAAGTGGTGCCAAAGGCCAAGCGCCCTCCGGCGGTGGTGGATGTGGTGGTGGTGGCCTCCTCCACCGGTGGGCCCCAGGCGCTGGCCTCCCTCGTGGCTTCCATTCCCCAGGACTTTCCGGTTCCCATTCTTCTGGTGCAGCATCTGCCGGCCACCTTTACCACTAGCCTGGCGCGACGTTTGAACTCCATTTCTCCTCTGGTAGTGCGGGAAGCCGAAGCCGGAGAGCTAATTGAAGCCGGCACGGTTTACCTCGCCCCAGGGGGGCTCCACATGGAGGTGCGCCAGCGTGCGGCGCGCCCCGTGGTGCACATCCACTCGGGAGAACCCGTCAATTTCTGCCGTCCGGCCGCGGATCTGCTCTTCAAGTCCGCTGTGCGGTTCTGGGGGGCTGGCGTGCTTGGGGTGGTCATGACGGGCATGGGGGCGGACAGCGTGGATGGCTGTCGCAGCATCTGCTCGGCTGGGGGACACGTGATTGCCCAGGATGAGGAGACCTCTGTGGTCTGGGGTATGCCTGGACTGGTGGCCGCGGCAGGTCTTGCGGACCAGGTGATTCCCGTGCACGACATTGGAACCGCCGTGAACGAGCGCTGCGCACACGGCGGAATCGCCCGGCAGATTCGTCGAAGCAGCAAGCAGAGCAAGGAGCCGTCATGAGCGCCCTCAACGCCGGAGAGTTGAGCTTTCTTCGGGACATGATCCGCGACACCACGGCCGTGGTGCTGGGGGAGGACAAGGATTACCTCATCGAGAACCGCCTGGCCGAGGTGGTGCGGGATGAGGGGTTGCCTTCCGTACGGGCACTCGTCAGCGAGCTGAGGATCCACAAGACAGAGAAGCTCGTGCAGAGGGTGGTGGACGCCATCACGACGCACGAGACCTATTTTTACCGGGATCCCCGGGTTTGGGCGACCCTCAAGAGCCACGTGCTGCCGGAGCTGATCTCGCGACTCCAACCTGTCCGGAGGCTCTCCATCTGGAGCGCCGCATGCTCCTCCGGCCAGGAGCCCTACAGCTTGTCGATGATGCTTCGAACGGGTTTTCCTGAGTTGAAGTTCTGGCAGGTCGAGCACCTCGCCACAGACATTGCCGCGGCGACCCTCGCCCGGGCGAGGCAGGGCCAATACACCCAACTGGAAGTCAACCGCGGCCTGCCAGCGCGGCACCTGGTGGAATTCTTCCAGAAGAACGGACAGGGATGGCAGCTCTCCTCGGACATTCGCCAGATGATCCAGTTTCGGGAAATGAACCTGGCCGGGGACTGGTCTTTCGTTCCAGAATTGGACCTTGTTCTGTTGCGAAATGTTCTCATCTACTTCGACCCGGCGGTGAAGGGAGGTATTCTCACCCGTCTCCACACTCGCATGCGGCGGGGTGGGATTTTGATGCTGGGTTCCACTGAGAGTGCGCAGGGGCTCGAGGACTTCTTCGAACCCATTCGTCGGGAGCAGAGCTTGTTCTACCAGGTGAAAAAGTGACCCGGATCAACCTGCAACCTGCCGTGGAGAGACTGTCGGTGGTCTCGCGAGAGGTGTGGGAAATGCTGGTCGGGTTGGACCTGGCCCCTTGTTCCCCCGACGGGGTGGCGCCCAATGAGAGCTGGATGTTCGGACGAGTGAGGGTCTCAGGGGATTGGGCCGGACGCATCACCGTGGGTTGTAGCGAACATCTCGCGCGGGTGATTGCAGCCACCCTTTTCTGCATGGAGGTCAGCGAGCTCTCTCCGGAGGAGACCATTGATGCCCTCGGGGAGCTGTCCAACATCACCAGCGGGAACATTCTTCCGCTTGTGCCTGTGTCCGCGCGGGCTGCCCTTCCCGAGGTTGGGGCGTGGCAGGAGGGGGGCTCCGATGGTTATCGGGTGGTTGGAAAGGCTGCCTTTTTCTGCAAGGGTGAGCCTTTCCTTGTCAGCCTCGAGGAACTCGAGGAGAGCGAAACCAGTCCCTCCCTTCACAGCGGCCGATTCTGATGTTGATTCTCGTGGTCGATGACTCCAAGGTGATGCGCATGATCGTCAAGCGCACGTTGCGCCAGGCGGGCTTTGGTGGACACACGGTGGTGGAGGCGGAGAACGGGGTCGAGGCGCTGGACCGCATTGGCGAAAAGAAGCCGGACCTGGTGTTGTTGGATTGGGACATGCCGGAAATGAATGGGCTGGACCTGTTGCGGGCGGTGCGGGCAGAGGACAAGACTCTGCGCATGGGCTTCGTCACTGCCCGGGCGACGGCAGAAATGCGGGACATCGCGCGAAGTGCCGGAGCGAACTTCTTTATCGCGAAGCCCTTCAACGCAGAAATATTCGATGAGGTGCTGGCCCGCTTTCTCCGTTAGGGTGGCAGTGGAGGAGGGCCCATGCCCACCCAGGACTGTATGCCGTCGCCGGACAATGCTCGATCGTTGTTGGGCCGGTTGTTGGATCGCGAGGTGACGGTGGTTCTCTCCAGAGACTCGGTCGAGTTTCGATCAGCGGGTCCAGCGGTGCTGGCCCTGTACGAGGATGATCAGAAGATCTGCCGCAGGGCTGTGGTCTGTGACATGCCCCTGGCGGCCTCGTTGGGGGCTGGGTTGGCTATGATTCCCCCTCGAATCGCAGAAGAGGGGGCTCGCAAGAGCGCCCTTCCCGAGAACCTGGCGGAAAACTATGCAGAGATCTGCAACGTTATGTCCCGGCTGTTTCGGGTGCCCACCCGGGGAATGACCTTCTTTCTGCGCCGGGTGGTGGGACAAGAGGGGCTGGAGCTGGACCTGGACGAGGAGTCCGTCTTGGCGCTCCCCGATCTGCAGATTGACTTCCGGATATCTGTGCAGGGCTATGGCCAGGGGTGTATGACTTTATTGGGGAACTGATTCCCATGGCACTTGCTTCTGGACAGGCCACATCGCTGAACCGCGGGTCCCTTCGCACCGGGTCGCTCCGCTACAGTGAAATGAGTGGTGCCCACCGCTCGGCCGTGGTGCTGATGAGCTTGGGCGAGGCTGCTGCCCAAAAGGTGCTTGCGAGACTCTCCGAGGACGACATCCAGGCCATTGGCGAAGCCATGGCCGACCTGGAGCAGGTGGAGGCCCCGGCTGTGGAGGCCGTGCTCCTGGAGTATGCAAAGGACCTTTTGGACTGCGTGCACGTGCCGGTGTCGGGGCGGCACTTTGCGCTGCATTCGCTGCCCGATCTTGTGGGCGAGAGTCGGCGTGAGGACGTGTCTTGCCACTTGGAGCGGTCGCTCTCCACCGATTTTCAGGAAAAGGTGGCAGCGGTGCCCCCCATGGCGCTGGCCGCCTTGCTCAAGGATGAGCTTCCCCAGGTCCGAGCCGTTGCGCTCTTGCTAATGGGGGTGGAAACGGCCTCTTTGGTGCTTGCCTGCATGACCGATGCGGAACAGTTTGAAATGGCCCGTCGGATGAGCTGCGTCTCAGATGTTTCGGATGCGGTGGTGCGGGATGTGCAGACCTCTCTGGAGGATCTTCTGGGTCCGGCCATGGTGTCCCGGCTCACCCTGCACGGTGTGCAGCAGACGGCACGCATGCTCTCCCGCATGGGCAAGTCACATTCGGAACCACTGCTGGCTCGAATTGCCAAGGAGGACAAGGCGCTGGCGGAGTCCATTCGGCGAAACATGGTGTTGTTCTCGGACCTGGCTGTTCTCCAGGACCGCGCCATCCAGGCGCTGCTCAAGGAGGTGGATGCCCAGGATCTGGTGCTTGCCTTGCGGGGAACGGTGCCAGAGTTGCAGGACCTCTTTCTCCGCAATGTCTCCAAGCGCAGGCGCGACGATTTGCTCGAAGAGCTGGAGATCATGTCGCCTGTGCCAAGAAGTCGTGCCGAGGAGGCGCGTTTCAACGTGGTGGAGACCGCGCTTCGGCTGCACGAGGAAGGGGTGCTGTTCTTCCCCATCGGAGCCGATGCGGAGGAGCTTGTCTAGGAGGCTGTAGGGCGTAGCAGAGGTCGCCGCCGAGACGGTTCAGGGGTTGAATCGATGCCGGTGTCTTGACCGACCCGGTCAGGCCGGTGCGGGTTCTTTGTTCAACCGGAACAGCTTGAGCAGGTTGTGGCATGCGCAGATGAGGCTCCATTCTGCGTCCACGTTGGCCAATCCCCGGAAGGAGAACTGCCGAAACCCTCTCGCCTCCTTGATCTGGCCGAAGATCGGCTCGACGATGGCTTTTCGCCGTCGGTAGAGGGCGCGGTTTTCCGGGACTTCGAGGCGTTGGCTCATCTTCTCAACGGGGCTGGGGTTTGGTGTGGGCTCCCGTGGTTCTGGTGAACGCGCTGCATCATCGGGGCCAGGGGCGGTATTTCTTGGTCGTCATAAGGCAATCTGATCACGCCAGGGAGAATCCGTCGAGCGATGATCTTCATCTGATCGA
>CAZRYF010000063.1:0-12600 GCA_964604165.1 uncultured Enterobacterales bacterium
GGCGGAAACAGGTAGGCCTGGCCCCGGTTCCAGGGGCGGTATTTTTGGGTCGTCAAAGGGCAATCTGATCACGCCAGGGAGAATCCGTCGAGCGATGATCTACATCTGATCGAGACCGCTCTGCTCTTCCGAGTCCCCACAAACCACGCTCCTGGCGCAGTCGACTCCAAGGTCGCTCGGAACGGAACCACATCATCGCCAAGATCGGGGGGAGTCACTCTATACCCCCCCGGATCTGGCGAACCATCTCCGCCAATTGTCGCCAATTCAAGGGGGAGATAGCGCATCCCCCCCCGGAGTTGGCGAACTCCAAGGCCACATCATCGCCAAAATCGGGGGGAGTCACTTTATACCCCCCGGGATCTGGCGAACCCCCTTGGTGGCGAGGGCTACAAACGCAGCTTCTACGCCCTACAGCCTCCTAAACCACCTGCTCCACCCCGGCGATCTCCGGGAATTCGTCCATGAGCATGGTCTCGATGCCCATACGCAGTGTCGTGATCGCGCTTGGACAACTGGAGCATGCGCCGATCAAGCGCAGCTCCACGTACATGTCCTCGGTCACTCCAACAAACTGCACATCTCCGCCGTCCATTGCGACCGCTGGACGGACCTGTGCGTCTATGACCGCTGAAATACGCTGGCCCAGCTCACCCTCGCCCCCCGTCTGGACCACGATCTCCTCGGCATGCACTGCGGGTTCCCCGCTTGCTACGTGCTCCCGCAGCAAGCCCTTGATGGCGGGCACCAGCTCGGGCCATCTCCACTCATCCTTTTTGGTGACTGTCACAAACCGGGTGGTGACCAGGACCTGTTCCACGCCGTCCAGGGAAAACAGGCGCTTGGGAAGAGGGGACTCGCCGCTCTTGGCCCGGGTGTATTCAAAGCTGCCCCGCTCTACGAGCGGTTCCTGCAGCTTGAACATCAACGCGTCCGGATTGGGAGTGGGCAGCGTGTCGATAGTCAGGGGAAGATTGGCGTCCATGAGGGCCATTGTATCTCGACCTGCGCCTCTAAGAGGGCTGGTCGGTGTCGGCCTCGACCCGGTTGGCTTCCAGCCAGGTGGAGAGCTCTCCTGCATTGTCTTCAAGCACATGGTCCGTCCCGTTCAGCCACTGGGTGGACTGTTCGAGACTCACTTCCACTCCGGGAAGCGCTGCGGCCTGGTACTTGGACCAACCGATACCACCTGAGGAAGCGTAGACCGCGGTGCCGGCGAGAAATGCTGCCGACTCAATCATGTCCAACTCCCAGGCCAGGGTGTGGCCGTGGTGGGTCGCGATTTCCTGGGCTACCACCGCCGTGCGGAGCGTGCGGGCCATCCCCACAAGCTCGTCGCTGACATCGATGGTCCAGGCTCCATCGGCCGGGTGGATGCGGGTCAGGGGGTCGGAAAAGTCACCATCGAACATAGCCCCCACCCGGTAGTGGTCCAGTCCCAGCTCAAAGGCTGGGGAGGCCACCAGGAAGGCCAGAGCATCGGCTGCGGCCTTCTGGGCGATGTTACCCTGGATGCCGTGGGCTTCTGCTTGCACGGACTCCAAAAGGGCCGCCAGGCGAGGGTCGTCTACTTGGGTACGGTACAGCTCGAGGGCCAGCTCCCGACGTAGAAGGGAGTCGTCCGTTTCCGTGGCCACCGTGATCAGTCGGTCCACGCGGGCCATCTCTGCCACATCGGTGACATCGTGGTTGGGGGTGGTCCCGGAGAGGAGGGTGGCGAGGGGAAGGGAAATCAGAAGTAGGGAAGTCATCGGGTTCCTCCAAGCATTGCAAGGCGGTAGGAGAGGTCGTTCACCCGGTTGTCTTCCGGGTGACGGGATGCCACGGCGTTGACCATCCGGGCGAGGTGTTGAACCTGCTTTCGGTCCGGGGTTGCATCCTCTTCCATGAAAGAAATGCGGGATTCGAGGCGTTCCACCATCTGGTCATGGGCCGCAGCTTCCGCCAGGGGGCGAATGCGGATCGTCATGTGGTCGACGTCTTGGGCCAATCGGCGGACCGCTCGGCACCGGGGAAAGTCAGCGGAGGTGCGGTCCAGAATGGCCTGGGCGTCCTCCATGGTCTGGAGTTGCTCGACCAGTTCCTGCTGGGGAAGACTGGACAACATGGATTCTGCGCTGTTCATGCGGGCCTGGGCGGTAGGGCCGCAGGGGGCCGCGAGGGCGGAACCGATCAAGAGAAGGGAAAACATGGGAACTTCCTGTCCTTTGGGTGCCTGAGAGGACGCTCTTTTTGGCCTCTCACCAGTTGACGGGCGGCTTATAGCAAACACCGTGCCAGGATGTCAACGCAATTTGCATGCCAAAGCCGATCTTTTTTTTCCGGAGCGCCAAAGGGGGTTTTCAGGTCCTCCCCCGGCTCCGACGTTCCTGCGCCCTTTGCGGGGCGGGAGGCGCTCGTTACACTCCCTGCTCTATTGGAGTTGATCGATGTCTATTTCCTTCCAGCTGTCCGAAGAACAAGAGGCCCTTCAGGGGCTTGCCCGGGAATTCGCCAAAGACGTGATGCGTCCAGTGTGCGCCCACCATGACGAAACCGGCGAATACCCGGAGGCGGTACTGCGCCAAGCCCATGAGCTTTGCCTCATGAACACGCACATTCCCGAGGAATGTGGCGGGCTGGACCTTTCCTGCCTGGACGGCGTCATCATTGGAGAAGAGCTGGCTTGGGGTTGTACGGGCATCGGAACCGCCATCGAGGCCAACAGTCTGGCCCAGCAACCCGTCATCCTCGGTGCCACCGATGCCCTGAAGCAGAAGTACCTGGCCCCCATGTCAGAAGAGTTTCAGCTCTGCGCCTACGCGGTCACAGAGCCTGGGGCGGGTTCGGACGTGCAGGGATTGAAGACCACAGCGGTGAAGAAGGGTGACAAGTGGGTGCTCAACGGAAACAAGATGTGGATCACCAATGCGGGTGTGGCCCGGTGGTTCTTTGTGGTGGCTCTCACGGACCCAGAGAAGAAGGCACGGGGTGGCATGACCGCGTTCATCGTGGAGAGCGACTGGCCCGGGGTCACCGTGGGCAAGAAGGAGCTCAACATGGGCCAGCGGTGCTCTGACACCCGGGGCATCACCTTTGAGGATGTGGAGATCCCGGAAGCAAACGTGGTGGGCAAGGTTGGGGATGGCTGGGGGCTCGCCATGGCGGCCTTCGACTACACGCGCCCGGCGGTGGCCTCCGCTGCGGTGGGGCTGGCTCGGTCCGCAATGGATCACTCCATTCAGTATGCAACCGAGCGAAAGGCGTTTGGTGTGCCCATTGCGCAGCACCAGGCAGTTGCTTTCATGATCGCTGACATGGCCAAGGACATCGAGGCCGGACGTTTGCTCGTCTGGCAGGCAGCCTCCAGAAAGGACGCTGGCCAGAGGAACACCCGGGAGGCAGCCATTTCAAAGGCTTTCTGTGCAGACATGGCCATGAGGGTCGCCACAGATGCGGTGCAGGTCTTCGGTGGCTACGGATACTCCAGCGAGTACCCGGTGGAGAAGCTCATGCGGGACGCAAAGATCTTCCAGATCTACGAGGGAACGTCTCAGATCCAGCGGCTCATTATTTCCAAGGAGATCTTCGTCCGGAACCGGTAGTTCGAATCCGGAAGGAGCAGGAACGAGTAGGGTGGAGGCATGAACGTCCTCGTCACAGGGGCCACCGGGTTTGTAGGCGCCAATGTGGTTCGCCACCTTCTGGCCCGAGGAGACTCGGTGCGGTGCACGGTGCGGGACACCTCCCCGGGGTTGTGTCTTGCGGGGCTCGATGTGGAAAGGGTCCGAGTGACCTTTTCAGATGCAGAGGGGCTGGTGAAGGCGCTGAATGGAGTGGAAGGCATCTTTCACGTGGCGGGCACATGGGACCCGGGACCCAAGGGTCGGGCGCAAATGCACGCGGTGCATGTGCAGGCGACCCACGCCTTGTGCGAGGCGGCGCTCGCGGCGGGAGTGCGTCGGCTCGTCCTCTGCAGCTCGAGCGTGACCGTGGGGTTTGGCTCCCGCTCGGCCCCTGGGAATGAGGCAACCCCGCTTGGCGACCTGGACGGGGTCTACGGGGTCAATTCCCCCTTGCGCTGGTACCACGACACCAAGCAGGAGGCGGAGACCTTGGTGGGAAGCTTTGTGGAGCGGGGTCTGGAGACCGTGGTGGTGAACCCGGACTACGTGGTGGGGGCCTGGGATCTCAAGCCGACCTCCGGGGGCCTCATTGTAGCCATGGCCAAGAGGCCCCTGCCGTTCTACCCTCCCGGAGGGAAGTGCTTTGTGGATGCAGATGACTGTGCCAAGGGGCACCTTGCAGCCATGGACAAGGGCGTGCCCGGTCAGCGCTATCTGCTGGGTAATCAAAATCTCTCCTACCTGGAATTCATGACGGTGGTGGCGGAGCAGGTGGGACGGAAGCCGCCTCGTATTGAGGTGCCACGGAGGGCGCTGGCTGCAGCGGGCGCTCTGGGGGGAAGGCTCCGCCGCATCGCTCCAGGCCTGGACCCCCAAGTGCTCACCTCCATGGGGGTGGACCGCTACCGGGATGGCAGTCGTGCGCGGCAGGAGTTGGGGTTGCCGATGACTCCCATCGACGTGTCGGTCTCGAAAGCTCTGCGTTGGTTCCGTGAGCACGGGTACTGTCCCTGAAAGGAGCACTCTACGGGCTGTCCGCCAAGATCTTTTCGGCAGCCTTCAGGTCTCGTTGGGCAGCTGCTCCTTCGGCCTGGGTGGCCCGGATAAGTGCTTCCAGCTGCGGGCGCGCTTCTCCGGCCGTCAGCGTTCCGGCCTCTACGCGCTGCACCAGATCCGCCAGGGCGGCTGCGCTCGCCTCCACCGCCAGGCTGGCTTGCTCGACATTGGCAATTCGCGCGGCGGCTCGGGCAGCTGCGGAGGCAGGATCGGGGGTGTCGGGGGATTGAAGAGCGCAGGCCAGCGCCCACCATGGAAGCAGCATGGTCGCGAGGATACCTCGAGGGCCTTCGGCGTGTTACCCCCGCGCGCCGTTTCCGAGGAGGACCGAAGGTGACCCCAATTGCCCAGATCTTGAGCGAAATCGTGGCCCAGGGCCTTGCGGCAGCGGGCCACGCGGAGACGCCATTTCCCCTGCCGCCGGTGGTCCCTACCCAGAACCCTGAGCACGGTGACTTTCAGTCCAACGCTGCCTTTCGCCTGGGCAAGGCGTTGGGAACAAACCCCAGGGCCTTGGCGGAGACGGTGCTGAGCGGGCTTCCTTCCCATCCGGCCATTCGCCGTGCGGAAGTCGCGGGCCCCGGTTTTCTCAACTTCTTCCTGGACGAGTCATGGATGGGGGAGCGCCTGGCGGAGGCCATGAACCACGCCATGTTGGGTGTCGAGGCTCGGAGCGGCACGGTGGTGGTTGACTACTCCAGCCCGAACGTGGCCAAGCGTATGCATGTGGGGCACCTTCGCTCTACAGTGATCGGAGCAGCGCTGGATCGCATGCATCGCTTTGTGGGTCACCGGGTCGTGGCCGACAACCACATCGGCGACTGGGGCACCCAATTCGGTAAGCTCATTGTGGCCTGGGGACTCTGGCTCGATGAGGCCGCTCTGGAGGAGGATGCGCTGGAGGAGCTTCAGCGCATCTATGTGAAGTACGCCCACGAGGTGGAGGCAAACCCTGCCCTTGAGGACCGGGCCCGGGCGGAAACTGCGAAGCTCCAGGCAGGGGATGCCGAGAACCTGGCCCTGTGGCGTCGGTTCATTGACATTTCCCTGGAGGAGTTCGAACGGGTCTACAGCCGTCTGGGCATTCGATTTGATGAGACCCTCGGAGAGAGCTTCTACAACCCCATGTTGGTGCCGTTGGTGGATGACATGCTGGCATCCGGGGTGGCACAGGTCTCAGAAGGTGCGGTGGTCATTCCCTTCGACAAGGAAGACGGCAAGGGGTTGGGAGACACCCCCATGTTGGTGCGAAAGCGCGATGGGGCGGCCCTCTACGGGACCACGGACCTCGCCACGGTGCGCCACCGTATCGACACGTGGAGCCCGGCCCGCATCCTCTACGTGACCGACACGCGGCAGCAGCTGCACTTTCGCCAGCTGTTCGCAGCCACGCGCAAGTTGGGTTGGAGCGAGGCGGAGCTGGTCCACGTGTGGTTCGGCATGCTCACTCTTCCAGAGGGTGCCATGTCCACCCGCAAGGGAAACGTGATTCGCCTGGTGGATGTGCTGGACGAGGCCGCCAGCCGGGCCCGGGCGGTGGTGGATGAGAAGTCCCCTGACCTGCCGGAGGAAGAGAGGGCGGCCATTGCCGAGGCTGTGGGGGTTGGGGCGGTGCGCTACTCGGATCTGTCCCAGAATCCCCAGTCCAACGTGGTGTTTGACTGGGGCCGCATGCTCTCTCTGGATGGAAACACGGCGCCGTTTCTGCTGTACTCGTTCGCCCGTTGCAGGAGCTTGCAACGTAAAGGCGGGATCGAGGCGCCCTCGGTGGAGGCGGCGTCCGCGGTGGAACCTTTGGAGCGGGCCCTCGTCATGACGCTCCTCAGGTTTCCCGAGGCCCTGGAGGGGGCGTTGGACAACTACCGTCCAAACCTCTTGTGCGAGTATCTTTTTGGCTTGGCGACCTCTTTCAACCGTTTTTATTACGAGCTTCCCGTGCTCAAGGCAGGGGAGATTGAGCGAAAGCGCCGCCTCTCCCTGGTGGAAGCCACCGCCCGGGTGTTGGGAAGCGGGCTGGAAATGCTGGGCATCTGCCCCCTGGACCGCATGTAGGGGACGTGTTGACGCGTCAATACCAATCATAGACTTGGCTGGAAGGGTGGGACACAGTAAACTTGGGCCAAGCGGGCTGTGCAGCAAATGAACGTCGACATTCCTGGACCCGGCTCCGGCACGAGGGAATTCCCCGAGCGCCTGGGCCGCTACCGTCTCATCCGGCGCATCTCGCGAGGGGGAATGGCCCAGGTGTACGAGGCCAAGAGGGAGAGCTTGGCCGGGGTCGCCCCGCGGGTGGCACTGAAGGTCATCCTCCCAGAACATGCTCTGGACGAGAACTTTCGGGACCTCTTCATCAACGAGGCCCGGGTGGGGAGTCAGCTTCAGCATCCCAACCTGGTGCAGATTCAGGACTTTGATCAGCAGGGGGATCTCTACTACCTGGTGATGGAGTATGTGGAAGGGGTCACCCTGCGGCGCATTCTCTCCCTGGCCAAGCGGAACAGGCTCTTGTTGTCCCAGGCGGTTGTGGCCGAGCTGGGGAGACAGATCTGTGAGGGCCTGCACTATGCGCACACCGCCCGCGGAGAAGATGGCGAGGCGCGCCACCTGGTGCATCGGGACATCAAGCCCGGCAACATCATTCTGAATCCCCAGGGGGTCGTGAAGGTGCTGGACTTTGGAATTTCCAAGGTTCTGGACGCGGCAAATGGCACAGATGGGGTCAAGGGAACCTGGGGCTACATGAGTCCCGAACAAGCGGTGGGCAAGCCCGTTACGGGCGCAGCGGATCAGTTTGGGGTGGCTGCGGTCCTCTATGAGTTGGCACAGCTGGAGCGCCTCTACGGGCAGACGGAACCCAAGAAGATTCGGGAGTTGATGAACCGGGACGAGGGAGCGCGAAGAGCAGCACAACTCGCGGGCCGAAATCGGGATCTCGGACCGGTGCTGATGCGGGCGCTCCAGAGGGATGCCTCTGCCAGGTACCCCACGGCGATTGGCATGGCGCGGGCCTTGTCGAAGTTGGTGGGAGATCCGGTATTGATGCGGGAAAAGCTGGTGGAGATCCAAGGGACCTACGCCCGCCTGGACAAGGTCCGGGGCACCAAGCCCGATCCAGTGCGATCCGCCTCGACCTTTTCTCGCTCCGACCCTCAGCCCTACAAGGGCGGAATTCCCGTTTCGGTGGGCAATGTCCATCGTCCGCTGGGTCCCGGAGAGATCGATCCCGGTGCGCGGCCCACAAGAAAGCGTGGGACGGACCTTCGGTCCACGCTGACCTTGGCGTTTCTGGGGGTGGCTCTTTGTGTCCTGGCGCTTCTCTGGATGCGGCTTGTACCGGAGGGCGTGGACCCGGCCCCCCAGGCGGTGCAGGATCTCCCGCCCCAGACCATTCGGGCCCGTCCCGAACCAGATCCTGGTCTCTCGGAGGTCGAGGCAGCGCCTGATCCCGCACCCGTCGTCACGACGCCCGAAGAACCTGCAAAGCCTGAAAGGGCCGAGAAGAAGCTGCGTGTGGCGGTGCCTGTGCCAACCCCCGCTCCAGTCCCCGTCCGGACGCGACCGAAGGTGGAGGCTGCCGCTCCGAAGCTGGACAGTGGCCGGGTCACGATTTCCTCTCTTCCCAGGTCCCAGGTCACAATCGACGGAACGGTCCTGCGGTACACGCCACTTCTCTCCTATACTTTGCCTGCCGGGCGCCACATGGTGGTGCTCGAAACCGAGGATCACCGTCGCATTCAATTCCGCTTGGATGTGGAGGCAGGAGACGACCTGCGACGGGTCTGGGACTTTGAACAGAGCCTCTGGCGCGACCCCTGATCTACCCGGCGTCCATCCGGCCCATGAACCCGCGGACGCACGCTTCAATCTCATCTCGGCAGCGTCGGAACCGGGGACGCCAGCCGCCCAGGGGGTCTTCGACTTCCATTTGCCCGCCGTAGGGCCCCAGGAGCTCCACCCGTTCTCCTTGTTCCGGGAAGCGTTTTCGCATCTCCACAGCCTGCTCTACCTCCATGCACAGAACATGATCCGCCCAGATCATGAGCTCCTCGGACAAGGGGGTGGCCTGGTGGCTCGACAGGTTCAATCCCTTCTCAGAAATGACGTGCAGGGCGTGCTTGTGCGCCGGGTGGTCTTTGAGGCCCAACAAGGACGCCGATTGCACCTCCACCTCGTGCCCATGAACAGCCGCCAAGGCTTCGGCCAGCACCTCCGCCATAGGGGAACGGCAGATGTTTCCGGTGCAAACAAACAAAATGCGCGTTGGATGTGTACTCATGGGAGGGCAGGAGAGGTTAGCACTGGCGTGTCCCCCTCGGTCTTTCTTGGAAGGAAAGATTGGGGCGCGGTATGAAGGAATCAATAAGTTTCTTTCCGAATGGAGTTTCAAATGTCATTTCTTTCTCGTGAACCTGTGGATACCCCGGCCCCTCCAGTGCAGGACATGTGCCCGGGGGAGGGCGCTCTTCGTGCACGCTTCAAGACCTCCATGGGTGAAATGGTGGCTGAACTCTATGAAGACAAGGCACCGCGCACGGTAGCGAACTTTGTGGCCTTGGCGACCGGCGGCGTGGAGTGGACCGATCCGTCGGGGGAGAAGGCGACAGGGCCGTTGTATTCTGGCACGATCTTTCATCGGGTGATTCGGGACTTCATGCTCCAGGGAGGGGATCCCACCGGCACGGGGCGAGGTGGGCCGGGTTGGCGCTTCCAAGACGAATTTCACCCTGACCTCTCTCATGTGGGGCGAGGAATCCTCTCCATGGCCAACGCGGGTCCGGGGACCAATGGCTCCCAGTTCTTCGTGTGCCAGGTGGCCACCCCGTGGCTGGATGGAAAGCACACCGTTTTTGGTCGTATCGTCGAGGGTGCCGAGCTGATCGACGCCATTGCAGGCGTTCCCACGGGCGCCATGGACCGTCCGGTGGAAGACGTGGTCCTGGAACAAATCGAGATCTACCGGGACTGAGTCAGCCGTCCTGGCAAGCGTTGGGGGCGCGTTCACCGTCGAGCCAGAGCTTCGCGCAGCCATTGCATGCATCGGCTCCCTCGAACTCCAGTCGCGCCTTGTTGGCGCCGTGGAGCGTGGCTTCTCCCTTCGGCTCCCCAGCGCAGTCATCCTCCACGCGGAAATCTCTTCCTGCCAGGGAGAATCCACCCAGCTCCCCCAGGTCCGCCCGGGCCTCCATCTGCCAGCTCTCTCCCTTTTCTGTGGACTGGGCTTCCCATGTTCCGGTGAGGTTCATGTCGCTCCAAGCAGCATCCAGTTCGGGTTTGAACGCGCCGGCCCAGTAGCCAGGGGCTTCCATGTGAACGTCTACCTGCACATGACGCGTGAGGGGTTCATCGTCACCGTCGATGTAGCGCACCCGGCCCTCCAGCGTGACCTTGTCGAAGACGCGGCCTTCTCGATCCGAGCTTACCTGGAGGTCGAAGGTCCAGTCTTGGGTGGTCCAGGTACCGTCGTCGGTTGCCTGCACGGTTACGCTGCCAGACCAGTTGTAGCCCTCCTGGGATCGGCAATTTGCGCTCCAGGTCGTCATGTCGTCTTGGAGGGTCAGGTATGGGCAGCTGCCCACGTCCATGACGTCCTCGCCGCTAAGAACGTCCTCCCACAAGTACAGGGGGATGTTGGAGGCTGGAATGCTCCACCACAGGCTGGGCAGCACATGCTCTGCTGCGAGCCAGGTGGTCTGCGGGTCTTCAAAGGCGTAGCCGCTTCCCGCGGCATAAGAACCCCAATCGAGGGGCTCCACGAGCCACTCCCGTTCAGAGTCGTTGCCCCCACACCCCAACAGAAGGATCGTCCACCCCAAGTGCATGGGGCTGAGAATAGCCGTGATCGTCCCGCAAGGCTCGGGCGGTGCGCGGCCCTTTGTTCAGCAGCCGTCTGACACGGGGTAGCTCACCTCGACGCGCTCACCCGCCTCGGGAATGGCCGTGCCGTCAAACACGATGGAATTGGTCGCAGCGTCGTAGGTCCAACCATCGGTTCCGCCGTAGGGGACCGACACATTGTCGACCCATACGGTGAGCGCCGAGACATTGGACGGGGTCGCCGTCAACTCGAATGAAAAGCGCATTCCAACGGCGGTGATGGAAATGTGCTGCAGGGCCCGGTCAAAGTCCTGGGTGCAGATGGATTGCCAGACTCCACCGGTAGCGCCGACCACGTCGATGTACTTCTCCCCCGCCATGGCGGTGATGATGTCGGGAAAGGCGTTCCAGTTGCTGCACCCCGCCCCGGAGTCCCCACAGATGGAGGAGAAGGTCGAGTCGTCCGGGTCGGACTTGAGTCCGTTGAACCAGCTGCCGAAGCTGCTGGCGCTCACACTGGAGGAGTCGTCCTCGTCGGTGACCACGATCACGGCCAGCGCTGCGGCGGTTCTCAGAAAGCCGGCGTTCTCCCCAGACGCTAGTGGCTCTGTCAGGGCAGCCTGCGCCGCCGCGAGTCCCTTCTCGTCGGCGGAGCCGTCTGCGCCCTGGGCAATGGCGGCCATGAACTCACTCTTTGGGTTGGACGTGCTGGAGGTGATGACGTTTCCCACGAGGCGACCTCCCTGGTTGGGGTTGTCCATGTCCGTGGTCACAACCCCGATGTGGTAGTCCAGGTTGAGGGTCAGGAACTGGTCGATAAACGCATCAAAGTTGGACTCTATCTGGGCCAGGGCCCCTGACATGGAACAGGAGTTGTCCACGACCCAGAGCACATCTACCTCGGAATAGTGATCCTGAAAAAAGACCTCTTCATACAGCGCGTCCTCTCCGCCGACGCCGCTCATGGGCACGGCCACGGTGCCATCATCCGGATCGTTGGAATCCACCTCCAGGTCCACGTGGTAGGTGGTCCACGCGGTGGGGGTGAACTCCACGTCGAACACGTACTCCTCGCCGGGCTCCAGCACGGGGGAGACCCCCTGGTGCCCAAAGGAGGGGGCTGCATCACCCGCCACGCGAATGTCGGTGACCTCCAAACTGTTGGCGCCCACGTTCTTGACCGTCACCTCCTGGGTGGGGGCCGGACAGTCCCGCGGAATGATGCCAAAGTCGATGGTCGAGGGGCTGACCCGGATATCCGGGTGAACGGGATCCGGTGCCTCGCCGGTGTCCGTCACTGGTTCGGCCTTGTCGTCCCCGGGACGATTGAGGTCATATTCATTGCAGCCAAGGAGGCCGAGGGCGAGGAGAAAAAGAGGGGTTGTCATTGAACCTCTGGACCGGTGCGATGGAAGATATACCCGCAGAAACGCGGGGTTACAACGGATTTGACAGGATGAAAACACCCCGTATTCCAGGAAGCTGGCTCTTGGCGGGGGTGGTGATGCTCGCGCCGGCGTCCTTGGCTTCTGCCCAGGTGCCCGCTGCGCTTGCCACTGCAGACTGGGAGATTCTCGTGGAAGGTCCCACCCGGGTTCAGTGCACCCGGGTGGAAGGAATGCCGTGGTGTGAGGCCATGGGTGTCCTGGAGTTGCCTTTTTCTGTGGTGGAGAAGCGCGTCACGGACCTGGCCCATTACCCGGACACGTTCTTGAGAATTCGCAGCGCCCGGGTTCTGGCCCCGGATGTCGTCCATGTCTCCCTGGACATGCCGTACTTTCTGGAGGACCGAGACTATGTGGCGCGGTTTGTGCGCAAAGAGATCGGCACAACGTTGGAATTCTCCTGGGGTGCGGTGGAGCACCTGCGGGCGCCGGTGGGAGATGCGGTTCGCCTGCCACTCGCAGCTGGTTCCTGGCGCTTGGAGCCGCTTTCACCAGGCCAAACCCGGGTCACCTACACCTGGATGGGTGAGCTTCTCGGGGACTTTCCGGACTTCGCCCTGCCGAGGGCATGGGTGGTGCAGGGTCTCGAGGTGCTGGAGTGGTTGGAGGCAGGGCCGCAATAGGCCCGTCACCGGACGCCGCGCCCGAATCCGACCTCAACGTCGAGGGATAGCTCATCC
>CAZRYF010000063.1:12700-29339 GCA_964604165.1 uncultured Enterobacterales bacterium
CTCCGGGTTCAGGTCGGATCTGGGCGGAAAATCCGACCTCAACGTCGAGGGATAGCTCATCCCTCCGGGTTCAGGTCGGATCTGGGCGGAAAATCCGACCTCAACGTCGAGGGATAGGTCACCATCTCCCTGCAAATGTGGCGAACTCCAAGGGGGGCAAGGTCGCCAGAATCAGGGGTGGGTGTCAACTACCCCCCCGAAAGTGGCGAACGATGGCCTCGTCGGTATCGCCGGGTTCGCCAGAATGGGAGGGAGGTGCGGCATCCGCCCGGGGAGTCGGTGAGAAGGATTGGTGGGCCGCAGCCGCCAATCCCCGTCTCCTGCTGTATAGTGCCGGGGTTCCGGATGGAGGCAATGCAGATGCGCAATCGAGTTTCACTGGCCCTTGCAATCACGACCCTTGCGGGAACAGTTGGCTGTGGAGAAGACCTGCGGTGCGGGGAGGGAACCCGCGCGGTGGAGGGGTTCTGCCTGGTGGACACCGGGGAGGAAGCGGATGCGGATGCTGACTCCGATGCGGACGCAGACGCAGACGCAGATGCGGACGGGGATACAAACCAACCCCCCACACAGCCCACGATCTCCATTGAGCCGGGAACTCCCTCAACGGACAATGACCTGCTTTGCTTGATCACCTCCGACTCCCAGGATCCGGAAGGAGGATTCGTTTCCTACACCTACGGATGGGCTGTGGACACGCAACCCGCGGGAAACGATACGCAGATGGTAGACAGCTCGGAGACAAGCTCCGGCCAGGTCTGGGCCTGTCGGGTGACTCCCAGCGACGGCACCCAGAACGGGCCGTTCGGGCTGGCTAGCGTCACGATTCAGTAGGGGGTCTCACCAGGAGCGAGCGCACCCGGACCGGGACATTGATGCCCTTGAGGGGCTCCTCCCGGTTGGGCCCGCACGGCAGATCGGACCCAAGGGACGCCACCACCGCGTCGGTCACCAACACCTCGTGCAGGTTGGCCGCGCCGCAGACCCGCGCCGCGGTATTCACCACGTGCCCCATGACCGTGTAATCCCGGCGGTTTTCGCTCCCCATGATGCCTCGCAAGACGGGTCCTGAATGCAGTCCGCTGGCCAGGGGAATCTCCTTCCAGAGGCCTGGCATCTCCGTCCGCCGACACCAGGAGATAATCTCCATTGCCGACTCGCAGGCCGAGTCCACGTGCCCCTCTTTTGCGAAGACGGCCATGAGGCCATCGCCTGCAAATTTGTCGATGTACCCACCGTGTTGGCGAATGATCTCGCTCTGTTGGGCCAACACCTGGCTGACCGCTTGGAAAAAGGCGTCGGGTTCGTGCCGTAGGCTGTCCCGAGTAAATCCACGCAGGTCCGTAAAAAGGACCGTGGCCTCGATTCGCTCGGCATCGCCTTGGTGATCCACCTGCTCCCGAACCGGCTGCGCCACAAAGCGCTGCAGCTCTCCCAGGAGCCGCGTGACCTCCCTCTCGGCAGCGTGTCGCGCCAGGTGAGAAGCCAGCCGAGCCCGCAGGATCAAGGGATGAATGGGCTTTTGGATGAAGTCGTCTGCCCCTCCCTCCAGAGCGGAGAGGTGGTAGTAGATGTCCTCCAGGCTGGTGATGAGCACGATGGGGCAGTGTTTCGCCCAAGGGCGCTGTCGCAGCTCCTTGCAAAGGGTGAGGCCGTCCATGTCAGGCAACACCACATCCAGCAGGTAGGCATCGGGGTGTTCCGCCTCCGCCAGCAACAGGGCTTCCTCTGCACTTCCACAGGTGGTGACCACGGCGCCTCCGGGCTCCAGGAACTTTCGCAGGGCCGAGCAGATTGCAGCGGAGTCATCCACCACGAGGATTCGTACGTCCTGTAGAAGGTCATCGGCAGAAGGGGTCATTTGTCCCAGTCACCCCGGGTTGCCAGGAGGTTGGCATCCACGGCCTCAACCAGTGCGGCCTCGTCCGCCCAGAACTCTTGGCTCTTCAAGGCTTCGAGTTCTTCGACGGTCTTTCCCTGTTGTTCCACCCAGGTGAAGTACTTTTGGTTGTGCCAACGCAGCTGGGTCTCTGGTGTCCCAGGCTGGGTCCAGGTGTCATCGATGGTTTGAAAGGAGGCCAGGCGTTGTACGGCTACCTCTCTGGACTGTGGCCCTTCGCGCGCCTCCAGCATGCGCAAGACCGAGGGGTAGCGATCAAATCCGTCTGTGGCGAGAGTAACGATGAGGTCGTCTCTTCCCAGGGAGAAGTGCCGGGCGGTCTTCATGGCCCCAAGCAGGTTGCACAGGCCACTGACCCCCAGTCGGCCCTTCCATTTGGCCACGTCGGCATCTGTGAGCCCCAGCTCCTGGGCTACCACGTCGGCCCCCTCCTCAAGCATCTGTAGACCCCGCACGCACGCCTCGTCGTCAATGCAGCAGAGGAGATCCATGTTCAAGACATTGTGGATCCAGGTCACGTGCTTGTCACCGATGCCCTCGATGCGGTGCGCGCCGTAGCCCACGTTGTACAGTGTAGGACATTGTACGGGCTCCAGACCTACAATTCGTGTACCGTACTGGCGCTTGAGCCAGTCCCCGGCGCCGATGGTGCCTGCGCTCCCCATGGCGGAGACAAAGGCCGCTACGCGTCCGCCGTGCCCAAGTTGTCGGGAGAGCTGTTCGGCGGCCCGGGCGGTGACGCCGTGGTGGAAGCGGTAGTTGCCCCAGGCTTCGAATTGGTTGAGCACCCGGATCTCCGGTCGGGCCTTCAGGCGCTTGACCTCGTCGTAGATCTCCTTGACGTTGGATTCAGAACCAGGGGTCGCCACGATCTCTGCGCCGAATGCCCGGATCATCTCAAAGCGCTCGGAGCTCATTTCCTCGGGGAGCACGACGAGGGATTGGTAGCCCATGCGCGGACCGACCCACGCCCCGCCGATTCCGTAGTTGCCCGTGGAGGGAAACACAAGCGTGTGTGCCGAAGTGTCGAGGGCGCCGGTCAACTGGCGCTCCACCACGCACGAGTAGGCAGCGCCCACCTTGTGGGAGCCCGTGGGAAAGCGGGACCCCAGCATCATGGCGATTGGCGCGTCGATACCAGTTAATTCTGGAGGAACCAGCCATCCTTGGACTTGCCCATCGTCCTCCACCCAGCGGACGTCGAAGAGGCGGATTGGATCCAGGGGATCCGCCTGGGCCACGCGTGCCTTGAGGGAGTCGGGGAGCAGGGAAGGATCCCGCATTTCTGCAAAGGTGGGGCCGAGGATCATCGGGTTCTCCAGTAGGATGAGGAGATGGTTTACACGCTCAGGTGCACGGTGTGCGGCGAATCCTACCGCGACGCCTCCCTCATGACATGTCCTCCGTGCGGAGTCTGGGGAATTCTGGAGGTGGAGATGCCCCTGGTACCTCCCGGACCGGGGCGGGGAATGAGGCGGTGGTTGCCGTTGATGCCGGTGGACCCTGGACTTCCCCATCCGGCGCCCCTCGTGGGAGACACCCCCCTTGTGGAGGCACCCAGGTTGGCGCGCTCCCTTGGCCATTCGAGACTGCGCATCAAGGATGAAGGGCGAAACCCGTCTGGATCTCTGAAGGACCGACCCAGTTGGATTGGGGCGGTTCTGGCTCGGGGACGCACGACGGCTTGTGCTTCCACGGGCAATGCAGCGTCCTCCCTGGCGGTGATGTGCGCGGCCCTGGACACGCCGGCGGTGATCTTTGTGCCCGACCGGGCGCCGGAGCCCAAGCTGGCGCAGTTGACGGTCTTTGGTGCCCGCGTGTTTCGGGTTCTGGGCACCTACGACGCCACCTATGATCTGTGCCAGGAGGTTTCGGAGCACATGGGGTGGTACCCCCGGAGTGCGGCGGTGAATCCTTACCTGGTTGAGGGAAAGAAGACCTGTGGCCTGGAGCTGGGGGAGGCCGAGGCCGCCGACTGGGTGTCCGTGAGTGTGGGGGACGGTTGCACCATCGCGGCCATCTGGAAGGGCCTCAAGGAGATGTACTCCCTGGGGATTCTGGATCGCCTGCCGCGACTTCTAGGCGTGCAATCCGAGGCTGCACCCGGGGTGTACCGGGCTTGGGCCAAAGGAGATGTGGAAGGCCCCGCACGACCTCCGGAGCCGGCGCCGGCGGACTCCATGGCCGACTCCATTTCCGTGGGGGTGCCCCGCAACTGGCGACGTGCGGTCAAGGCCGTCCAGGAGTCGGGTGGGGAGATGATCCTGGTGTCGGACAACGACATTGAGGAAGCCATGCGGACCACAGCGCGCCTGGGGGGAGTCTACGCGGAACCGGCGGGGGCTGCGAGCGTGGCGGGACTTGCCAAGGCCCGTTTGGGGGGATCCGCCATTGCGGTCGCCAGCGGTTCGGGCCTCAAGGATGTGGATGGTGCCATGCGTGCGGGGGGACCACCGGTGGATGTGCCTCCCGACCTTTCCGCGGTGTTGGATGCGCTCGGAGGCCAGGACTGGCCCCCCTCTTGAGGCTCGCCATGAAGGGTTTTCGAGGATAGGCATACCGCTCGGGAGGCCTTGTGGACGATCTGGATCAATTGGTGGATCGGGTCGCACGTCGGGTGCGCGAGCGCATGCAACAAGAAGACGTGCCGCCCATGCCTGTGGTGCGTGGGACCTGGTACGACGAGTCGGCGCTCAAGGCGTGGCTTGCGGATGGCGTAGCGCGCATCGGCACCGATGGCCGCGCGGTGGAGGGGGCTCCCACCGGCGAGGTCGCCTCTCGCATTGACCACACCATGCTCAAGCCAACCACCACCCGGGAGGACATTGTCCGGGTGTGCAACGAGGCGGTGGAGCACAAGTTCGCCAGCGTGTGCATGAACACGACCTGGCTCTCCGTGGCGGTTCCCATCCTGGCAGGAAGCGGCGTCATGCCCATTTGCGTGGTGGGCTTTCCCCTGGGCGCAGCTGTCACGTCGGCCAAGGCGGCGGAGACCCGCGAGGCCGTTCGACTGGGCGCGGAAGAGATCGACATGGTGGTCAACATCGGCGCCTTGAAGGGAGGGGAGTACGACCAGGTGATGGAGGATATCCGCGGGGTGGTCCAGGCGGCTGAAGGCCGCCCGGTCAAGGTGATTCTCGAGACCTCGATGCTGAACCGCGAGGAGAAGATCGCCGCGTGCACGCTCTCCAAGGCAGCGGGGGCAGCGTTCGTCAAGACCTCCACTGGTTTCGGGGGAGGCGGAGCCACAGTGGAAGACGTGGAGTTGATGCGCCAGGTGGTCGGGCCGGACATGGGGGTCAAGGCCTCAGGTGGCGTGCGCAACCTGGCGGATGCCCGGGCGATGATCGCCGCCGGAGCCACACGCCTTGGGGCCTCGGCCTCGGTGGAGATTGTGAGTGGCGGGACCTCGACTGGGTCCTATTGATGCGGGCGACGCTGATTGTCCTGGATTCGGTGGGTGTGGGCGCCATGCCGGATGCCCCCGATTGGGGCGATGCCGGGGCGGACACTCTAGGGCACGTGGCGCGGGAAATGGGGGGGTTGACCTTGCCGAACCTACAGGCCATGGGGCTCGGAAACCTGCATCCGGTGCAAGGAGTGCAACCGGTGGAGAGGCCCACGGCCGCTCACGGCCGGGCCGCCATCGCCTCTAACGGAAAGGACACCATTGCCGGGCACTGGGAGATGGCCGGAGTCCGCGTGGTGGAGCGTTTTCAAGAGTTTCCAGATGGCTTCTCCAGGGAGATCCTGAACCAGTTTGTGGAGATCACCGGGCGGGAACCTCTGGGCAACTATGCCCAATCCGGCACGGTGATCCTGGAGGAGTTGGGGGCGCAGCACATGGAAACCGGTCGCCCCATCGTCTACACCAGCTCTGACTCGGTGTTTCAAGTGGCGGCCCACGAGAAAGTGGTGCCGGTGGAGACGCTCCACACCTGGTGCAAGGCCATGTTCGCGGCCTTGGCCCCGTACCGGGTGGGCCGGGTGATCGCGCGGCCGTTTCTTGGTGAACCAGGGGCCTTCTGGCGCACGGACAACCGCCATGACTACGCCCTGGAGCCTCACGACGCGACGGTTGTGGACACACTTTCGGGGGCGGGGTGGGAGACCACGAGCATTGGCAAGATCAAGAGCATTTTTGGGGATCGAGGCTTCTCCACGGCGATCAAGGCTGGCGGCAACGAGGCCTTGACCGAGGCGATCCTGGATCGCCTGGACGTGCAGGAGGCAGGGCTGATCTTTGCGAACCTGGTCGATTTCGACATGAAGTACGGCCACAGGCGAAATCCCTTGGGCTATGGCGCGGCACTGGAGGCTTTTGATGCAAGGGTTCCGGAGCTTCTCTCTCGTATGGGTGACGACGACGTGCTGCTCATGACCGCAGACCACGGCTGTGATCCGACCCACCCTGGCTCGGACCACACCCGGGAGTACGTGCCGATTCTGGCCTGGCGAAGAGATGGAAGTGCCCAGGACCTGGGCGACCGCGACACCATGGCCGATGTGGGGGCCACCCTGGCGGAGTTCTTCGGCATTGAGGCTCCCCCCAGTGGGACCAGCTTTCTGGAGCAGGTGTGATCCAACGCTGGCTCGAAGAACGCCGGGATGGGCAGGAGCAGACGGAAGCGGACATCCGTGGATTTGTCTCCGCGGTGGTGGAGGAACAGATCACACGGGCTCAGGTGGCGGCCTGGCTGGCTTTTGTGGCCACCCGGGGCATGACCGATGCCGAAACCGTCCATCTGACCCGGGCCATGACCGAGTCCGGGACGACCCTGGACTGGGCCGGGATCGAGGGACCCTTTGTGGACAAGCACTCCACGGGTGGGGTGGGGGACAAGGTCTCTCTGGTCCTGGCGCCGGTGTGGGCGGCCCTCGGGTGGAAGGTCCCCATGATCTCCGGTCGGGGGCTGGGCATTACCGGGGGCACCCTGGACAAGCTGGAGTCGATTCCCGGGTACAGGACGGACCTGGAACCGGCTGACCTTCGGCGGGCCCTGGAGACCGTGGGCTGCTTCATCAGTGGACAAACCGGAGAGCTGGCCCCAGCGGACCGCATTCTCTATGCCCTTCGCAACGAGACCGGCACGGTGCCGTCGATTCCCCTGATCACCGCGTCAATTCTCTCCAAGAAGATGGCTGAGGGCCTCGATCGGCTGGTGTTGGACGTGAAGTGTGGTTCCGGGGCGTTCATGAAGACCCGAGAGGGTGCCCAGGGGTTGGCTGACTCGCTGGTGCGGGTGGGCACAAGCTATGGAGTGGCCACCGAGGCCCACATCACGGACATGTCCCAGCCTCTGGGGGAAGCGGTGGGCAACGCGCTGGAAGTCCAGGAATCCGTAGATTGTCTACAAGGGGGCGGGCCTGCAGACCTGCGAGAGTTGGTGTGTCGCCTGTCCGGTCGGCCGGAGGAGGCCGCGGCCGTGTTGGATGACGGGCGGGCCTACGTCGCCTGGAGGGGCCTGGTGAAAGCGCACGGGGGTGATCCAGATGCGGAGCTTCTGGGTACAGGATGCGAAGAGGTGGTGATTGAGGCGGAACAGAGCGGGGTCGTGAACCTTTGCGACGCTGAGTGTGTGGGGCGGCTGCCTTCGCTCTTGGGGCGGGGCGAGCAGCAGCTGCGGATCCGGTCCACATGGGGGTGGGGGTCCTTGTGCATGCGCATGTGGGAGACTCCGTGGAGTCGGGGCAGCGGTTGTTTACGTTGTTTCACGCTGAGAAGGGCCTGGGGGCCTCCATGATTGAATTGGGCCGAGCGATTTCCTGGAGGGGTCGAGAATGAACCGCGCTGTTTCCCTGTTGGGCATCGGGGTCATCGTGGGCCTGGCCTGGCTGATGTCCAACGATCGGGCCCGGGTGAGGTGGCGGCCGGTGTTCTGGGGGGTGGGGCTTCAGTTTACCTTTGCCCTGCTGGTGTTCGGCACCGGGGCTGAGGAGGCGCTGTTCCACTACGTGGGCAGTGGGGTGCGGAAGCTCATTTCCTTCGCCGAGGTGGGGGCGGACTTTGTGTTCCAGACCGTGGAACCCCACCAGATCACCTTGGGTTTCGGAGAGGGGAGCACTGAGACCTTCATCCAGCGCATCAGTCCACCGGTGAAGACCTTCGCTTTCTGGGTGTTGCCCACGATCATCTTCTTCTCCAGCCTGATGAGCATCCTGTACTACCTGGGGGTCATGCAGGTGCTGGTGCGGGCCGTGGGCAAGATCATGCAGAAGACCATGGGCACCAGCGGCGCTGAGTCCATGAGCGTGGCTTCGAACATCTTTGTGGGCCAGACCGAGGCGCCCCTTGTGGTGAAGCCTTTCGTGGAGAACATGACCCGCTCCGAGCTGCATGCGGTCATGACCGGAGGCTTTGCCACAGTCGCGGGGGGGGTGTTTGCCGTCTACGTGCTGTTCCTTGAAAAGGGCATTCCCGACATCGCGGGGCACCTTGTGGTGGCCAGTGTGCTGTCGGCACCGGCGGCCCTGGCGCTCGCCAAGGTCATGTACCCAGAGGACGGGGAGCCGGAGACTGCTGCCGGGGCAGCGCCGGCCCAGGAGAAGACAGCGGTCAACGTGATTGAGGCGGCCTCCATGGGAGCCACCCAGGGCTTGACCCTGGCGCTGAACGTGGCGGCCATGCTCATTGCGTTTATCGGGCTGGTTCACATGGGCGACTGGATGCTGGGGCTGGTGCCGGTTCGCTTCTGCGAGGACGGCGTAACCCTTGGGTGGCATGGCGGCTGCTCGCCACTGACCCTGACCGGCATTCTGGGGACGCTTTTTGCTCCTCTGGCCTGGTGCATGGGGGTTCCCTGGGAGGAGGCGCCCATCGTGGGGGCGCTCCTCGGGGAGAAACTGGTCTTCACCGAGCTGGTGGCGTACCAGCACCTGGGACAGATGCTCGAGTCTGGGACGCCGGTTCTTTCACAGCGCTCCGCGATCATTGCGAGCTATGCGTTGTGTGGGTTCGCGAATTTTGCTTCGATCGGGATTCAGATCGGGGGAATCGGTGGGATCGCGCCGAGTCGGTATCCGGACCTCGCCGCGGTGGCGCTGCGGGCGATGGTCGCCGGGATGTTGGCGGCGATGATGACCGCAACGGTGGCGGGGGTGCTGGTGGGGTAGGGACCGGATGCCCCCCTGGGCCGTTGGACCTACAGAACGGTCGAGAGAGTCAGGGGCTTTGGCTCTTCTCTACCCGGGTGACCAGCTTCCAGTAGCCCTCCTTGGAGCCGGACTGCATGGCCTGCGGGTAGACGGTGTCGAAGTGGTAGGTGGCGCCGCCGGTGTCGAATTGGCCGGCGTTCTCGGTGGTGATCTTTTCCCAGATCACGGGAGAGCGGGCCTGAAGGGTCAACTCCTGCTTGTCTTCAAACATGAAGCCAAAAAGGTCCCCCTCCTCCGGCCCGGAGAGCCAGTACCCCTGGCTGTTCAACAAGTAGGCGTCGCCATCTTTCTGGACCGACACCTCCGCCAGCCGTCGCTGGATCCGGGCGCCAAAATAGTTGAACAGCAAGAGGCCGCCCTTTTCTCCGGCGCTGTTGAAAACCGGGGTTGCAAAGCGAATCATGGGCTTGTGCGGAACGGACACGGCCCCTCTCTCTTTGTTGAGATCGAAGGGGGAGACGAACACATCTCCCCGCTCAAGCTTCACCGCATCCTTGAAGTAGTAGCGGCTGCCCTTGTTCTGGAGTTGTTCCGCTGCAACCTGTACCGCGGCGCCGTCGACCCGATCGACGCGAATGACCTCCATCCCCTCCATATCGAGAAACCGGATCTGGTCGTAGCGCTCCACCCTGTTGGAGAGCGCCATGAAGCTCTGAAGCAGCGGCTCGTGCCTGGCTTCGTCCTCAAGGAAGTCCACCAGGAGGCTGCTGCTGGCCATGTTCAGAAGCTCTTCGACCACTTCAATGAACTCCTGGGTCACCGCCTCCTTGACTGAGGCCGCCTCCAGCCTGGGCGGGGGGGGGGCCACCGGGACCCCCTCAGCGGTGGGGCCCGGGGGTTCGACTGGGGCCGGGTCCTCCTTCTTGCATCCCACTTGAACAGCGCACATCGTCAGGCCTCCGAAAAGGGCCCACTTCCATCGGTATTGCGTCATTGGGTTCTCCACCGGGATCTTCATCTTGCCGGGGGGAGGTTAGCATAGGGGCATGATTGAAACTCTTGGCGATCTCTCTCCACACATTCATCGAAACGCCTGGGTGCACTCCGATGCAACGGTGATCGGCGACGTGTCCCTGGCCTCTGGCGTCACAGTCTGGCCCCGGGCGGTGCTGCGGGGGGACATGGGGCGCATTGAGATCGCCGAGGACACCAACATCCAGGATGGCGCAATCGCCCATGATACGGCCGGATTGTCCGTGACCCGCATTGGCCCCCGGGTCACTGTAGGCCACGGTGCCATTCTCCATGGCTGCATCGCCGAGGGGGACTCGATCCTGGGAATGGGGTGCATCCTCCTGGACAATTGCGTCATCGGGGAGCACTGCATCATCGGCGCGGGCGCCCTGGTGCCCATGGGCAAGGTCATTCCCCCTCGCTCCATGGTGTTGGGGTCTCCTGGCAGGGTGGTGCGGCAGCTGACCGACAAGGACCTCGAGTGGATCCAATACAGTTGGACCGTCTACAAGGAGACCTCTCTCTCCTACGGGCGCACCGATGGCTGAGCGCTATGAGAAGCCCGGGTGTTTCCTGACGATCCTCGGGGTCGTGGGGCTGCTGGTCTTCCTCGGTCTCTAGATGCAGACCTACGGGGTTTGGGCCCACGGCCCCGAAGACTTCACCCAGGACCTGAAGGGTTGTCTGGAGAGGGTGTGGCCCGACGCGCACGGGGGGTTTGACCTGGCGCCCGGCGCTGTTCTCGACGCGACGGAGCGGTTTCGTTCCGTGGAGAGCGTCCCGTTGTTGGGCTCGGTGTTTGTGGACCACGCCCCAACAGTTCTCTGTGACCAGGACTGGGATCGACTTCAGCAAATGCCGGCCGGCCCAGTGGCGAGGGGCGCTGAGTCATTTGTGGTGGACCCGGCCGTGGCGAATCTGTCCCGTGATCTTGGCGGGGCCCTGGTGCTCGCCTGGCGAGAGCACCCCGCCATGGCCTATGCCGCCGTCTTCCGGCAGGGCAAGTGCGATGCGTCCTGCTACCTGGCTCCCAATGAGCGCCTGGCGCGGTTTGACGGGCAGGGTGCGGTGGTGGAAGAGGAGCCGGGCAGCGGGCTTCCCGAGGGGGATCGCATGGGGGTGCTCTTGTGGGGGCTTCGGAAGTTCGCAGGAGGCCATTGGCGCCTGGTGGAAGATGAGCGGCTGCAGCTGCCGGAGATCCTGGCTTGGTAACCCGCGGAAACCACCTTGCTTCTGTGGCTGCAACTCCCTAAGATACAAGTGCTATCTGCCCGTCCTGGGCACCCGCGCCTCCCCCCCTACTCGGCGCACACTCCTCCTCCCGCCTCCTGAAAATCCATGCGAATTCGCAAGCTTGAGATGCAGGGCTTCAAGTCCTTCGTCGACCGTCAGACCTTTCATTTTGGCGATGGCATCGCCGGCGTGGTGGGACCCAATGGCTGTGGCAAGTCCAACGTAGCGGACGCCATCAAGTGGTGCCTGGGTGAGCAATCGGCGCGGCAGCTGCGCGGAGGAGCCATGCAAGACGTCATCTTCAGCGGGGCGGAAGGTCGGGCTGCGGTGGGGATGGCTGAGGTCACGATGACCTTTGCCGCCAAGGACGAGCCCTTTCCGGGGCAATGGGCCCGCTACGAGGAGGTGCAAGTCACCAGGCGCCTCTTCCGAGATGGAAACAGCGAGTACCTGATCAACATGGAAAAGGTGCGCCGCCGGGACATCCAGGACCTGTTCCTGGATACGGGCATGGTGAATTCCCTCTACTCCTTCATCGAGCAGGGGCGGGTGGGCAAGATGGTCAGCGCCCGGCCGGAGGAACGCCGCGCCCTCCTGGAGGAGGCCGCAGGGATTTCCCGCTACAAGGCCCGCCGCGCCGAGACCTTGTCCAAGCTGGCCTCCACGGAGAGCAACCTGGAGCGGGCCACGGATGTCTGTGACGAAATGGGCCGTCGGCTGCGCGTTCTGGAGAAGCAGGTCGAAAAGGCCGCTCGGTACCGCCGACTCAGCACCCGCATTCGCCAGGGAGAGGTGTACCTGGGCCTGGTGAAGTTCGCCGGGTTGGCCGGGGACCGCCGGGAGCTTCGTGAAGCACTGCGCACCGCCCGGTCCGAGGAAGAAAAACACGGAAAGGAGCTGGATGCCCGAGACGCGGAGCTCCAGGTGCACCGGGATGAGATTCAGGTGCTGGAGCATGTGGTGGGAGACCAGCGGGACTCGCTCTCCGAAATGGAGGCGGAGCGCCGTGAGTCCGAGTCCGCTCGGCACTACCAGGGCCGGGCGCGAGACGAGCTGACCGTTCGGTTGGATGTCATGGCCCATGACCTGGAGGATCTCTCTCGGCAACGGGAGCGCGCACTCGTAGACAGCACCTCCATGAAGAAGGAGCTCTCCACGAGCCAGGAGACCCTGGATGGAGCGGACCAGCGCCTCAGGGACTGTGGAAAGCAGGCCAAGGAGGCGGGTGCTCTGCTCATGGAGCAGAGGGAGGCATTGGAAAAGGGGAAGGACCGGGTACTGAAGCTCGTGACGGGTCTTACCCGCCGGCGTGCGGTCATTGCCTCCAAGACCCAGAGACAGGAAGAGTTGGTGGCCCGCACTGCGGACCTTGGAGAGAGCGGCGCTTCGACCTTGGCGGACCTCGTCCAAGCCAGGGAGGCGCTCGCCCAGGTCGAGGCGGATGCAGCCACGGCGCGAGAGAGAATGTCCGCCTCTGCTGCCGCGCTGGAGACGGGAAGGGACGCACTGAAAAGGGGCGAGGTAGAGCTGTCCAGTGCACGAAAGAACCTGGGCGAGCTCGATCTCTCTCGCCTGGAGGCCGAGCGAGAAGTGGCTGCGGACGAGGCCCGGTTGCGCAGTCTGGAGGACCTGCAGAGCGCCCACGCGGACCTGGAGGACGGCGCCCGGGCGCTTTTGGAGTCCGTGGAAAACCTCGGCACTGTGGCAGAGCACCTGGATGTTCCCGAGGCACTGCAGGAACGGGTCGAATTGGTGCTTGGCACCAGTCTGTCGCACCTGGTCTTCTCCGATGAGGAGGCGCTTCTTGTTGCGGCCAACGCAGGCCAAGACGGGCCTCGAATGGGATTGGTACACATCGACGGTGCGCCGGATCTGGCCGGTTGGGCAGCGGGCATTGCCCGAGACCCTGTGGGAGCGGGAGCCCTGGCCCGTCTCCTGGCCGGCTGGGAGGAGGCCCCGGATCTCTCTTCGGCTCTGGATGCGTGGAAGAGGACCGGCCGCGGCGTGCAAACCCCCGACGGTTCGGTGGTTGGTTCCGATGGGGTTGTTTTTGTCGGGCGCCAGGCACCCGGCAGTGGCGCCGCCGTCTTGCGTCGCCAGAGGGAGATCACTGAGCTTTCCGGTTCACTGGAACTCTCTCATGGTCGATTGAACGTTCTCCGGCAGGAGGCCGAGGACGCCCGTTCGCAGCTTGAGTCCCTCTCCAATGAGGTGACCCGACTGCGGGACGATTTGGAGACGCTGCGTTCGGCCCACCGGGACTGCCATGTGGCCTTGGCGGAGGCGGACTCCAGGGTCCGCGAAGAGCGGGCAGGCCTTGAGCGACAAAGCGCCCAGGCGGAGGCCCTGGAGGGAGAGCGGGCGTCCATTTCGGGAACCTTGGCGTCCCTTGCATCCACTCTGGAAGAGGAGGAGCGCGGTCTTCTCGAGGAAGAGACCGACCTCGCCGACACAGAGGAGAGCGTGGCGACGCTGCGCACCGAGGTCATGGAGACCGAGGACCGAAGCAGCCGGGCACGAGAGCTTCTTGCCCGGGCCGAGGCCGAGCAGGAGTCAGCACGGGACCGGGTCGTTCTGCTGAAGAACACCCTTGTGGGGGTGGAGGAACAGCTCGCCAGCGCCGTGGAGCGCTTTGACCGGCTGACAAAGGAGCGAGAGGAAGCCATCAGCCGCGTCGACGAGCTTGGTAGTGACGATGTGCGGCTCAACGAGCGCATCCAGGAATTGGGAGAGCAGCAAGGGACACTGCGCAGCAAGCTGAAGGATTCGACCGATCGCCTCAAGACCGTTCGCGACACGCTGTCCGAAGCGGAAGAGTCCCTTCGAGGGCTGCGGGACGCCCGTGAGGCGGCGACTACGAGCCGCGGCGCGCTGGAGCTGCAGGTGCAGGAAGCCCGCTTGCACATCGAGAACCTGCGGGAGCAGGTGGAAGAGCGCTACCAGGTCTCCTTGCCCGGGCTTCTTGATCGACTGGAACGCGATGCTTCGCTTACCCTGGAAGCCGGGGATGCGGTGCTGGGGCAGGTACCCATGGATCCCGCTCGTCTCCCGGAAGTGGCGGATCTTGTGATCACCCCCGATTGGTTGGAGGAGCGAGACAAGGTGGAGCCCTGGGTCCGTCAACTCTCGGAGGATCGCCGGGGCCTGGAGCGCCTTGGGGAGGTCAACCTGGCCGCCCTCGAGGAGTACGAGGATGTCATTGGGCGCTACAACTACCTGGAGGAGCAGCGGCTGGACCTGGAAGAATCCGTGGAGTCTATTCGCAAGGCCATCGCCAAGATCAATCGCACCTGCCGCGAGAGGTTCAAGGACGCCTACGACCAGGTCAGTGGTCACTTTGAGCGCATGTATCCGGCCCTTGTGGGGGGGGGGCAAGCGCGACTGATTCTCACGGACGAGGAGGACTTGCTGGAGACCGGCGTGGAGATCTTCGTACAACCGCCCGGCAAGCGGCTGCAGAACCTGGAACTGCTGTCAGGGGGGGAAAAGGCGATGACGGCGATTGCCCTCATTTTTTCCTTGTTCATGGTGAAGCCTTCTCCCTTCTGCCTCCTGGACGAGGTGGATGCCCCGCTGGATGAGGGCAACGGTGGTCGATTCAATGACATGCTCAAGGAGATGTCGGAGCGCTCCCAATTCATCGTCATCACCCACAACAAGAAGACCATGGAGGCGGTGGACACGCTCTATGGCGTCACCATGCCGGATCCTGGCGTCTCTCGCCTGGTCACAGTACAGATTCATTGATGGTGCGGGGAGCATGAGACCTCGTTAGCGGTGGCTGATGGATCCGATGGAACTGGGCCTCCTCCTTGGAGGAATTGTCGCTGTGGTTGTGGGGATGCTTCTCTGGAGGCAGCGGCCTGCAAAGGACGTGGAGAGGGAAGCCCCTGTCCAGGTGCTGGAGCCCACGTCGGCTGGACCGGTTCCCGTGGAGGAGGCTCCCCAAGGTGGGGGAACGGGCGCAGTTTGGAAGGGGCTCGGCAAGACCCGGCAGGAAATGGGCCGGCGCCTTGCAGCCCTCTTTTCTCGGCAGTCCATCGACGATGCGCTCTTCGACGGAATGGAGGAGGTGCTCATCGCGGCGGATGTGGGGGTGCGTACCAGCCGCAAGGTGGTGGCTCGTGTCAAAGAAGCAAGTGAGGGAGTGGAGAGCGCCGAGGATCTGCGCGGCGCCCTGGAACAGGAGATCCATGATCTCCTGGCGGAGAGGGAGTCGGCGCTGAACCCCGCCCCAGAGGACGGGCCGTACGTTGTCCTTGTGGTGGGCGTGAATGGTTCAGGAAAGACCACGACCATCGGAAAGTTGGCGGCACGGTTCACCGACATGGGCCACAAGGTGATGCTGGGGGCGGGCGACACTTTCCGTGCCGGGGCCATCGATCAGCTGCGCGTGTGGGCGGAACGCTCCAATGCGGAGATCGTGGCCCACGAGGAGGGTTCCGACCCGGGGGCGGTTTTGTTCGACGCCCTGGATGCGGCCAAAGCCCGGGATTGCACTGTGGTGCTGTGTGACACAGCCGGCCGCCTGCAGAGCAAGCAGCCGCTCATGGACGAGTTGGCAAAGGTGCGTCGAGTTGTGGGCAAGGCTGTGCCTGGAGCCCCCCATGAGGTGCTCCTTGTGCTGGATGCCACGATTGGCCAGAACGCCATCTCCCAGGCTCGCACCTTTGGAGAGGTGGCCGGAGTCACCGGCGTGGTGCTTACCAAGCTGGACGGCACGGCCCGCGGCGGCGTCGTGGTGGCTGTAGCAGCCGATCTGGGTTTTCCGGTGAAGTTCATTGGGGTGGGGGAGCAGGTAGACGACTTACGGCCGTTTGAGGCCCAACCTTTCGTGGAGGCCATGCTTCTGCCGGAAGCAGGTGCCTGACTGTTGGGTGTGGATTAGGGAACAGGAAGGAGCAGCCCCATGAGCGTCCAGATCACGATTCGCAACCGGCAGTACACTCTCCGTTCCGATGAGCCAGAGGAAGATCTGGAGGCCGTCGCCCGCTACGTCGATGGCCGCATGGAGTCCATGAGCAAGGGCTCTCTGGATGAATACACGGTGGCTCTCTTGACCGCCCTGAACATTGCCTCGGAATACCATCGCTTTCGCCAGCAGGTGATCGAGCGCATCGGGGGACTGGACAAGGACGTGGCCGCGGTCAGCGCCATCCTCGAAGCCGCCCTGCCGGAGGGGGTCTCCCACTCCCAGGACGCATAAGGCGCGAGGTCAGGGGACGACGGATTTGGCTTCTTTGCGCTTGTCCAGAGGATGTGCTTGACCGGTCATGGGGCCTGGGTTATTTCCGCGACGCTCGTGGGCAGACAAGGTGGGGTTGCCACCCGTTCGCTCGTCGGTCGGTCTTTGAAAAACAGATAGTAGTTCTCGTTAATTAAGAACGAGCCTGGTGC
>CAZRYF010000064.1:0-29108 GCA_964604165.1 uncultured Enterobacterales bacterium
GCCCAGTCCGAGCGCTTCCTCACGGTCATCCAGGCCACCGAGCCGAGGCACTATCCCTTCTTCCTCACCGCGCTTCGCACGGGGATGCGGATGGGAGAGCTACTCGCCCTCGAGTGGAGCCATGTGGACCTCGCCTTTGGGCGAATACACGTGCGCTGGAGTGTCCACCGAGGCGAGCGCACCAGTCCCAAGAACGGTCGCGGACGGAGCATCCCGCTCTCGCCGCGACTCGCCGAGGTGCTGGCGAGGCAAAGGCAGCGATGTGGCCGCTCACCCCTGGTCTTTCCCTGCCAGAAGGGTGGCTACCTGACCCGCGACAAGGTCAAGCGACCCATGTGGCGGGCCATCGAGCGGGCACGCTTGCCGCGCATCCGGTTTCACGACCTGCGGCACAGCTTTGCATCGCAGCTGGTGATGGCCGGAGTGCCCCTGGTGGCAATCCAGCAGTACCTGGGTCACGCCGATCTGGCGATGACCATGCGCTACAGCCACCTCTCTCCGGCAGCCAGGCAGGACTACATCAAGGTCCTGGATGGCGTTCGGTGAGAACGGCGCGCCCACCTTCGGTCGCACTCGGCGGCCCGACGGTGGTCACACTTTCAGCGCAAAATTGGATCTGGAGGACCCGGCAGAGCGACAAGTTATTGATATGACAACAAAATAGATGGTGGAGGCGGCGGGAGTCGAACCCGCGTCCGAAGTCGCTCAGTCTCAGCGTCTACGTGCGTAGTCTGCTGTGTACTACTTCAAGCCAACCCAGCAAACATGGCCGGCACTGAAGAGGCGACGCTGAAAGTGGTTTATCGTCCTCCTTCTCCGCGTCGCGGGAGTCGGTGGACTATCCGGGTTTGAACACGCCCGACACCCTCCTCCCGGATGGGAGAGTGGCAGACGACTCTCACTTAAGCAGCGAGAGCGAAGCCTTCGTTATTGTTGGCAACTATGGTTTTTGTCTGGGGATTTGCGAGGAACCAAACACCCTCGGCACGCAACCTTGACTTATCACGGCCCCGTCGAAGCCGTTTCGCCCCCATCAATCTCAAAGAACTGTCCCCCAACCCATCAGACAGGGGGCGGTTCATCTAAAGAGTGCTCCCCCGACAGGGCGGCGTCAAGGGGAGTTGGCCAACTTCCCCCTGCACAGCGCTACGGACCTGCCTTTGCCCTGCCCCAACTCTTTGGTCCAATTCCTATTGGAGTCTCCGGGTAATTGTCAGCATTCTGGTGGGTTTGAAACCGGCCCGCCCAAGTATACGGCCTGCGCCGCTCACGTGGGACAAGTGACTCCCGCTATTCGCGGTTCTCACGCTCCATCGCCGCCCGCAGTTCGGCCTCACTTTCAAAAAGGGTCGCCTCCACCCGGGGGTGATCCTGTAGCAGTGCCGGGTGGGTGACCATCCACCAACTCTCAAACCCCGTGGCCCGATCCCGGACCAGGGCATGCCACAGTCCCTGGCTCGGACCCAGCGTCTCCGCCCCCACCTGGTCCCATGCAAACCGGCTTAGGTCCGGCTCAATGCGCCAGGCCCCCTCCAAGGTCCGGACAAACACTGCCGCCGGGCCTATTTCTGCCATCCATGCATCGAAGTCCCCGCAGAACATCAGCCGCTCCGAAGCTGGGCGTGATCGTCCAGCAGCTGCTTCAGGTTTTCTGCAAGATGGGAGAGAGCACGGGCGCGATTGCCGGTGGCGAGCACATCTGACTGGGCACTCTGGGAGAGCCGAGCGACGGCGCCGATGGCTTCATCAATGGATCCGCACATCTCAACCGCTTTCCGCGTGGAACGACGCATCTCTGCTGTGGTGGCGGTCTGCTCTTCCACGGCCGAGGCGATGCTGTTTTGAAACTCGTGGATTCGGTCGACGGTTTCGGTGATCTCCTCCATGGCGTGGACCGCCCGTCTTGTGGCCTCGTTGATTCCGGCGACCGTGTCAGAAATCTCCCGGGTGAACTCCGCGGTCTCGGAGGCCAGGTTCTGCACCTCGTTGGCCACCACGGCAAAGCCCTTTCCAGCCTCTCCGACCCGGGCGGCTTCAATGGTGGCGTTGATGGCGACCAGGTTGGTCTGCTCGGCGATGGAGGCAATTCGCTTCACGGCGCTCGCGATGTGCTCTCCGGTCTCCCCCAGTTCTTGAATCGATCCAGCGGCCTGGTTGGCCTGCCCGACCGCTGAGGAAGCCACCCGGGCTGCGTCCAGGGCGTTTCGGGCAATCTCTGCGATGCTGCTGTTCAATTCTGTGACCGCCACATCCATCACTCCCATCCGCTGGCGCAGCCTCCCGGAGCCCTCGCTGGCAATCTCGGCGGTCTCGCTGTTCTGGACTACGCTGCTCTGCATGCGGTGGCTTGCGTTGGAGAGGACTTGAGCAGCCTCGTGGAGGTCCTTGCTGGTGCGAGAGACCTCTCCCAAGATGGACAGTTGAGACTCCAGGTGGCTGGAAATACTGGACCGGGCGAACTCCAGGGAACCCGCCAGTTGTTCGACTTCCCTGGAACCCCTGGCGGAGATGGCGCTTTCGAAGTCACCCTTGCCGAACCTGTCGGCAGAAGAGGCCAAAGTGGAGATGGAACGGGTTGTTCGTTGCACGGCCAGTGCCAGCAACAGGAGCAGCACCGCCACACTTCCCAGCATGGTGGTGGCCCGCTGTCGCAGGTCCTTCTGGGCTCTCTCCAGGAGCGTGTCGAGGGTGGCATCCACCTCCAGAAGCGCCACCACCTCTCCCTTGGCGTTTTTCACCGGGGCGTAGGCGGAGATCCAAGTGCCATGGTGATCCTGGTACATCGGGACCTGGTTGGACTGGCCCTGAAAGAGGGTCGGCCCCATCAGGGGGCGGTATTCATAGGTGTGTCGCCAATAGGGGGCGTCGCTCGTGGAGAGAAAGAACTCCATGGCCTCCGGGTGCACAATGTCCGGATCTCTTTGGACGATCGTTCGAAACTCCTCCCGAAGCCGGAGGGTGTAGAGGGGGGTCCCAAGCTGGTTCTGTTCCAGGGCCTTTACGAGCCCGCCCCGAAGAAGCTGGATCGGCCCGGGCGCCTCCTCCCAGCGAACAAAGCCGTCCTTTTCGGGCACCACGAGCGCCATGGTCTCGTGAAGGTCACCGTTGATGTGTGGGGCCAGGGTCACAGCCACCGCAGAGATGCGCTGCGCTTCCCTGGAGGCCACCTCCTGCTCCACCAAGGCCTTGGACTGGATCCACCATACCACCGACAACAGCCCCAGGCCTGTGCCCATCAAGACCACCAGACGAAAGTACAGGGTCCCTAGAATGGCGAAGCGTCCCATGCGTTTATCATAGAACGGGCCGGGTTGATATGGGTTCGATGGCCCCCTTTGAAAGTCTGGATCGGGAGTTCTGGTGTTGTTCTTCTTGCCTACATTGCTTTGGACAGCCCTTGCCATGGACCACAGCGCCCTCGATGGTGTTCTCGCGGCCAAGGTCCAGGGAAACAGTGTTCGCTATTCGGCGTTGGCTGCGGAGCGCGTATCGCTAACGGCCTACCTGGGCGCCATCGCCAAGGCAGACCTCACCTCCATGACGGCGCCGGAGAAGAAGGCCTTCTGGATCAACGCCTACAACGCCACGACCCTGGAGGTCGTGGCATCCGAGTGGCCGATTACCTCCATTCTCTCCTTGGATGGGGGCAAGGTCTTCGACACCCGCAAATTCTGGCTCGGTCGGGAGTTGATCTCCCTGAACGGGGTCGAGAACCAGCGCCTTCGTCCCCTTGGCGATCCCAGGATTCACGCGGCCTTGGTGTGTGCTGCCAAAGGTTGTCCTCCCCTGCGCAAAGCTGCATTCACGGCGGCGGGTCTGGAGGGCGAATTAGACGATGCAGCAGGGGCTTGGGCCAAGACAACGGCCGTCATCTTGGAAACAGGGGAACAGAAGGTCCACCTCTCCCGCATTTTTGAGTGGTACGGCGAGGATTTTGTTCCTCGCTACGGCGGCCTCCACGACATCCCCGGCGTGGAAGGCACGCAGGAGGCCGCCTTGAACTTTGTTGCAGCGTTCTCGGACCCAGACACGGCGGCCTGGATTCATGCGGGTGGCTACACCGTGGACTACGCACGCTACAACTGGACCCTCAACGGCAATTGAGGTTCGGGCCTTGGGTGCCGCTATCGCGTCTTTTTGGGAGTGGGTGAGTTCAAAAGGGTATCCACCGTGGCCGCGTCGTGAATGGAGGTCTCTTCGTCCGAGAGCTTGCCCAGTCCGTCCAGGAGGTTCTCATGGAGCCAGTGGGTTCCAGGCACGGCCATGGAGGCATCAAAGGGACGCGACTCCACAAGCTGTGCCTTGGGGTGGGTGAGGGCCCGCACCAGGTTCAGATCTGCACTCACGAAGCTGGAGGCTCGTCCGAGTCCCACGCTCGGCAGACGCATGGTAAAGCCCAGCGTGGCCCGGTTCACGTTGACGCCGCCGGTCTTCAGTTGCCCCAACACGCGGGCCAGCTTGGGGCCCTCTCGCTGGGTAAACACCGAGCAGACGAGCCGGTACACGGCCCGGTTGTGCAGCTCGACTGCTTCGTCCACATCCTCGGCCTTGTAGACAAGCAGCACGGGCCCCGGAGGCTCGTCGTTCAAAAAGGGAGACGGGTTTTTGTGATCTACGGCATGAATGGCGGGGGTCACGTAGAACCCGCGGCGTTGCGGATCTCGACATGGGGTGCGCTCCAACAAGGCAGCATGGCCTTTGGCTTCCAGGGCCCGGGTGTACTGGTGAAAGCGGTTGCGAATGTTCTCTGAAATGAGCGGGCCCATAAAGGTGCCGGGATGCATGCCAAAGCCCACCGTGAGGCGCGAGGATCGGCGCACGAGTTCTTCTACGAAACGGTCGTAGATTCCCCTCTCCACAATCACCCGGGCGGTGGAGTTGTGTCGCTGGCCCGTGGTGAGAAACGCCCCGAGCATGACCTCGTAGACGGCCTTTTCCATGTCGGCATCGTTCAGTACAAGCGCCACGCCCTTGCCGCCGGTCTGGTAGATGACCGGCAACTCCGGGCGGCGAAACAGGGTCTTTCGAACGGACATGGCGGTCTTGAACGACCCAGTGCACAGCAGAGCATCCACCCCCGCGTGGGTCACAAGGCGGTGTCCCACCACCGACCCGGATCCCTGCACCATGTTCACCACCCCTCGGGGCAGACGGCAGCGATCCCAACACTCCGCCACCATCTGCCCCACGGCAGGGGTGAACTTGGAGGCCTTGAAAACCGCTGAGTTTCCCCCCAGCAGGGCGGCAGCGGTCTGGGTGGCTGCCATGCGCAAGGGAGGATTGTAGGGGCAGAGCAGGGCCACGACCCCGCGGGGCGTGTAGTCGGTCCGGGCGCCTTGCTTGTTCAACACGCGCGGTGCCAACAGGCCCAGGCCATCGTCAAGGAAGATGTCCAGCGCCCGCGTGGTGCCGATCACCTCGTGCCGGGACTCCCACAGGGGCTTGCCTGTTTCCCGCGTAATGAGCTGGGCGATGGGTTCGGTGTACTTTCCCAGGGTGTCGCGAAACCGTTTGACGGCCTGGGCCCGGTCATTGAGGCCGACTTTTGCCCATTCGGCGGCTCCTTCCTGTGCCCGTGCGACGGCATCGTCGACAGAACGGGCGGAAAAGGGAAAGCGACCCAAGACGTCGCTGCGATCCCCCGGGTTTACGCAGTTGATGTACCCGTCGATGGACTCAGGGGTGATGAACGAACCATGGATGTAGTTTCCCTTTCGTACCAAGCGCTCACGTTGTTCATCCACGGGCGCACTCCCGCTCCCAGGCCCGCCGGATTATATCCCCAGGCCACCGGGAGGCTGTTGTGCGCAACGTCCACAATGACATTTTGAGCTGTGTTGGAGACACCCCTATCGTTCGGCTGAACAACATCGGGAAGGGCCTTTCAGCCACCCTGTATGCGAAGCTGGAGATGTTGAACCCAGGGGGCTCCGTCAAGGACCGCGTGGCCTTGAAGATCCTGGATGATGCCGAAGAGGCGGGCCTGGTGAAGCGGGGCAGCATGGTGGTGGAGGGTACCAGTGGAAACACGGGCGCCGGGCTGGCCATGGTGGCCAGTGTGCGGGGGTACAAGACCGCTTTTGTGATGCCGGACAAGCAGTCCGAAGAAAAGCGGGCCAGCTTGCGCGCGTACGGTTCCAAGGTTGTCATCACCCCCACAGCGGTGGAACCGGAGGACCCACGGTCCTACTACTCGGTGAGCAACCGCCTTGGAAACGAGGAGGGGTCGTTTTTCGCGAACCAGTACCACAACCAGTCCAATCCGGAGGCCCACTATGAGTCCACCGGCCCGGAGATCTGGGAGCAGATGGATGGCAAGATCGATGTGTTCGTTGCAGGGCTGGGAACGGGGGGCACCATCACCGGTGTGGGCAGGTACCTCAAGGAGAAGAACCCCGACGTGAAGATCGTCGGTATTGATCCGGTGGGGTCCCTCTACTACGACTACTTCCACACGGGGCAAATGACGGATCCCCACACCTATGTGGTGGAGGGAATCGGAGAGGATTTCATGCCCACGACCATCGACTGGGAGTATGTCGATGACGTTGTGCGGGTGAATGACAAGGAGTGCATGCAGTTCACCCGGCGCGTGGTGCGGGAGGAGGGAATCTTCTGCGGTGGATCCTCGGGGGCAGCGGTCAGCGGTGCGCTTCGGTGGGTGCGACGCCATGATGCAGAGGGTATGAACGTGCTGATTCTGCTTCCCGACAGCGGCTCACGGTATCTATCCAAGATCTTCGACGACAACTGGATGCGAGAGAACGGCTACCTGGATCCGGAAGACGGCATGGGGACCGTGGCGGACCTGGTGGAGCTCAGGGGCGGGGAGCGGGAGCTGATTCTCACCCGCCCGGATGCCCGGGTCACGGAGGTGGTCGGAAACATGAAGCTGCACGGGGTATCGCAGCTCCCGGTGGTGGCGGATGGCAAGGTGCTGGGCATTGTCACGGAGACGGCGCTGCTGGAGCGGGCGCTTCGCGGCGGGGGCGGCTCGGAGAGCGTCGGCGACCTGGTGCAGGCAAACTTCACCACTGTGGAAATGGACTCGGAGATCACCGTGGTCGCATCCTTGTTCAAGCGCTCCAAGGTGGCCATCGTGGTGCGGGATGGAGAGCCCATCGACATCATCACCCGTATTGACCTGATTGATCACATGTCCAGCGTTGCGGGACGTCCGGTGAAAAACCAATGATTCGAGATTTCAAGGTGGAGACCCTCGCCATTCACGGCGGCCAGTCTCCAGAGCCCGTCACCGGCGCGATCATGCCGCCGGTGTTCCAGACCAGCACCTTTGTCCAGAAGGGGGTCGGTGAGCACAGCGGGTACGAATACGCCCGGACCCAGAACCCCACAAGGGAGGCGCTTGAGCGGTCCATGTCGAGCCTGGAGGGGGCGGTGGAGACCGTGGCTTTTGGGTCCGGAAGCGCCGCCACTGCAGCCATCCAGCACCTGCTTCCGCCGGGCGCAAAGGTGGTCTGTGGGGACGATGTCTATGGAGGCACCTGGCGGCAGTTCACCCAACTGTGGGCCAACCGAGACATCGAGTACCGGTTTGTGGATACGTCCCGCGTTGATCCCGTGGTGGCGGTGCCAGCGGGCACAGACCTGGTGTGGCTCGAGTCCCCGACGAACCCGCTTCTGAAGATCACGGACATTGCGGCCCTGGCGACACGGGCGAGAGAGGTGGGGGCCCTTGTGGCGGTGGACAACACCTTTGCCACCCCCATCTTCCAGCGCCCCCTGGAGCTTGGGGCGGATCTCGTGGTGCACTCCACCACCAAGTACATCGGCGGGCACTCGGACGTGGTGGGGGGCGTTGTGTGTGTTGGGACGGCAGAGCTGGCAGAGCGCCTGCGGTTCGTTCAGAACGGCGTGGGGGCGGTCCCTGGACCCTGGGACAGCTGGCTCACCCTTCGTGGCATCAAGACGTTGGCCCTGCGCATGGAGCGTCACCACCAGAACGCCTTGGCGATCTGCGACTGGTTGGACAGCCGCTCGGACGTCAAGCGCACCTGGTACCCCTTTCACAAGAGTCACCCGCACCATGAACTGGCAGTCTCACAGATGAGTGGCTTTGGCGGAATGATCTCCTTTGAGTTGGACGTGGATCTGGCCACTGCGGAGAGGTTCTGCGCCAACACCCGAATCGTGGCTCTTGCGGAGAGTCTGGGAGGCGTGGAGTCCCTGATTGAGCTTCCGGCCGCCATGACACATGCGTCCATTCCGCCGGACATTCGCGCGGAGATCGGCATCACAGATGGGCTCGTTCGCCTTTCTGTGGGGATCGAGCACGTCGACGACATTATCGCCGACCTGGAGCAGGCGCTCGCCGCCGCCGGGTGATGGCCCGTCCCCCCCGGGTCCCAGCCGACCTGTACAGCTCGGGCATGGTCCGGCGCTTTGGCTGGCTCTACTACGCCACGGGCCTGTTCCTGTTTCTGCGGCGGATTCGCATCACGGATGATGCGGCTGAGCGGGTGCGTCTCGCTGCCCTGAAGGGTCCGGTGGTCTACTCGCTGCGCACGCGCTCGATCCTGGACTACATCGCCCTCAACCAGGCCCTTCAGCTGCGGAGGCTGCCTCTGGCCACCTTTGGCACGGGGGTGCGGGTGACCGCGTTTCGCCCCTTGTTGGATTCCTTGGACATCTGGCGCCGCCGGCTGGGTCGCTTTCTTCGCCTGGGCCGCTTGCCCCACCCGGTGACTTCTGGGTGGTTGCAGGACCACGTGGGAACCGGGCACAACGTGGCGGTCTTTTTGAAGCCACCATCCACGTGGCGGGAGATCTTCAGCGCACCGGACTGGCCGGACCCGGTGGAGGCTGTGGTGGAGGCCCAGAAGGAGAGGCCGGAATCCGGAATCCAGGTGCTTCCCGTGGTGGTGGTCTGGCAGCGGACCCCGGAGCCTGCTCGCACCCCTACCATGCAGGTCCTGCTGGGAACCGAGGAGGACCCTTCCCCCCTCACCAAGCTGGCTGAGCTTATCTGGCGGGCCCGAGAGCCCCTGGTGCAGGTGGGGGAGCCGGTGGATGTGCGGGAGTACCTTTTGCGGGTGGGGGAGCAGACTCCGCGAATCCAGGCCAAGGGGCTGCGCCTGTTGGTGCGGCGGTTCTGCTACCGGGAGGCCCAGGTGGTGCGGGGGGCCAAGCAGAAGTCCCACCGGTGGATGCGGCGGCTGGTGTTGCGCTCGTCGCGGGTTCGGCGACTTGTGGTGGCCGAGGTGGAAGCATCCGGTCGAAAGCCCGAGTCCATCCAGCGGCAGCTGGTGCAGATGTATGACCGCATGGCCGCGAGGTTCTCCTACCCGGTGTTGGTGGTGTTTCGCGGTCTGCTCCACGTCATCTTGAACACGGTGTACCGGGGGGTCGACATGCGCCCGGAGGACATTGAGCGGGTTCGTGCTGCCTCCCGTGACGGGGTCTGCGTGCTGGTTCCTTGCCACCGCAGCCACGTGGACTACCTCCTGCTCTCCAAAATGCTCTGGGATGCGGATATCGTTCCCCCCCACATCGTGGCCGGGGACAACCTGTCGTTTTTCCCCGTGGGGAGCTTGTTCCGCCGGGGGGGGGCCATGTTCATTCGGCGAAAGTTCGATGACCGTCTCTTTCCCGGGCTCTTTCGGGCCTACCTGACCCAGCTCTTTCGGGAGGGACACTCGGTGGAGTTCTTCATAGAAGGAGGGCGGTCTCGAACCGGAAAGCTGCTTCCGCCCAAGCTGGGAATTCTCGGGTACACCGTCGATGCCGGGGTAGAGGCCCGGGTGGGGCGCAGCCTGGACGAGGTCAGCTGGTTGCCCGTGTCCATTACCTATGAGCAGGTAGCTGAGGAGAACCCCTACGCCCGGGAGTTGAGCGGAGAGGAGAAGAGGTCGGAGAGCCTGCGCGAGGTGGCCAAGGCCTCTCGGGTGATCTTCAAGCGCTTCGGGCGGGTGCACTTGCGTGTGGCGGAACCCTTAAAGCTCTCGGATTTTCTCGCGGAGCTGAAGGGCCCCTGGGAGGGGCTGAACAAGGACCAGCGTCGGGAGTCGCTGCAGGGGCTGGGGGAGCGCATCCTCCACGGCATCAACACGGTCAGCGTCACGCCGCCTTCGTCGCTGTTGAGCATGGCGCTCCTGGCCCGGTCCGATTCTGATGTGGAGATCGCCGAATTGGAGGAGCGGATTCGCTGCTACCAGGCCTTGTTGGGGGCGGAAAAGGAGCCACGCCCGGATGCGGCGGATCGCCGGAAGAAGGCCTTGTCGCGTCTCCTGCGGGATGGATTTGTGGCCCGAATGGAGCGGCCCCAGCGCATCTTCTACCGGGTCAACCCCGAGCGCCGCATCACCTTGGAGTACTACAAGAACGCGGCGCTCCACCGGTGCATCGAGGCGAGCATGCTCGCGACGGTGATTCGGTCACAGGGATCCGAAAGAGCCGCCCCTGGGGCCTTTCGGGCCGATTTTCGCTTTCTGCTCTACTTGTTGCGGTACGAGTTCGTGCATGACCCGGAGGCAGATGAGTGGGAGCTGGAGGCCCGTGGGCTGGCCCAATTGGAAGCAGCGGGGGCGGTGGCCAGGCTGGCCGATGGCACCTGCACGGTGCTGGACAGGAACCGCCTCGGGGCCATTTCCGGGCTCCTCTCGAACTTCTTGGAGAGCTACTACGTGGTGCTCCGCGCCCTGGGGCAGCTCGGGTCCCAGGACATCGCTGATAAGGGGTTGGCCAAGGAGGTCCAAAAGGTAGGGCAGCAGCTCTTGTCCGTGGGGGACATTCGGCGCCCCGAGTCCTTGTCACTCGTGAATCTACAGAATGCCTTGAAGGCCTTCCGAGAGGACGCCATCTTCGCTCCTCGCTCGGACGGTGGACTGGAGATTCTTGGGGTGGCACATGGGGAATACCTGTCGACACTGCGGCGACTTGGAGATCTCCAGGCGTGACCGAGGGAACCGACGAGCTCTTTTCCGACCCCCCAAGCGGGTCACGGATTCGCTGGATTCGGCGGCTGCTGTGGGTGGGGGTGCCCCTGGACCTCTCTGGCGTGTTGTGCTGCACCTCTGTGCCGGGGGTGGGACTGACGCTTGCAGCCTGGGCCCTGGCGGATGCGGACCTGGCCCGGGTGGAGTCGGGTCACCTGCCCCAGGAAGCTGCACCGGAGCTGCTGCGTCTGAAGCGCATCGCTCTTGGACTCTTGGTTTTGTGTGGGCTGTCCTTTTTGCTTCAGATCGTGCTCTTGTCCAACGGGACCTACGAGCGATGGCTGCTGATGCTCGACCTGTGGTGGTCCGGGCGGTAGTTACGGCTTCAACAGCGCAGCATACGCCGGGTCGTCCAGGTGGGACATGGCAGCCCGGGTGCGCAGCTGGTTCGCGAACTCGGCGTTGCCGTCTTCGGCTGCAATCTCAGAGAGGGCCAGGACGGCGCTTGCGGACCTTGGGGAGGCAGCCAGGGCCGCATCGGCCACCTGGGAGGCTTCCTCGTACCGCTCTGCCAACACCAGGGCCATGGCGTACTGGCCCTTCATCTCCGCCGATATCGTGTGACCGAGAAATGCTTCGTACAGACCCAGGGCCCGGTTCAGGGACTCAGTGGAGTCCTGTCCCACCATGGCCTCGGCACGGGCTTGGGCCAGGGCCCACGTGGGGTTGTCGGGAGCGGCAGCAGAGAGGCGGGTCAAGGTGTCCACGGCAGCGCCCATTCCCTTTCCAAGGGCAAGGGCTTCCGCGTAGAGGTTGGCTCGCTGCAGGTTGCTGGGGCTCTCCCAGACGCTGTATTCGAGGTTCTTCACGGCCAGGTCATGCTTTCCCTGCTCGAACTGGACAATGCCCAGACCCAGGGTGGCGTTGCGTCCGTCCAGGCGGATGGCTTGCCTGTAGGCAACCTCCGCCGAGTTCGGAACGCCCGCGATCAGCATGGCGTTCCCCACCAGGGTGGGCACCAGTGCGTTCATCCTCTCGTGGCCTACCGGACGGTTCATGACTGCGTCGAATTCGCCGCTGGCAATCTCCGCCCAGGCTGCGTAGCCGGTGGCCAGAAAGCAGCTGCTGGGCTGTGCCCGCGGGCCTTCGTCCGTCTCCTCGGCTTCTTCCGTTTCAGGCGCATCAAAGGTCTCTTCTTCCTCTTCCGGCTCTTCCAGGGCGTTGGCCAGGGCGGTTTCAAACCAACTACCCCGTTGGTCGCTGTCGGCCCGGGCAAGGGCGAGGGTCAGGGAGGAGGGGTCTACCGCGACGTCCATTCCGGCAATGCCGAACTGGACGCCTTCCGGATGTCGCTTGGAGACAGCGTTGGTTCTCTCGGCCGCCAGGGTGCTCCAGGAGAAAGTCCCCCCTGCCACCTGGAGCTCCACGGAGTATCCGCCGGACGTACCAAAAGACCACGCGGCATCCCAGCCCGCGGTCAGGTTGCGAGAGAGCCCAACCGCGTCATCGGAAAACAAGGAAAACTCGGTGTCGACTCCATTTGCAGTACCTGTGAACAGCCAGGGGTGGGACATGACGTTCCACTTTCGATCGCGGCCGTCGCTCTCCTCGCGCCATTCGTGGGACTCGTACTTCACCTGTGCTGCGCCTTCTGCACGGGCGAGCATCTCTGGCCCCGTTGTGGCCTTACCAAGGAGCAACACCCCCTCGCTTGGCAGCACGGCAAAGGCCAATCCGTCGGAGAAGCCGCGCATGCCCAGGGTTCCAGAGAGCGGCAGCCCACCCGCCTCTCCCACGCTGGAATCGACCCGTGCCCAGATCCCTTCCAGGGAGACCTCACCCAGCTGGAGGGCGGGGATCTTTGCCATCTCTGAGTACTGGGAGCTCGGCTTGATCTTGCGCTCGGTCACCTTGGCACCCGCCGCGTCGGCGAATCCCTGGGTCACGACGGTGGAGGGCGTTTCCCAGCCCAGGCGAAAGAGGTGGGTGCTCTCATCAGGAAGGGTGATCTCCACGAACGACTCGTGGCTTCCCGGTCCGCCTCGGAGGAGGGGAATCTCCACAATGGACTCCGGCAGGGCGTCTTGCAGGATCGCAGACTGCTCCCAGAGACGGGCGGGACTGACACAGATCGGATTCTTGAACTTCCACTTGTCCTTTTCCCCCCCCTCAATCTCCTGTCGCTCCTCCAGGGGCAGGGCGTCCCAGGCCGCGAACAGCTCGGCGGAGGTCTTCAGGGGACCCATGGCCTCGGTGCCCATTCCTCGCTTCAGGTACTCGACACCAAGAGCCATCTGGTTCGAGCAGCTGTCGGGATCCGCGGTAACAGCGGCCCGCAGAGCTTCCATCTGCGCATCCGGTTGGCCTGCCTTGCCATAGAGGCCAGCCAGCTCCATTTGCTTGCCGGCCTCTTCTTTGTCGGGCGCATCGGCTCCCGCGGTGGCGACGAGGGGAAAAAGGCCGAGGAAAAGCGAGACTGACAGGCGCATGGTGGCTCCGGTTCGGAGTCGGCTTCTATCGTGAATTCAGTGGGCTCGCACCAGGGGGATCTGAGTGGGTCGGCAGGGAGTGTGGGCCGTGCTAAATCATGCTCCCTTTCGGAGGTCTCCATGTCCGCCATTTTCGATGTCCACGCCCGGCAAGTTTTGGACTCCCGGGGCAATCCCACCGTGGAGGTGGAGGTCACCCTGGAGGAGGGCACCATGGGGCGGGCAATCGTTCCTTCCGGTGCTTCCACGGGGGAGCACGAGGCGGTGGAGCTGCGGGACGGGGGCGATGCCTGGATGGGCAAGGGCGTGGCAACCGCCGTGCGCAACGTCAACGAGGAGATCGCCCACCACCTGATCGGGCGCGATGGCCGGGACCAGGCGGGACTGGACCACTTCCTGGTGGGCCTCGACGGCTCCCCCAACAAGGGGCGCCTGGGGGCCAACGCTATTCTCGGCGTTTCGCTGGCCGTGGCCCGGGCCGCCGCCTCCCACGAAGGCCTGCCCATGTACCGCTACCTGGGAGGTACCAACGCACGGGACCTGCCGGTGCCCATGATGAACGTGCTCAACGGGGGCGCCCACGCCGACAACAACGTGGATGTGCAGGAGTTCATGATTGTCCCGGTGGGGTTTGAGCGGTTCTCCGATGCGCTGCGATGCGGTGTCGAGGTGTTTCACACCTTGAAGGGCGTCTTGAAGGACCGGGGACTCTCCACGGCTGTGGGCGATGAGGGCGGCTTTGCGCCCAGCCTGGACAGTGACGAGTCCGCCTTGAAGCTCCTGTCGGAGGGAGTCGAACGGGCTGGCTACTCCCTGGGGGACCAGGTGGTCTTTGCCCTGGATGTGGCTGCGTCGGAGATTTTCAAGGACGGGACCTACACCATGGGCGGTGAGGAACTGAACAGCTCCGATCTGGTGGGCCGCTATGCCGACTGGTGTGAGAACTACCCCTTGGTGTCCATTGAGGACGGGCTGGACGAGAACGACTGGGATGGCTGGAAGCACGCCACCGAGCGCCTGGGCGACCGGGTGCAGCTCGTGGGAGACGACCTCTTCGTGACCAACGTGACCCGCCTCACCCGGGGCATCGAGGCGGGGGTGGCCAACTCGATCCTGATCAAGGTGAACCAGATTGGCTCCCTGACCGAGACCCTGGACACCATCGCCCTGGCCCACCGACACAGCTACACCACGGTCATCTCCCACCGCTCGGGAGAGACCGAGGACACCACCATCGCGGACCTGGCGGTGGCGATCAACGCCGGCCAGATCAAGACCGGCTCCTTGTGCAGAACGGATCGCATCGCCAAGTACAACCAGCTCCTGCGCATTGAAGAGGAGCTCGGAGAGGTGGCGCGCTACCCGGGACGGGCGGCCCTGGCCCGCAGCTGACCCAGGCGCTGGCCGAAGGAGGCCAGCTCGTCTGGATGGAAGAACGCCAGGTACAGGCCCAAAATGGCCCAGGGGAAGACCCCCAACGCCATGGTGGCGCCGATCCCAAGGTGGAGCACCAGCCCGAATGCAAGCCACCAGAAGTGGGGGTTTCGAGTATTGGACCAGGCCCGAAGTTGCCCGGACCGCTCGGGGGTGGCCCGGTACCAGTAGACGAGCCCGACCGCGGGGGCCCCCCACTCAAACAACATCGTCCCGGCGGTGGCCAGCTGTGTGACCGGGTAGAGCGCCCGGCTCCAGCCGGAGTGGTCGAACAGGGCAATGGCCGGGTCGGCGAGGATGATGTAGATCGCTGAGAAGCCACCCAGGGGAGTCCAGTCCAGGCCGAGCTTCTGCACGCCGGCGAGGGTGTACATCACCACGAGCTGCAGCACCATCAGGTGGCGTGGCCAGGCGGGAATCGGCTCGCCGCTGCCCCCCATGCGACCCGTCTTGCGCCATGCGTCCAGCGAGCCCCAGGTGTGGCTCTGGGAGAACACCAGGACGAGCAGTGTGTTGCGCAGCAGCATGTCAATGCCCCGGTCTCCAAAGGGAAGCACCAGGGCCAGCTGGGCGTAGATCAGCATCAGCACCACCCCAAAAAAGTGCGTGAACAGACCCAACCCAAAGGCCAGGGCGGACACGCACACCCCCGCGTGGGCGAGGACGGCGGTGGAGGCCTGGGCAGGAAACCACCGGTACAACAAAGGCGGTGTTGCCCGCTCCATCACGTTGGAGATGCCCCCTGCCGCGTGGGGTCCAAAAAGGGGGACCGTAAGATCCAGCTGTGCGATGCGCAGGAAGTCAACCAGGATGGCGGCAGCCACGGCCACTCGAACAAGGGCCAGGGTGCGCGGATGTTCCTTGTGGTCCCACAGGGAGATCCAGGTGGCGATCATGAGGGTCTCCGGCGAATGCGTACCAGGCGCTTCTTCGCCAGGTCATCGGCGGGCCGCCCCGGGGGGGTGGTGTGGGTTCGGAGAAAGGACACCCGCACCGCGGTCACGTCCGGGTCTCCTTGGAAGATCTGGTCCGCAATCCAGTCCACCAGGTGCTTGTAGGAGGCTCCCGGACGGTCGGTGTTTGCATCGTAGACGCCGCGAATGCGGCGGTAGCGCAGCTGCGGCCCCAGGTGGTCATGTTCCGGGTCCATTGCGGCGAAGAGCAGCTCCCACTCTCCTTTCTTGCGACCTTCCACCCGCAGCTGGTCCGGGTAGGAGTCCGGCGTGTTGAAGAACCCCCAACCCTGTCCCGTGCCAGTCAAGCGCAGAAAGGGCTGCATTGGCTTCAACACCGCCCGACGAAACGCCGCCACGGGCTGTCCGATCCGCAGTACATCTGCTCGCAAATGGTCCGGGCTGCGGTCTATCCCCACCTTGCCCAGCCAGTGGGACCACCGCTGAAGCTCCGCGGCGGCCACAGGCTTCTTTAGATCCACCTCCCGCACCGAGCTGGGCAAGGGCAATGCAATGAATCCATGGATCCCCAGCACCACCGCAAGTAGACCTGCTCGCAAAGAAGCGCTCATTCGCTGGGACCAAAGGTCTCGATCAACACATAGGACTCGTCAAAGGTGTAGCCCGCCGCACGAAAGGCCTGTTCGCTTTCGGTATCCATCCGGGCAGCCGGAGGCCTTGCCCAACCCTCCACCACCATGTCCTCAAAACTGGTCAGGCGATCCGGGGCATCGTCTGACGCCACCATGACGTGAATCTTCCGGCCCTCGATGTCCTTTGGGCCAAACAATGGAAAGAACCAAAGCGTGCGCTCTTCTCGAAAGAGGCTCTTTGGCCAGGTGCGGGAGAGTCGGGTCGCGTAGTGGGCGGTGCCCTTGACCTGTACCTCATCCATGGCGATCTCCACGTCCGCCACAGTGACTGGGACAGGCTCGCCGTGACCATCAAAGGGAGGAAAGCGGTTCCACCAGAGAAAGTAGGTCACCACGATCGCGAAGAGCACACCAATCAATGCAGAAAGCTTGCCCATGTGCCTCTCCTCAAAGCATCCTATATGGGACCTGTGGCCCCAAGGCCCACCTGGAGGCGTCATGCAGCTTGTCCCACTCTTTCTTCTTCTTGTCACCGGCTGCATGCCGCCGGGAACGGATGGGTTTGGCGGCGGTGGCAGCAAGAACAGGCCTGACGGTGGCGATGATTCGGCGGCAGGTGACGACACCGAGGCCGCTGACGACACGGGAATGAGCAGCAACCGGCCGGATGGTTGGCCCGACCCCCTGGACGAGGATGGCCCGTCGATCACGGATCTACAGGGAGAGTTTGATGAGTACCCCAACGTGGGGGATGTGCTGGAGGTCAGCTTTGCCTATTGGGACGGGCAGGGAGACGTAAAGAACGGCTCCCTGGTGATCACGGTGAACGATGGACACGACTACGTGGATGCGCTGTTCCAGGCCAGCATCGCCGGCAACATGAACGGTTCTTGTTGGGTGGCGGATGGGCGCGTCTATTTTGCTCTTCAGGATGTGTACGACTCGCGTTCCTATGACCTCTCCGTCATGATCACGGACCGGAACAACCACCGGTCCAACGTGCTTGAGGGGACTCTCTCCCGGTGATCACCCGGGTGGACCGGGGGGGGACATTCACGGACGTCGTGCACCAGCACCCAAATGGCACGGTCACCGTGCAGAAGGTGCCGTCGGATGTAGCGGTGGTGGGGCAGCTCACAAGAGGCGACCTGACCTTCGGAACGACTGTGGCCACAAACGCCCTGTTGGAAGGAAGGGGAGTGCCCACCCTGTTGGTGGTCACCCGGGGGTTTGGGGATCTTCCCTGGATCGGAGATGGCACGCGCCCCCAGCTCTTTGATGCGGATGCTCGCTGGCCGGTGCCGCTCTGCACGAGAGTGGTGGAGGTGGGGGGGCGCATGGGGGCCAAGGGGGTGGAGGTGGAGGCCTTGCCGGGAGAGGATCTCCAAGCACTCGCGGGCCTGGACCTGTCCGACGTGGAGAGCGTTGCGGTGGTGCTGGTTCACAGCCCGGCAAATCCGGCCCATGAGAAGGCTGTGGGAGCGTGCTTTGCGGGGCGGATTCCGGTCACCCTGGGGCACCGGGTGTCTCCGGAAGTGGGGTACCTGGCCCGCGTCGAGACGGCCCTGGTGGATGCAGCGATCACCCCCGTTCTTCGGGGGGCCATGGACCGGGACGAGATTCCACCCGGAGCGCTGGCGATGGCGTCTGACGGAGGGCTCATGCACGCGAAGGACCTGGCCGCGCCGGATGCTGTGTTGTCGGGCCCCGCGGGGGGCGTGTTGGCGGTCGCGGAGATCGCTCGCCTGGCGGGTTTTCAGCGGGCTGTGGGACTGGACATGGGAGGCACCTCCACCGATGTCTGTCGGGTAGAGGCCGGGCGACTTCCAAGAAGAGAAGGGGTGGTGCGGGTGGCGGGGGTGCGCTTGCGGCGCCCCATGTTGGAGGTAGAGACCATTGCTGCAGGGGGTGGCTCAATCCTGGCCAATGATGGCTTGCATCTGACCGTGGGCCCAGCCTCTGCGGGGGCGGATCCGGGCCCGGCCTGCTACGGGCGAGGGGGGCCCCAGACATTGACGGATGCGGCGCTGGCAGAGGGGCTGGTGGATCCTTTGGCCTTTGATCCCCCCTTGGACTTGGGGCGGGTCGATCTACCTGGGAAGGCACAGGAATTCCTGGACATTGCCCGGGAGTCCATGGCTGCGGCGGTGCGGCGTTTGGCCACTGCCCGGGGAATCGACTTGGAGGACCACGCGCTTGTGGCGTACGGGGGGGCTGCGGGCCAGCACGGGGCGGCGGTGGCTGAGAAGCTGGGAATCCAGACGGTGCTGGTACACCCTTGTGCCGGCGTGCTCTGTGCCTGGGGCCAGTCCCTTGCGCGGCTGGAGGCTGCCGGAGTGCGTCCCATCTGGCAGGACCTGGAAACGGCCTGGCCCGCTGTGGAGGCTGCCTGGCGCTCGATGGAAGCGGATCTGCCCTCGCTGGGAGAGTCTGTGGCCACGGTGGAGCTTGTGCATGCAGGCACGGACCACGCGGTGGAGGTGGAGGCCCGGACGATGAAAGGCGCAGGGGCTGCATTTGCCAGGGAACATCGCCGCAGGTTTGGGTTTGATCGGCCTGGGGCAGCCGTGGAGGTGGTCAACGCCCGGCTCCGGGTGTGGGCGCCGCTGCCTGTCTCGCCGGTTCAGGAAGGTGACCTGTTTGGAATTGGCGACGAGCCGCGGATGGGCCCCCTTCGACTGGATGGTGTCACCACCTCGATCTTTGTTCCGGCAGGCTGGGTGGCCACTCGAAAGCACGGGCTCCTGGTTCTGGAGCAACGGACGGTGACAAGCAAGCCTGCGCCAACGCACCGAACACCTTTCGGGGTCGAGCTTTGGAGCGGTCGCTTCATGGCGGTCGCCGAACAGTCAGGGGAGACGCTTCGCCGTCTTGCTCGTTCTGTGAACATTCGGGAGCGGTTGGACTTTTCCTGTGCGGTTTTTGATGCCCGGGGTCAGTTGGTGGCAAATGCGCCACACATTCCGGTGCACCTGGGGGCGATGGGGGAGACTGTCCGGGATCTGCTTGCCCATGTGCCTCGCCCGGAACCGGGACAGGCCTGGCTGACCAACGACCCCTGTGCAGGGGGGTCCCACCTGCCGGACCTGACGGTGATCACGGCCGTGGATGGGGGTGGGGAGCGCCCGTGGTTTGTCGCCTCTCGGGCTCACCACGTGGACGTAGGGGGCACCACGCCAGGTTCGATGCCTCCCCAATCCCGGTGTTTGGAGGACGAGGGGGCTGTGCTTCGGCGCACACCCTTGTTGCGGGCGGGACTCTTTGTGATGCCCCAGGTCCTGGCGCGGCACTCGCGGGAGCCCGGCGTGGTGCAGGCCGACTTGGAAGCCCAGGTGGCAGCCAATGCGTTTGCTGCCAGACAGCTGGCCGCCTTGGGCGACCCAACGGTGGTGGAGGCCTGGATGGTCCATCTCCACGATGTCGCCGAGGAGGCCACGGCTCGCGTCCTGGACGGTCTCTCCTGTGGAGAGGCTGAAGATGTCATCGGAGGCGTACCTCTTTGTCTCGCCCTTCGAGCCAGCGGCGGGAGGTTGGAGGTCGATTTTGCGGGGACAGGTGGACCTCACGCCGGAAACCTCAACACCCCGCCGGCTGTGGTGCGTGCTGCGGTCCTTTACGCCATCCGGTGTCTTGTGGATCGGCCGATTCCCCTGAACGAGGGGGTGCTCCGAAGGATTGTGATTCGTGTGCCGGAACACTCCATTTTGTCGCCGCCTCCCGGCGCGGCCATTGTGGGGGGGAATGTGGAGACCTCCCAACGCATCACGGACCTCTTTCTTCGCGCGGCGGGGGCCCGGGCGGGCTCCCAGGGCACCATGAACAACCTGACCCTCGGGGGCGCCGGGTGGTCCTTCTACGAGACCATTTGCGGAGGGGTGGGGGCCTCGCCTGACGGATCGGGGGACAATGCAAGGCAGGTGCACATGACGAACACCCGAGCCACGGATGTAGAGGTCTTGGAGAGGAGGCTCCCCATTCGGTTGTGGTCCTTCTCCCGCAGGAATGGGTCCGGCGGGGAGGGAGCTCACGCCGGGGGAGACGGCGCCTGCCGGGAGCTGGAGGTTCTGGCCGACACCCGGGCCTCTCTCCTTGCCAGTCGAAGAGTCTCCGGGGCGTTGGGGCTTGGATCCGGCGGGAATGGAGAGGCTGGGCGAGACTCGTTGCAGGTGGAAGGGGCTTGGCGAGAATGGGATGGAACGACAACAGACCTGGCTGCAGGAGACCGCGTGCGGGTGAAGACTCCTGGCGGTGGTGGCTGGGGCCCGGCTTGAACCCGCGGCTTCTGCCCTTGTTGCTTGGGGCCATTGTGCTGGCCCATGTGTCCTCGTACGTGCCATGCCTGCAGGACGATGCCTTCATCTCGTTCCGGTATGCCCAGAACCTTGTGGAGGGTCAAGGGTTGGTCTTCAATCCAGGGGATCCGGTGGAGGGGTACACGAATTTCCTGTGGACGCTCCTCATGACGGTTCCCCAGGGAGTGGGCCTCTCTGTGGAGTGGTTCGCCACGGGGTTGGGGATCCTCTCGGTGATTGGGCTCGTGTGGTTGGTGGCGTCCATGGCCCGGGAGCGAGAGCCCGCTCTCCTTTTGGCGGCGGTGCCGGCGCTCCTTTTGGCGGGGGATCCTCCGGGGGTCATGGAAGGGGTGCAGGGACTGGAGACGCCTCTTTTTGCGCTGCTTGTGCTCGGAATGGTTCGGGCCACCCTTCGTGAGGCTGCGGAGCCTCAAGAGCGCCCAAACTCGGCGGTTTTGGGAGCTCTTGCTTGTTTGACGCGGCCTGAAGGGGCCCTCTGGTTCGGCATTACCCAGGGAATTCGCCTGCTCTTTGAGAAGCGGTTGCCCTGTCGCCAACAGCTTCGCGGATGGGCCTTCGTGGCCACCGTGCTTCTCTCCCAGCTCGTCTTTCGCCTGGCCTACTACGGGGCGCCTCTGCCCAATACCTTTCATGCAAAGGTGGGCGGTGGTGCGGACTCCCTGGCGCGAGGCCTGGAGTACCTGGGTCGGTTCTCCGCGAGCCACACCGTCTTTGTGGTGTTGGCATGTGCGGGGGCACTCCAACTTCTACGACGCGAGCGCCACCTGCTCTACACCTGGATGCTCGTGGGGTCTGTGTGTGCCTGGTGCATGTATGTTGTGGCGGTGGGGGGCGACTTCAAGATCACATGGCGTTTTCTCCAGCCCATCATGGCCTTGGGGGCGCTCCTCGCCCTGGAGGCGCTGCGGGCTGTGCGGACGCCTCTGCCTGCTTGGGGGGTGGGGGCCGTGGCGCTGGGGTTGTGGGGGGCGTTTGACTTTGGACCGGAGCGGGAGAGGGCACTGGCAGAAGCGCGGTTTCGCGAGGGGGTGACCCGGGATCGCAAGCTGGTAGGGACATGGCTGGCGGCCCATGTGCGTCCGGACGCGGTGTTGGCCATCCATTCTTCGGGAACCGTTCCGTTTTACGCAAAGCTGGCCACCATTGACATGTGGGGCCTCTCGGATCGGCACATTGCGAGCCGGGAGATGCCGGACATGGGACAGGGCATGCCGGGCCATGAGAAGTCGGACGTGGACTATGTCTTTGGCCGGGAGCCGGATCTGTTTGTACCCGAGCAGGACTTCCTCACGTCGGAGAGGCAGGACCTCTCGGTATCTGCCCGCATTCCACCAGCATTTGTGGACGATTGGCGGTCGATGTCAGCGCCCATTGGGCGACGGTGGTTCAACTTCTTTGTTCGGATTCCGAAAGATGGACCCTCCGAGTTGTGGAAAGGTGAATCCGCCGGATAGAGTGCCCCGGGCACACTCGGAGCCATCAAGTTGCGCGTCCTTCTCATCAATCCGGCCATGGACATGCGCAAGCTCGGGCGCTTTGCTGGACTCTTGGAGCCCATGCCCAGCATTGGGCTGGCCTACATTGCCGGGGCCTTGGAGGCCCATGGCTGCCATGTGCGGGCCCTGGACATGTTCGCTGAGAAGCTCTCCGCGGACGAGATCCTGGAACGGGCGGAGCGCTTCAAGCCGGATCTTGTGGGCATGGGGGTTCTTACCCCTTCCGCACCCACCTGTGAGCAGCTCTCAGAGCGGATTCGCCAGCGACTTCCCGACGCGAAGATCGTCTGGGGAGGTGTTCATGCGGACGTGTTCGGGCCGGAGATCGTTCGTTCAGGTGCAGCGGACTTTGTGGTGCACCATGACGGGGAGATCACCGTTTGTGAGCTGGTGGATGCTATCGCGGCCCACGAGACGGATCTTTCCGCCATCGATGGATTGACCTGGCTTTGCACGGATGGTGAGTCGGTCACAAACAAGGCCCGTGCGCTCAACCGAGAGTTGGACGATCTGCCCTACCCGGCGTGGCACCTCTTTCCCCTTCATCGCTACGGCCTGCTTCCATTTGCGGACATGGACAAGCCAGTGCTGACCATGACCGGATCCCGCGGGTGCCCGTATCGCTGTGACTACTGCTCGCTGATTCACACCGGTGGCAAGACCTTTCGGCGAAGGGACCCCATCAAGGTGGTGGATGAGTACGAGTACATGGTGGATCGCTACGGGGTAAAGCAGATTGGATTTGTGGATCCCATCTTTCCCCTGGTGAAGAAGGACCTTGCGCCCTTGTGCGAGGAAATTCAGAGGCGGGGCTTGGACCAACGCTGCGTTTGGCTTTCGGAGACACGGGCGGACCGCCTGGACCCTGAGACTTGTCGGCTCATGTACGAAGGTGGATGTAGGCGAGTGCTGATGGGCATCGAGTCGGGTTCGGATCTTCTCCTGGGAAACGTGAACAAGACCCTCACCACGGACAGCGTCCGGGTCGGTGTGGCCAACGCCCGAGATGCAGGCATTCAGACCGTGGGCCTCTTTATGCTGGGGCTGCCGGGAGAGACGCCGGAGGAGAGCCAGCGCACCATTGATTTTGCGGTGGAGCTGGACCTGGACTTCGCGAAGTTTGCCATCACGGTGCCCTTTCCGGGTTCCAAGCTCTTTGAGGATCGGTGGCAGAAGACCCTCTTTCGGGATGACTGGGAGAACTACACCACCTTCAACCCGGATCCAGATCGTCTGATCTACCATCCCCCTGGCTATGATCCAGCAGAGCTGATTCGGATGCAGGCCAAGAGCCTTCGTCAGTTCTACATGCGTCCACGCCAGGTAAAGAAGCAATTCCTGGAGCTTCGGACCCTCTCGCCGAAGATGCTGCTCTATGGGCTGTACGGCATGGCCCTCTAAAGGTTTGGTAGAGCTTGCGGTTGGGTGCCGGGTGACCTAAAGTCGCCTCCAACATTCTCCCCGGAAGGGGGAGGGGAGAAGAAATGCGTCTATGGATTGGAATCGGTTTGCTGGGTTTGGCTCTTGGCTGTGATGGCAAGGATGGGGCAACGGACAGTGGTGACGATGACTCCGGAGAGGTGGGAGGGAGCGTGCCTGCCGAGGTGCAGGCCGTTTTCGACACCCATTGCACACCGTGCCACGTGAATGGCGGTGAGTCCGGAGGTCTGAACCTGGATCCGGAAAACGCCTTAGGCAACCTGGTGGACAAGGCGGCGATTGTGGGCGGTACGCGCGTGTCATGCGGAGACTCGGCGGGCAGCGTGCTCTACACCCTAATGGAAGACGGCAGCATGCCCCAGGAAGGGCGGCTGGACCCGGAAGACCCCATTCTCACGGTTCAGGCGTGGATTGACGGCGGGTGCTAGGAGGCTGTAGGGCGTAGTGGCAGGGCCAGCCCAGGTCTCCTCGAATGCCGACGGCGATCGGCATCTTGACCGACCCGGTCAGGCCGGTGCGGGTTCTTTGTTCAACCGGAACAGCTTGAGCAGGTTGTGGCATGCGCAGATGAGGCTCCATTCTGCGTCCACGTTGGCCAATCCCCGGAAGGAGAACTGCCGAAACCCTCTCGCCTCCTTGATCTGGCCGAAGATCGGCTCGACGATGGCTTTTCGCCGTCGGTAGAGGGCGCGGTTTTCCGGGACTTCGAGGCGTTGGCTCATCTTCTCAACGGGGCTGGGGTTTGGTGTGGGCTCCCGTGGTTCTGGTGAACGCGCTGCATCATCGGGGCCAGGGGCGGTATTTCTTGGTCGTCATAAGGCAATCTGATCACGCCAGGGAGAATCCGTCGAGCGATCTTCTTCATCTGATCGAGATCGCTCTGCTCTTCCGAGTCCCCACAAGACACGCTCCTGGCGCAGTCGACTCCAAGGTCGCTCGGAACGGAACCACATCATCGCCAAGATCGGGGAGAGTCACTTTATACCCCCCCGGATCTGGCGAACCATCTCCGCCAATTGTCGCCAATTCAAGGGGGAGATAGCGCATCCCCCCCCGGAGTTGGCGAACTCCAAGGCCACATCATCGCCAAAATCGGGGGGAGTCACTCTATACCCCCCCGGATCTGGCGAACCCCCTTGGTGGCGAGGGCTACAAACGCAGCTTCTACGCCCTACAGCCTCCTAGGGCCTTCCCCAGTCCGCTATCTCCCAGCCTCGGTTTCGGGCGGTGTTCTCCAACCTGGGATCGGGGTGCACCACCACGGGTCGGCCCACGACCTCCAACATGGGTAGATCCGTGGCGCTGTCCGTGTAGAACGTGCACTGGGCGAGGTCGACCCCGTGGGCCTCGGCATATCGGGCGCCATGGGTCAGCTTTCCTGCCCCATAGCAAAGTTCGCCCTGGGGCTTTCCTGTGAACCGTCCGTCCGAATCCACCTCGAAATGGTTGCAGAGGATCCCGTCCAGGTTCAGCTCTTCGGCCACCGCTTCCGCCATGTAGGGTGAGGTGGACGAGAGTAGAACCAGAGAGTCTCCCGCGCTTCGGTGAAAGGAGAGGGCTTTTTGGGCGCCGGGGCGGTACAGCGCTCGCACCTGGTCTTTGTAAAAGCGCCGAGTGCGGGCGCGAATTTCCTGCTCGAAGTCACCTTCCAGGGTGCCAATGGCGGAGCGCAGCGCGTCTTCAAGATCCGCCAAACCCAAGCGATAACGGGTCAGCCAGATGGCGGCGCGAAACGCCTGCCAATTGGTGATGAAGCCGTCCCGCAGCTCCGAACGTACCCAGAGACCGCCGGAATTCCGGGAGATCAACGTTCGGTCCAAGTCAAAGAAGGCGATGCCCACGCGTGGTCTCCAGGAGGCCGGCTTTCTCTAAAGAAGCACGCCCTGGATGAGAAGGGTGAACTCGGAGAGGGCCTCCCTGCCTTCTTTGGGCATCTCCAGGAATTCCAGGGCGATGTTGTGGGTCGCCTCGGTTGTCGGGTCACCGGGTAGGTCCATTTCCTTTGGAAAGACCCGAATGACACGGGCGGTGGAGCGAAACCGGTTCTCGCTGGTGGGTACACCAAATTCGGCCAAAATGACATCCCCCGCGACGCAGCTCTCCACGTCCTCAAACTTGAGCCCGGTGACGCTGAAGTTCATGAAGGAATCCGGCGTGCGCCACTCGTGCTCCCCGGCAGCCTCCAGGCCGCCTGACAGCCAGGCTCTCACCGCGGGTTCGGACTCGTGACTCGCCAGCCGATAGCGCAGGCTGACGTTTCCATAGAGCCGGGGAAAGACCCTCTTGTCCGGCTCATTCACGGACTTCTGCACCACACAAAGGCGGGTGCCTTGAATTTCTGACACCGTGGCGATCACCCGGGCAGCCCGTACAGCTGTCAGATCCAGAATCACTTGAGAACCGGGCTCCAGGGGCGGCACCGGGTCTTCCAGGAAACACTCAAAGGTCTCGCCATCGTAGTGGGTCACCCGGCCATGGGAGATGACCGGTGGCACGAGGGATGTGCACACCACCTCGACGGGAACGGAAATTTGCTGGCCGATTGGAAGGGGCATCGCTTGCTTCTGATCTCTCCGGCTAGTGATCGTACCAGTGCGGTTTGACGAGTTGCTGATGGAACTCCACATCAAGTGGGTTCACCTTCTGTTTAAGGGCCTCCCAGGCCATGGTGGCAGAGACCTTGGCGAACCAGATGTACATGTCTCTCTTGTAGGGCACGTCCGAGGTGAGCCCCTTCAACAACCACCGGGTGTTCACCATTTTCTTGTTCATTTTGTACAGCGCTTCCGCGATTTCATGGCGGGTCAAGTAGTCGGAATCCAGGACGGGAGACAGCCAGTCAAAATCGTCGAAATCCTCTTCAGTAATGTGTCCGTTGGCAATTGCGTCGTCGTAGATGGGGGTGCCGGGCACAGGTGTGATCGGGTGAAAGGCGGGAAAATCCACCCCCAGATTCGTCGCCATTTCCACCTGGCGATCCAGGCTGTCATGGTCTTCGTCCTGGACCCCCACGATGAACGTGGCCTGGATGAAGACCTCTGGGTACTTCTCCTTGAAGATGCGGACGGCCTGCTCTGCAACGCCCCCGGTATAGAAGCGCTTGTCGAGGGAGGTGAGGCTGTCATCGCCGGCGCGCTCGACCCCAATCAGGATGTGGGACAGGCCGGCCCGCACCTGGTCGGCGAGGATCCCCTTTTCCTCGTCCCGCACAATGCCGTCGGCTCGCATGAAGGTCATCCACTTGGTTTTCATGCCTGAGCGAATCATGGCTTGTGAAAACTGGCTGTTGAACCTGGGGTCAATGTTCCAGGATTCGTCCACCCAAACGTAGGAGCGCTTTCCATACTGGTGGTAGAGAATGGAGACCTCTTCCATCATGCGATCCACGCTCTTGGAGCGCCAGCGGGGGGAGAGGACGGCCTTTCCTTTTGCGTCGTACTTTCGATCCGCCATGGTGGTCCACCAAGCGCAGAAACTACAGCTTGACGTGCAACCCCGCGAGTGATGGATGGTGGTGCCCCCGGGACTGAAAAGGTACCGCGACTTGCCGTACAGGTGCATGGGCATCATGTCGTAGGCCGGAAGTGGAAGGTCATCGAGGTTTCGGACCAGCTTGCGGGGCGGCGTGCGGTGGAATGTCCCATCCTGGCTGTGGGCGATACCGTCGACCTTTGAAAAGTCCGGCTTTCCGCCGTCTACCTGGTTCAGCAGGTCCGCAAAGGTCTCCTCTCCCTCTCCGATGCACACCACGTCGATGTCCTCCCGGTCCGCATACCGATGGGCAAGGTTGGTGAAGTGGCCGCCTCCCGCCACGGTCACCGCCTCCGGTGCGGCCTCCTTACAAAGGGAGAAGAACCGCAAAGCCTCACTGGCATACAAGGCGTGGTTTTCCCCGCATCCAATGACATCGGGCTTGCTGTCTCGTACCCGGTCATACAAGGAGCGCCAGCCCGTGTGGGTCGGCATGCAATCCAAGATCTCCACGTCATGCCCTTGCTCGCGGGCGACCGCGCCGAGGGCGGGTAGCGCCTGCTGCAGCAGGAAGTTGTCACCCTCGCTGGTGTAGGGCCAGTAGCACCGTGGGGGCTGAACGAGCAGAATGCGCATGGAATGCACCCTACCTGCGCGACGGCACCCGCGCCACAGCCGTCCAAGCACGGTGAAGGTGGGCGGTGTGTGGGTTTTCGGCGAGGCTTCCTTCCAGGTTCAACAGCCCCTCAAGATCCACGGGCCCTGCAGCTGCTTCAAAGGGCCCAGAGGGCACAAAGTGCGTGGGCCGAATCCAGTCGATCTCCCAGTCCTTCAGCAAGTCCCGAAGATCGGATTCCTCGAAGGTTCGAACCCAACGATCCTCCGGAATGTGCACCACGCCGTCTGACAAGAGGGCCCCAAGGCTGCCTGGCGCGACATCCAGGGAGGTTGCCCAACCCCAACGTGCCTCGACACTGAGAAGAAGGACCGCACCCTCGGCCATCCGAGTCCGAATCTCTTTCAGAATTCGGGCGGGATTCTCCGCGTAGCACAGCACCTCAATGGCCAGAACGGCATCGACCTCCTTGATTTTGGGAAGGGCCTCTCCTGTGGACCAGTGTACGTCCAGGCGGCCCGCTCGTCCGGCGGCGTGTTGAACCGCTCGCCAGAGGCTTCTGAGATCCGGGTCCACCAGCTCCACTTCCAGGCCGCGATCCAACAGGGCAGTGGTCATGCGGCCCACCCCACCGCCCAGGTCCAGCACCCGGCCGGTGGCAGGCAAGTAAGGGGCGAGATGGTGCAGGTACAGGTCGCGTTCCAACAGGGATGAGAGGTGGTTGGGCGCCTGTGGGTCCAAGAAATCCAGCCACTCGGCGTCTCTGTCCCAGGCTTGCACCATTCCCACGAGGTTCTCCATGGGGGGGCAGGGGGCAGATCCTCCAGTGTGGATGTCTGCCAGGCGGCTGTCCCCCGGGGGCAGTCGAAAGGAGACCCCTGCAAATTTCGACAGGTCCTTGCACCGGAAGGGAGGCGAACCGGGCACCTTCAGCGGTGTCCCATCCGGGTGGGTTGCGAGGGCGAGGCTCATGGCCCAAGGGTAGAACGCGCCCCGGCCGGAAAGGCAACTTGACAGGCCCTCCTTGAGGGCACAAGATATATGGGCCCGGGAGCTTTCTCCCGCGTCCGACAACCAGGAGAGTCCCATGCAGTGGCGTCCATCGCCTCGCCCGAAGCCGCAGCCAAAAAAGTAGCGCTGCTTTTCGTGGTTTTGCCTCCCTTGAGGCCGCGGGCTGACGTTCGGGGCGCATCCTGCGTTTTGAGAAGGAAATGATCTAGTCCCCTGAGTCAGAAGTGCGCAGGCCGTAGAACGAAGGGCGGAGCAGGTCGTGGGACCCAACGCTTGAAAGTCGCCCCGTTCGACGCTCGACAGGCTCGACGCTCGACCCTCGACCCTCGACCCTCGACAGGCTCGACAAGCTCGACAAGCTCGACAAGCTCGAACCTCACCCCCTGTGGCGGTGGGT